>NC_012029.1:1367647-2051471 GCF_000022205.1 Halorubrum lacusprofundi ATCC 49239
ACGTGTACTACGTGTTGGGTGGTTCGATCTTGGTAGAGTCTGGCAGTTCTTTCAAATCTCCCTCGAAGAGGAGTGCCACCCGTTCGTTGGGCTCAAGACCGTCAACGAGGAGACCAAACTCATTCTTCCCGAAGAACGCACGGACGTCGGGTTCGGTCTGATCTGCCGTTGACCGTTCACAGACGAGTTCGAGTGTTCCAGTTTCGTCAGCGCGGATGATCATTTGTGTGAGTTGTGTCATCAACCCACGTACGATCGCTGGTTGTATATCTCCTTGGGTCTGCTGCCTCCTCGTAGCAGAGTACCCGCATCTGTCCGAAGATCATTCGCACGCGATCCCAGTCAGTTCCTGAGAGGGTCACCAAGACCAGATAGCTAGCTACGCATCGACAGCCGACGGTACCGATCCGCCCCGAATACGATCCGCCCAAGTCGGTCCGGCGGGGAGCGGACGCATGGCACGCGTCACGGTCTGGAACGAGTACCGCCACGAACAAGAGAACGACGCGGTCGCCGACGTGTACCCCGACGGGATCCACGCGGTCATCGCGGACGCCCTCCGCGAGGCCGGCCACGAGGTCCGCACTGCGACCCTCGACGAGGGGCCGGATCACGGGCTCATCGAGGCGGTGTTAGACGACACCGACGTGCTCACGTGGTGGGGCCACGCGGCCCACGACGAGGTGCGCGACGAGGTCGTCGAGCGCGTCCGCGAGCGCGTCCTCGACGGGATGGGCCTCTTGGTGCTCCACTCCGCGCACTACTCGAAGATTTTTAAGCGGCTGATGGGCACCAGCTGCTCGCTCAAGTGGCGGGAGGCCGCCGAGACCGAGCGGCTGTGGGCCGTCGAGCCGAGCCACCCGATCGCCGACGGGATCGGCGAGTACATCGAACTGGAGGAGACGGAGATGTACGGCGAGCGGTTCGATATCCCCGCGCCGGACACGCTCGTGTTCAACTCCTGGTTCGCCGGCGGCGAGGTGTTCCGGTCCGGCTGCTGTTACCGTCGCGGCAACGGCCGGGTGTTCTACTTCCGCCCCGGCCACGAGACGTACCCGATCTACCACGACGACGACGTGCGGCAGGTGCTCCGGAACGCGGTCGAGTGGGCGACGCCGGGGGACGGCCCAACGCCCGACTTCGGCAACGCCGATCCGATCGAAGACATCGACATCGACGACGACCGCACAGTCCACTGATCGACCGGTCCCAAAGCGAGACCGCCTGCGCTCCGATTAGTCCTCGGCGAGTTTGTCCAGCCGGACGGGGTCGAGCCCGCGACGGTCCATTTCGGCCTCGATCTCGTCGATACGGGGCGCGATGACGCCCGGCTCGTGGCTGTCGGTACCGACGCTCACCCGGACGCCGGCGTCGACGAGCCGACTGAGGAAGGCGGGCGCCGGATGGAACTCCCCGTAGTCGTCGAGCAGGCGCCCGGCGTTGATCTCCGGGATGGTCCGCGAGTCACGGAAGGCCTCGGCGACCGCCGCATAGTGGTCCGCGGTCGCGAATCCGCGGAGATGCGGGTTACGCTCGACCAAATCCGGATGCGCGGCGATCGCGAACAGCTCGGAATCGATCAGCGCGACCAGCTTCTCGAAGTATCGGTCGACGAGCGCCCGCCGCTCCGAGGCCGGCTTGTCGGCGAAGTGCGAGCGCGTGTGGACGTTCGCACCGTCGAGTTCGTGAACGCTCCCGATCGCGTAGTCGAACCCCGCCTCGGCGAGGAAGTCGGCGATCGCCGCCTCGTGGTCGGGGTCGTAGTCCATCTCCACGGCGTCGAACACGTCGATTCCGACGTCGGGGTCCGCGCGGAGCCGCTCGATCGCCTCGCGCCGTCGCTCGTAGGTCAGATCGAGATTGAAGCCGAACGTCCGCTTGAACCGCTCTGCGGCCGGATCGGGAGAGACGTTGCAGTGGTCGGTGATCCCCACTCCGTCGAGTCCCGCGTCGGTGGCGGCGTCCACCATCCGGCTGAGGAACGCGCCGTCCGAGTAGTTCGTGTGAACGTGGTAATCGTACACACTCCGAGTTCGTTCCGGATCGACTCGTAGTTTTGGGTCGGCGGGAATCGCGCGCCGCGTCATCCTGTTCCCGCGTCGCGTCAGTACCCCGTCCCGAGCGCCCAGTTCACCACGAGCACGGCGAACGTGACTCCGAACAGCACCGCCAGAATCGCGAAGGAGACGCCCCAGCCGAACAGGTCCGCCGCGAGCCCGACGCCGACGGAGCCCGCGGAACCGATCACGGTGTAAACCGTCCGGATGAGCCCGAACCCGGCGCCGCGCTCTGCGTCGCTAAGCGCGTCCATGAACCGCGGATCGATCGCCGAAAAGAAGCTCGCGCCGGAGCCGGCCAGTAGCACCGCGACCGCGACGCCGGCGGTCCCGGGACCGAGAACGAAGGCGGCGGTGCCGACCGCGCCTGCGAGCATCGCCGCGCCGATAGTGACGTCGCGGCCCGCGCGGTCGGAGAGGCGCCCGAGCCCCACCTGCGCGACGGCGCGGACGACGAAGAACGCGGAGAAGACGCCGGCAGCGACCGACGGCGAGTATCCGCGGAACTCGACGAGGAACGTCGGGAGAAACGACATCACGCCCTGCACCACGTACGTGCCGACCATCGCGACGAACAACGGGAGGAGGACGCTCGGGCGCGAGAGGAGTTCGACGAGTGGCGCGAGCGCGAACCGCTCCCGCATCGGCTGGTCGGGACGCCGGGGCTCAGTCGGGCGGACACGCCACGCGAACAGCAGGAACACCGGCGCGCCGACCAGTGCGGCCAGCGCGACCGCGGGGCGCCAGCCGTACCGGAACCCGACCCACGCGGCGGCGACGGGCGCCACGAGCCCGGCGAGCGGCCCGCCCACGGAGTGAAGCCCGAACGCCGTCCCGATGTCGTCGAAGGTCCGGGAGAGCAGCGTCGTCGCCACCGCGTAGTGGAGCCCGGCGACGAGCCCGAGACACACCGCCGCCAGCACGAACGCGGGGAACACGGGCGCGAGCGCGAGCACGACGCTCATCGCCGTCGTCCCGCCGACGGCGACGAGGATGACGCGCCGCTCGCCGTACCGGTCCGCGAGCACGCCGCTCGGGAACTGGGCGGCGCCGTACGCCAGCCACATCCCGGAGAGCGCGACCCCGATCGCGGTGTTCGACACCGTGAAGTCGTCGACGATCAGCGGGACGACGGGGCTGATCGCCAGCCGAGCGAAGTACGTCACCAGGAACGCGAGCATACACAGCGACAGCACCGTGTGGCGGTACTGCCAGCTCATCCGACCGTCACTGGCGACTTGTCGGTCCGGTCTGGGCTCAACGCTTTCGGTTCCGGACATCACCGCGAGCGGCGGTCACTCTCCGTGCGAATCGGAGCGGTGGTGGTCGTCGGATGCGCGCGCCCGCAGCCGGTCCGCGATCGCGGCGCCCGCGGTCCGGGGGTCGGCATCGCGAATCGCGACTCGGTTGCCGACCGCGACGCGGCCGGGTTCGATCACGTCACAGCAGAGCCCACCGCGCTCTGTCAGCGCAGACGCGAGTCCTTCTTCGCCCGCCAGCGACTCGACGTGCGCGCAGGGCGGTCGCCGGCGGGTCGGCCGGAGGAGCGCGTCGCCGACCGCGACGGTCGCATCCAGCAACTCGTCTAGGCCCGTTCCGAACCCCTCCACGACGACGTTCCGTCGATGGCGACCGTCGGAGACGTCGATTCCGGTCTCCTCGCGCACCGCGTCGAGCGCCTCCACGGCGACGAGCGTGACCGCGCAGGCGTCGAGCTGGAAGGTCCCCTCGCCGAGCTGGTAGCGATCGCCCGCGACCCCTCCGGGACGGATCTCGACGGCGTCCCGCAGTTCGGGCGGTGCGCCGCTCTCGGGGGCAGTGACGAGGCTCCGGACCGTGCCGACCGCGGCGTCGTCCGTCATGGAGGGCCTCCGAGCAGGGACGGATCGCCCGGTTTCAGCCACTCGCGGTGCGCGTAGTAGACGATCGCGACCGGCGGGGCGATCAGTGCGACGACCGCGTACAGCCATTTAAAAAGGCCGAAGTCGGCGATCCCCCGCTCGGCGAGCGAGAGCGCGTCGAGCAGAATTGCGGCGGTCGCGAGCGGCGCGAGGAGGTAGCCGTGTGCGAACCCCACGGCGGCGCCCGCCGGGGTGCCGGCCGAGAGCAACGCCCAGTCGATCGCGTAGAGGACGGTCCACCCGCCGGTGGCAACGGCGAGGACGAGGAGCCACGGGCCGTCGAACCGACGGGCAGGCGGCTCGGCGGCCGACCCGTCAGGGTCGTCGTCGGAGGCTGCGGCGTGCGTGCTCACGGTCGAACTGAGGACGCGACGGTACTCAACGTTCGGGTCGCAGGCGAGTCGGTGGCGGCTCGCGGGCGGTTCGTGGGGGAGCGCCGGCCGCCTACTCGTCGAAGGTGCCGGCGGTGAGGTAGCGCTCGCCGCTGTCCCAGAAGACGGTGACGACGAGCGGCTCGTCACCGACGAACGTATCCGACTCACGGAGCTCGGCGGCGGCGTTTTTGGCCGCGAGGTTGGAGGCACCGGAGGACTGGCCGACGAGCAGTCCTTCCTCGCGCGCGAGCCGGCGGCACTCGGCCTCGGCGTCCTCGATGTCGACGGTATGGACGTGGTCGAGCAGGTCCGTGTCGAGGTTCGGCGAGACGAACCCCGGTCCCATCCCCTGGAAATCGTCGATTCCGGGCTCGCCGCCGGAGAGGACGGCGTTGTCGCTCGGCTCGACCGCGTCGATCCGCACGTCGGGGAACGCCTCGCGGAGCCGGCGCCCGATTCCGGTAAGGGTGCCGCCGGTGCCGACGCCCGCGACGAAGGCGTCGACGGTGCGGTCGTCCACCTGATCGAGGATCTCCGGTCCGGTTGTCTCGTAGTGGGCCTGCGGGTTAGCGGGATTCTCGAACTGGCGGAGCTGGACCATCCCCGCGTCGCGTTCGAGCGCGTCGGCGCGGTCCTTGGCCTCGGAGATGTCGCCGTCGACGAGCTCCACGTCGGCGCCGTACGCGTGCATGAGCCGCCGGCGTTCGATCGACTTGCCCTCGGGCATCACCAGCGTCACGTCGTACCCCTTCACCGCGCCGACCATCGCCAGCCCGATCCCCGTGTTGCCGGAGGTGGGCTCGACGATCCCGTCGCCGGGCGTCAGGTCGCCGGCCTCCTCGGCGGCCTCGACCATGTACAGCGCCGGGCGGTCCTTCGCGGAGCCGCCCGGATTGCGCGACTCGACTTTCGCCGCCACCGTCGTCTCGGTCGGAGCGTCGACCCGCACGAGCGGCGAGCCGAGCGTGTCCAACACGTCCTCGTCCATGGACGACCCAGGGGTGCGCCACTCAAATGCCCGACGGACTCCGGCAAGCCGCGTTCGGCGGGAGCCTGCCCAGTGGTTGCCACCGACGCGGCGTTTACAAGCGTCGCCGGCGTACGATCGGGTATGACACTCGAAACGCTCGATCCCGACGCCGCCGACGCCACCGAGTTCGACCCGGCCGTACTCGACGCGCTCGCGGCCGACGACTACCGATTCAAGGTGTGGGGCGGCGACTGGTGTGGCGACTGTCAGCGACAGCTCCCGGCGTTCGGCGCGGCGCTCGCCGCGGCCGGCGTCCCCGACGACCGGATCGAAGACTTCCCGGTGACGAAGGGACCGAACGGCAAGGAGGGCGAGGGCGTCGACGAGTACGAGATCGAACTGATCCCGACCGTCGTCGTCGAGACCGCAGACGGCGAGGAGGTCGCGCGGTTCGTCGAGGAGGCAGACGTGTCGATCGCCGAGTACCTCGCGGGCGAGCTTGCGGGCATAGAAGTGAACGCTTGAGGACGAGGTGGTGAAGTCGAGTTTAACGGGGGAGGAGTCATTGCCAACGGGTGGCGTGCGAGCGCAGTGCGCCACAGGCAAGCGGTAGTTTAAAAATGGATGCTTCGTGCTTCCAGTGTACATGCACACAACAGGTGGCGGGACAGGGACCGCCAGCATTGTTCTTAGCACACGAGAAAGTCAATCTCTTGAAACCGGGTGTCGGGCGTGAGCGACGATCGGAAGCAACTCACCCCCACCCAGCAGGCGATTCTCTATAAGAAAGGTGCGAATCCGAACTGGCAGAACACCGAGATTGCGAACGCGGTGGGCTGTTCGGACTCACACGTCTCTGACACCCTCAACCGCTGGTCGCCCGACGAGATGGACGAGGACGGAACCGTTCCCGGCCAGTCGACGATCAGCCTCGGCTCGTTGATCTTCGGGTCCGTTGAGGACGTCGACCGCGACAGCCCCGCACCGTTTTCGGTCGGCTTTGGAGTCGTCGCAATCGGGATCGGACTCTGGGTCTGGTGGATCCTCGTACTGATGAATCCTGGCGAGTTCTCGGAGACGATCGGGAACGCGGTCATGTTCACGTCGCTCTTCTGGCTGCTCGTGTTCCCCGTCGGGGTGTTCCTCGACTCGTGGGTACTCCATCGCGTCGACGCTGCGTGGCGACCGAACCGAATCGTGTGGCCGTCGATCGCATTTTTCGTCCCCGTCATCGGAGCATCCATGTACGCGCTGTACCGGCTTTCGCGTGCATGAGATGATGACTTCGCGTAGTTCGTGTGCCATGCTACCATAAGAATTTGTCAATTGAGCGTGAAGTATAGGATCGTGGCGCTACTAACAGACAAGACGGCAGTTATCACGGGAACAGCGAGCGGGGTCGGACGAGCGATCGCCGAGCTATTCTCCGACCACGGTGCGGCGGTTGTGGTGGCAGACATACGGTCCGAGCCTCGGGAAGGCGGAGAGCCCACACACGAACGAATCAACGACCAAGGCGGTGATGCGACGTTTGTCGAGTGTGACGTGACGAGCTACGACGACTGCGTCACAGCAGTCGAGGCAGCCGAGGAGTTCGGTGGGATCGACGTGATGGTGAACAACGCGGGGATCGTCGGGCCACAAACACCTCTCGTTGAGCTCGATTCGACGAGTACCAGACGCTCATGGACGTCAACCTCAGCGGCGTCTTCCACGGCTCGAAAGCCGCGGCCATCGAGATGATCGAGCAAGGAGACGGTGGAAGTATCATCAACATGTCGAGCGTCGCCGGGATGCAAGGGTACGGTGGTATCACGTCGTACTCGACGTCGAAAGGTGGCGTTCGTCTGTTTACTTACGCCCTGGCGAGCGAACTCGGCCCCGATGGGCTCAGGGTAAACGTAGTCCACCCGGGTGTGATCGAGACTGCGATGACGACCGAGGATTCACCGACCGTGGGGACTGAAGAGGGCGAACAACTCAAGCAGACGATTCCTCTCCGCCGGTTCGGTAAGCCTGAAGACGTCGCTGGCGTCTGCGGATTCCTCGCTAGTGACCTCGCGTCGTACGTCACTGCAGAGTCCATCGTCGTCGACGGCGGCGACCTGAACAGCGCGTGACCCTGGTCGCAAGTGAGTGTTGAGGCTTTGACCAAGACCGTTCCATCTAGCCCAGACGGAGCGGTTACTCGACGCCGAGCTCTCGCGCGGCGTCAGCCGAGATCGTGATCCCGGTGTCCGACGCGGTAACCCGCTCGTCGAGCACGTCGGCGAGCACGTCCTGTAGCTCCTCGATGAAGGAACCCGGGCGGTCGACTTGGACTCGGGTCGTCGATTTCCCCTTGTAGTTCAGCCCACGGTGACGGATGTAGATCTGCGCGAACGACCGCCGGACCGGGCGCGGCACCTCCCATACGACCGCTGGGATCCGGTCGAGCGTCGTCTTCACGCCGGTCGGAGCACCCATCGTGACGAGACACCGACCGAGGATCGTCCCGTTGCAGGTGGGCACGATCTCGGTCGCGCGGCCGGAATTGTCGTCGTTGCGAGTGCGGGTCTCGACGCCGACGCGCTCGAAGGCGCGGCGGATCTCCGCCGCGCTCACCCGTTCACCCGGCGTCACTGCGGGGACGTAGCTCTTCGCGGCGATGCTCCCGCCCGCGAGGACGTGCGCGAGCAGCTCGACGAGCGCGGCGGCGGTCTCGCTGTCAGGGTCGGGATCGAGCCAGCCGTGATCGATCGCCGTGTTGATCGCTCGGACCGGGTCGGGGATCATGTCTTCGAGCCACCCACGGATGCGTTCGTTTGGGAGGTCGAGGGCGTTGCCGACGCGCACTCGACCGGCGTTCGGATGCTCGGCGGCATAGTCGAGGACGCGACGGTGGTCGAGGACCTTCTCCCACGGGTCCGGATACACGCGATCGCTGTAGGTCCGGGCGAGGGCCTGAGCCGTGGGTTGCATTATCACTCATTATACATCAGCGGATTTGACCTTGTGCACCTAATTTTCACCGCTGATATTCATGCCAGTAACTACATAAGCCAGTCCTACTTAGTGAACAATAACCAGCTAACCGATCGGAACGGAGAGCCCGTTTCATCGGTGGAGCGCTGGGTTCAAACTATGAAACCAAGCAACCTGTTCAATTCGGACGACCGTGCAGTGAGTCCCGTTATCGGAGTCATACTCATGGTCGCAATCACCGTGATTCTGGCCGCCGTCATCGGGACGTTCGTCCTCGGTCTTGGCGACCAGTTAGGCGACAGTGCACCGCAGGCATCATTCTCGACGGACAACGTGTCGGGATCTACCAACGGTCTGACGTTCGATGTTACCAAAACTGGCGGCCAAGCACTTGACCCCAGTAACATTATAGTTGCCGTGGATGGGCAAAGATACGGAACTGTCGCAGATAACACTAGCATTACAGATCCATGGCAAACGGGGGTTTCGGGTACCTTCACGGATCTCACCGGCAATGATTACAGTGGCTCTCATTCAATCGATGTCAGCCTAATCCACGAACCGAGTGGAAATGCAGTCTTCCAGACTACGCTAACAACTAACTAGATCAGTAACAAACGTTTTTTCAACGCCAACGGCTCGTCACTTGAGTTCGGTATCTCAGCCCTATTATATCGGTATTGAACTGCTGAATTGTGGCCGGATCTAACTCCTCACGAGCGTCGTGAATATTCTCTTCTGATTGAATTAGGTGAGCGAGCGCGACATCGATCACCACGCTCATCGGCGGATCGTCTTCGGGGCCGCTCGACACGATCTCGCTCGCCTTTTCGATCTGGTGCTCGCGGTCGTCGGTGAGTTTGAGGCTGATACGACGGCTCATTCATTACCCTCCGTATGCACGGGGGCGCGATTCCGTCGATCTCGACCGACTGACTCAGCTCTGCTCTTATAGTCCCACCGTTGACGACGGCGGGAGGCACCAAGCGGCTCGAAAGCCCGCCCGATTTGATGCACCTTCCGCGCCCGTCATCCACGGCGAAGTGCATAGATCGCGGATCGTAAATACATCCGCGTCGGATCCCACGGGGTCGCGTCGAGCACGCTGTGGCTCGTGAAGATCGCGGCGGCCTCTCCGTACCGATCACGCATCGGTATCACCCAGCAAGTAGGTTTGAACGCAGTAGGGCCGCGAGCAGCCGGCGATCTTGCCGATCTCGTCGAAAGTGAGATCGGTTTGCTCTCGAAGACGAACGATCACCAGGTGTCGATCGATCGTCGCCGGATCGTCGTTCACGCCAATCCCCTCTGTTCGGCGTCATGCTTTCAACGAAGGTGGGCGGCGTCAACGACGTGGGCGCGTGGGTCGTGGGTCGGATCGTACAGCTCGGAAGCCCGAACGAACGGCGTCGTCCTGACAGCCCTCCGTTCCACGGCTCGCCGGCGTTGCGGGCGGGGCTCGTCTGCGGGTCCGGCGTCGGAACGTCCTTCCCGGCCGCGCTTCCCTCACAGATCCGCACCCACGAGCCACACTCGGGGCAACGGTGGGCGCGATCGTCGGCGTCGCCGTGAACCCGACCGAATCCCGGCGGGAGGTGGGCGTCACACTGGAGGCAGTTGCTCCGGCTACTGTGAGATCGGAGCAACATCACGTCGACACCACCTCGGCTAACGCAGATCGGGGGACGGTGGTGATTACTGGCTTACTTCTTGCCCGGACAAGACACGCTAGCGGTGCCTCTTGAGGTGTAGAATACCGAAATTGGGTGGCTGGGGAGTCCCAGCCCACCAATCCCGCACGGCCAGAGGCCGTGCGCGCAGTAGGTGGGCCAACACGGATTTGAACCGTGGACCTCCCGGTTATCAGCCGAGCGCTCAACCTGACTGAGCTATTGGCCCAGGTGAGCGCATTTATTCGTTGCGCTGGTAGGATTTTAAGGGTTTCCTTTCGCGATTCGCCCGCCGTCAGTCGGTTTTCGGTTGCCTCAGAAACAGATCGAGTCGGTAACGGATCGCGTCGGAAGCGACTCACGGTGAGGCGAGAGCGCGTAGAAGGCGGAGCCTCAGTCGCTCCGGTCCGTCTCCTCGTCTTCGACCGTGAAGTCCACGTCGACGACATCGTCCGCGTGGTCCGCGTCGTCGAAGCGGTCGCCGTCGGAATCGTCACCGGGGGAGTTCCCGCCGGCGACTTCGTCATCGCTGCCGAACCCGTCACCGTTACCGAAGTTGCCGCCACCGAATCCGCCGCCCATCGTGAATCCGGCACCGGCGCCGTTTCCGTCGCCGTCGCCGTTCCCGGGGAATCCGCCGATATACACGTTTCCGGTGGTGAACCCGTTGGTCTCGCTGTCGAGGTACGGGATCACGACGTACTTCTTGAGAGCCATGCGGATCGGGACCCGCGAGAGCGGGAGCGCGAGCAGGAACCCGACCGCGTCGGTGACGAGTCCCGGCGTGAGCAGGAACGCGCCGGCGGCGATAAGGAGGCCGCCGTCGAGCAGTTCATCGGTCGGGGGCTCGCCGCGAGCCAGCTTTCGCTGGACCCGTGCGAGCGTCGCGCGCCCCTCGGCGCGGAGGAGAAGCATCCCGAGGACGGCCGTCAACACGACGAGCGCGACCGTGATCGCCCATCCCAGCCGCGTCGCGACGACGATCAGGAACAGCGCGTCCACGAGGGGGACGACGAGGAGCAGCGCGAGCAGCGTTCGCGGGCGCATACCGTCGTCTTTCCGCCGGGGACCCATAGCCCTTTTCGTCCGGTGCTTCGAGTCCGTCCGTCTGCAGTCGTCCACCTCACCGCCCCGCGACCGCCACGGCTTTGACCGGGCGGGGTGAGCCGACCGTATGAACATCGTCGATGCGCTCGGCCGCGACCCGCCGGACCGCGAGTCGCTGCCGCGGTGGCTCGCCCCGCTCCCGAAGGCGCTGGAGGATATCGCCTTCCGGTTCGTTTGGGTCATCGTCGCCATCAACCTCCTCGGTACCGCGTTCGGCTTCTGGTACTACCGGTTCCAGTTCCGCGAGCTTCCGGTCGAGATGTGGGCGTTCATCCCCGACAGCCCGGGCGCGACGCTGCTGATCGCGCTGGCGCTCGCGGCATGGGCCCTCGGCCGGTCGAGCGACACGCTCGCGACGCTCGCCTTCTTCGGAAACGTCAAGCTCGGGCTCTGGACCCCGTACGTGCTCGTCGTCTTCTACCCGGCGTTCCTCGCGAACTCGGGGCCCGCGATGTACGCGTTCCTCCTCGTGAGTCACCTCGGGATGGTCGTGCAGGCGTTCGTCCTCCACCGGATCACCGACTTCCCGCTGAAGGCGGTCGGGATCGCGACCGCGTGGTACACGGTCGACCTGCTGATGGACTACTTCGTCCCCGTGATCGGCGAGGTGACCCACACATCGATCCCCTACCTCGATACCGAGCCGTGGTTCACGACGACCGTGTTGCAGGTCGCGGCGGCCGGCGCCGTCGCGCTCACCGTGATCCCGCTGTTCTGGGCGCTCGCGACGCGGGTCGCCACGCTCCAAATCCGGCTCGATCGCGGCGATGGCGCCTGATCGCAGCCCCGTCGACTGCGTCTTCCGTTTAAGTTCCCACGGACCGTCAGGTGCGCCATGAGCGCGTACGAGCAGATTTCGGACCTACCGATGACGATCGAGTCGGTGGAGCGCCGCCGGTACACCGAGAAAACGACCAGCGGGTTCGATCGGACGACCACCGAGTTCCGCCTGGCCGGCGACGGCGTCATCGGCCGCGGCGAAGACGTGACCTACGAGACCGAGGACCACGCCGCGCTCGTCGGGACCGACCCGATCGACGTCGAGGGCGAGTGGACCATCGACGAACTGTCGGCGCGTCTCGACGAGATCGACCTGTTCGCGCACAAGCCGCCGGAACAGGCGTACTTCCGCAACTACCGCCGGTGGGCGGTCGAGAGCGCCGCCCTCGACCTCGCGCTCCGCCAGCGCGGGGAATCGCTCGGCGAGTGCCTCGGTCGCGAGCCCGAGCCGGTCCGGTTCGTCGTCTCGACGCGACTGGGGGAGCCACCGACGACGGACCGCGTCGAGGAACTGCTCGCGCTCGACGACGAGTTGGAGTTCAAGCTCGATCCGACGCCCGACTGGCCGGAAGAAGCGTTCACAACCCTTAGAGAGACCGGCGCGGTACGGATCCTCGATCTGAAGGGCTGGTACGAGGGTACCGACGTCGATGTCGAGGCCGACCCGGAACTGTACCGCGACGTGTTCGCCGCGTTCCCGGCCGAAATCGTGGAGGACGCCGCCTTCACGCCCGAGACCCGACCACTCGTCGAGCCGCAGGCCGACCGGCTCTCCTTCGACTACCCGATCGACGGCGTCGAGAGCCTCGAATCGCTCCCGGTCGAGCCGGGGTGGTGTAACATCAAACCATCCAGATTCGGTACTCTCGAATCGCTGTTCGAGACGATAGCGTACTGCGAGGAGCGCGGCATCGAACTGTACGGCGGCGGCCAGTTCGAACTCGCCAGTGGGCGGACCGCGATCCAGACGCTCGCCGCGCTCTTCTACCCCGACGGGCCGAACGACGTGGCTCCCCGCGAGTTCAACGACCCCGAGTCGTCGCCGCCGTACCCGATGAGCCCGATCAGGCCCGATCGCGACGCCGTCGGCTTCGAGTTCTAGGTGGGAGGCGGACCAATTTACGGGACACTCTCGCTACCGCTCGCGTTCTGTGATCCGGGCCGACGATTGCGACGCCTCGTCGGCCTCGCGCTCTCGGGTGTCGGCGATCCGCTGAGCCGCGTCGGCGAGCGCGTCAAGCGCGGCGAACAACCGGTAGCTGAGGTACAGGCCGACCGACAGCCCGACGGCAACGATAACACCGAGGAGGATCTGCGCGACGATCACGAGCGAGTACACGAACGCGAGGAAGGAGACGACGGCCACCGTCGCCCCGACCGGTGTTCGGAGGGCTTCGGAGGGAGAGAGCGGGTCGTGCGTCATACGCAGCGCTACCGGCGCGCATCACTTAAAAATGGCCGGCGCTACTCCGCGTAGATCGTGTCGCAGGTCGGCTCCAGTCCCACCCCACCGTCGGGGAGGAGGTACACGTCGACGCCGCCCGCCGATCGGGTTCCCTGCTCCTCGCAGTTCGGGTTCGGCCACTCGCGCTCGATCGGATCGCGGTCGTCGACCGTCACGACGACCGCCGTCGGCGTCCCGGTGAACGGCTCGGTCCCCTCTCGGACGCGGTCGCCGTCGATCTCGAAGGTCCGGCGGTACAGTGCGTCGGCGTCGGCGTTCTCGATCCGGACTGAGAGCGTGTGGGCGGTGTCTCGGCGGTTATAAATCTCGACCTCGTGCGCGAGTTCTTCCGAGCCGGGGAGATCCGCGCAGCCAGCAAACCCGCTCGCCGCGGCGGCACACACCGTGCCGAGGAGGGATCGACGGGACTGGCCAGACGGGGATCGACGGGACTGAGACTGGCCAGACGGGGATCGACGGGACTGAGACTGGCCAGACAGCGATCGATGGGACAGCGAACGGGGAGCCGGATTCGGGGACATACGCAGGCGGTGCGCGCGGCTCCGTAATACTGGTTGCGGTCCAAAAAAATCCGACTGCGGGCAGTGAGCGTTCAGTCGTCGGCGGGGGCTGCGGAGTCGCCGGCGGAGACACCGGTACCGGGGCCGATGTCGATGCCGAGCGCCTCGAGCTTCTCGTCCGGGACGACGCCGTCGACCCAGCCGCGGGTCTCGTAGTACTCCGCCTTCATCTCGTCGAGCTCTGCGAGCTCGCCCTCGCTGGCGCCCGTGCCGGGGATGGCGTCCGGGTGCCCGTCGATGAAGCGGTTCGGCAGCGTGTCGTCCGCGCCGTCGAAGCCGACGAGGTTGTTGTAGTAGCGTTCGAGGTTGTACACGCGCTC
Organism: Halorubrum lacusprofundi ATCC 49239; assembly: GCF_000022205.1. NCBI lineage: Archaea > Methanobacteriati > Methanobacteriota > Halobacteria > Halobacteriales > Haloferacaceae > Halorubrum > Halorubrum lacusprofundi. The sequence goes on from NC_012029.1 coordinate 1,381,816, forward strand.
GCCGGCCTCGAACAGCTCGTCCTCGGTGACGTCGCGACCGGTCATGCCGTTGTACTGGAGCACGTACTCTTCGATCCCCTCCGCGAACGCGCTGAACTTGCAGATGTCGAAGGAGTCGGAGACGGCGTGTAGGTTCTGGAAGGTGGCGGTGAGCTCGCCCTTACCCTCCCACTCGTACGGATCGACCTTCTCCGGAATGCCGAGGATCTCGGCGGCCGGCGTGTAGCCGCGCAGGTGGCAGGCACCGCGGTTGGAGGTCGCGTACGCGATCCCCATGCCCTTCATGCAGCGCGGGTCGTAGGCGGCCATCGTCTGGCCCTTCACGGAGAGCTTGTTGCCGTGAGCATCCTTCGCGTCGGCGATGCGCTCGGGCCCTTCCGCGAGGAGGTCGCCGAGGTCCGACGATCGGTGACCGATCTCCTCGATGAGGTCGATCATCGTCTCGGAGTCGCCCCAGTCGAGGTGGCCGACGCCGTCGAGTTTGCCTTCTTCGCTCATCTCCATCGCCATCGCCATCATGTTGCCGGCCTCGATGGTGTCGATGCCGAGGTCGTTACAGCGCTGGAGCATCAGCGCGATCTCGTCGCGGTCGGAGTGCCCGGAGTTCGGGCCGAGCGCCCACGCGGACTCGTACTCGTACGACTCCGTGCGGACGTTCATCTCATCGCCCTTGTGGGTGACGTCGACCTCGACCTCTTTCTTACACGCGACCGGACAGGAGTGACACGTCGGCTCGTCGACGAGGATGTTCTCGCGGACGTTCTCGCCGGAGACGCGCTCGGCGTCAGTGTCGACGCCCTCCGCGTCGCGGTACGCCTCCGTCGAGGTGTACTTCGCGTTCTTCGCCGGGAGCCCATCCATTTCCTCGGTCGCGTTCATCAGGACGTTGGTACCGTACATCGAGAGCCCACCCTCGTTGGGCGCGGTCACGTCGGACTCGCGAATGACCTCCATCGCCTGCTGGTAGCCCTCCTGGAACGTCTCCGGATCGGCGGGCTTCGGCATGTCGGTGCCGCTCTTCACGACGACCGCCTTCACGTTCTTCGAGCCCATCACGGCACCCGTGCCGCCGCGGCCCGACGCGCGGTCGTCTTCGTTGATGACGCAGCCGTAGCGAACCTCGTTCTCGCCTCCCTGTCCGATCGCCATCACGGAGACGTTTCGACCGACCTTCCCGTCGACCTCTTCACCGATCTGGTCGATCGTGTCGTGGACGCCCTGCCCCCAGAGGTGGGAGGCGTCGCGTACCTCGACGTCGCCGTCCTCGACGAGCAGATACACCGGCTCGTCGCTCTCGCCGTCCAGCAGGAGTCCGTCGAGCCCGGCCCATTTGAGCCGTGCTCCGGACCAGCCGCCGTGGTGCGAATCGGTGACCGTCCCCGTCAGCGGTGACTTCGTCACCAGCGCGATCCGACCGCTCATCACGGTCTGGGTCCCCGTGAGGGGGCCCGTCATGAACGCGAGTCGGTTGTCCGGCCCCAGCGGATCGACGTCCGGGCCGGCGTCGAAGACGTACTTGACGCCAAGCCCGCGCGCGCCGATGTACTTCTCCGCGTCCTCCTCGTCGATTCCTCGGTAGTCGACCGCTCCGTCCCCGAGATCGACCTGTGCAACTCGGTCTCTGTAGCCACCCATTTCAGTCATGTAATGCTCGTTCATTATAGAGGGACCACAGTGTGTTAGTTGTTCACCTCTTCGCGAAACAAGTATCGGTTACATTGACGACCGGCGGTCGCCGTCACGATATATAAGCGGCGGGAGTGAAAATCCGGGCAAAAATAGCCGACACGACGGTGTTCGCATGACGTTCGAACGCCTGAACCGGCGGCCGTACTGCCGAGCGGTTTCGGTGCGGCAGGACGTGAGCCCCGACGTGCTCGCTTCGTGACCGATAACTTTGCGGGCCGTGAACAGGCGTGTGTGATCGGGACCGACCGCGAAGCCGACCGCGACGACCACGCCGATCGAAGCGATCGTGTCGATCGGAGCGGCCGGTGGAACGGCGTCGCCGCGTTCGCGCTCGCGCTCCTCGTCGCGTCGCTGATCCCGGTGTCGTGGGTCGTCTCCGATGGTACCGGTGGCAAACGCGTCGGCGGCACAAGCGACACGGGTGGCGGCACAGGCGTCGAGATCGTCGACGCGCTCCCCCTCGACGTCGGGCTCACCGACCCCTCCACCTCGTCGGCTACGCGATTCTGGCAGTCCTCGCGAGCCGCGTGATCGGTCGAGGCCGACGGGGGCTCTTCCTCGCCGTCGGCGCGGCGGTCGCATTCGGGTTCGGGATCGAACTTCTGCAGGCGCCGATCCCGTGGCGGTCGTTCGCGTGGAGCGACGCCGCGGTCAACGCGATCGGGGCGGTCGTCGGTCTAGTCGCCGTCGTCGCGGTCAACGCGATCGGGGCGATCGTTGCGACCGCCGAGCGCCGCCCACGATGACGACACGGCTTTACGCGCTCGGCCGCTTTTTCCGGTAATGAGCACGCCGAGCCCCGACGCGTACGAGCAGGGGCGCGGGATGGACGCGCACAACGCCGTGATGCGCGACATCCGCGCCGAGCGCTCGGAGACGTACGACCCGACCCAGCCCACCCGGGTGTGGATCGACGAGGACAACACGCCCGACGGGGTGGTGAACTCGCTCACGATCATCCTCAACACCGGCGGGTGCCGCTGGGCCCGCGCCGGCGGCTGCACGATGTGCGGCTACGTCGCCGAGTCCGTGGAGGGCGGCAGCGTCGCCCACGAGGACCTGATGAACCAGATCGAGGTCTGTCTCGATCACGAGACCGAGAACGCGGATGCCCCCGCCGAGCTGATCAAGATCTACACCTCCGGCTCGTTCCTCGACGAGAGGGAGGTTCCCGCGGAGACCCGGCAAGCGATCGCGGAGACGTTCGCGGACCGGAACCGGATCGTCGTCGAGTCGCTGCCGGACTTCGTGAGTCAGGAGAAGATCGGCGACTTCGCCGACCACGGGATCGCGACCGACGTGGCGGTCGGGCTGGAGACCGCGACCGACCGCGTCCGCCACGACTGCGTGAACAAGTACTTCGACTTTTCCGACTTCGAGGACGCCTGCGCGGAGGCGGCCGCGGCCGACGACACCTTCGACGCCGACGTGGGGATCAAGGCGTACCTCCTGATGAAGCCGCCCTTCCTCGCGGAGCCCGAAGCCGCCGCCGACATGATCGACTCCATCCGTCGGTGTGGCGACGTGGACGGGTGTCACACCGTCTCGATGAACCCGACGAACGTCCAGCGCTACACGATGGTCGACGAGCTGTTCTTCAAGGGCGGCTACCGCCCGCCGTGGCTCTGGTCGGTCGCGCACGTCCTCAAAGAAACCGCCGATGTCGACGCCATCGTCGTCTCCGACCCGGTCGGGCACGGCTCCGATCGCGGCGCGCACAACTGCGGCGAGTGCGATGACCGCGTCCAGACCGCGATCAAGGATTTCGACAAGCGACAGGATCCGAGCGTCTTCGAGCAGGTGTCCTGCGAGTGCGAGGCGACGTGGGAGCTAGTGATGGACGAGGAGACGAGCTACAACATGCCGCTCGCTCGATAGGAACGTCCGGAACTGGAGCGATCGAGGCCGGTAGCGATCAGGTTGTTCCAGAATATCGAAACGCTTGATCTGTTCTCACCCGATTTTTAAACGATATATCCGTGCCAATGCGGATCATACCGAACGATCAGGTCGAAAAAGACCCTTATACCTCCGGATACTGAGAGGAGGTATGAACGCAGACGCCAGCGGTCCCCGGTCCTCCCGCGGGAAGTCGGTCCTGTTCTGTGCGCAGTGCAGCTTCGAGAACCCCGTCTCCGAGGGGTGGCTCGTCGTCAGCGACGGCAGCGAGCGCACCATCGTTTGCCCCGAGTGCGGTCACGTCGCCGACCACCGGACGGAGCGATCGGCGCCGGCGCCGCGGGCGGACTGAACCGGGGCGGCCGGTTGAGCGCCGACCCGCTTCACTTTCTCCCCGGCGCGCGCTCGGCCAACACCGGAATCGCGGCCAGTTTGTCGTCGTCGAGCGCGTCCCAGTCGATCCCCTCCGGACGCGCGTAGGGCGTCTCGGTCCGAATCGTTCGCTCGGGAGTCACTACCAAGTCGAGCGGCACGTCGTGAGCGTCGGGCGCGGGAAGCTCGGCGGGATCCGCGATCGGCGACTCAGGCCCGTCGAGGACCGACAGCTCGTGGACCGTGGTCGCGACAGTGGTCGCGCCGTCGTCGGGCTTCGCCCGACTGTCACCGGGCGAAGCCCGGTTGCCCGAGGGACTCTGTCCCTCGCTGCCAGAGGCGCTTTGCGCCTCTCTGTCGACGGCGCCGAGTTCGCTGAGTACGCCCCACTCGAGGTCGCTGTACCCCTCACCCTTCCCGATTCGGGCGCCGTCGGTCGTGACGCCCACGGAGCCGGCGACCACGAGGTCGACGTGCGGCACGTCCTCGGGAGCGACGGGCGTGCCGTGCGTCGAGATGCCCGAGACGGTGGTGGCGTCGTCGACGGTCGGGCCGTCGGCGTCGACATCGGCGGATTCGGAGTCGACGGACCCGACGTCGACGAGATCGGCGGGGTCGATCCGGAGGAACGGGTCGGCGTCGCGGAGCCGCGGCTGCGCGACGTACACCGTTTTTCCGTCCCTGAGCGCGGCGCGTCGCACGGGGAGCTGCGGCGCGTCCGGATTGCACTTCAGCGTCGACGCCGACGCCCACGCGTCGGTGTCAGTTAGGCGGTCGCACGCCGCGTCGGCGCCCGCGAAGTTCGGGATTCGGTCGTGGGGTGGGAACGGAAACCGGGCCTCGCCGCGCTCCTCGAACGCGTCCCAGACGGTCTCGCGGACGGCCTGTTTGTCCATGCGAAAGAGACGGTCGGGGACCCCAAGTAAGCCCCGAACGCGACCCCGAGAAGAGAACGTCTCCCGTCACGGCTCGGTCCGTCCCGTCTGTCGATTGCTCGGGATCTACCGTCGCGTTTATATATCAGATCGGTGTTGATTCGACGTATGTTGGAAGACGGACTCTCGTACCCGATACGCGGCGACTGGATCGGACGGATAATCATCGGCGGCGTGTTGGGGTTCCTCTCGGTACTCCTCCTCCCGGCGTTCGTCATCGTCGGGTACCTCGTTCGCGTGCTCGAACAGACGATCGACGGCGAGGACGTGCCGCCGGAGTTCGACGACTGGGGTGACCTCCTGATGAAGGGGGTAATCGGATCGGTGATCACGATCGCGTACACGGTGATTCCGGTAGTTCTGTACGCCATCGTCGTCGCGGTCGTGGGCGGGACGAGCGGTGCGATCGGCGGCGACGCCGGCGCGTTCATCGGTGTGGTCGGCGTGCTGCTCACGCTGGCGTTTATCCCCGTGCTGTTCCTCATCTACTACGCCGTTCCCGCCGCGCTGTCGGCGTACGCGGCCCGCGACGAGATCGGCGCCGCGTTCGACCCTGACCTGCTGAAGCCGGTGCTGTTCAGCACCGAATACCTCGTCGCGGTACTCATGCCCATCGTCGTGGCGGTGATCACGTGGATCGCCACCGCGGTGCTGGCCGTCACCGTCGTCGGTCTCTTGCTCGTCCCCTTCGTCCAGTTCTACGGGCAGGTCGCGGTGTTCCGGATGTTCGGATCGGCGTTCGCGAGCGTGAACGACCGGATCGATTCCGGTTCGGTCCGCGGCGCCGGCGACGTCGTCGACGACGACGCCGGTTCAGCGGTCTAATCGGGTGTCCGGGAAGCGACGGCACCGACCCGGCCGTCGCTACGACGTTTTTTTGAATCGGTCAATCCTCCGAACGCGGTTATGAACCGGTCAGTCGTCCACGTGCGCGTTCGAGAGAACGCTGGACCGCAACGGGGAGGTCCTCCCCGTTTGGGCCGCACGACCTCGTCGACGGTCTGCCGCACGCTCGGGTCGACCGCAGGCTCAGTCGTCGTCGGTGGCCGACCGGTTTCCGACTCGAACCGTGCGGGTCGCCTCCACGTCCTTCCGGTTCGCGTCGAACTCGGAGAGTACGTACACCAGACCGCCGAGCATCACCACGCCAACCGGGAGCAGCACCAGCGGCGTTATCCGGGTGGCGCCCCACACCGTCAGCAGCGAAGCGGCCACCACCAGCACCGTCGTGGCGTAGTACATCTGGGTGCGGACGTGATCGATGTGGTCGGCACCGGTGAACGTCGACGAGAGGATCGTCGTGTCGGAGATGGGTGAGCAGTGGTCACCGAAGATGGCGCCGCTGAACACGGTCCCGATCGCGACGGGGAGCAGTGCCGGCGTGGCGCCGCCAACGCTCCACGCCAGCGGGACCGCGATCGGCGTGACGATCGCCATCGTTCCCCAAGAGGTGCCCGTCGAGAACGCGATGAACGCGGACGCCACCAGCACGACGACCGGGAGCAGCGTCGGCGTCACGAAGTTCTCCGCGATGTTCGTGACGTAGATACCCGTGCCGAGCGCGGTGGTGACGGAGCCGATCGTCCACGCCATCACGAGGATCGTGAGCGCGGTGAGCATCATGCTGAAGCCGTCGATCACGGTCTCCATCGCCTCGTCGAGGTTGGCGATGCCGCTCCCGACGCCCATGACGAGCGCGACGGCGACCATAGTGAACGTTCCCCACAGGAGCGCGTCGACGAACGCGGCGTTGCCGGCGATTTCGAACACCGACGCGCCGGGCTCCGAGCCCCCAAGTCCCGTGTAGGCCGCGCCGCCGACCACGACCGCCATCAGCGAGAGGGTCGGCACAGCGAAGTACCGGAGCTGCGGCGAGTCGGTGAGCACCTCTCCGAGGCTGTCTTCGGCGCTTTGCATCGGAATCGCCCCGTCCCGCAGGAGCTTCCCCTCCGTCGCGGAGCGGTGCTCGGCGTCGAGCATCTCGCCGAAGTCACGCCCGGAGAACACGATGATTCCGACCATCACGACCGCAAACAGGCAGTACATGTTAAACGGGATACTCTGTAAGAACAGCGCGAACGCGCCGGGAACCTCGCCGGCCTCGACGGAGACGCCCGCGGCGCTGTACCCCTCTCGGATCATGCTCAGTTGGTACGCGACCCAACTCGAGATGCCGAACGTCGCGACGGGAGCGGCCGTCGAGTCGATCATGTACGCGAGCTTCTCGCGAGAGATCTGCACCTCGTCGGATATCTCTCGCATCGTGGTGCCGACGATCGCCGTGTTGGAGTAGTCATCGAAGAACCACAGCATGCCGAAGAGCCACGTCGCCCCGCCGACCTTCCGTTGGGTGTCGAGGCTGGAGGTCACCGTGTTGGCGATGGCGTTCGCCCCGCCGAGCCGCCAGATGAGCGCCACGCCGGCGCCGAGGAACAACACGATCAGCATGATCTTCGCGTTGAATGTGCTCTCGCCGATCGAGGAGACGAGCCAGTCCAGCGTCTGCGCCACGCCGTGGCTCGTCGTGAAGATCACGCCGCCGGACCAGATCCCCAAGAACAGCGAGAGGATCGGTTTCCGCGTCACGATCGCGAGAACGATCGCCAGAAGCGGCGGAACCAGGGAGATGGCGCCGAACGTCTCGGCTCCCGTCATGCGCCTACCCCCGAGCGATCCGGGACGGACGACGGAGACGAGCGGCCCTCGACGGACGATCGCAACCCTCGCCGCACGCGTTCCGGGGCGTCGACACGAGTTTTTGTCGGCTTCGTCGGGCCGATACGACGGTTCCGAGTCCTCGTCGGGAGAACCATGGTACAGTGACCCACACTATGCCAGAGTACATAATTATAGAGCGCCTACATAATTTACATTATACATGTTTGAGATGGGATATCCGTTTGACGTAGCGACTGGTTTGGTCCTCGACCGACAGACCAGTCGAGAATCTATTCAGCAGCGTCCACCGTCGCCGCCCGGCCGGTGCGCATCCGCTCTCCGTCGGGAACGCATCCGAGACCGACGACGCGCCTTTTAAACCGTTCAGCCGCCCACGTACGGGTATGTTCGAAGACCGGCCGGACCGCGACGCCGAGGTCGTCCTCGTGGGGCGCTCGAACGTCGGCAAGTCCACGCTGATGCGCGAGCTGACGGGCCACGACTTCTCGACCGGCGGCAAGCCCGGAGTCACCCGCCAACCGAACCACTTCGACTGGGCCAGCGAGAGCTTCATGTTCACGGACCTGCCCGGGTTCGGGTTCATGTCTGGCGTCGAAGAGGAGCACCGCGAGGCGATCAAAACGAACATCGTCCGCTATCTAGAGGAGAACGCCGACTCGATTCTGGCGGGCGTCGTCGTGATGGACGGGAAAGCCGCCGTCGACATCATCGACCGCCACGCCGAGCGCGGGAACATCCCCCACGACGTGGAGATGTTCGGCTTCTTAGAGGACGTGGGCGTCGAGCCCATCGTCGCCGTCAACAAGACCGACAAGATCGACGACCTCGACGAGCGGCTCGACGAGATCTGTGATCGCCTCGGGCTGTACCCGCCGTGGCAGCAGTGGTCTGACCAGATCGCCCCGATCTGCGCGAAGCGAGGCGACATCGAGGCGTTAGAGGAGTGTCTTCGGACCCGCTTCCACGAGCACAACCGCGACGACCTGCTGAAGTTCGTTTCGTGAGGGAGGCCATCGCCAGAGCAGTCGTCTCGTGAGCGGCCGCACGCTCTTTTAAGTAGCGAGCCGACGATCGCATCCGCATGAACGCCCGTCCGGTCGCGGCGCTCGGCGTCGCGCTCACGACGTTTCTCGCCGTCGCCGCGCTTCTCACCGACCTCCTCGCGGCTCGGATCGCGTTTTCCGCGATCGTCGGGCTCCCGGTCGGGCTCATCGCGGGCGCCGCGGCGGGGATCGCGACGTGGGCTCGCCTCTGGCACTCTCCGGGGACTCGGCCGCCGCTCCTCGGAACCGCCGCGTTCGGCTACGCGCTGCTCGGCGCCGCCGCGGTCTCGTACGCCGTGCCGCCGGCTCGCAGTTTCGTGAGCGTCGGCACAGCCCTTCCGTTCGGCGTCGTTTGTGCGGTCGTCGCGTTCCTACTCGCGCGCCGGTACGACGACCGGATCGCGTGAGCCGACGGGAGAAACCGAAAAGTCACCGACCTCAGGCGAACACGACGAACCGGAACAGCCACAGCGTGACCATCCCGCTCGCGATGGTCGCCATCACGTTCTCCGTGCGCCATGCGACCGCGCCGGCGACGACGCCCGCGATCAGCCGTTCGTCGACGAGCGTGGCGGCGACCGAGGGTCGGATCGTCACCAGATCGGGGAACACGAGCGCCGCGAGTACCGCCGGCGGAACGTATCGGAGCGGGCGCTTGATCCGGGTGGGCACCTCGTCGATCCGCCCGAACAGGTGGATGAAGGAGAGCCGGAACCCGTACGTCGCGATCCCGATGAGGACGATGGCGAGCCAGACTTCGAGCGAGCCGCCGATGGGAAGTGGGGATCCGCCCGTCACTCGCCGAACACCTCCGTTAGCAGGCCGACGAGGATTCCGGAGACTGCCCCCGTGAGCAGGCCGAGATTCAGGGGGAGCCCGGCGGCGACGACCGCGATGGTACCGCCGGCAACGGCCGCGGCGGTGGTCGGCCGGTCCTTCATCGCGGGAACGAGGAGCGCGAGGAACACCAGCGGGACCGCAAATGTCAGCCCCCACGCGTCGGGGACGCTAGCGCCGACGACGACGCCGACCACCGTCGCGATCTGCCAGACGACCCACAGCGTCGCGGCCGCGCCGAGGTAGTATCGCCACCGGCTCCGCTCCGGGTTCCGCTCGAACTCCGCGACCGAGAGCGCGTACGCCTGATCGGTGAGCACGTACGCGAGTCCCGCCCGGAGCCTGCGACCGTAGTCCGCGAAGTGCGGTGCGATGGAGGCCGAGTACATCACCATCCGGACGTTGATCACGACCGCGGTGCCGACCACGACCGCGAGCGGCGCGTTCGATCCGATCAGCTCGATCGCGGCGAGTTGAGAGGCCCCCGCGAACACGATCACGGACATTCCGACCGCCTCGGCCAGTCCGAGCCCGGCGTTGACGGCGGCGATGCCGGCGACGAGTCCGAACGGGACGATCCCGAGCAGCAGCGGCGACACGTCTCGGACGCCGGCCCAGATGTCACCGTCAAAGGAGTTGCCGTCGAGGAGGTCTCCGTCCACGGTCACTCTCGGGGGTAGACGGGTTCGTCGTACTTCGCCGCGAGGTGGTCGGCGTGTTCCAGCTTCACGTTGGCCTTGCGGAACGTGCCGAGCAGCGAGTGAATCTCGCGTTCGGTCGGGTGCGCGCGCCCGAGTAGCCGGCGCACCAACAGCGCGTTCTTGTCGCGGTGGTGTTCGCGCTGGCCGGTGGCCTCGAGGAAGTCGCCGAAGAACTCGTGGAAGCGCTCCACGTCGGGCTCGGGTGCGCGAGTGACCGCGGTGTCGGGCAACTGCGTCTCGTCGACAGTGAGATCGCGAAGCTCGTAGAGGAGCACGGTCGCGGCCTGCCCGAGGTTCAAGACGGGGTAGTCGTCGTCGGCCGGGATCGAGCACACCTCGTCGAGCTGCGAGAGCTCCTCGTTGTTGAGCCCGCGCCCCTCTCGGCCGAAGACGATCGCCGTCGGTGCGTCCACGGTCTTCAGCGACTCCCGAAGTTCGACGGGCGTCTTGAAGGGGAACCGCTCGTGGCTCTGGTCGTCCTCGCCGGTGATCGCGGTGGTGCCGACCGTGTGGTAGTTCGCCACGATCTCGTCGAAGGTCACCTCGTCGGCGTTCGGGAGCACGTCCTCGCGGGCGTGACCCGCGAAGCCGTACGCCTCGCCGTCCTCCTTCAGCTCCGGCGGATCGACCAGCTTGAGGTCCGAGAGGCCGAAGTTCTTCATCGCTCGGGCGATGGTGCCGACGTTGCCGGGTGTCTCCGGCTCGACGACGACCACGACCGGCTTGCGGCGGGTCTGCGGGTCGGGGTCGGTGTTGGCTCCGGCGTCGGCGTCGGTGCCGGCGTGGGTCGGGTCCTCGGTGCGGTCGGTTTCGTCGCCCTCGTCGACTCCGCTCATCGGTTCGACGGGTAGTCAGTCGAGAGATCGACACCGGACTCCGCGAGGTCGTCCTCGCTCAGTTTGTCCGCTGCGTCCTCCTCCTTGTCGTCGCTCTCTCCGGCGAGTTCGAGGATGTCGATCCGGTCGCCCTCGAAGCCCTGCTCGACGCGCTCCTGGATGTCCTGCTGGTCCGGCAGGTCCGGGAGCCCATCGGGGTCCTCCTCGACGTGCTCGACCGGGGCGTACCCATCCGGAGCCTCGTTGCCCGCGGCGACCCACTCGTGAAAGCGGTCGCCGAAGTCGAGGTCGCCGGCGTGCTCGCTACCGCCCTCCTCGCGGAACCAGTAGATCAGATCCGGCTCGTGTTCGGGACAGAGTAGCACCTCTCCGTTGGGCTCGCCGTAGACGATCTCGGCCTGATTACAGCGGTGGACCTCGGCCTCGCCGTGTTCGAGGTAACAGACATCGCAGGGCTCCTCGACGAGACCGACGAGCCTGACGAGGCGCTCCCGTGGCTCCTCGGGGATCTCGTCGAGGGGTTTCAGCTCCTCGTCGTCGGTGAATATCTCCTCCTCGTCGAACCGCCATCCGCGGAGGCCGACGCTCACTTTCGCCATGCGCGAGGCTACGCGAGGCGCAGATAAAAGCGCGTCCTTCCGGGGACGAGCACCCCGTTCGCGAGGCATATACGGATGCAGCCCGTACCACCGCCAATGCGACGACGGGGAGTCCTCGCGGCGATAGGTGTCGCGTCGATCGGCGGGCTCGCGGGGTGCGGCGGGAGCGCCCCTACGGAGGACGATGGGGGAGAGGACGGCGAGGGCGGCCGGAACGACACCGGCACTGACGACCTCCCGACCGACTGGCCCTCCGGGACGTACGCCGACTACGACGCGGCCACGGTCACGGTTCGGAGTCCCGAGGACGACGATTTGGGTGCGGTTCGGGCCGCGATCGCGGATACGAGGGAGAAGCGCTATCTCGGCCTGAGTGATGCGACTTCGCTCCCGGAAAACGCCGGGATGCTGTTCGTCTTCTCAGAGCCGCGAGACTCGCTGCGGTTCGTCATGCGCGAGATGGACTTCGGGATCGACATCATCTACGCCGACGCCGAGGGAACGATCACTCGGATCCACAACGCGCCGGAACCGGGGCCGAACGAGGACGGGAGCGAGCAGCGGTATCCGGGCTCGGGTCAGTACGTGCTCGAAGTCCCGTATAAGTGGACCGACCGCAACGGGATCGAGGTCGGCGATACGCTTGCGTTCGATCTGTGACTCCGATTACGGAGAATCGAGGAGAAAGCCTCGCGCTTCAGCGGGGATGAATCCGACAGTCAATGACACAACCCACCGACGATAGCACGGCCTGATATTCCAACAGACACTTGAGTAAGTATAGATTATTACACATGTAATGATCACGGTGTCTGTCACCGCGAAGTTCCACAACCCATCCCTCTCACGGCGGAAAGAATGGCAACAGGGCACTCGTCTCTACCGTGATTCCAAGCAATTCTGTATCGACGGATGGGAGAACGTCGACTTCGGGAAGTCCGTGACCACAGCCAGTACCGACAATGCACTCTACTCGGCCATCCAGAACCAAGCCATCCGAGAGGCAAAATCCAACCACAACAAGGATGGAGAGGTTTGCTACCGAGAGAGTCAACCATTCGCCGTCAACAACCAGAACTGGGAGATCGACACGACCGAGAACGGCACAGTCGTCGTCGGCTTCCCGTGTGTCTCCCAATGGTGGTACACTCCTATCGAAGTGTACGACGACATTGCCGACCCCGTAGACAGGCTGGTTGAGGGTGACGCAAAGAAGACACGTCTTCAAGTGTACCGTCGCGGGGACGACTGGTACTGTTCATTCAATATCGAATATGACACTGACACGTCGGGTGAGACGCCCATCGGTGTTGATATTGGTGAACGACATATCCTTGCGGTGACTGCCTACGATACAGGTGAGTCCATGCTGGTGTCTGGTGGTGAGGCGAAGTACGTTCGACGCAAATATCATTCCCTACGCGATTCGCTATCAGAAGCGGGTTGCGCTTCGCGCACGCAACCGTGAGAACAGCGTCGGATTAAGGACTTGAACCACAAACTCTCCCGTCGCCTCATCACGTTCGTGGAACAATTCGAGAACCCTGTCATTCGGATGCAAGACCTCAAAGGCATCCGCGAGAACAGTTCATGGTCGGGCGTCCATTCGTGGCATTTCCACCAACTCCAACAGTTCATCACGTACAAAGCCGAACGTGCTAGTATCCGTGTCGAGAAGGTCGATGCATACCATACCAGCCAGCGATGTTCGGCGTGTGGTTCGATGGGAACCCGTGATGGTGACTACTTTTGGTGTTCGGAGTGTGACCGTGGACGCCATGCTGACCTGAACGCATCGGAGAATATCGCACAACGGGAGGGTGAACCATGCACGGCGTAGCAGTTCGGCTGACGCGAACCGTGCTACCTCGCTGGTCGAATAGCCAGCCGTCGTTGACGCCTGCTGTATGCAGGAAGGAAGGCCCCCTTGACAGGGCTACACGCGCTGTAACGCACGTCCTTGGTCACAACTGGACGGCTACCTTTGACGTTCCACGCGAAAGCGTACTTGAGAACCGAGAAAACGCGCAACCGGAATATTCCCTTTGGGGAATCCTCGCCCTTTAGGGCGGGGAGGATGTCAACGAACTCTTTCAGTGACCGTCGGGTCGGGGGCGCTCATCACCGGCGTTCGAGCGACGCCCACTGCGAGCACGACGCTCATGACCGCGAACAGCGCGAGGAGAGAGATGACGAACCCGACAGCGCCGACCGTGATGAGCAGTTGACTCCCGAGTAGTTCGCCGCCGATCGTCGTGACGAGGGCTGCTGACGCGAGCCCGAGCAATCGATCTTCTGATTTCGTGTTCATACAATACGACCGTGCTGGACGGTATTAACGCGTGCCCGACTGCTGCCGTCATGTCTCACACTGACACGTCTCGTCGCGAGTGCGGACCGATCGACGACCCGCCACCGGTCCGACGACCCGCCACCGGTCCGACGACCCGCCACCGGTCCGACGACCCGCCACCGGTCCGACGACCCGCCACCGGTCATCTCTCGGTCATCCAATCTATCGGCGGTCCCGCCCGCCCGCGCCGTTCGTCCACTTCGTGCACTCGTCCCGTTTATATCGCTCGCGCTCGTGGTGAGCGTATGCGAAACGTGGACGCCGCGGGGCTCGAGATCGGCGACGACCACCCGCCTCGGATCATGGGCGTACTCAACGTCTCCGCGGAGTCGCCGTACGACCCGAGCGTGTACGACGACCCGGGCGAGGCCGCCGAGTACGTCGACGAGGAGCTGATCGGCGAGGGCGCCGACATCGTCGACGTCGGGCTCGAATCGGCCAACAAGGACTTAGACGTGCTCTCGGCCGAACAGGAGTTGGATCGGCTCGACACCGCGATCGAGACGCTGGAGTCGACCTCGGGCGACGCCGTCTGGTCGATCGAGACCCGCTACCACGAGGTCGCCGACGAGGCGCTTGCACGCGGGTTCGACATGGTCAACGACATCTGCGGCTTCGCCGATCCCGAGATGCCCCGCGTCTGCCGCGAACACGACGCGGCCGTCTCGAAGATGGCCTCGCCGCCAGATCTGGAGCGACCGGGTGCCATCGAGGACGTGGACGAGATCTACGAAGCGCTGTCGATGAACGGCCTCACCGACAAGACGATCCTCGACCCCGCGTTCGGTGGCTGGTCGAAGGCAAAAACCCACGCCGACGACCGCGAGACGTTCCACCGGCTACGGGAGTTCCGCGGCTACGGTCGCCCGCTGCTCGTCTCGATCAACCGCAAGAGCTTCCTCAAGACGATCGCGGGACGGAGTACCGAGGAGGCCCTTCCGGTGTCGCTCGCCGCCACCTCGATGGCAGTCGAGCGCGGCGCACACGTGATCCGCACCCACGATGTGGCCGAGACGCGGGACGCGGCACTCGTCGGCGCCGAGTTCGCCCGCGATCGGGTCCGTTCGGACGACGGGCCCAGCGACATCGCCGTCGAGGAACTCGACGTGACGACCGTTCGGGAGGCCGAGCGCCACCTCGACCGGCTGGACGCCGACCAGTCCGTCGCCGGCGACGCGGCCGTTCGCACCTACGAGCTACGCGGGCTCACCGACGAGGCCGTCGGCGCGCTCCGAGCGGCGACCGCCGAGCCCGGCGTCGGCGCGGCGTTCGCCCTCGCCGGTTCCGACGCCGCCGAGACCGCGGTTCCCCCCTCGGCCACCGACGGCGGGGCCCCCACAAATGGCGAATCCGGACTGCTCGTCGGAACAGTAGCCGCGCTGTCTGCGGTTCGATCGGCCGTTTCGGGCGTTTCAGACGCGCTCGACGCCGCGCTGGAATCGATCGACGACGGCTCCAAGTAAGAGAAAGTTTATGCCGTCGTGCAGACAACCCGTTCACTGGACGCCGGAGGGGCACGCGGGTAGGGGTACTCTGTGCTACTCCGGCCCATACCATATACGACCCCGCCAGCGGCGGCGCCGTCCGCCGCTGCGATCGGGCGGTAGCAATCGCTGCAAGATCGCCGCACCGACAGCGGGGACTCACGAATGAATTTCCAGATCTTTGAACCCGTCTACGAGGCGATCCTCTCCGACTTCGGCTTCGACCGAGCAGCCGACGAACGCGCTCGCGACGTCGCGGCCGATATCGCGACGCCGTTCCCCCTCGACCGGCTCGGCGACTGGCGCGGCGAGACCGTGGCGATAGCCGGCGCCGCCCCGTGCCTCAGCGACGAAGTCGAAATCGCCCGCAACGCCGATGTCGTCGTCGCCGCCTCCACCGCCGCCGACGCCCTCCGCGACCGCGGCGTCGACGTCGACTGCATGGTCACCGACCTCGACAAGAACCCTGAGACCGCGGCGGCGTTGACACACGAGGGAGTCCCGGTCGCGGCCCACGCCCACGGCGACAACATCCCCGCGGTCCGCGAGTGGCTCCCCCGGTTCGCCGACGAGGCGACGCTGGCGACGACGCAGGCGGCCCCCGTTGGCCCGATCCGAAATCTTGGCGGGTTCACCGACGGCGACCGCGCCGCCTTCCTCGCGGACCACGTCGGCGCTGGTCGCCTCGTGTTCCCGGGGTGGGACTTCGACGACCCGGACGTGGACCCGATGAAGGCGCGGAAACTCGACTGGGCCGCCCGGCTGCTGCGGTGGCTGGAACGGCGCCGCAACGAGCGGTTCGGGATTCTC
This sequence comes from Halorubrum lacusprofundi ATCC 49239, assembly GCF_000022205.1. Taxonomy (NCBI): domain Archaea; kingdom Methanobacteriati; phylum Methanobacteriota; class Halobacteria; order Halobacteriales; family Haloferacaceae; genus Halorubrum; species Halorubrum lacusprofundi. The sequence continues at coordinate 1,398,053 of NC_012029.1, forward strand.
GACGGGCGTCGCCCGGAACTGGACGCCGCGCTCGATCCGATTCTCCCCGGCCACGACGACGTGATTTAAAAGGAGACAGGGAGCGCTACTCGACGCGATCTTTCGGCAACAGCTCCGCGCGGTCGCGGGCGTCGAGCCACTCGACCAACTGGACGAGTTGGTCGCTTGCGGCCTCGAACAGGCGCTCCGCTTTCTCGGGAGTCACGTCGGTCGGGTCGCCGAACGCCCCGTTCGCGGAGTTATCGACCGCGTCGTAGTAGGTGCGAGCGCCGTGGACCACCGCGTCCGACTCGTCGAGGTGGACGAGTCCGTCGTCGCGAGCGTCTTCCAGTCGGTCCGTCTTGACCAGCTCCGGGGCGATGTGGGTGATCATCGCGGTCTCCTTCGGTCCCGCGTGGGGTCCGTTGTGCTCGAATAAGTCGTCGACGAGTTCCGGGATCGACTCGTCCCACATCCACTCGATCGCGTAGGCCGTCTCGTCCTCGTGGAGCCGGCGTCCGACCTCCCGGAGGTGCTGGACGTTACCGCCGTGGGCGTTCACGAACACGACGCGGTCGATCCCGTGATACGCGAGGTTCCGGGTGAACCCCTCGACGTAGTCGCGGAACTCCGGCGGGTCGACCCACATCGTGCCCGGGAACTGCCGGTGGTGCGGGCTGACGCCGACGGTGACCGTGGGGGTGCGGACGGCGCCCGTCTCCTCGGCGGCCGCGCTCGCGAGCGCCTCGGCGATCAGATGGTCGGTCGCCAGCGGCAGGTGCGGGCCGTGCTGTTCCGTGGAGCCGAGCGGAACGAGCGCAACGGATTCGTCCGACAGCGCCTCCCCAAGTTCCGGCCACGTGTGGTCGGCGAGATACATACCCGACCTCGAATTCGGGGACGTATGAAACCCGCTCTCTCGGTCGCGTTCGCCGGGAGCGGTAGTCGCGTTTGCCGGGGGGAGTACTCGCGAGCGACCCCGATCGCCACCTCCTCGGCCCGTGTCGCCACCCTTTTTGTGTCGTCCCGCCGAATTCGGGCGTATGTTCGGAGGAGGCGGCATGAACCCGCGAAAGATGAAACAGATGATGAAACAGATGGGGATCGACGTCGAGGAGCTCGACGCCGAGCGGGTCGTCATCGAGACGGCCGACGGCGACGACCTCGTCTTCGACGACGCCCAGGTGACCAAGATGGACGCTCAGGGTCAGGAGACCTACCAGATCGTCGGGTCGCCCGAAACCGTCGCCGACGCCGGTGCCGGCGGGAGCCCCTCGGCGGTCGAGGGCGGGGACGGGTCGGTCGACGCGACGGAACGCGACGCGGGCGTGACCGACGCCATCCCCGACGAGGATGTGGCGCTCGTCGCCGAGCGCGCTGGGGTCCCGAAGTCGACGGCCCGAGAGGCCTTGGAGGACGCCGACGGCGACCTCGCGGCCGCGATCGCGGATCTGGAGTGACCGACGCCGCGTACCTGCTGGTCCACGAGGACCGGGAGTACCTGCTAGAGCCGGGCGAGGAGTTCGGCACCGACCTCGGCGTCCTCGAGGTCCCCGAAGACGTCGAGGGCGGCGACACCGTCGAGACGCATCTCGGCACCGTCTTCGAGGTCCGCGAGCTTCGCGGCCCGGACCTGTTCAACCACCTCGAACGCACCGGCGCGCCGATGATGCCCCGCGACGTGGGGCTCGTAATGGGCCACACCGGCGCCTCCGGCGGCGATCGCGTGCTCGACGCCGGCACGGGGTCGGGAATCCTCGCAGCATACCTCGGTCGCGCCGGCGCCGACGTGACCAGCTACGAGATCGACTCCGAGTTCGCCGAGGTCGCCCGCGGGAACATGGTGACCGCCGGCGTGGCAGACCGCGTCGAGGTCCGCACCGGCGACCTCACCGAGGAACTGGACGCGCTCGCCGACGAGGACCCCTTTGACGTGTTAACGCTCGATACGGGCGACGCCCCCGAAGTCGTCGAGCGCGCGGACGACCTGCTCGCGCCCGGAGGGTACCTCGCCGTCTACTCCCCGTTCGTCGAGGGGACCCGCGAGGCCGCCCTCGCCGCCCGCGAGGCCGGCTTTGAGGGCGTCGAGACGCTCGAAACGATTCAACGGGAGATGGACTTCTCCGACCGCGGCTCCCGCCCCTCGACCGCGGGCGTCGGCCACACCGGGTACCTGGTGTTCGGCCGGGCGCCGTAGTCGGCAGCGGCGCAACGTTCTTTCCGACTCCGCCGCCACAGAGCGTATGGCTCCGCCGACGGCTGGCGAAGACACTTCGAATCCCGACAGCGACGACCCCTCCGAAGTCGCCGTCGCGCTCGATGAGGCCGATGACGGGCTAGCCGACGCGATCGAATCGGCGCTTGCCGGTCGGTCCGCGATCGTCGCCGTCGGCGTCCCACTTGCGCTTCTCCCCCCGATACTCGCCGCGAGAGAGCGCACAAGGGGAGGAACATGGCGGGTCGCCTGTCGGCCGGGCGTCGCCGACGCGCTTGGCCGGGCGTTCGTCCTCGGCACCGCGGTCGCCGAGGCGGTCGCGGAGGGAGCGATCGAGCTTCGGACGGTCGCGGACGAACCAGACGTCCAGCGAATTCTGTTCGCGTCGCCGGACCGAATCGACGCGGTCGTCGGACCGGAGAAGGATCGAACACTCGTTACCGAGGAGGCGCCGAAACGAGTCACGCCCGCGGGCCGAGCGGTGCGCGAGCGGTTCGCGGCGGCGACGCCCGAGACCGTCGATATGCCCGCGCGAAGCCGCCTGCTCGCGGCCGCCTGCGAGACGCTCGACGACAGGTTCGCGGACGACGTGGCGGCGGTGCTCGACGCGCTCCCGTACGGCGCGGTCGGACGGACCGGTGAGGTCACCGACCGGACGCTCCTCGTCGCGCTGGCGGCGCGCCACGATCACCTGCTGTGGGACCTGCGGCGGTGGATCGGCGACGGAGCAGACGGGGGGAGCGCCGAAGGCGTCGGGATCGCCGCTGGACAGGACCTCACCGACGACCGGCGAGCCCTCGTGCGGCGCGGCCTGATCGAGGCGATCAAGATGCCCGCGGGCGACGGCCGCCCGCAGCTCCGGCTCCGGGCGGTCGACGACGCGCTGCTCCGCGCGACGCCAGAAGAGGTGCTCAGCGTGCTCCGCGGGCGGTTCGCGCTCCCGGTCGACGAGGACGGGCGGGTCCGACAGCCGCCCGGCCGCGACGAGCGGCGACCGGTCTGGGAGCGGACGCGACGTGACAAGAACTAACTCCCGGCAGCGCCCCCGAACGGGTATGCCGAACTTCTCCGACAGGGTCGAACGGATCTCCATCAGCGGGATCCGCGAGGTGTTCGAGGCGGCCGGCGACGACGCGATCAACCTCGGGCTCGGCCAGCCCGACTTCCCGACGCCGGACCACGCGCGGCAGGCGGCGATCGATGCCATCGAAGCCGGGAAGGCCGACGCCTACACCGAAAATAAGGGCACTCGGTCGCTTCGCGAGGCGATCGCCGAAAAACACCGGACGGATCAGGGGATCGACCTCGACCCGAGTAACGTGATCGCCACTGCGGGCGGCAGCGAGGCGCTCCACATCGCCTTAGAGGCGCACGTCGACGCCGGTGACGAGGTGTTGATTCCGGACCCGGGGTTCGTCTCCTACGACGCGTTGACGAAGCTGACCGGGGGCGAACCGGTCCCGGTCCCGCTGCGCGACGACCTCACGATCGACCCCGCCGCGATCGAGGCGGCGATCACCGACGACACCGTCGCGTTCGTGGTGAACTCGCCCGGGAATCCCACCGGCGCGGTCTCCTCCGAGGAAGACGTGCGCGAGTTCGCGCGGATCGCCGACGAGCACGACGTGCTCTGTATCTCCGACGAGGTGTACGAGTACACCGTCTTCGAGGGGGAACACTACTCGCCGATGGAGTTCACCGAGACCGACAACGTCGTCGTGATCAACTCGGCCTCGAAGCTGTTCTCGATGACTGGCTGGCGGCTCGGATGGGTGTACGGCTCCGAGGAGCGCGTGGAGCGCATGCTGCGCGTCCACCAGTACGCGCAGGCTTGCGCGTCGGCGCCTGCCCAGTACGCCGCTGAGGCTGCGCTGCGGGGCGATCACGGGGTCGTCGACGAGATGACCGCCTCCTTCGAGCGCCGCCGCGACCTCCTCCTCGACGGCTTCGACGAAATCGGCATCGACTGCCCGACGCCGCAGGGAGCGTTCTACGCGATGCCGCGGGTGCCCGAGGGGTTCGTCGACGAGTGTCTTGACCGCGGCGTGGTCGTCGTTCCCGGCGAGGCGTTCGGCGAGCACGGGCGCGGCCACGCTCGGATCTCGTACGCGACCGACGAAAGCGAGCTCCGCGAGGCGCTCGACGTGATGGCGGACGCCTACGAGGCGGCGAAGTAGGGGGGAAGTAGCCGCGAGGTAAGGGCAATACCTGCCAAACGATAACTAGAGAGCATTACCCGGTCCCGGGAGGTTTCCGCAAGTTATACTGCCGCCGGCCAAGTACCGAAACGTAATGGACCGGAACATTCAGGTTAGCCGCCTCGATCGTCGAGCGGTCGAGGACCAGGAGGTCGAGATCGTCGAGCGGAAGGGTATCGGACACCCGGATTCGATCTGCGACGGTATCGCGGAGTCGGTGTCGCGGGCGCTCTCGCAGCTCTACTTGGACCGCGTCGGGAAGGTGCTTCACTACAACACCGACGAGACGCAGTTGGTCGCCGGCCGCGCCGCCCCCGCGTACGGCGGCGGCGAGGTCGTCGAGCCGCTCTACGTGCTCATCGTCGGGCGCGCCACGAAGGAGTACGAAGGCGAGCAGCTCCCGGTCGACTCGACCGCGCTCGCGGCCGCCCGCGACTACCTCTCTGAGGCGATCCCGGAGCTGGAGTACGGTACCGATGTGATCATCGACGTGAAGCTCGGCGAGGGGTCGGGCGACCTCCAAGACGTGTTCGGCGAGGAGACCCAGCAGGTGCCGATGGCCAACGACACCTCCTTCGGCGTCGGCCACGCGCCCCTGACGGAGACGGAGACGATCGTCTACGAGGCCGAGCACGAACTCAACACGACCTACCACGCGGATCATCCCGAGCTCGGGCCGGACGTGAAGATCATGGGCAAACGCGAGGGCGACCGGATCGACATCACCGTCGCGGCCGCGATGGTCGACCGGTACGTCGACGGGCTCGACGAGTACGACGACGCGGTCGAGAACGTGCGCGAGTTCGTCACCGAACTGGCCGAGTCGCGCACGGACCGGGAGGTCCACGTCGACGTCAACACCGCCGACGACTACGACGAGGGCTCCGTCTACCTCACCGTCACCGGCACCTCCGCGGAGCAGGGCGACGACGGGTCCGTGGGACGCGGCAACCGCGCGAACGGGCTCATCACTCCGAACCGGCCCATGTCCATGGAGGCGACCTCCGGGAAGAACCCCGTCAACCACATCGGGAAGATCTACAACCTCCTGTCGACCCGGATCGCGGAGTCCGTCACCGAGGAGGTCGACGGGATCCGCGACCTGCAGGTCCGCCTGCTCTCGCAGATCGGGCGCCCGATCGACGAGCCCCACGTCGCCGACGCGCAGCTCGTCACCGAGGACGGCGTCGCGCTCGGAGACATCGAACCGAAGGTCCTCGAAATCGTCGATCGCGAGCTGGCAAACGTCACCGACGTGACTCGCAGCGTCATCGACGGCGACGTGTCGACGTTCTGAGCCGGCGACGACTCTTCTGGACCGCCGAGACGAACGACCGCAACCGATTTGTGGAGCGGCCGAGTCCGGTAGCGTGTGACGCGGGTGTGTCTCCTCGGCGATCCGGACGTGAATCTCACCTACGAGCTGCTGTCCCGCGAAACGGCCCGGGACGCGCTCGCGACCTACGAGATTGAGGAGCCGTTCGAGAACAGCGTCGCCGTCGACACCGTAAGCCTCGGCGCGGCGGTGTCGCTTTTAAATGACCTCAACTGGTACCTCGTCCGCTTCGTCGACGAGGCGCTCGTTCGCGAGCCATCGGTCTCCCCCGACGAGTGGCTCTCTCGCGACCTCGCCCGCGAGGTGCGCGACGGCGCCGTCCCCCCCGAGGAGACCGATCAGCGACTGAAGGTGTTCGGGCTCGTCGACGGCCGGCCGGTCGAACCCCTCTACGTTCGGCGAACGCAGGGCGAGACGCCCGAGTACGACCTCCGCGACGTCGACGAGACGGTGATCGTCCGGGTGAGCGAGTCGGAGTTCTCAGGATAGGCTTGAGCAATTCGGCGTTTCAGCGGTCCCGCCGGAGAGGGTTGAAAAGGATCCGGACTAAATACGTGTTATGGAACTGAAAGCTGACGGCGACGCGGACCTCCACGAGATCGATCGCTTCGACCGCGGCGTCGGCTGGATCGCGTACCCGGGCGAGGCGATGGAGCGGGCGAGCCACGCGATCGCGGTCCCGAACGAGGAGAGCGAGACGGACGACGTCTGGGTGTTCGACCCGGTCGACGCGCCCGGCGTCGACGACCTCTTGGCGGATCTCGGGACGGTCGCGGGCGTCGTGGTCGGGCTCGACCGTCACAAGCGCGACAGCGCAGCGATCGCGACCCGACACGACGTTCCCGTCTACGTCGCCGACTGGATGACCGGTGTCGCAGAGGAGATCGACGCCCCCGTCGAGCGGTTCGGCTCGCGGCTGGCGGACTCGGGGTTCGAGGCGTTTCGGATCCGCGACTCCATGATCCCCCCGTGGCAGGAGGTCGGCTTCTTCGACGGCGAGACGCTGATCGTCCCCGAGTCGCTCGGCTCCGCCTCGTACTTCCGTGGCGATCGTGAGCGCCTCGGCGTCCATCCGATGCTCCGGCTGATGCCGCCGATCGAGGCACTCTCCGGACTGAACCCGGAGCGGGTGCGCGTGGGCCACGGCGTCGGCGTGGACGAGCGGGCCGCCCTCGCCGTTGAGGACGCGCTCTCCGGGTCGCGCCGCAAGGCACCCGGACTGTACGCGCGGACCCTGCGCTCGGCGCTCGGGATCTGACCGTGTCGGCGCCCGTTTGCTCGTGATCCACATCACGCGCGACCTGTTGACGGTGTTGCTCGACCAAGCCGCCGAGCGCGATCCCGACGCGACGAGCCTGCGGCTTTCGGCTACTCGTGCCGGCGAGTTCGACGAAGACACCGGTCTCGACCCGTCGATGCCGGTGGTGACCCATTTCACACCCGCGGGGGTCGGCGGGTCGGTGAACGCGGTGTTCGGGGTCGATATCGGGACGCCCGCCGGACGAGGCGGGGCACGGTTCATCTCGCACCCGAACGGATTCCTCGGCGTGTCGAAGAGGGACGACCTCGCGGCGGTCGTGCTCGTCGCCGTCCCGCCGTACGACGACGACGCGGTCGCTGCGTTCGACCGCGCCGGCAACGGGATCGAGCTGGCGGTCCTCGACGCAGCGCCGCCGGAGGAGTCACTCCCGGAGTGACCGCATCTGCGACGTTGAGCGGAGCGGTCGGAGCGGCCCACCGGCCGCTCGCCGAACATGGGTTTAAAAAGGCCAGAGCGAGTACCACGCCGCAATGGCAGCACGCCCACCCGGCGGCGGCGGATCGTCGGAGCCGGACGCGATCGAGTTCGGCATCGCCGTGCTCGACGAACAGATCGGGAAGGCGGACGTGTCGTTCCCGGCGACGGCCGAGGAGGTCCGCCACGCTCTCGGCGACCGCGAGATTCCCTACGACGGCAAAGGGCGGACGATCACGCTCGGCGAGGCGCTCGATCAGGTGCCACAGAGCCGGTTCGAAAACAAGACGGAGTTCCTCGACGCACTGTACCCAGTGTTCGACCGCAAGCGGCGGGAGGGCGGTGGGCTCCTAACGAGCCTGCGGGACGCGCTTCCCTTCTGACGCCGCGAGAGCGGCCCAGCGATCTCGGACTGGCGGTCCTCCGCTAGACTTCTGCTTCCGCCTCGGCCTCGGGTTCGTCGGTCCCGGTGTCGAGGCGTTCGATGACATCGTTTATCAGCACAACGTCGCCGACGGCACGGACCCAGCGGTACGGGACGATGACGCCCGTGTTCCTGTCGACGCGCCCAGCGAACAGCTCATGGTTGAGCTCCGCGAGCGCGAGCCCGGTCACGGCCTGCGCGTCCAGATCGAGGCGTACGTCCTCGATCTCGCCGACGAAGACGCCGTTGTTCGAATACACCTCGCGACCGACGAGAGACGTGATCTCCTCCGGAACAGCGTTCATATTCGATACGGTCACGAGCGCGCCTAATAAGCGTTCGTTGTCGAACGACGCCCGTCAGACGGTGCCCGCGACGTTTTCGGTTGCCCCCGCGTCCGGCTCACCTCCGCGATCCGGGAAGGCAGGTTCTCATGATTCGACGACTGGGAGAGGTTTTTCACGGTCCGACCGTGAGGGATTCGCATGGCGACCAACACGCCGGATCCGGATCCGCGGGACGGGGGGGACTTCGATTACACTGGCGGCGCGGTAGAGCGCCCGGGCCTCGTCGACGCGCTGGAAGACCGGGTCGATGGCAACGTGCGGTTCGACGAGTACTCGAAGCGGCTGTACGCGACCGACGCCTCGGCGTACGAGGTCACACCGATCGGCGTCGTGGTGCCGGAGTCGACGGCGGACGTGGCGGCGGTCCACGAGTACTGCTACGAAGAGGGGATTCCGGTGTTGCCCCGCGGGGGCGGCACGTCGCTCGCGGGCCAGACCGTCAACGAGGCGGTCGTCCTCGATCTCACCGGTTCGATGGACGAGGTGCTGTCGACGGATCCGGAGGCGGGGACCGCCCGAGCGCAGGCGGGGGCGTACGTCGGCGACCTCAACGCCGCGGTCGAGCCCCACGGGCTGAAGTTCGCGCCCGATCCGGCGTGGCGCGACAAGTCCGCGATCGGCGGCGCAATCGGCAACAACTCCACCGGGTCGCACTCGCTGAAGTACGGGAAAACCGACCACTACGTCGAGGAGCTGGAGGTCGTGTTAGCCGACGGGACGGTGACGACCTTCGGAGAGGTCGCCGTCGAGGAGCTACGAGAGTCCGCAGACGCCGAGAGCGACGACCTCCTACCGCGGATCCACGCCGAGATCGTCCGGATCCTCGACGAGGAGGCGGGCGCGATCGACGAGCGCTTCCCGGAGATGAAGCGGAACGTCTCCGGCTACAACCTCGACCGCCTGCTCGCCGAGTACCGCGGCGAGTACGGCGAGGCGGGCGTCGTCAACCTCGGTCGGCTCATGGCCGGCAGCGAAGGGACCCTCGCGACGGTCACGGAAGCGACCGTCTCGCTTGTCGAGATTCCAGAGACGAAGGCGGTGGCGCTGCTCACCTACGACGACCTGCTGGACGCGATGGAGGATGTGGCGCCGATCCTCGACCACGACCCCGCCGCCGTCGAGGTGATGGACGACGTGCTCCTCGGCCTCGCGGCCGACACGCCCGAGTTCGAGGGCGTCGTGGGGATGTTGCCCGAGGGGACCGACTCCGTCCTCCTCGTCGAGTTTTACGCCGACAGCGACGTGGATGGGAAACAGAAGGTCGCGGACCTGATCGCGGATCGGGTGGGTGCGACGGCCGACCGTGCCCGCCCGGCGACGATGGCGGAGCCGAGCGACGGCGCGGCCGAGACGACGAGCCAGCCCCGCCGCGCGGTCGACGCGATGGAAGCGCACGACCCCGAAAAGCGCGACCGGTTCTGGAAGATGCGCAAGGCCGGACTCCCGATCCTCCTGTCGCGCACCACAGACGAAAAGCACATCTCCTTCATCGAGGACTGCGCGATCCCGCCCGAACACCTCCCCGAGTACACCCGCGAGTTCCAGGAGATCCTCGACGACAACGACACCTTCGCGACCTTCTACGCGCACGCCGGCCCGGGCGTACTCCACATCCGGCCGCTGATCAACACGAAAGACGTGGACGACGTGGACGCGATGGTCGACATCGCCGACCGCGTCACCGACGCCGTGGTCCGGCTCGGCGGGTCGGTGTCGGGCGAACACGGGGACGGCCGCGCCCGGACCCAGTGGAACCGGAAGCTGTACGGCGACGACCTCTGGGACGCCTTCCGCGACCTCAAGACCGCCTTCGACCCCGACTGGCTGCTCAATCCCGGAAACGTCTGCGGCGACCACGACATGCGCGAGAACCTCCGGTTCGACTCGGAGTACGAGTACGACGCCGGCTTCGACCCCGCGATGGAGTGGGCGATCGACAACGGGATGCAGGGGATGGTCGAGCTCTGTCACGGCTGTGGCGGGTGTCGCGGCCCGCAGGAGACCACCGGCGGCGTGATGTGTCCGACCTATCGCGCCTCCGAAGAAGAGATACAGGCGACCCGCGGCCGGGCGAACATGCTCCGCGGAGCCATGAACGGCGAACTCCCCGACGACCCGACCGACGACGAGTTCGTCACCGAGGTGATGGATCTGTGTGTCGGCTGTAAGGGCTGTACGAAGGACTGTCCGAGCGGCGTCGACATGGCGAAGCTCAAAGCCGAGGTCGAACACGCCCACCACGAGGAACACGGGATCGACCTGCGGACCCGACTGCTCGGCAACTTCGAATCGCTCGCGCCGATCGGCTCGACGCTCGCGCCCCTCTCGAACCTCCCCGGGAAGATCCCCGGCGCCGGCCTCGTCATGGAGAAGGCCCTCGGGATCGCGAAGGAGCGTGACCTCCCCACGTTCCGCTCGGAGAGCCTGACCGACTGGTTCGAGGCCCGCGGCGGCGCGGGGATTCCCCGAGCCGAGGCCGACCGCGACGTACTGCTGTTCCCCGACGTGTACACCACCTACACGAACCCCGGTGCGGGGAAGGCCGCGGTGCGCGTGCTGGAGGCCGCGAACTGCCACGTCCGAATCCCCGATGTGGACGGGAGCGGGCGCCCCCCGCACTCGAAGGGGATGCTCGACGAGTCGCGCGCGGCGGCGAGAGACGCCGTGGAGACGCTCGTACCAGATGTGGCCGACGGCTGGGACGTGGTGGTCGTCGAGCCCACCGACGCCGTGATGCTGCAGACCGACTACCACGACCTGCTCGACGGCGACGCCAGCGACGTGCCCGACGCCGACGTGGCGACCGTCTCGGCGAACACCTACGGCGTCATGGAGTACGTCGACGCCCACCGGCTCGACGAGGATATCGACCTCGACGCGCCCACCGAATCGCTCACGTATCACGGGCACTGCCACCAGAAGGCGACGAAGAAGGACCATCACGCGGTCGGCGTGCTCCGACGTGCGGGGTACGGGGTCGATCCGCTCGACTCCTCCTGCTGTGGGATGGCGGGCTCGTTCGGCTACGAGGCCGAGCACTACTCGATGAGCAAGGCGATCGGCCGGATCCTCTTCGATCAGGTCGCCGAGAGCGACGGTGACGAGGTCGTTGCTCCCGGTGCCTCCTGCCGGAGCCAACTGAAGGAGCGCGACGGCGGTGCCCCCGAGCCGCCGCACCCGGTCGAGAAGCTGGCGGCGGCGCTGGCGTAGGACCGACCTAGTCGCTCTCGCCGTCGCCGTCGGCGACCCGGTCGCGCTCTCGCTCTCGTCGGCGGTCGAGGACCAGTTCGAGCCCCTTCCCGGGGCCGCCCTCGATGGGCCACCCCTTCGTCCGCCACTGGGGCGGTTCGGGCGAGAACGACGCACAGGATCCCGAACACTCTCGTGCGGTCGGGACCGTCTCCTTGGCCGCGCAGTACGGGACGAGCGCTTGCCCGTTGCGGCGAAGTTCGAAGTGTCGGCAGTCCGGCCGCATCGTGTCGGCGAAGGAGCGCCACCCCTTCCCGTAGGCTCGCTCGGCTATCTCCAGCCGGCGGGTCACCGTCTCAGGGTCGCGGCGCTCGTGTTCCGCGGGCGCCAGATCGCTCGGATGCCACGCCACGTCGGCCGCATCGGCGCCGACGCCTCCCTCGAAATCGGTCGCGAGGATGCCGGCCTCGACGGGCATCTCGCGGAGCAGGGCCGGCTCGACGCGCTCGCCGGTCGTCTCGGTGGCGAGCCACGCCTCGTCAGCGAGGCAGGTTTCGACGTCGTGAGCGAGTTGGTCGGCGAGCCGGTCGGCCGCAGAGCGATCGAGATCCGGCTTGTTCTCGATCGCGACGATCCGCTTGACCCAATCGGGATACGGTCGCTTCCGGCGGAGCTGAATCCGGTTGTTCCGCCGTCGCTTCTCGATCAGCTCGCGGCCGGCAGCGCGGTGGACCGCCTGTCGAACGTAGCGCCATGGATAGCCGGGATGCGGGAGCGCGTCGCGGTACCACGCCCACTCGGCGGGGGCGTGGCGAACCACGTGGAGGAGGTCGGAATCGATGGTCCGATCGCCGAACGCACGGCGGGCTGCGAACGCCGCCGGATCGACCTCTATCACGACCGTGTCCCAGCGGCGCTCTTTGGTGCCGAGCTGGCGGGCGACGACTGCCGGACGCGGACCCTCTCCGGGGTACCACGCCAGCTCGGCGTACCGACAGACCAACAGCTCGTAGCCGAACTCGGCGTCCGGAGTCACGGTTGTGGTAGTCGGCGGCAGTTTAAAAGTGAACGGGGCGGAATGGAACGAGAGTATCCGCTTAGACGTACTCGCCGGTGTCCCCGTCTTTCCGCTCGTCGAGGTAGTCGTGGGCGTCCTCTAAGATCTCTCGGGGGCCTGTTTGCGTGATCGTGTTGAGCGCCTGATCGTAGTCGCGCCACTGCAGGTCACGGTGTTCGTTCGAGATTTCGGCGCTCGCTTCGAACGAGCGCGCGATGAACAGGTGCACCGTCTTGTGGATGGTGTTGCCGTTCGCCTCAAACACGTAGTCGTACTCCTTGCGGAAGCCGTCGATCAGCCGGAAATCTTCGATTCCGGCCTCCTCCGACACCTCCCTGATCGCCGTCTGCTGGAGCTCCTCGTCCCCCTCGATCCCGCCCTTGGGGAACTCCCAGTCCCCCGGTCGGCTCTTCAGGAGCAAGTACTCCCGTTCGCCGCGGGTGTCGCGGAAGAGGATGGCTCCGGCACTGGTCGCTTCGACCGTCATTAGCGTCAGGTAAGCGACCACCCCTAAAGAGGGTGTCGGAGTCGCAAACACATCGGCCGTTGCAGCCTTCTTCGACCGATCTGCGCGCCGTTAGTCGCCCGCTGCCGGTGTTTTATACGTGCAGATCGACATCGGATTTTACGTCCCGTTCGCGGTAGATGCGTTTTTACTCCTTGGGCCACCATCAACGAACAAGCCCCAGCCATGACCTTCGTCACGAAACTCTCTTTCGCGTCCGGCGACCACGACGTGCTCGCCGAGACCGTCCAAGACCTCAAATCGACGCTCGAACGGAAAGGCGCGGAGTGTAAGGGTCCACACGCCACGCCCGCCGAGACCGTCCGCGTTCCACTTTACAAACAGCTCCGCGCCGGCGACGAGTTCTCGCCGTGGAACTACGACGTGTACAAGCGCTCGATGGAGATCCACGGCGCGGACGACATCGCCCGCGAAGTCGTCGGTCGCGACTTCCCCGACTCGATCCACGTCGAGGTCGAGGTCGACCAGAAGAAGCCGCTCGGACACCGTCGGGACTGATTTTTAAAGGCCGCGAGACCTCGCGCGACTCAGTCGTCGTCGCCGGTCGCGACGATCCGCTCGCCGGAGACGAACCATCCGTCGTCGTTCGCGCGCTCCGCGATCTTCGGCTGGAACACCCACGCCACGAGCCCCAAGATCGGTATCATCGACGCGCCGACGATCGCGTAGCCGACGTGGAGGTTCGGGAGGAACGCGGCGGAGAACGCGAGCGGGTAGACGACGCCTCCGACCGTTCCGATCCCGCCGACGATCCCCGCCACCGATCCGGAGTTGTCCGGGAACATCGCGGGCACTTGCGCGAAGATCGCGCCCTCGGAGAACGCGCAGCCGGTGCCGACGAGGAAGCCGGCGACCACGGCGACGTAGATGTTCCCCGTCAGCCCGGCGAGCGTCATGCCGAACATCGACAGTACGACGAACGAGAGCGCGGCGAACGTCCACTGGTTGCGGTACTCACCCTCGAAGACGGGGAGGATGTCCCGCTCGTTGCGCGCGACCACGTCGCTGACGTACCCGCCGATCGGCCGGAGGAGCCCGGCGGCGACCGAGAACGTCGCCGCGAACGACGCGGCGATCACGATGTCGCCCTGGCCGAACGCCTCGCGGTAGTAGGTCCCGAGCCAGCCGTTCATCGCGAGTTCGAGGCCGAACGACATCACGTACGCGACGGAGAGGACGACCGCGCCGTAGCGGGTCGCGATGAACCGCCACTGCTCCCAGCTCACGCCCGCCTTCGTCGCCTCCCGCTTCGCCTCGCTCTTCGCGGCGGCCCCGAAGACGTAGTAGACGACACCGAGCAGCACCGCGAGCGCGCCGGTGTAGAAGAACGCCGCCCGCCAGTTCGACGAGGTGGCGAGGAACGCCGAGCCGAATATCGGGTCGACGTATCCCTCACCGAAGATCCGCGGCAGGGTGAAGTACGCGCCCAGCCCGGCCCCGGCGTTGCCGATTCCGGCGAAGATCCCTTCCGCGGTCCCGAGGTTCTCCTCCTCGAACCACTCGGCGACGTGCTGGATGCCGATGACGAACGTGATCCCCGAGAGCGACGCGACGATCCGTGAGGCGGTGAACACCTCGTACGTCTGTGAGAACGCGCTGATGATCGCGAACGTCCCGACGACGACGAGCGTGACGCCGCCCGTGACGTTCGCCCCGAACCGATCCGTCAGCGGCCCGATGACGATGCGACCGAGGGGGACGGCGACGATGGCCGCGCTCGCGACGACCCCGAGCTGTTGGACTGAGAGCCCGAACTCCTCGGCGATACCGCCGGTGAACGGCGCGAACGAGAACCAGATTACGAATCCGAGGTTGAACATGGCCGTCGCGAGAATGAGGTTCCGGTACTTGCCGTAGAGCAGGTCGGTCGGCTTCACCGCGAGTCACCTCCCGCGGAACGGTCGAGAACGTCTGCAGTTTCGTGGCTCTCGAACGACCGATCGACGACGTTCTCACGGTGGAGTGGACGGCTCGGTGAAGATCCGGCGGGATCGGAATCCGAATCGCACACCACTTGTGGTTCAAATTGTTTGAACATGGTCTTTCTCACGTTACAACGACACATACTGGCTATTAATAAACAAATCGGTTGACAATACTAACATTCTAGTGGGATATAGTAAGATATTCTCAACAACTACTCGCACGGCGGATTATTCGGCCATATTTGAAAGAAATTAAAAATTAAGAACTTTATTGAGGTATTCTCGAAAGAACGGCTTCTGTCGAACTGTTCGCTGATCTGTTTTAGTTGTTTAATCACGATCATATGACTAGATGGCACACGGTGTGGATCGGTAGCCGTCGACCGCCGTGCGGCCGGAGGTCCGGGATCGACGTCGAACGCCGTCAGGTCTCGACTCCCGGCGGCGGCGAAGCTGATCCCTCGGTAGAACGGCTGAAAGCGCAACCGGCGGCTTGGAACCGCCTAGGAGTGGGATCCGGTCCCGTTCAGTTGTCCCGAACTGCCGGTGATATCGGTGGTGGTCCGGTCCGGGGCACGCAACGCGACCGCGCACTGCTTGAGGTTCGGCTCGGCCGACTCCGGGTCCGCGGCGGACAGCGTGAGTCGGTTCGCCGCCGGGTTGTGGACCGGGAGCCAGACGAGCCCCGGCGGCACGTGGGCGTCGGGCGCGACCCCGACCGTCACCGCGGAGCGACGGGACTCGATCACCGTCTCTCCCCGGTCGAACGCCCGCAGGTTGTCGGCGATCGTCTCGGGGTGCATCCGCGCGGCCGTCGCGCTCCCGTCGTCGTCAGCGTCAGGCCGAGTCCGGACCCCGGTGTTGTACGCGTCCGGACGACGGCCGGTGGTGAGCGTGAGGGGGTACGCCTCGTCGATCGGCTCCGGCACGCCCCGGTGAGACGCGTTCGAGAACCGCGCTCGGCCCGAGTCGGTCGGGAACGACCATCGGCCGTCCGCGTCGTCGGGGGTTGCGTCCCTGGCGTCTTCGGCGTCCGCGCCGTCCCCGTCGTAGTACCGGTACCCGCCCTCGCCGGTCTCGTCCGGGGCGGGCCACCGGACGGCCAGCTCCTCGGACAGCCGCTCGTAAGAGATCCCCGAGAGGTCGGCCGTCGTGCCGCGCGTCAGGGCGCTGACCTCGTCGAACAGCGCTTCGGGGTCGAGCCGCGTCGAATCGAACAGATCCGAAACGACACGGTCGGCGACCGCGCCGATGATGTCCACGTCCTGCCGAACGTCGGCCGGCGGCTCGCGCGCCGCCGAGACTCGTGAGACACGCCGCTCCATGTTCATCACCGTCCCCTCGGACTCGCCCCACGTCGCCGCCGGCAACACCACGTCCGCCAGCTCGACGGTGTCGGAGCGGAACGCGTCTTGGACGATCAGGAACGTGTCTTCGAGGGCGCTCTCGACGTGGTTCGCGTCGGGCATCCCCGCGACCGGGTTCGTCGCCACCGTCCAGCAGACGTCGACGTTGTCCCGCGCCAGCTCGTCGATGATCCGGACGAACCCCGGCCCGGACGAGTCGGGAAGCCGGCTCAGCGGAACGCCCCACGCGTTGGCGATAGCCTTGCGGTGAGCCGTGTCGTCGAACGGTCTGTATCCCGGCCACGACGACTTCGAGGCGCAGACGCGGTTCCCCATCGAGTTCGCCTGTCCGGTCAACGAGAAGGGGCCGCTGCCCGGTCCCAGGTTGCCGGTGGCCAGACAGAGGTCGATCAACGAGCGGGCGGTTCCGGTCCCCTGAACGCTCTGGTTGACCCCCATTCCCCAGTACACGAGGGTCCGAGCGTCGAACGCCGCGGCCAGCTCGGAGACGCGCTCGACCGGGACACCGGCGGTCTCGGCCGCGACGTCGACGTCTGGCAGCGATCCGACCATGGCCTCGAACCCCTCGGTGTGGTGTTCGATGAACTCGCGGTCGACGAGGCCGTCGTCGACGACCTGCGCGAGCACGGCTCGCGCCAGCGCCAGATCCGTCCCCGGCTCCGGGCTGACGTGCAGATCGGCGTCGGCCGCCGTCTCGCTTTCGACGGGGTCGACGACGATCAGTTCGCCGTCGTCCCCGCCCGCGCTGTCGGCGATCCTGCGATACAGCACGGGATGGGCGATCTTCGGATTCGCGCCCCAGATCACGTGGGTCTCGGCGTCGGGGATGTCGTCGTACGTCGGCGGCGGCGCGTCGCTCCCGAACGCCTGCACGTACGCCTGCACCGCCGAGGCCATACAGAGAGTGGTGTTGGCGTCGTAGTACCGGGTGCCGAAGCCGCCGCGCGCGAGCTTTCCCAGCGCGTACGCCGCCTCGTTCGTCTGCTGGCCGCTTCCCAGCACCGCGACGTTGTCGTTCCCGTTCCTGAGCGCCTCGATAATCCGCACCGAAACGGTCCCGAGAACGGTGTCCCAGTCGGTCGGCCGGAGCGTCCCGCCCCGGCGGATCAGCGGTTCGGTCACCCGCTCGCCGCTCGGGTCGATCGTCTCGCGGACCCCCCGACTGCAGGTCTTGCCCCCGTTCGTGGGGTGGTCGTCGTCGCCTCGAACGTCGAGGAACTCCCCGTCGTCGCCGGCGCGCTGTTGGTAGCCACAACCGACCGCGCACCGCATACAGGTTGTTGGCTCCCGATCAGTCATTAGCGATTACAGTTCGATATTGTTCCAATACGAGTCATTTTTATATTCATTCGTGTGCTGTTCTCGGCTCAACTTGGCTCTCCGTTTTCTCTCATCCGGCATAATTCTTTTTTCGCATGAATAACCATGGAGTATACTGCGGTCGAGCCGGTCGTCGCTCTCCGAGTCCCGCGAGACGGCGGCGGCAGGCCATCAGTCGTCCGTCGGTGCGGGCTCGCCGTCCACGGTGGGCTGGCCCTCGTGGACCAACGGGTTCGACGGCTGCGGCGCCCGGACGTCGACCGCGCACTGCTTGAGGTTCGGCTCGTCTGACTCGGGATCGACGACGGGGAGCGTGAGGGCGTTCACGGCCGGGTGGTGGATCGGCAGCCACACCATCCCCTTCGGCACGCCGTCGTCCGGGTTGACCGCAATCGTCACCGACCCCCGCCGCGACGAGACGACCGTCTTCCCGCGATCGAACGACTCGATGTACTCCAGCGTCGTCTCCGGGTGGATCCGCGCCATCGGGGGGTCGTCGGTCCCGGTGCCGCGACTGCGGACGCCGGTGTTGTACGCGTCGGCCTGCCGGCCGGTCGTCAAGGTCAGCGGGAACTCGTCGTCGGTCGGCTCGGCGAGGCCGTCATGGGCCCCCGTCGAGAACCGAGCGCGACCCGACGGCGTGGGGAACGACCAGCCGTCGTTGTCGACGTAGCGGTAGCCGCCCTCCGCTTCCGGTGACGGAGCCGGCCACCGGACCGCGCGCTCCGCCTCCAGCCGGTCGTACGAGATCCCCGACAGATCCGCTGGCGTCCCCGCGGTCAGCGCGCGCAGCTCGTCGAACACCGACTCCGGCGAGAGCGCGGGTCGGGGGAACAGCTCCCCGTCGATCGCGGCGCCGATCGCGACGATGATGTCGAGGTCCTGTTTGATCTTCGGGGAGGTCTCCGTGGCGGCGCGGACCCGCGATATCCGGCGCTCCATGTTGGTGACGGTCCCCTCGGACTCGCCCCACGTCGCCGCCGGCAACACCACGTCCGCCAGCTCGACGGTCTCGGTCCGGAAGGCGTCCTGCGCGACGAGGAAGGCGTCGTCGAGCGCGCTTCTGACCTCGCTCGCGTCGGGCATCCCCGCGACCGGGTTCGTCGCCACCGTCCAGCACACCTCGGGCGGCCCGTCCGCGACGGCGTCGACGATCCCGACGGGTCCCGGACCCGGATCGTCCGGAAGTCGGCTTCGTGGAATCTCCCACTCGTCCGCGATGAACTGCCGCTCCTCCGGATCGGTGAACCCGCGTTGACCGGGCCACGTCCCCTTCGACGAGCAGACGCGGGTCCCCATCGAGTTCGCCTGCCCGGTCAGCGAGAACGGTCCGCTTCCCGGCCGGAGGTTCCCGGTCGCGAGACACAGGTCGATGAGCGCCCGCGAGGTCGCGGTCCCCTGCACGCTCTGGTTGACGCCCATCCCCCAGTACACGAGCGCCGAGTCCGTCATGGCCTCGGCGACGCGCTCGACCGTCTCGACCGAGACGCCGGCGGTCTCCGCCGCCTCCCGTACCGAGGGCAACGAGTCGACCGTCGCCTCGAAGCCGGTCGTCGCCTCCGCGACGAACTCGCGGTCGACGGCGTCGTCGGCGACGGTCTGCGCTAACACCGCCCGGGCGAACGCCAGATCGGTGCCGGGGTCGACCTGCGCGTGCAGGTCGGCGTCGTCGACGGTCTCGCTCTCGACGGGGTCGACGACGATCAGTTCGCTGTCGTCGTCGCTCGCGCTGTCGGCGATCCACCGGTACATCACGGGGTGCGCCACCGCGGGATTCGCGCCCCAGATCACGTGGGTCTCGGCGTCGGGGATGTCCTCGTAGGTCGGCGGCGGCGCGTCGCTCCCGAACGCCTGGTAGTAGGCGGTGACGGCCGAGGCCATACAGAGGGTGGTGTTGGCGTCGTAGTACCGGGTGCCGAAGCCGCCCCGCGCGAGCTTCCCCAGCGCGTACGCCGCCTCGTTCGTCTGCTGGCCGCTTCCCAGCACCGCGACGCCGTCCCTCGTTTCGGCCAGCGCGTCCTCGATATGCGAGACGACCGTCCCGATCGCCGTCTCCCAGCTCGTGGGGACGAGGGTGCCGTCCTCCCTGACGAGGGGCCGCGTCAGCCAGTCCCCGTCGGGGTCCGCGGTCTCGCTGACCCCGCGCTGGCAGGCGAGGCCGCGGTTGACCGGATGGGACGCGTCGCCTCGGACGGTGTCGAGTCCGTAGTTGTTGGTGTACCCCTGCTGGAGGTGACCGCACCCGACGGCACACCGCATACACGTCGTCGGCGTCCACTCGCTCATCGGCGAACCGGCTCCTCCGTGGTGGTCCCGCGCCGCGCTGGAGCGATCGATCCGCCGGCGGTTCCGATCCGTGACCGGTCCGAAATAGGTGGCCCGCACACGTAGTGTCGCATCAGTTAGTTTCTGAATACAACATACCCGATCATCGGTATAATTGTTTTGGTGTGTACAATATAACGAGATTAGAAAAATAACAGACGATTTTCTGGATTATTTCTAAATAAACACGCACACGCGATCGGCCAAGCGGGCGCCGTCGGCCAGGCACGTGCCGGCGCATACACACGCGGGAGTCCCGGCCGACCGATCTCGGACCGATCGACGCCGGATCCGACCAATTTCGGACCCGATCGCTCCCGGACCCAACCGATCCCAGACGCGATAACCGTTCCCAGACGCGATCGACGACCGCGACACGCTCGCGGGGATCGCACCTCGAGCTGACCGGGCAGTTCCGACCCACGCTCGTCCGCGACCGGCCATTTGCATTTGTGAACTTCTGGCTCGTTTCGCTACCACATATATAATTTCGTTTTTTGGAAATGGAAATATAAGTCAGTCTGGCGACCGCCCTTTCGATCGCTTCGTTATCTCCTATATTTTGTGATTTTATAAAAGCCGAACTATTTTATGCAATCCTGTAAACTTCTATCCGAGATGACCCACCATTCGGACAATATAGATGGAGAACGGTTCCACACCAACGACGAGGGTGATCGGTGATGGCCAACAAAAAGGAGGACTGGAAATCGGAGATGTACGGCGACGAGGTTCGCGAGAAGCTACTGGAGTTCGCGGAGACGGGGTTCGAGTCGATCCCGGAAGACGAGCGGGACGCGTGGTTCACCCGGTTCAAGTTCTGGGGAGTGTTCCACCAGCGCTCGGGCCAAGAGGGCTACTTCATGATGCGGCTGACGAACGCCAACGGGATCTTGGAGCCCGGTCAGCTCCGCGCGATCGCCGAGGTCGCCCGCGACTACGCGTCCGGCCCGGTGTCGAACCCCGAGTTCGGCGACAGCTGGATCGATCTGACGACCCGCCAGTCCGTCCAGCTCCACTGGATCAAACTCGAAGACGTCCCGGAGATCTGGGAGAAGCTCGAATCGGTCGGCGTGACCACCCGGTCGTCGGGCGGCGACACGATGCGGAACATCTCGGGCAGTCCGGTCGCCGGCAAGGACGCCGACGAGGTGATCGACACGCTCCCGCTGCTCGAACGGTTCCAAGAGGAGATCCGCGGCGACGACGACCTCTGTAACATGCCCCGGAAGTTCAACATCAGCATCTCCGGGACGCCCGAGGGCGGCGCGCAGGACGCGATCAACGACATCGGACTCGAACCCGCGAAAAAAGAGATCGACAGCGGGGAGACGCTCGGCTTCAACGTGCGCGTCGGCGGCGGGCTCGGCGGGCGAGAGCCCCGCGTCGCCCGCCCGCTGGACGTGTTCGTGACCCCGGACGAGGCGTACGACGTCGTCCGCGGGTTCGTCGAATTGTACCACGACCACGGCGACCGGCAGGTCCGCGCGAAGAACCGCTCGCGCTTCTTCGTCGACGATCACGGCACCGAGTGGATCCGCGACCTGCTCGACGAGGAGTACGTCGACGCCGATCTGCGGACCGCCGGCGAGGACATCCGCGACGAGTACACGTACAACGCCGGTCGGACCACCGAGGACGGGAAGCAGGACTACACCGGCGTCCACGAGCAGAGCGACGGAAGGCGGTACGTGGGCCTCAGCGTCCCAGTCGGTCGGCTGCCGGCCGAGGAAGCGATCGAGCTCGCCGACCTCGCCGACGAGTACGGCTCCGGCGAGGTCCGGCTCACGCGCCGGCAGAACCCGATCATCGTCGACGTGAACTCCGACCGCGTGGACGAGCTGCTCGCGGAGCCGCTGCTCGCGAAACACCGGCCCGAACCGAACCGGTTCGTCCGCGGGGCGATGGCCTGTACCGGCACCGAGTTCTGCTCGATAGCGCTCGTCGAGACCAAGACCCGAATGGCGACGATGCTCCGCTGGCTCCGCGAGAACGTCGACCTGCCGGACGACGTCGACCAGCTCAAGATCCACTTCTCCGGCTGCACCGCCGACTGCGGACAGGCCAACACGGCGGACATCGGCCTGCTCGGCATGCGAGCGCGGAAGGACGGCGAGATGGTCGAGGCGGTCGACATCGGCGTCGGCGGCGGGATGGGCGAGGAGCCGTCCTTCGTCGACTACGTCCAACAGCGGGTGCCGGCCGACGAGGCCCCCGGAGCGATCCGGAACCTGATCGAGGCGTTCGCGGAGCGC
The DNA here is from genome assembly GCF_000022205.1 of Halorubrum lacusprofundi ATCC 49239. NCBI lineage: Archaea > Methanobacteriati > Methanobacteriota > Halobacteria > Halobacteriales > Haloferacaceae > Halorubrum > Halorubrum lacusprofundi. Next base: position 1,420,251 of record NC_012029.1, read on the forward strand.
CGGGCGCCGGGCCAGACGTTCCGCGAGTGGGCGGACGCGACCGACACCGAGACGCTCGCGGCGCTGTGCGAGCCCGAGGAGACGGACTACGTCGACCCGTCGCTCACCGACGCGAAGCAGTCGTGGTACCCGTTCGCCGAGGAGGGGACGACGGCGGCGAATCCGGAGGTGGCCTCCTCGGATGACTGATCGGATGAGCGGTCCGGCAGCGGACGACGCCGCGACCGCAGCCGAGGAGCCGGCGACCGTTACTGAGGACCCCACGGACGACCGCGCGCAACACGCGTCGGCCGACGTGGCCCCGGAGCTCTTCGGCTGGTAATCTGCGGCGGCGCGGCCGCTGAGCGACTTCCACTCCCTGTACGACGAAATTCTGTTTCCGACCGACGGCAGCGAGGCATCGAAACGGACGTTTCCGCACGCGGTGAGTCAGGCGGAGGCCTTCGACGCGCGGGTCCACGTCCTCTACGTCGTGAACACGACGTACGCCGGCGTCGGCGCCGGCGGCAGCAAGAACGTCAACTCCCTCCGCGCCGAGGGCGAGGAGGTGATCGAGGAGTTCGAACAACTGCTCCGCGACGAGGACGTTGATGTGGTCACGCGGATCGAAGAGGGAGACCCCCACACGAAGATCACGAAATACGCCGACGAGGAGACCGACATGATCGTCATGGGGACGCGAGGGCGCAGCGGGATCGAGAAGTACCTGCTCGGCAGCGTCACCGAGAAGGTCGTGCGGACCGCCGACGTGCCCGTGTTCACGGTGCGGACGCCGGAGTAGTTCGGGGCCGTCGGTTCTCACGCCGGCCGGAAGGACCATGTCGCTCCCCGCCGTCCGGCCGGGCATGAACGAGCGGATCACGTCGGTGACCGCGTACACCACGCTGGATCTCGTCGACGGGGCGGCCCTCGGCCACGACTGGACCGAGAACGGGTCGGGCGTGTTGAACGTCACCGCGTCCGACGAGAGACCCGATCGGGTCGAACTGCAGTTCGAGCTCGACGGCCTCGACGTCGAGCGCCTCCCCAACCACGCCGACCGGGTCGACCTCACGCCCGAGCAGGCCCGGACGGTCGCGGCCGCGCTGACGCGGTACGCGGACCGGATCGAAGCGGACGAGGGCGGAAACGCCGACTCCGACTGACGGCGCGGACGCGGAACGAGCGAGCCGCACCGCCACGCGATCGTTTAAGCCCGCTCGAGGCTACCGACGCCCATGAGCGCTCTCGACGACGACGGATACCGCGCGTTCCGCCGCGACCTGCACCGCAACCCGGAGCCCGCTTGGCGCGAGTTCTACACTACCGCTCGGATCGTCGAAGAGCTTCGCGAGCGCGACCTCACGGACCTCTACGTCGGCCCTGACGCGCTGGCGACCGACGACCGCATGAACGTCCCCGACGACGAGGAGTTGGCCGAGTGGGAACAACGGGCCCGCGATGCGGGTGCGGACCCGGAGATCGTCGACCATCTTTCGGGCGGATACACCGGCTGCGTCGCGGTTGCCGAGCGCGGCCCCGGCCCCGTAGTCGGACTCCGGGTCGACATCGACGCGCTCCCGGTGACCGAGTCCGAAGACGCCGACCACGTCCCCGCCGCCGAGAGGTTCCGCTCGGAGCGGGAGGGGTACATGCACGCCTGCGGCCACGACGCGCACGCGACGATGGGGCTCGGGGCCCTCGACGCGGTGCTCGACTCCGACTTTTCCGGCACCCTCAAGGTGTTCTTCCAGCCGGGCGAAGAGCAGGTCGCGGGCGGCAAGCCGATGGCGGAGTCGGGCCACCTCGACGACGTAGACTACCTCTACGCGGTCCACGTCGGCTTGGACCATCCCTCCGGTGAGGTCGTCTGCGGCGTCGACGGCTTCCTCGCCGTGCGGCACTTCCTCGCGGAGTTCACCGGTGAGCCGTCTCACGCGGGCGCGCGACCAGAGCAGGGACGAAACGCGGTGCAGGCGATGGCGGCGGCGGTCCAGAACCTCTACGCGATCCCCCGCCACGCCGACGGACCGACCCGTGTGAACGCCGGGCTCGTCGGCGGCGGCACGGCGACGAACGTCATCCCCGAGGAGTCGTATATCGAGGGCGAGCTCCGCGGCGCGACGACCGAACTGGCAGAGTACATGTCCCAGCACGCCGACCGAATACTGGAGTCGGCCGCCGAGATGCACGACTGCGAGGTGGCCGTCTCGACGAAGGGAGAGGCGCCGAGCGCGACGAGCGACGACGCACTCGCCGGGATCGTCGGCGAGGTCGCCGGCGGCGTCGCCGGCGTCACAGAAATCGTCGATCGCGCCGATCTGGGCGGCTCCGAGGACGCCACCTACCTGATGCAGTCGGTCCAGAAGCGCGGGGGACTGGCCTGCTACGTCGGCGTCGGCACCGACCACCCCGGCGGGCACCACACGAGCACGTTCGACGTGGTCGAAGGCGACATCGCGGTCGGGATCGACGTGCTCGCGGGCGCGATCCGAAAGGTCGCCGAGACGCGGCCCTGAAGCCGGGAGAGAGCAGCCAAAATCGAACGTCGGATTCTGCCGAACTCCCATTTTCAAGTTGTGAGGCGGACGGAACGGCCGATCACTGGAGACCGCGAATCCAGCAAACGACTATCGTAACCTCAGTTAGATCCGTCACCGAGGAAGCCGTTATCCGGCCCACGTCGGTATAGACGAGCATGAGTAATCGAACGCTACGGCTTCAGCGAGCCGACGAAGAGACGATAGCCTACGTCGAAACGCTACTGGACAAGAACGGCTTGCCTTCGGATGACGTGGAACCGGGCCGAAATCGGTTCTACATCGGATATGACGGTGACACCCGAGTCGGTGTCGGCGGCGTCGAGAGACACGGGACGGACGGGTTGTTACGGTCTGTCGTTATCGAGCGATCGGCACGGGGGAACCGATACGGAACGGCGCTGTGCGAGGCACTGGAATCGAAGGTCGAAGCCGACGGCGTCGAACGGTTGTACCTGCTCACGACGACTGCGGCCGAATTCTTCGGGGACTGCGGCTACGTAGAGACAGATCGGACGACCGCTCCGAACGCTATTCGTCAAACGGCCGAATTCGACGAGCTCTGTCCCGTAACGGCCACGTGTATGGTGAAATCTCTGTAGCGCCGTCGCTCCGTCGACATCCGTCCGCGGCTGAGATCAGAATACCCCCACGGAACGACGACCAGCGTCCGACTCAGTACTTCGCGTCCGCGCCGGTCGTCTCGTAGATCCGGTCCATGATCGCGTCGCGCTCGCCCGTCCAGTTCGCCATCGCGGCGGGGCTCGTGGGGTACGCGCCGTAGTGGTCGAGCAGCTCGTCCGCGAGCGACTTCGTCTGGTAGAAGTTCCGGATCGTCCCCCAGTAGCCGAAGCTCTTGACCGCCGCCTTCAGCTTCAGGCCGAAGGACATCGAGGTCGACCCCTCGTACAGCGCCTCAGCGAGCTTCTCGCCCGGCAGCGACGCGAGCAGTCCCATCAGGTCGTCGACGTCGACCGCGGTCGAGAGCACGTTGTACACGTCGAGACCGGCGTATCGCCCGCCGAAGTGGTCCATTACGCGGGTGTTGTACCGCCAGAGGTTCTCCTCGCTCACGTCGCCGTCGGAGACAGCTTTCACCGCCTGCTCGCCGGCGTACTTGCCAGCGTACGCCGCGCCGGCGATGCCGCCCCCGGTGGTCGGGTTGACGTGGCCCGCGGCGTCGCCGACCGCCATGTATCCCGGCGCGACCGCCGAGTCGTACGGGCGGCGGGTGGGGAGCGCGGCGCCGAGCTTGTCTTTGACCTCCGCGCCCTCGAACTCGGGGCGGTTCCGGAGATCGCGTTTCAGCGCCTCGACGAGCTGCATCGGCTCCTCGTTCATCTGGAAGCCGAGTCCGGCGTTGATCTCGGTGGCGGTTCGCGGGAAGTACCAGAGGTAGCCCGCGGCGCGATCGGTCGCCTTGAACACCAAGGCGTCGTCCCACTCGACCGGCTCCGGCACCTCGACGATCTCGCGGTACGCCGAGCAGAACTGCGAGTACCGGACGTTGGTGTCGAAGGTGGTCCCCTCGAAATCCGCCTTGTCCTGCAGCAGCGACAGCGACCCGGCGCCGTCGATGACGAGGTCGGCCTCGTAGGTGACCGGGGTACCCTTGCGCTTGGCGCGAAGTCCCGTGACCCGACCGCCGCCGGTCTGGATCACGTCGTTGATCACGGTGTCGTAGTGGAACTCGACCCCGGCGTCCTCCGCCCCTGCGATGATCCGTCGCCCGTACTCCCAGCGGTCGATGACGGCGAGTTCGCCGGGAACCGGAATCTCGAGGACGGTGTCCTCCTGCGGAATCTCGAAGCGCCCGTGGTCGACGCCGGTGTTCGTGAACGCCGGCTCCAGCCGATCTTTCGGGATCGCTTCCGGGAAGGTATCGGCCCCCTTCAGCGCGTCGCCGCAGGCGATGTGGCCGGCCTCCTCCGCGTCCTTCCGCTCGACGATGACGACGTCGAGCCCCTCGTTCGCGATCGTCGCGGCCGCGTAACAGCCGGCGGTCCCGGCGCCCGCCACGACGACGTCGTACTCGTCGATGCTCATACCACGTGCGTGGTCGCCCCTGTGGCAAAACTCTTTGTTCCCGATTCGGTTGTCTGTGGGACGACGCGGGAGGGAAAATCGGGCGGCGGCGCAGATCAGACGAGAGGAGAACGCAAACGGGTGGACCGGCGAGTGAGCCGCTCGGTCCTGTTCAGTCCTCCGTCTCGTAATGCTCGCCCGCGGCCTCAGGTAGGCGGGTGCGACCGACCAACGCGAGCACCAGGATGACGACCACGTACGGGATCGTCTGGACCAGCGTGTCGGGGATCGCGTAGCCGAGCTGCTGGAGCCGGATCTGGATCGCGTCGAGCCCGGCGAACAGCACGCCCGCGCCGAGCGTCCCGAGCGGGTTGTAGTTGCCGAACAGGTACGCGACGATGGCGATGAACCCCTTCCCTTGCACCATCGTGTCGCCCGAGCCGATGAACTGGCCGATCGAGAGCGCGAGCGCGGAGCCGCCGACGCCCGAGAGCACGCCCGACAGCAGCACGCCGGCGTGACGCACCTTCGAGACGGAGATACCCACTGTATCGAGCGCCTTCGGGTTCTCGCCCGCCGCTCGCAGGTGTTTCCCGAACGCGGTGCGGTTCAGCGCCCACCACGAGGCCAGCGTCGCGATCACGACCATGGTCGCTGAGTAGTGCCAGCCGATGCGCGCGCCGAGATTCGGGGTGTTGACGCCGCCGAAGAACACCGTCGACATGAACGGCGCCAGCCCTAACGCGATGAGCCAGACCGCCAGTCCGGCGATGATCTGATCGGCTTTGAACTCGATGCAGACGATCCCGAACACGCCGGAGAGTGCGGTCGATGCGGCGATCCCGGCGAGGAAGCCGACCCAGATAGCCGGCACTCCGAGGACGGCGTTGCCGATCCCGACGACCGAGGCGACGTAGACGGAGACGAACGCCGAGATGATCAGCAGTCCCTCCAGCCCGATGTTGATGACGCCGGACTTCTCGGCGAAGATACCGCCGAGCCCGGCCAGCACGATGGGCGCCGCCAGCCGCGCCGTCGACGCCGCGGTGCTCGTCGAGAAGACGATTCCGGCGAGGTCGCCGGCGATCGAGCCGGGCAACAGCAGTCCCAGCAGGCCCAGCAGACCGAGCACCGCCGTGGTGCCCACAACCAGCGACCGCACGTAGTCGGATTCGATCAGATCGTCGAGGATCGGAATCGGCACGTCCGCGAGCGGGTTATGCATCGGTCTCACCTCCCTCGACGGCGGCCGCGTCGTCGGCCGGCCCTGTGCCGCCCGATCCGCTCGTCTCCGGCCCGCTCGGGCCTCGCGAGCCCAGACCGGCGTACCGGCCGATCATCCGGAAGAACTCCGGCATGGCCACAAACAAGATGATCAGGCCGCGCAACACGCCGACGAGTTCGGTCGGCACGTCGGTGCGAAACCCGATCTCCAAGGCGCCACCTTTCAGGATTCCGAACAAGAACGCCGCCGGCAACACGCCGAGTGGGTTGTTGCCGGCGAGGATAGAGACGGTGATCCCGTCGAATCCGAGCGCAGGGACCGACGCCATCCACCGCCCCTGAGACATCAGCACCCACACCGCACCGCCGACGCCGCCGATCGCACCCGAGAGCGTCATCGCCCGGACAGTCGTCGCCTTCGCGTTCACGCCGCCGTACTCGGCGGCGGCCGCCTGCACCCCGCTGGTACGCAGGTCGTAGCCGAACGACGTGTGCTCGACGAGGTAGTAGAGCCCGGCGATGAAGCCGATCCCGACCACCAGCGCCAGCAGCGCGAAGTCGCTCGACTGCGGGAAGAGCCACGGAAGGAACTGTGCGTACTCGGGGACGTACTCGGTGGCGACGACCGAGGAGCCCTCGGCGCGGAATACCTCCAACACGAGCACGTACGCGACGTTCGCGGCGATGAAGTTGAGCATGATTGTCGTGATCACCTCGTTGGCGTCGGTGTACGCCTTCAGCGCGCCCGGAATCGCGCCCCAGAAGCCGCCGCCGACGGCACCCGCGAGGACTCCGGCGACGATCAGCGCGACGCCCGCGACCGGCCCCGCCGGGAGCAGCGGCGCCGCCGCGAGCACGGTCAGTGCGGTCGCAAGACCCCCGACGACCAGCTGGCCCTGTGTCCCGATGTTGAACAGCCCGGCGCGGAACGCGACCGCGACGGAGAGCCCGGTGAAGATCAGCAGCGTCGTTTCCGAGAGCGTCAGCCCGAGCGAGAGGTTGAACGGCGTCCAGGCTGGGTCGATGAGCCCCGGCTCACCGACCGCGAACGGGTACCCGAGCGCGCCGTTGAACAGGACGAGGTACACCTCGACCGGGTCGTAACAGAAGCCGATTCCGGTGAGGGGCATCGTCCACGCCGCGGTGCTGCACTGCGCGACGCGTCCGGAGACGAGCACGATGGCGAAACCGACAATGATCGAGAGCAGGATCGCGGCGACGCTTATCAGGAGTCGTTCGGCGACCGACCGGTCGACGAACGGCGCGATGACGCGGCGGGCGATCGACGGGATATCGTCAGAACCGGACCCGTCGTCAGACCCGGTGTTGGTGCGACTCACGCGTCCACCTCCTCGTTCTCAATGTCGTCATCTGTCTTCTCGAGGGTATCATCTGTCCCGGTGTCCGTCTCCACGCCGCCGTTGCCAACGGGGTCCGGTCCGGCGTTGTGGACCGCAGCCCCCTCGACGGAGTCGTCGTCGAGCGTCTCGCCCGCCATCAGCAGGCCGATTTCCTCTTCGGTCACCGTGGCGGGGTCGACGACTCCAGTGAACTCTCCCTCGTGGATCACGGCGAGCCGGTCGGAGAGCCCCTGTACTTCGTCTAACTTCGAGGAGACCAGAAGCACCGCCTTCCCCTCGGTCCGCAGTTCGAGCAGGCGGTCGTGGAGGAACTCCGTGGAGCCGATGTCGACCCCCCGCGTCGGGTGCATCGCCACGACCAGTTCCGGATCGCGCTCGAACTCCCGGCCGACGATGAACTTCTGCTGGTTGCCGCCAGAGAGCGATTCCGCCTCGGCGTCGGCGTTCGGGGGCCGCACATCGTACTGCTCGATCACGGACTCGGCGTGATCACGAGAGGCGCGCCAGTCGAGCCGGCCGCCCTCGGCGAACGGCGGGTCGTGCTGGCTTCCGAGGATACCGTTCTCGGTCAGGTCGTACGACATCACCAGCCCTCGCTCCTGCCGGTCTTCGGGGATGAAGGCCATCCCGCGGTCGATGTGTTCCCGACGGCTCTCGTCGGCCATCGGTTCGCCGAGGTAGGTGATCGACCCGTCGGTCGGATTGTGCATCCCCGTGATTGTCTCGACGAGTTGGGACTGACCGTTTCCGTCGACACCGGCGATGCCGAACACCTCGCCTGCACGGAGCTCGAAGGAGATCCCCGACACCGTCTCAACGCCGCGGTCGTCGTCGGCGTGGACCTCGGTCACCTCAAGGACGCGGTCGCCCGGCTTCTGCGGCGTCGTCGCGGGCTCCATCAGCACCTCGCGGCCGACCATCATCTCCGCAAGATCCTCACGGGTCACGTCTGCGGACGCGACCGTCCCGACGTTGACGCCGTCGCGGAGGACGGTGATCTCGTCGGCCGCCGACAGCGCCTCGCCGAGCTTGTGCGAGATGAAGATGATCGTCTTCCCCTGCTCGGTGAGCTCCTCGAAGACGCCGTACAGGTCCTCGACCTCTTGAGGCGTCAACACCGCGGTCGGCTCGTCGAGGATGAGCACGTCGGCGCCGCGGTACAGCGCCTTTAGGATCTCGACGCGTTGTTGGACGCCGACCGAGACGTCTTCGATCCGGGCGTCGGGGTCCACGTCGAAACCATAGCGCTCGCTCAGTTCGACGACCGCCTCGCGGGCGGCGGCCTCGTCGACGCGGAGCCCGCCCCACGTCTTCGGCTCGTTGCCCAAGACGACGTTCTCCCACACCGTCATCGGGTCGACGAGCATGAAGTGCTGGTGGATCATGCCGACGCCCGCGTCGATTGCGTCGCGCGGCGAGTCGAACGACTGCGGCTCGCCGTCGAGGAAGACGGTCCCCTCGGTCGGCTCGTAGAGCCCGTACAACACGTTCATCAGCGTGGTCTTGCCGGCCCCGTTCTCGCCGAGCAGGGCGTGGACACTCCCGCGCTCCACCGCGAGATCAACGTCGTCGTTCGCGACGACCCCGGGGAATCGCTTCGTGATACCGTCCATGTGGACCGCCGGGTTCATTCACCCGTAACTCCGCGTCGGAGCCTAAAAGAGCGCGGATTCCGGACTGACGCCTCCGAAACTGTCGTTTGATCAACCAGAGCGTTGAAAAAGTCGTGTTCTTGGTGGTCGGTTCGAACACCCCGCGATCGGGATTCGTCGCCGCCGTATCGCGCTTAGTCGCTCGTGGTCTCCGGCACGTCGATGTTTCCGGCGATGATCTCGTCGCGCGCGTCGGAGACGGCGGACACGATATCGTCGGGCACTTCGCCGCCGATCTGGTCGCCGTAGACGCACTCGACACCGTTCGACTCCAGCCCGAGCGCGAGCGTCTCACCACCCTGATGGTTGTCGTCGATGATGTTCGAGATCGACTCGTACACCGCGGTGTCGACGCGCTTCACCATCGACGCCAGGATCACGTCCGCGAACGACTCGTTGGAGATCGACTGGTCCTGGTCGACACCGAACGCGAACCGGCCTTCCGCCTGTGCGGCCTGGAACACGCCGACGCCCGTCGCGCCCGAAGCGTGATAGACGATATCCACCCCATTTTGGTACATCGACAGTGCGGCCTCCTGCCCGCCCGAAGGGTCGGCGTAGCTGCCGACGTAGCTCGTGGTAACGTCGACATTGTCGGACGCGTAGTCGACGCCGGCCTCGAAGCCGGCTTGGAACCGGCGGATGACCGGGCTGTCGACGCCGCCGACGAACCCAACGGTCGTCGAGTCGGGATCGGTCGATCCCGCGCCCGCGGAGAACTCCGTCTCGGTCAGGCGTCCGGCGAGCACGCCCATCAGGAACGAGCCCTCTTGCTCACGGAACAAGTAGTTCGCGACGTTCGGCTCGTCGACCACGGTGTCGACGATCATGAAGTCCTGATCGGGGTACTGGGGTGCAGTCTCGGTGAGCGCGTCCCCCTGGTTGAACCCGATACAGGAGACCAGATCGTATTCTGGATCCGTCGAACTCGCGTACAGCTGCTGGAACTGCCCGAACTCGCCGGCACCGTCCGGCTCCGACTCGTCGTACTCAATACCGAACTCCTCTTCGGCCTGGAGAATTCCCTGCTGGGCCGCGTCGTTGAACGAGTTGTCGCCGAGGCCGCCGTCGGAATAGACGATGCCGACCGTCGCCGGCACGTCGTCTCCGTCGGACCCGTCCTCGCCGTCCGATCCGTCGCTCCCGTCCGAGCCGTCAGACCCGTCGTCTCCGTCGGAGCTGTCGTTACCGTCGGAGCCGTCGGACCCGTCGCCGCTCGGTCCGCCACTACAGCCGGCGAGGCCGACGAGGCCCGCCGCGCTTGCTGCCTTGAGGAACCGCCGCCGATCGAAGTCGGATGCCATGTCACCTACAACGGGGCGGGTACGCGGCATAAATTCGTCGCTCTCTCCGTCTCGGTGTTGCACGTTTACGTGATACCGCGGAAAAACCGTCGCCTATTCGTCGCGATCGGTTGGGAACGTACACATGTTCATGCTGTATTAAGAACAATCAGGCGGAAATCGGGGAACGTACGGCTCGTCCTCGACAGCACCGGACGGCTACTCGCCGTCGCCGAACAGCGGCGCTACTCGGCGTCAGCGACCGCGGCCACCACGTCCTCGACGACTGCCTCGACATCCGCGATCAGCTCATCGACCTCGTCGCTTTCGGCGTATATCCGCACGTACGGCTCCGTGCCGGACGGTCGCACGAGAGTCCACGACGCGTCCGGGAACTCCAATCGGACCCCGTGGTCGGTGTCGACGGTCGCGTCGGGGAAGGCATCCGGCAGAGTCGATCCCAATCGGTCCATCACCCCGGGCTTGGCCTCGTCCGGGCAGTCGATGCTGACCTTGCGGTACGGGCGCTCCGTGATCGGCTCGCGGAGCGCGTCGAGTCCCGACTCGGCGACGAGCCGGGCGATCACGGCCGCCGATGCGACGCCGTCGATCCACTCACCGAAGCCGACGTGAATGTGCTTCCACGGCTCCGCGGCGAAGACGACGCGGGTGTCGTCGCCGGGGGCGCTCTCCGCCCGCACCGCCGCGATCCCCTCATGGAGCGCGCCGAGGCGGACGCGTTCGACCCGCCCGCCGGCCTCGCGGACGCGCTCGTCGATCCGGCCCGAGGCGTTCGGGGTCGTCACGACCACCGGGTCGGCGGCGTCGCTCTCGCGGGTGTACCGCTCGGCGAGCAGCGCGAGGACGGTGTCCTCGTGGACCACGTCGCCGTCGGCGTCGATGATCACGATACGGTCCGAGTCGCCGTCGTGGCCGATCCCGAAGGCGAACCCCTCGGCGTCGATCTCGGCGCCGGGGCGTCCGGGAGCGGCCACCCCCTCGTTGGCGTCGGCGATGAACGCCCGGAGGTCACGCAGGCTCTCGGGGGTCGGCTTGCTCCCGCGCCCGGGGAAGTGGCCGTCGATGTTCCCGTTGAGTGTAACGACCTCGGCGCCCAGCTCTCGCAGGACAGTCGGCGTCGCGGGCGCGGACATCCCGTTCCCGCAGTCGACCGCGATCCGGAGGCCGTCGAGATCGTCCCCGAACCCCTCCGCGTACGCGCGGACCGCGTCGAGGTAGCCGTCGAGGGTGTCGACGCGCTCCGTCTCGGTCCACTCGTCCCACGCCGCCGGGGGCTCCTCGCCCGCGACGCGTTCCTCGACGGCGCGCTCGGCCTCCCGGTCGAACTCGCTGCCGTCTCGGAACAGCTTGATCCCGTTGTCGGTCGGCGGGTTGTGCGAGGCCGTGAGCATCACGCCGTACCGTCCCTGCGAGGCGTGCGCGAGCGCCGGGGTCGGGAGCCGCCCGGCGCGGAGCACCCGGACGCCCCCGGACGCGAGGCCCGACTCCATCGCGGCCGCGATCGCCGGACCCGTCACGCGTCCGTCACGCGCGAGGACGACCTCGTCGGGTCTCGTCCCCTCTTCAGCCGCTCGTACTTCAGCCGCGACGGCGCGGCCGACGGCCAACGCGAGCTCCGGTGTCACTCGCGTTTCGGCGCTACCGCGGATCCCCGCGGTTCCGAACAAGTCCATATTTCCGGTGTCGGCCGGCGTTCGTTAGAAGTCGTCGGTTGCGGGTCGCCGTCGGCATCGCTCTCCTACGACGGCCCCCCGCGGTTTTTAACTCGGCGGCGGACGCAGCCACCACCGATGACCGACCGAACGCGAGCACACGTGTACGTCTCGGGACGCGTGCAGGGCGTCTACTATCGCGCGACGACCCGCGACACCGCCCGGGGGAGGGGCATCGACGGCTGGGTCCGCAACCTCGACGACGGGCGCGTCGAGGCCGTCTTCGAGGGACCGGAGGACGCGGTCCGCGAGATGGTCGCGTGGTGCGAGATGGGGAGTTCGGCGGCCGATGTCGACGGCGTTGACGCGACGTACGAGGAGCCGGAGGGACTGGACGGGTTCGAAGTGCGGTGGTAGGCTGTAGTTTATAAACGCCCGCCGCGCGACAGCGCGCTACGGCGCGACCGGATCGCCCGGCGAGTCCCGCACGCCGAGTTCCTCCAGCGCGCGCAACACCACGATCGCTTCGACCACGTCGCGCTCCTCGGTGTAGGCGTCGTCGACCGCGTCGAGGGTCGTCTCCGCCTCGGCGACCAGACGGGACTCCAGTTCCGTCTGATCCGTCTCGGCCTTCGTCGCCGACAGCAGCGCCTCGTGGTCTTCGCGGAGGTCGAGCGAGACGTGTGCCGCGTTACACCGCGAGAGCGGGTGTGTGTCCATCTCGATCGCCAGATCGCTCACGAGAGCCCAGTCGTCGGCGCAAAACCGGAGCGTCACCGCCCCGACCACGTCTCGCCACGCGATCGGCCCGCCGTTTGCCATCAGCCGGAGCGCCCGCGGCGGTACCGCGATCCGGGTGTGGGTGTCGTCGCGGCCGCACAGGCAACAGGGGGTGTTCTTCAGTCCGGCGTACACGCTGATCGATACGGGTCGGAGGGTGGTGTGCGTTTCGCCGTTGAGGCACCTACGAGTGAGGCTCGCAGACGGCGACGCAGTGTATAAGCAGGCGTGAACGGCGACGTCAATCACTTATAAATGAACAGTGCGGTGGCGCGCGCCGGTGAGCGCCCCTCGGGCGCGAACCGCGCGTGCGAGGGACGCCGCGAGCGCAGCGAGCGGCGAGGCTGGGGAGGTGTGAGGTGCGGTTGCATGCTGTGCGGGTGGGACTCAAAGGGGCAAGCCGGGAGGGCGATGGTGGCCGACGTAAGCACCGCAGGGAGCGAGCAACGCGAGCGACCGAAGCGCGCAGCAAGCCGCGCGAGTCGTCGCGGCTGGGGCTTTGGAGGTGTTCACCGCGTCGTCAACGACTTATAAACAGACGGCCACAGAGCCAAGCTTCACTTATAATCGATCGACCATCCCGTAGCTCAGTTCCTACCCGCTGCACTCGGCGAGCCACTCGTGGGCCCACTCGTCGATCTCCTCGAAGACGGGCGCGAGCGACTCGCCCTTCGGCGTGAGGCTGTAGTACGTCGCGACGGGCGAGTCTTCCTCCAGTCGGCGGTCGACGAAGTCGGTCTCTTGGAGGTCGTCGAGCACGCGCGAGAGCGTCCGGGCGTTCGCGTCGGTCTCGCGTTTCAGCTCGTTGAATCGGGACTCGCCGTTCAACAGCTCGTGGAGGACGACGAGCCGCCAGCGCGAGCCGATCTGTTCGAGCGAGTCGACCACCGGACACGGCGTCTCCGGGGTCGAAGACGTGTCCGTTTCGGGCTCTGATTCGGCCGTTTTCGCCGGTTCTGAGCCGGCGAGATCCTGCGATGACATCGAGGTTACCTGCTTACCCTATTGTCCGGGAATCGATAAATAGGTTACGTCCGTATATGTGGTTACACGATGTCAGCTGAACTCACAACGATACCGCTCCAATTCGACTCCCCCTTCGCGGGCGAACTGTTCCTGCTCGGCCGACTGCTCTTCGGCGTCACGCTCGCATTCATGGGTCTGAACCACTTCATGGACGTCGACACCATGGCCGGCTACGCCGAGTTCAAGGGGCTCCCGGCGCCGCGCTTCTCGGTGATCGCCTCCGGGCTCGTTCTGGTTCTCGGCGGGCTCGGCGTCGCAGCCGGTGCGTTCCCGGTCCTCGCGGCCGGCGCCCTCGCCGCCTTCCTGCTCATCTCGGCCGTGACGATGCACGACTTCTGGTCGATCGACGACCCGGAGGAGAGGCAGAGCGAGATGACGAGCTTCCTCAAGAACGTCTACGGTGCCGGCGCCGCGCTCGCGCTGCTGGCCGTCGGCGGCACCGCGTGGCCGTACGCGCTCGGTCTCGGGCTGTTCTGAGCCGGCCGCAATCGTTCTGAACGACGCGCGTGCGGTTTGACCGTTTTTGTAGCTGCCAGCACGACTAACTGACTCCGCGATCACCTGCCACACAATCATGACCGACGCCCCGCCCACCACCGGACTGCACCACGTGACGAACATCTGCACCGACATGGACGAGACCGTCGCGTTCTACGAGGACGCGCTCGGCTGGTACACGGTCAAGCGGACGCAGAACTACGACGATCCGGGGACGCCCCACTACTACTTCTCCTCGACGCCGACCGGCGAGCCGGGGACTACCGTCACCTACTTCGAGTACCCGGGCTCGCAGGGGGCGCCCGGCCCGGGGGCGAGCCATCACTTCGCGTTCGGCGTCGAAGACGAGGAGACGCTCCGCGAGTGGCGAGACCACCTCCGCGAGCAGGGGGTGCGCGTCTCCGAGGTGAAAGACCGCACCTACTTCAAGAGCATCTACTTCAGCGACCCCGACGGGCTCGTCTTCGAGCTGGCGACGGAGGGCCCGGGGTTCACCCGCGACGAGGAGGAGCCCGGCAGTGAGGAGATCGACCCGTTCGAGGAAGGGTACGAGAAGTAAGCGGTTTGCAGAACGAACGAGAGTCGTCAGGCGTCGGTATCGGTATTGTCGTCGGCGTCGGTATCGGTATTGTCGTCGGCGTCGGTATCGGTGAAATCGTCGATGGCGATGGCGACCGATCGCTCTCCCGACCGCTCCTCGACCAGCGCCGCGAACCGGTCGAGCGCGCGCCGACAGACGGTAACGTACCAGGCTGCGACGATCGGTACCTCGACGACAACGCGGCTACGGTCGGACTCGCCGGCGTAGCTGTCGACGCGGTGGCCGGTCGCAGGGATCCCGGCGATCCGCCAGTCCCAGCGTCGCCCGTTGCACGCGGTCACGCGGAACGGGAGCCACGCGCCGCCGACGCGGACCCGCCCCGTCGTTCCGGTCGTCACGTACCGATCGCCGCTTTCGACTGCGTCGATAGCCGGCCCCCAGTCGGGCCACGTGTGGGTGTCGCGGAGCGCCTCGGCGGCGACCGCCGGCGCGACCGCGACATCGCGACCCACGGCGAGCGTCGCTCCCTCGCGGACGACCGTCGACGCCGATTCGGCGCCACACCCTCCGATATCGAAACATGCGTCCGATTCGTCGCCGAAACGAGACCGATAAGTCACGATCCGTTCAACGGTCCCGTTGCAGTTAAGCCAACATATATTAATTCCTTATATGGTATCAGGACTCATTATCTCTTTCCACGAAGGGTTAATACGGGGATCCTCGCTACCCTGCTCCAAGATGGCAAACGATCGCGACACCATGAAAGACGTCTCACACAGGGCACCGAACGACACCTCGGCGAAAGGAGTCTGGGAACGAGGACGAGGACCCGTCGCAGAAGAGGAAGAAGAAGAGGAGTAGCGCGAATTCGATTTCTGAAT
This sequence comes from Halorubrum lacusprofundi ATCC 49239, assembly GCF_000022205.1. Taxonomy (NCBI): domain Archaea; kingdom Methanobacteriati; phylum Methanobacteriota; class Halobacteria; order Halobacteriales; family Haloferacaceae; genus Halorubrum; species Halorubrum lacusprofundi. Next base: position 1,435,717 of record NC_012029.1, read on the forward strand.
ACTGGCGAAGTCACTGACACCGTTTCATCGCCGAAGCGGGAGCGGAGCGTGTCCGCTTCGATCGCGGGCGTCCGGCCGACACCCTCTTTGATTTCGTTTTTGAATATGTCGTATGGTCGGAGTCACACTCGGGTTAGCCGGGATCGTAACGGTGACGGTGTTACTGGCGCTCAGCGCGTTCTTCTCGAGTTCGGAGACCGCGATCTTCTCGCTGCCGGCGGAGTGGTTCGAGCGGCAGGCCGCCACGGACGATCCCCGAGCGCAGGTCCTGAAGGAGCTCTACGACGACCCCCACCGGCTGCTGGTGACGCTGCTCGTCGGGAACAACGTCGTCAACATCGCGATATCGAGTATCGTGACCGTTCTGGTTGCCAGTTACCTCCCCTCCGGTGCCGCGGTCGCGGTGGCGACCGTGTGTACGAGCTTTCTCGTCCTCGTGTTCGGCGAGATCGTCCCCAAGGCGTTCGGCCTCGGAAACGCCGAGCGGTGGTCGCTGCGGATCGCATCCCCGATCCGACTGGTCGAGCGCGTCCTCTCGCCGCTCATCACGTTGTTCGACGGGATCACCCGTCGGATGAACGCGTACATCAGCGGCGACGCGAATATCGAGAAGCCGTACACGGATTGACGCGGACGGAACCGTCGAGATCGTTCGACCGACCGCTCGACGGTCGAACTACCGAAACCGGCGTGCGGCTCCCGGCGGTCCGAGGGGTTTTGTCCCCGTGCCGTGACCCCCGGACATGAGCGACGCAGTTCCCGACCCGAAGCCGTTCCGGTACGACGCCGAGGTCGAGCCCGGTGAGAAGCGACGGATTCGGTACGAGATCGGCGAGACGTATCTCGGCGACCCGATCGAGATACCGGTGACGATCATCAACGGCGAGGCCGGCGGGCCGACCCTGTTCCTGAGCGCCGGGATCCACGGGGACGAGCTCAACGGGGTCAAAGTCGTTCAAGAAGTCGCCGACCGGTACTCGCCCGGAGACCTCCACGGAACGCTGGTCTGTCTCCACGTGTGTAACGTCCCCGCCTACGAGGCACAGCGGCGCGACACCCCCATCTACGACCAGGACATGAACCGGTCGTTCCCGGGGAAGGAGCGCTCGAACACCACCGAGCGAATGGCCAACCGCATCTATCGACGATTCGTCGCGCAGTGCGATCTCGGCCTCGACTTCCACACGTCGACCCAGAATCGGACGACGATCTACCACGCCCGGGCCGACCTCGACAACCCCGAAGTCCGGCGACTCGCGCGGGCGTACGCGACGAACGTGGTGCTGTACGGATCCGGCGACGAGGGGTCGCTCCGGTCGACGGCGACCGCGGACGGGATCCCGACCGTCACGGTCGAGATGGGGCGCGCACACCGGTTCCAGCCGGTGCTCATCGAGAAGGCGTTGGAGGGGGTCGAGAGCGTCCTCGCCGAGTACGAGCTCACGCCCGGCGAGGCGGTCCACTGGCCGGGGTGGTTCCAGTCGACCGCCGCCGACAGCACAAAGCGGTGGCTCCGCGCCGACACCGGCGGACTCGTCGAGATGGAGTGGGGCCCCTACCCGCTCGTCTACGAGGGCGAGACGATCTGCACCATCACGAACCACTTCAAAACGGAGGAGCACGCGATCGAGGCCCCCTTCGACGGGCTGATCGTCGGGTCGCTGGAGAACCCGGTCGCCGCCCCCGGGCACCCGCTCTGTCACGTGGTCAAACTCGACGCGGAGACGCGCCGGGAGATCGAACGCGAGATCGATAACGGGGAGTTCGACGGCTATCGCGCCCACGGCGACGCCTGGGCCGACGACTAACGAGTCCGAAATACATCCCACCCGCCGCGTTCTCGCGGGTGATAGCCGCGGGCGTGGCTTTAACCCGCCCGACGGTGGAGCCGAGCGCATGATCGAAGTGGAGGGGCTGCGGAAGACGTACGGCGACTTCGCGGCCGTCGTCGACAGCACCTTCTCCGTCGCGGAAGGCGAGGTGTTCGGCATCGTCGGCCCGAACGGCGCCGGGAAGACGACGACGCTGAAGGTGCTCGCCGGGCTCGTCGACCCCAGCGACGGCGAGGTCGAGGTCGCCGGCTTCGCCTCGGACGACCCGGAGATGCGCCGGCAGTTGGGGTTTCTCCCCGAGGAGTCGCCCCTCTACGAGGAGATGACGCCGCTGTCGTATCTGCGCTTCTTCGCCGACCTGTACGACGTGCCGCGAAAGGCCGCGAACGAGCGGATCGAGGCCGCGCTCGACCGACTCGAACTGGACCACCGTGAGCGCCGCCTCGGCGACATGTCGAAGGGGATGAAACGCAAGGTCGCCATCGCCCGGTCGCTGGTCAACGACCCCGACGTGCTCGTGTACGACGAGCCGGCCTCGGGGCTCGATCCGGTGACGACGAACTCCGTGCTTGAGTTCACCCGCGAGCTGCGTTCGACCGGAAAGACCGTCGTGTTCTCCGCGCACAACCTCTATCACGTCGAATCCGTCTGCGATCGCGTCGCGGTGATGGACGAGGGCCGGATCGTCGCCCGCGGCAGCGTCGACGGGATCCGCGAGCGACACGGCGAGACGACCTACCGCGTGTTCACCGACGTGTCTCCGGCCCGAACCGACGCGCTGGCAGATATCTTCGACGACATCGACGCCGCGATCGAGGAAGTCGGCGACCGGTTCCGCACGACTGTCCCGACGATGGACGCGGTCGCGGCGGTTCGCGAAGCCGCCGCCGCGGCGGGCGGCGAGGTCGTCGACATCCGCACGCGAGAGCCGAGCTTGGAGGACGTGTTCCTCGACATCGTCGGGCGGCCGATGCCGGGGCGGTACACCGGGGGCGGTGGGGACGCAGCGTCGACTGCGGAGACAGAGACGGATCGGTTGACGGAATCGGAGGAGGCCGAGTGACCGACCGAAGCGACCGAGTTCGGCACCGTATTCGGGGCGCACAGCGTCGCCTTCGCCGGATCCTCCGCGTCGCTCGCTGGGAGACGGTTCGGGCGAGCGGCGGCGTCGACCGGCGGACCCTGCTCGCGGCGCTCGCGCTCCTACTCGTCGCCGGCGGCGTCCTCGGCGGCGGGCTCGCGGCCGGCGTCGTCGGGCTCGACGTCGACCGCGACGTGTACCGGGTCGCCGTCGACGGCGACTCCCCGTACGCGGATGCGGTCGAGGCCGAGCCGTCACTCACAGCGGTCCCTCTCGGGAGCGCCGCGCTCGGCGACACGGCCGACCTTGTCGTGTTTGACGGCAGGCAGAGTGGGTCGATCGAGACCGTTGCCGTTCGCGCCAGCGACACGCGGAAGGGCGAGGCCGCGGCCGCCGAGTTCCGGGAGGCAGTCAAGGCGCACAACGAGCGACTGATGGCGGCCGAGGAGAATCGGACCGCCGCGTTCCCGATCACCGTCACGCTCCAGTACATCGGCCGGACCAGCGGGCTCGACGACGGCTCGACGCTCGGCGGGGACGGCTCCGAGAGTGACGGCGGCTCCGGACGCGCCAGTGGCGACGATTCGGGCGACGCGAGCGGAGGTACCGACGGCGGGCTCACCGGCGGCGACACCGCGAGCGAGGGCAGCGGGGGCGACGATGGAGATAACGGCGGATTCGCCGTCCCCTCGGTTGGCGGCGCGGCGTTCGGCGCCGACACGGTCGGGTCGCCGGGGTCGATCTCGCCGCCCTTCCCGTTCGTCTCGCTCCTCCTCGCGTTCGTCTTTCTCGTGCCGATGAACTTCCTCATCCAGGCGTACGGCTCGTCGGTCCTCGACGAGCGGACGAACCGGCGCGGGGAGCCCCTGCTCGTCACGCCGCTCTCGCCGGTCGACATCGTCGCGGGGAAGACGCTCCCGTACGTCGCGGTCGCGGCGCTCGTCACGACGCTCATCGCAGTCGCCGTCGGCGGCGGGGCGCTCTCGGTGATCGCCGTGCTTCCGGTGGCGTTGACCTTCCTCGCGGCCACGTTCGTCGGCGCGATGTTCGCGCGGTCGTTCAAGGAGCTCACCTTCGTCACGGTCGGCGTGAGCGTCCTCCTCACGACGTACGCGTTCGTGCCAGCGATCTTCACGAACGTCACGCCCGTGGCGCTGGTGTCGCCGCTCACGCTGGTCGTCTTCGATCTGCAGGGCGAGGCGGTGGGAATCGGCGAAATCCTCTTCTCGACCGGCCCGATGGCGGTGGGGGCGGCGCTCCTGTTCGGGCTCGGGCTCGGGGTCTACCGCGAGGAGGACATGTTAACCCAGAAGCCGGTCGGGCGGAAGTTCCTCGATGCGCTGGCGGTGCGACTCTCGGGTATTGGGAAGCCGAACTCGGGCGGCAGGTCGCCGCGAGAACGACTCCGTGCGCTCGCGCCGATCGCGTTCCTCACGGCCTGCACGATCCCCTTCGTGTTCGTCGCGGAGCTGCTGGCCGTCGCGCTACTCTTCGCACTGCCGGTGACCGTGTCGATCCCCGTGCTCTTGGTGACAATCGCGTTCATCGAGGAACTTGCCAAGAGCATCCACCTCTACGCCGGGTTCGAGCGCGGCGCCTTCGCCCGGACCGATCGGGTCGCCGTCGCGGTCGGGACCGCCTCCGCGGTCGGCTTCTTCCTCGCGGAGAAGGCCACCGCGGTCGTGCAGGCGGTCGGGCTCACGGAGCTGTACGTCGGCCGCGCCGCGTTCGGGAGCGTGGCGGGGATGGAGGGGCTCCCGCCGATCGCCATTGTGGGGTTGTTCTTCGCGCCCCTCCTGCTTCACGGGTTCGCGACGACCGTCGCCGCAGTGGGCGCGAGCCGGAGCCGGACGTACTACGTCCTGACGCTGGCGCTGGCGACGCTGCTTCACGCGGCGTACAACTTCGGGGTGGTGCGCCTCTATGCGTAACCGGGACAGCCGGCTGACGATCGCCGGGCGAGAGCTGTCGGGGTTGCGCGCGGAGAAGACGATCCTGCTCGCGATCGCGATCCAGCTGTTCATCGCCGCGTTCTCGTCGTTCCTCGTGGTCGGGCTCGTCTCGATGTACGACCCCGGATCGCTCGGCGGTGCAGAGGTCGAGGTGGCGGGCGCCGGCGACGCCGTGACCGACCTCGAACGCGCCGCGAGCGAGGTCGGCGGGGCCTCGGTCACGCGCTACGAGGACGCCGGGGCGGCGCGGCTCGCCTTCGACCGTAACGCCGCCGACGCGGTGGTGGTCGCGAACCGGAACGACAACGGCGGGATCTCGGTGACGGTCACCGCCCCGGACGCCACGGTTGAGACCACCGTGATCGTCGTCCAGCTCCGCGATCTGCTCCAGACCTACGAGCGACAGGAGCGTGCGGACCGGGTCGCGTTCCTGAGCGAGTCGCCGCTCCCGCTGCCCGAGCGCACCGGGACCAGTCCGTACTTCACGTTCACTTACACCGTGTTGATCCCGGTACTCGTCTTCCTCCCGGTCTTCATCTCGGGGTCGCTCGTGGTCGACTCGATCACCGAGGAGATCGACGAGGGCACCTTCGAGTTGCTCCGCGTCGCCCCCGTCACGCTCGGCGAGATCGTCGACGGGAAGGCGCTGGCGGCGGTCGCGATCGCCCCCGGACAGGCGCTCCTGTGGCTCCTCCTCCTCCGCGTGAACGGGACGCCGGTCGCGAACGTCCCCTCGATCCTCGTCCTCATGACCGCCCTCACCACGCTGGTCGTCGCGCTCGCGATCGCTATCTCCGCACTCGCACCCGATCGACGCGCGGCGCAGTTCCTCTACTCGATCGGCGTGCTGGTCCTTTTCGGTGGCGCCACGGCGATGGCCGGCGGGCCCGCGAACGCGGTCGCTCGGCTCGCGATCGACAGCGCCGACGTGACGACGACCGCGCTGGTGGTCGCCTACGTCGGTATCGCCGGGGTCGCGTATGTCGGGGTTCGGACCCTCGTCGCGGAGAACGGGTTCGAGAACTGAGCGACGATCGCTTATAAATGGTGTGCGGTGGCGTGCGCCGGTGAGCGCCCGGAGGGCGCGAACCGCCCGCGCGAGGGACGCCGCGAGCGACGCGGGCGACCGAAGGGGAGCCCCGAGCGAGCGGCGAGGCTGGGGAGGTGTGAGGCTGCGGTTGCGAGGCGGTCGGGGTGGAACTCAAAGGAGCACAGCGAGTCGCGCGAGTCGCCGCGGCTGGGGCTTTGGAGGTGTGTATCGCCGATCCGACGTCAACAATTTATAAACGCTCGGCCAACTCGCCACGCATCGCGTTCCGCTTAAAAAGGCTCAACCGATCACACGCCACGTCTCAGTCGTCGTCTGCCGCCGCCCCGTCAACGTCACTCGCGTCGGTCGCCGCGTCGTCCTCGATGCTCGGCGGGTACTTGCCGCGATCGAGCTTCAGATCGGACTGCGGGCGCGCCATGCAGGTGAGTGCGTACTCCTCGGCCTCCTCGTCGGTGAGCCCGCGGGCCGCCGGCTGGGTCACCTCGCCTTCGACGATCTCCGCGGAGCAGGCGAGACACATCCCGACGCGGCAGGAGTACTCCTGAGCGATCCCCTCCTCGATGCAGGGCTGGAGGATCGTCTCTGTGTCGGCCACCTCGATCGTCTCACCGGTGCCGACGAACTCGACGGTGTACTCGGTCATAGCGCGGAGTACCGGCCGACCCGTCAAAAAGGGTTCCCCTCGATCGCGTCGCCGTCGCGGGGACGGAAGGGGGTGAGGGAGACGTAGAAAGAGGCGGAGCGAACTGCGTGGACGGCCGGCGTCGGCGCTGACATTTATAAATAAATACACGTAACTGTGTACTGTGATGTCGACGAAAACGATCTCGCTCGACGAGGAGGCCTATGAGCGGCTCAAATCGCACAAGCGGGAGGGTGAGTCGTTTTCCGACGTGGTCAAGCGGATCGCCGGCGAGCGGTCGTGGACGGAAGTCGCGGGGATCCTTTCAGAGGACGAAGCCGACGAACTCGAATCCCTCGTCGAGGAGGGGCGGTCCCGTTCCCGCGATCGGCGCGAACGCCTCGATGCGGACGTGCGGAGCGACGAATGATCGAGGACACGACGTTCATCATCGACGTTCTACACGACGATCGGGACGCGATTCAATATCTCGACCTCATTGAACGAGAGAATCGACCGGAAAAGGTCTCTTCAATAACGGTGCTCGAACTGTACGAAGCGGTCCCGCAGTTGAACGCTCCAGAGGAGCGTCGACAGGCGATCCTCGACGTACTCGACACGTGCCACGCGGTCGTCGCCGACGAGACCGTGATGCGAAAGGCCGGAAAGATTTCTGGCTCGCTTCGCGCCCGTGATGAGGAGATCGACAGGGAAGACTGCATCATCGGAGCGACCGCGTTGTTGAACGACGAGCCTGTCGTGACTCGTAATCACGACCACTTCGAGCGCATCGACGGTCTCGACGTCGAGACGTACTGAGCGTTCGACGGCAACATCGGTTTTCTCCCGCCCATCGCAACGACTAATCCCCCGCCGGACGCTTCCCGAGGTATGACCGAGAAGGCCACCGCGCGAGCCCACCCGATTCAGGGCCTCGTCAAGTACCACGGGATGCGCGACCCCGAACTCCGACTGCCGTACCACGACAGCATCAGCCTCTGTACCGCCCCGACCGCGACGACGACCACCGTCGAGTGGCAGCCCGACGCGAGCGAGGACGTATACGTCATCGGCGACGAGGAGGTCGACGGACGCGCCGCGGAACGCATCGATATGGTCGTCGAGCACGTCCGCGAACTGGCCGGCGTCGACGCCGCGGTCCGGCTGGAAAGCGAGAACTCCTTCCCGTCGAACATCGGCTTCGGCTCGTCGTCGTCCGGGTTCGCGGCCGCCGCGCTCGCGCTCACCGAGGCCGCTGGCCTCGACCTCACTTTACCGGATATCTCCACCGTCGCCCGTCGCGGCTCCTCCTCCGCGGCCCGTTCGGTGACCGGCGCGTACTCCCGGCTCGACGCCGGGCTCAACGACGAGGACTGCCGCTCGCACCGACTCGACGTGGGCGTGGGCGACGACGGCTTCGACCCGGAAGAGGACCTCCGGATCGTCGCCGCTCACGTCCCGGCTTATAAGGAGACGGAAGAGGCGCACCGCGAGGCCGCCGCGAGCCACATGATGCAGGCGCGGACCGCCCACGTGCAAGACCAGCTCGTCGAGATGACCGACGCCCTCCGAGAGGGCGACTTCGACCGGATCTGCGGGACGGCCGAGCACGATTCCCTCTCCCTGACGGCCACCACGATGACCGGCCCCGCGGGGTGGGTGTACTGGCAGCCGGAGACGATCGCCGTGTTCAACGCGGTCCGCGAACTCCGCGAGGAGGGCGTTCCCGTCTACTTCTCGACCGATACGGGCGCCTCAGTGTACGTCAACACGCTGGCCGGCCACGCCGAGGAAGTCGAAGAGCGGATCGCCGAGATCGGTATCGACACCGACATCTGGGAGGTCGGCGGTCCGGCGCACCTGCTCGACGAGAACGAGGCGCTGTTTTAAACGGGATCGGCGTCACGGAAATCGGATCTGCGCCACGAGACGCCGTCCTGCAGCGAGCGCACCACTCTGGTACCCTGTCGACCCCAAACGGCTAATACATTCGATACAAACAGTACACCCGAGATGCCCATCAGCGCCGATCGGTTCGACTCGATGCGCGATCCGGACGACGGCCCCACACCGGGAACGAACGCCCACGAGGTTCTCTCGTTCCTCGAAGACCACGCGGACGAGGCGTTCACACAGAGCGAGATCGCGGACGCGACGGGGATCGCGAAGGGGTCCGTCGGACCGACCCTCGCTCGGCTCCACGAGGGCGGGCGGGTCGACCACAAAGGGATATACTGGCGGATCAGCGACCACGTTCGGAGCCTCGATGCCACCGGAGCCCACGCAGGGGTGACCGCCGCGAGCCGCGAGGACGAGCAGCCGACGTACGACGACTGGCAGGAACACGCGGTCGACCCGCGCACCGATCGTGAGTGACCCGTATCGGAAGGGCGACGTGTTCTGGGCGCCGGATCCGTTCAAACGCGGGACGAACCCCGACTCTGGTTGATCCTCGCCGCGCAGAATCTCCCGTATCCCGGCGAGGAGTACGTCTGTGCCGCGCTCACGACGAGCGATCTCCCCGCGAACTACGAGGTCGGTGACGAGTGGGAGACGGGACAGAATCCGGACAAAACCTCGTACTGTTCGCCGTGGGTGGTCGGGACGATCAAACACCGAGCGGTGGCGAATCCGCAGGGTCGGATCTCACGGGAGTTCACCGACCGAATGGTCGAGCAGTGCCGAACGTTCTTGATCGACGGCGAGTGATCGGCGCCCGCGTCGACCACGTCAACCACGGCGATTCCTACTCGTCCGGATCCTCGCCACGCGCCCGCTTATACATCGCTAACGCCTCTTCGCGCCGCTCCGAGTGATCGACGATCGGCGCGGGGTAGTTGGGCGCCGCGTTCGCGCGCTGCGTGGGCGACAGCTCGTGCCACTCGTGGATGAGGTCGGCGTCGAGCCCCCGAAGCTCGGGAACGTATCTCTTGATGTACTCGGCGTCGGGATCGTACCGCTCTCCCTGCGTCATCGGGTTGAAGATGCGGAAGTAGGGCTGTGCGTCGGTCCCCGTCGAGGCCGCCCACTGCCACCCGCCGCTGTCGTTGGCGGTGTCGTGGTCGGCCAGTGTCTCGCGGAAGTAGTCGTAGCCGTGGCGCCAGTCGGCGAGCAGGTCCTTCGTGAGGAAGGAGGCGACGATCATCCGCACGCGGTTGTGCATGAACGCCTCCTCACGGAGCTGGCGCATCCCGGCGTCGACGATTGGGTACCCCGTCTCGCCACGCTTCCACGCCGCGATCTCGTCGGGGTCGTCGCGCCACGCGATTCCCTCCTCGTACTCCTTGTAGTTCTCGGTGACGACCTCGGGGTTGTGGTACAGCACCTGCGTGTAGAACTCCCGCCACGCGAGCTGTTTCTGATACTCCTCGACGGCGGCGACGGGCCCCTCGTCGTCGCCGTCCTCATGGTCACCGCCCTCGTCTCGCTCCCCGGTCTTTTCCTCCGCCATCGCCATCGCGTCTTTCGTCGCCTCGTACGCCTCTCGCACCCCTATCTCGCCGTACTTCAGGAACGCGGACATGCGCGAGGTCGCCTCTCGCGCCGGGTAGTCGCGCTCGGCGTCGTACGAGAACACCGCCTCCGAGAGGAAGTCGTCGAGCCGATCGCGGGCCGCCTCGGTGCCGGCGGGACCGACATCCGCTTCGGGCTCTGCGAACCCCAAATCGGCGGGCGCAGGCAGGTCGCCGACGGCGACGCGGTCGATCGCGGCACCACCGTCGGTCTCGGCGCCGCCATCGGTCCCCACTGCTGCCGTCAGATCGCCGGCGTCAACGAGATCGCCCGCATCGGGCGTCGGCGCCGGCGGATCGGCCACGCGGTCGGTCCATTTCTTCCAGTAGTACGAATACACCGAGTACGGGTCGCCGGCGTTGGTCCGGATCGACTCCGGGGTGTGTAACACCGCGTCGTGGAGTACCTCGCGGTCGATTCCGGCGTCGTTGAGCGCCGTCCGCACGCCCGCGTCGCGCTCGCGAGCGAGCCCCGAGTAGTCCCGGTTCCAGACGACGCGCTCGGCGTCGAGCGCGGCGGCCAGTTCGGGGAGGACGGTCTCGGGGGCGCCGCGGGCGACGAGGAGGTCGCTGCCGCGGTCGCGATAGTCGTCCCGCAGCGCCGCGAGTCCGTCGAGCAGGCGACGGACCCGCACATCGCTCGCGTGGTCGAGCACGTCCGGGTCGAAGACGAATACGGGCGCGGCCGGTCCCCGGCCGTCGTCGCGCGTCCCCGTCGCCGCCGCGAGCCCGACGTTGTCGGCGACTCTGAGGTCCCGTCGGTGCCAGAACAGCTCCATGGGTTCGGCACGGGTGCGAGGACCGTGAAAGCACCGGGTGTCACTCGTCCGTCGTCAGCGCCTCCAACAGCCGCACGGCCGGCGCCTTCGCCAGCGGCTCGTTGGCGTTGCCGCAGTGAGGTGACTGGACGCAGGCCGGACAGCCGCCCTCGCAGTCGCAGGTGTCGATGAGCCGGGCCGTGCGGGCCATCAGCTCCTCGATCCGCTCGTGGCCGCGGCGCGTGAGCCCGACGCCGCCGGGGTGGCCGTCGTACACGAACACCGCGGGGGCGTCGGTGTGCGGGTGGTACGGCGTCGAGATGCCCCCGATATCGGCGCGGTCACACAGCAGGTGGAAGGGGAACAGCGAGATGATACCGTGTTCGGCCGCGTGGATCCCGCCGTTGAAGGCGTGCTCACCGCCCGACAGACCTTCGCCGCCGTCGGTCACCGCCTCCGTGTCGTCGGCGTCGGCCGCCTCGTTCGTGCCGTCAGCGTCGGCGTCACGGGCCCCGAGCGCGCGCATCTCGGACTCGATGTCCCCCGGAACCGGGAAGTACAGCGCCTTCGTCCGCAGCGTCGTCTCCGGGAGATCCAGCACTGACTCCCCGAGCGACTCGCCGGTCGCCGTGTCTTTCCGGACGAACCCCGTGATCTGCTCCGTGACGGTCACGTCCGCGAATCGGACCGGCACGTCCGGGCGGGCCGACAGCTCGCGTTCGCCGAGATCCGCGTTCACGACGATGTCCTTCTCGGTGAGCGGCTGGGTGTAGTAATCGGCCCACGACGACTGCAGTTCGGCCACATCGCGGTCGAGGTCGAGATTCGTGACCTCGTAAGTTCGGCCCTGCTGGTGGTAGATCGCTCCCGGGTGCGCGTCGCGGAGCGCGTCCCCGAACCCGAGCGAGGCGACCGTCTCGTTGCGCGAGGAGTCGATCAGGTCGATCTCGCGGTCCCCGGCGGTCCGGAGGCTCACGGCCTGCTGCGGGCTCGACGACCCGGCGTGTGTCCACCGGATCCCGTCGGCGACCTCCCGCCTATCCAAAATTCCCTCGTCGGTCAGGTCCGCGACGACGCCCGGGAACGTCTCGCCGAAGAACCGCTCGTCGGCGGGCGAGAGCCAGCTCTCGTCGGCCGCACAAGCGACATGTCCTGGAAGCAGCTGCCCGTTCTCGGGGTCGCAGATCGCGTCCTCCGGCGGCGCCTCGAAGAAATCGCTCGGGTTGCGCATCAGGTACTGATCAAGCTGGTCTTCGCCGCCGACCATCACCACGAGCGCCGGGTCGTCGCCGCGGCCCGCCCGCCCCGCGCGCTGATACGCCGACATCCGCGTGCCGGGGTAGCCGTCCAAAATCACGGCGTCGAGCCCGCCCACGTCGACGCCGAGTTCGAGGGCGCTCGTCGACCAGACACCCCGGAGGTCGCCGGAATGGAGGTCCGCCTCGATCTCGCGGCGCCGATCGTCGTTCAAGGCCGCCTGATACGCGCCGACCTTCCCCGCGAGCCCGCGCTCGCCCCGCTCTCGGAGGTCGCTCGCGCTGTCGGTCGCGTACTGCTCCGCGGTCTGTCTGGCCCGCGTGAACGCCAGCGTCTGCGCGCCCGCCGTCACGAGGTCGACGAAGAGCCGTTTGCTCTCCGTGTGGCTCGACTTCCGACGGCCGCTCCCGCGCTCCTGCCAGTCGTCGTCGTACTCCGGCGGGTTCCACAGCACCCAGTCGCGCGGCCCGCGACCCGAGGTGTCCTCGTCGACGAGCGTGATCCCGGTGGGATCGCGGCCGGTCACGGTTGCGACGTGCTCGACGGGATTGTTAATCGTCGCCGAGCAGCAGACGAACTGCGGGCTCGACCCGAACCGCTCGCAGGTCCGCGCGAGCCGGCGCAGGGTCATGGCGACCTGCGAGCCGAACACCCCGCGGTAGCTGTGCACCTCGTCGATCACGACGTACTCCAGCGACGAGAAGAACCAGTCCCACAGGCGCCCGGCGTACGGCAGCAGCGCGTAGTGAAGCATGTCCGGGTTCGACAGCAACACGGTCGGCTCCCGGTCGCGCACGTCCCGCTTCTCGCCCCGCGAGAGCCGACCGGTGTACGATTCGACCGAGACGCCGCTTCCGAAGCCGAGCCCGTGAGCTAGCTCCGACAGCGACTCCTCTTGGTCCGCGATCAGCGCGTTCTGGGGGCCGACGTAGAGGGTCCGTCCCCCGTGGTCCATCGCGGCCTCGAAGGCGGGCACGGTGTACGCGAGCGACTTCCCGCTCGCGGTCTCGGTGGCGAGTACGGCGTCGTCGCCGTCGCGGACCGCCTCGATCGCCTCGACCTGGTGCCGGTAGAGGCGGTCGATCCCGTCTTTCGCGAGCGCGTCGGCCATCCGGGGGGCAAGATCGACGTCGCGGTACGCCGGCTCGCGGGCGGGCAGACGGCGGTGCTCCGCGATCTGTCCCTCGTAGAACGGTCGGTTCCGCAGCCACTCGATGGCGTCCTCCACGGCTACGGTATCGTGGGGTCCGCCGGGCGTAATCGTTGCGGTCGGGGCGGTACGTGTTCGGGAGGAGCCTCCGTGCGCCCGTAATTCGATCATTCGGCTCTGTCGAGATCCTCTCTTCAGACGTATTCTTGTCTGAAACAGCTGGTCACTGGACGATACGTATTGACCGATAGCGGGAGTGAGTGTTGCAGTTCGCCGGTGTCGACACGATATTTAAATGATTGTGAGCGACGACGACGATCGCTTATAAATGACGGTGCGGTCGGCGCGTCCCGGTGAGCGGCCTTGCGGGCCGCGAACCGACGGTGCGAGGGAGTCGCGAGCGAAGCGAGCGACGAGGCTGGGGAGGCGTGAGGCTGTGCGGTCGGGCGGGACTCAAAGGGGCAGCCGCGAGGGCGGCGCAGGCGTTCACGAGAGCGGAGCTCTCGTGAGCCAATCAGAACGCTTCGCGTTCTGATGACGATGGAAGCACCGCAGCGAGCAGCGCGAGCGAGGAGCGCACCGAGCAGCGCGAGTCGTCGCTGCTGGGGCTTTGGAGGTGTTCACCGTTCTGTCTGAGACTTATAAACACCCGACAGCAACACCACTCGATCACTTATAAACAACCGATCAACCAAACTGACACACCTACTCTCGCTATCGGTCACCAGGGTCGGCTACCGCTAGTCGTCGGCGCCGGCGACTCGCACCCCGTCGAATTCGATCGGAAGCGGCTCCCGCGGGAGCGACTCGGCCGTCCCCTCGCGGGCGAGCGGCGGCCAGCGCACCTCGGTCGCGATCGGGTCGTCGAGGTCGAGGGTCATCCGGAGGTCCCCCCTGCGGTCGGCGAGTTCGAAGCCGACCGTCCGGTAGACGCTCCGTGCGACCCGGTTCCCGCTCTCGACGTGGAGTTCGAGCCCCTCGCGGTCTCCGGCGTCGGCGTCGGCGATAACGTGTCGGCAGAGCTCCGTTCCCACGCCGCGCCCCTGCATCTCGGGGTGGACGAAGACCGCGAGTTCGGGGCGAGCCGCGTCGGTCGGCGTGTACATGGCGTGACCGAAGGGCTCGCCGTTCCGCTCGGCGACGACGTTGCTCCCGTCGGCGAGCATCGTCTCGAGCCAGTCGGCCCTGCGGCTCCGGGTCACCGGCGGGAGCCCCTGCGCGCGGTCCGCCGTCCCGAAGCCCTCGTACATCTCCGCGAGGGCCGCGGCGTCCTCGCTGACTCCGGGCCGGATCGTCCACCGAGCCCCCTGCTTGTCCACGAAGCGCGGACAGCGCGGCGGACAGTGGACCGTGCCCTCGCACTCGCTGCCGTCCCATCCGTCGCAGGCGTCGGTGGCGTCGTGGCTCATGTGCGGTCATCCGTCGCCCGCAGTGATATATCGTGATAGGTGCTCCCACGGCGTGGGAACGGCGGAGGGGAGCGACCGCGGGAGACACGGGTGGCGACCGCCAGAGGACCGGCTACTCGTCGCCGGACGGCGGCTCGGCGGCCTTCGGAAGCGAGATCGAGACGACGTTCCCGCGCGGCGTGTTCTCCTCGAAAACGAGCTCGCCGCCGAGGGATTCGACGCACCACAGTATCACCCACAGGCCGACCCCCGTACCGTGATACGTGCTGCTGGTTTCCACGTCTTGCTTGAGCACTTCGACCTCCGTGTCCGGGATCGGCGGCCCGTCGTCAGCGACGCGGACCACGCCGTGACCGTCCCTGTCGCCGCTCTCGACCGACACCGTCACCGACGGCGTCTCTCGGTCGTTGTGCTCGACCGCGTTCCGAACGGCGTGTTCGATCGCGTAGCGGATCCCCTTATCGGCGATGACCCAGACGGACTCCGGCGCGATCACCGAGAAACTCGCGTTCGGATGTGTCTCTCGTGCGTCGGCGACGAGCGAGCGAGCGACCGCCCGGAGATCGGTCTGCGAGCGCTCCGTTGCGTCGGGTTCGGCGATCTCTTCGATCTGTTTCACCGAATCGCTCAGCCCGCCCACCTCGGTCGTGATGTCGAGGACCGTCTCGATCTCCTGTTCGATCGTCTCGTCTTCTACCGCCTGCCTAACCCTGTCGGCGTACCCCATGATCACGTTCGTCTTGTTCCGCAGGTTGTGCCGAATGATCCGACTGAGCAGGCGCAGGCGGCGCTCGCGAGCGCGATACTCGGTCACGTCTTGCACCTCGGAGATGACGCACCTATCCCCGTCGATGCAGGTCGAACTGAGGTGGATGCGGACCCACCGGAGCTCCCCGTTCGACCGTTCGATCTGCCAATGGAAGGTCTGCGGCTCGCCGTCCGCGGCGCGCTGGATCAGCCGGTTCGCCTCGTCTTGTGAGAACTTCGTCGACGGCGCCGTGTAGTCCCCGACGCCCATCGTTCGAAGCACGTCCGCCGAGTACCCGTACAGCTCCTCCAAGCGAGCGTTGGCGTCGAGAATCTCGTTCGTGGTCGGGTCGTGGAGATTGATGCCGACATCGAGGTCGTCAAATATCACCGGGAGTCGGGTGCCAGCAGGCTCTCGCATGTCCGCACAGTCGAGATCTCTGGTAAATACAGTTCCGGTTCAAAACGCGTTGAATGTAGTTAAGAATGACTATTATTTAAACACATATAATACAATATCTATTCACTATTACTTGTCTGTCTCGATGTCATGCGACTTCCGTCACCGATAACGAATCGAAGAGGAAGCCCGCGGGTTCAACCGCGGGGAGAGATCACTCCCGAATGAGGACGATCCCGTCGCGGAACACCGAGTGGTTCGGCACCACGTGCTCCTCGCCGTCGGCCTCGATACGGGTGACGAACAGGTCGACCTCCTGGACGATCCCGCGCTCGCCGGCGACTCGCACCTCGTCGCCGATCCCGTACGGCTGTCGGAGGAGGAGGAACACGCCGGCGGCCGCGCTCGCGACGAGGTCCTTCGTTGCCAGCGCGGCGAACAGCACGACTGCGAGCGCGTACGCACCCAACAACACGACCAGCGCGAGCGTCTGCACGCCGACCTGCCCGAGCGCGATCAGGGCGGCGACGTACACGACGCTGTACTTGACGAGCGGCGGCAACACGCCGAGTTCGGGCAGCTTGATCCCGCGGAGGCGCTCGGCAACGAGCAGCTCCGCTTTGTCGCCGACGACGACTCCGACGATGAGGACGACGATGGCGACGAACAGCCGCGGGAGAAACGCGGCGACGCCCGACCAGAACTGTTCGAGGTAGTTGACGTCGGCAACCGTCAAGGCGACGATGACAGCGACGGCGAGGATAAAGTAACTCGACAGTTTCGCTAAGATCCGCACCGTCGACGTGTCGAACTCGTGGGCGGTTCGCTCGAAGGCGGTCCCCTCGATCACCTCCGGCACGCCCGCGCGGGTCAGCAGGCGGCGATTGATCGCGCCCACGACGTACGCCGCGAACAGCCCGAACAGCAGCACGAACAGGGCGAGCCAGATCCGGTCGGGGACAGACGCAACGAACTCGGAGAGGGGTGTCGGTACCGCGGACATCGGGATCAGTACTCCTCCGGATCGATCTCCAGGACGAGTTCTCCCGCCTTAAACGCCCGCACGAGCCCGTCCGACTCGGAGAGGACGATCGCGGTCGCGTTCGTGTCCCGGGTGATCGCGCCGCCCGCCATGTGGCGCGCGCCGAGCCCCTTCGGAATATCGACGCCCTCCGCACCCGGTTCGAGGTAGCGGTACGCGGAGACGATCTTCCCGGAGTCGGAGACGACGAACGCGCCGTCGAGCCGCGAGAACTCCTTGAGCATGACGTTGACAATAGGGTCGCCGACGTGGACGTGCGACTTCTCGAAGGGGTTGTACGACAGCGGGCGGGACTTGTTCATCACCTTTCCCGCGTCGCCGACGACGAACAGCGCGCCCACCGGCTTCCCCTTCTGTCCCTTCTGGCCGAGTTCGATGGCGACCTCGAACACGTCGCGGATCACGCTCGGCTCCGCCCGGGAGTTGACGAACAGGTCGTAGATCCCGGTGTGGACTGTCTCATCGACGGTGACGCGGATCACCGCGTCCGATCCGCCGTCGAAGACGGACGCGATACAGACCACTTCGTCGCCCTCAGAGACGAGCTCGGCGTCCATCGCCCCCTCGATGCCGAACCGGATCCGGTCTTTGACGTTGTCGAACGGGAGGGGAAGTTCGACGAACACCTCGGCGTCGACATCGTTGTCGGGGGCGACGACGACGATCTCCGTGTCGCCGTCCTCGAACCGATTAAAAAACGAGCTGGTCGGCGAGAACAGCAGCACCGCGTCCGCGCCCTCGACGAGATCGGATAGGTGGTCGGTGAGCGAGGCCATTATTTATAGGAACTCTCGGACGACGTATAGTCGTTGTGTCGGCGTCATGCGAGCGTCTGACATCGGAGCGACACGTCTCGAACCACTCGACCGGAGGGGTTCACCGACGCCGCCCCGAATCGTCGATACCGTCCCGAATGACGACTCACCGACGCCGTCCCGAATCGTCGATGCCGACCCGACCAGAGAGTTCGATCTCCGACGTGGGACCGATCGTGATTCCCTCGTTCTCGAATCGGCGCTTGATCCGACGAGCGTACTCCGACTGGACGACGAGGATGTCTTGCCGACCGGGATCTTCGATCCAGTAATGGACGCGAACGGTGACCTCGCCCCCGAGTTCGTCGACATAGACCATCGGGGCCGGGTCTGCGAGAATTGCGTCGGTTGAGGCTGCGACATCCTTGAAGTGTCCTATCGCTTCGTCGATCTCGTCTTCGTAGGCGACCCCGAACTGCTGGACTACCCGATGGTTCCCCCGGCCGAACGGACGGGATATCTCGTTGTTCGTCAGGATCGTGTTCGGGATCGTTACGAGTTCTCCGTTCTGCGTTTCGACGCGCGTGGTTCGAAGGGCGATCGACTGCACGACTCCCTCGCCGTTTGGCCACTCGATGTAGTCGCCGACGTTGAAGTCCGGGTCGAGTACTAAGGCGATACCGCTAACCAGCGAACCGATCACCTCCTGGGCTGCGACGCCGATCGCCAGCGCGATAGCGCTGATGAGGAGTGCGGAGTTGCCGAGTACGGGGCCGTACCCAGCGACGCTTGCACCGACGAGGATGGCGATAACGATGGCAACGATCTGGAAATACCTGAGCAAGGCGTTTCGAAGTGTGGGGTTGTTGTGGTTCCGCTGACGGAGTACCCGTTCGAGAACGGGCTGGATGAAGATCCGGTTGAGTAAGACGACAGCGAGGAGACCGGCGAGGAACCAGCCGAGACGGACGACCACCGGCCAGTACTCGAAGAGCTCCGTGGGACCGACCTCCGGTTCCGGCGTCGTCGCTCGGACAACCGCTGGGGCCGCTGGGAAGACGGACCATCCCCACAGGCGACACGGAGGGGTGTGAGGGAACATAATTACGGAGGAATAAAGGGACCGACCGAGACGGTTTTCCGGGCGACCGTCGCTGCCCTGAGGATATACGACACGAAAAGCGTCAGTGGGACGGTGACAACGCCGATGCCCAGACTGACAACGATGGGAACCGTTGAGGGCGGAATCGAAACGGTATTTTCCCGGTAGATGAGTGTCACTGCGATCGTCGTGACGAACGCGATCAGTCCGGTGTAGACGATCATCCGCGAGAGTTCCGCAAAGTCCTGTTGGAGGGCGATCGTCTTGTAGAACTGACGGACGATGGCGATAGATTCGAGGAGCTCGTCGATCGCCTGCAACTCCGCCTGAACAGCCTCCGAGAACGACTCGGCGTATCCGTTCTGTAGATGTTGGATCGCATTCAGATTCACGGCGTATTCAGGTCCCAGGAGGATGGTGAGCACGGAATCGACCTGGATGTTATCGTCGAGATGCGAGTCGATGTTTTCGCCGTACTCGCCGATGTCGCGAAGCGCGTTCGTCACCTCACTTGGCGGGTCCCAATCGCCGGACTCGTTCATCGCACGGAGGGTTGCGACCCGTTCACTCAGCGTCTGAGCGATGAGTGAGAGAAACGCAGACGGGTCGTTTGGACTCGACGGCTGTCCCGCGAGGGTTGCGACATCCTCATGGAGTTCCCGCGCGCCATCGAGACGATCTGTCAGCGATTTAACCGTCCCAAACACACGTGAGATGACAAGTTGATTTATCGAAAGAGAGATCGTAATTAGCGTTATGACACCGGCGGTAAGACCACTCGAAAAGAGCGAGTCGACAGCGCTGTCTGGCCCCACAGCGAGCATATCGCCCCAGATTAGCGCTCCAATGATTCCGACGATACTCACGGTGATGCCGCTCGCGACAACACGTCGATCACCCTCCATAAGCACCCACTCGACCACACGTTCCCAGGTGGTTTTCTCGTATACGGAACTCTCAGTTCGAATTTCAGGGGTCATAAGTCAGGTTACACAAGCGCGTTGAATCGGCGGTCGGCAGCCGCAAAAAGTAGTCACAGACAACCGTGTATGGTCCCTCTCGGTCAATACTATCGCCGTCGGGGTCGACGGTGCCGGTGTCGGTACGGTCATCTCGATGATCTGTCTGGCCGCCTGGCTGCTCAACGGGGACCAGCGCTGCTGTTGTTGGGTGCCCCGGCGTCGACTGGTCTCGTTCGCCGATCCGTTCCGGGTTGAGTGGAACTGTCTCCCGCTCTAGGGGTTCGATCGGAACGTCGCTCGCCGCTCACCTGGATCGACTGCGGACCGCCCGGAGCAGTTTCCGGAGGAGGTTGAGGGTGGTAATGACGCTGGACGCGTAGTACGCGAGTTTGAGTAGGCGCTTGATCATGACTCAGCGGAGAGAGGTGTTGGACGAGTATAATCAGGCGGCATGCGAGCGCAAGCCCGTGAAATCGTCTCTCCGTGTACCGGCCACAGCGGTGGGCGTCGATACAGTGCTGAATCCCTTGCCCGCGCGACGAGAGTCACGAGCTGTACGACTGAGCGAACCGCGTGGTCAGGCGGCACACTGGGGATGAGGCAAATTTCGTTTTCGAAGCGGGCGGCCAGCTGCCTACACCGACTCCTCCTCGCTGTCCTCCTCGGCTTCCGTTCTGCCGCCGCGGTCCGAGTAGTTCTTCCGGCCGATCGCGTCGTCACTGACCATCCCGATGATGCTCTGGTGTACGTCGTGGGCGGACTCGTAGGTGGCATCTCCCTGGGATTCTAACACCGTTTGGAGCGTCGCTGTGTCGTCTCCGAGCCCCAGCTCGTGGTCGCCGTACCGCTCCAGTAAGGTCTCCAGATCCATCGGGTACTCCTCGTCTTCAAGCTCGTCTGCGAGCGGACCGAACTCGACACCCTGCTCGCGGCTATCATCGTTCTGATCGGTCATTGGTCTTGTAAAGTCGCGCCAAAGCCATTTACCCTCTGTGCCGGCGCTTGCCGGGTGGGAGCCACGTCCACGTAGGCGGCCTCAGCCAGAACGGCGGGCGCTCAGGCGCGATTCATAGAAAGATGATGCGGAAACCCACCGGGAGGGTGGGTGGACGCCGACGCTCAGGAGACACAATCACGTACGATCGCAGCTTGATGTTCTATTCTTCAGATATATTCTCGTTCGAAACAGCTGGCCGCTGGAGAGTGTTTCTTGATCGACGACGGGAGGGATGTTGCAGTTTGTCGACAGCGATACGGCATTTAAAGGTGTGATCCATAACGCCGGTCACTTATAACTGAATTCTACCCAAAAGCGAGAATTGATCTCGAACAGACGTGGAAAATCGTCGGTTCTGCGGCGGAGGTGTCAAAATCACCCGGCATCCGCAGGCAGGACGCTTTTTTTGAATTCTGACGATCCGTTCAATACCGTGTTCTACCACGACGACCAACTCCAGTTCGAGGTCGAAGTTGAGAATCCCGATCCTCACTTCGCAAAGATGCTTCAGCAGGCCATTGGCGGTGCTGAAGGGGAGATACGTGTCGCCCTACAGTACATGTTTCAGGCCTTCGCAGTCCCGGCCGAGAAACAGGAAATCAGACAGTTCCTGATGGAGACCGCAACGGAAGAGCTCGGTCACATCGAGATGCTCGCGACCGCCGTCGCAAAGAATCTCGAAGGAGCGTCCGAGGACGCTCGCGAGTCCGCCCGTGAAGACCCCATCATCGACGAGATGATGCGCACTGGCCAACCTCGACAGGCGCTCTCGGCAGGGTTGCATGCGATGCCTGTCGACAGTAACGGCGTCCCGTTCACCGGCAACTACGTGGTCGCCTCGGGGAATCTGGCTGCCGACCTGTACGCGAACGTCATGGCCGAATCCACGGGACGCGTGCTCGCCACCCGGCTGTACGAGTTCACAGACGATCCCGGTATGAAAGAGATGCTAGAGTATCTCATCGCTCGAGACACGATGCATCAAAACCAGTGGCACGCCGCGCTAGAGGACCTCGGCGAACATCGTCCCGTCCCGGCGAGTTTCGATCAGGAACAAGAGAATCAGGAGTACAACTACTCGTTCATGTCGACGACCCGTGAGGAACGAGACGACCCGAAACAGCCGTGGACGCAGGGCGAAGCACCTGACGGGAAGGGCGAATTCAGTTACACGCCTCGTCAGCCCGGTGGTGGTGCTCCCGATCTCAAAGCGGTGATTGACGAGATGTACAACGAGGTTCAGTGACCAACTCGCTCACGGGGACTGACTTCCGATATACCGGTGGGTCAGGCTCCGTCTCCCCCGCACACGCAGGCAACGGCATTAATAGACCAGCAGCAGTCCACAATCAACGATGAGTACCGTCGTAGCTGTCGAGACGCCGACAGGGATCGCTATCGCCGGAGACACCCAAGTCGTCGACGG
Organism: Halorubrum lacusprofundi ATCC 49239; assembly: GCF_000022205.1. Taxonomy (NCBI): domain Archaea; kingdom Methanobacteriati; phylum Methanobacteriota; class Halobacteria; order Halobacteriales; family Haloferacaceae; genus Halorubrum; species Halorubrum lacusprofundi. The sequence goes on from NC_012029.1 coordinate 1,457,772, forward strand.
CGAGTCGGTGTCGTCAGATCAGTTCCAACGCGTGTTCGACGTCAGGGGCGTCGGCGTTGGGGTCGTCGGCGAGTCGGGAGCGGTCCAGCAGTTCAGGCAGTGGTTCGACGTTGCGCTTCAAGATCGCGGGTTTGAAGGAGATGATACAATCGATATCGACGCCGTGGCTCGCATCGCAGCCCGGGAGACGGAGAGAGCGGGCGTCGACGCCGTGGTCGGCGCGCACGACGACGACGGGGCAGCGAGCCTTCGACAGATCGCCTCCGACGGGCGCGTACTCGACAGCGGCGTGGCCGCTCTCGGTACCGGGAGCGCCGTCGCCCTCGGGCTGCTGGAGGCACTCGACATGGACGAGGCGGCAAACGATCCCGCCACAGCGGTGCGGAACGTACTGGAGACAGTGATGGAACGGGACGTTGACACCGGTGGCGAGATCGATGTCTGGACCCTCGGGAGCGCCGACCAGGCCGAGCAGGGCGTGCGCCGCTTCGGGGAAGAGGAGGCGGAACGGTGACCGACAGCCGTTCCGCGAGTCGGGGCGGTCTCGCTCCGATACCCGTCGACGTCCCGGCGGCGTCACGCGCCACACGGCACGGGTCAGTCGCCCGGGGGTCATCGCTCGGATGGTAGACGTGACCGGCCACCTGGGTATGGCACTGCTCTGGCTCGCGCCGGCGTGGTTCCTTCTCGACTATCGGAAAACGGCGTGGACGTTCGTCGTATCAGGCGTTCTCTTCGGGATGTTGCCGGATATCGACCTCGTCCTCGAGGGGATTTTCCCGACTGTCAAGCACCACGGGGTGTTTCACACCATACTCGCGGTGACGCTCATCGCCGCGGTCATCGGCCCCGTCGTCGGGAAAGTCGTCGAGGCGATCGCCGGTGGCACGGACTGGCTGTCCCCCGAAGCGGCGGCCCGCAGCGTCCGGTTCGGCTTCCTGGCGGTCTGGATCCCCGGACTCGCCCACGTCTTCGCGGATATGCTCTCGGCGCCGGACCTCGCCGATTCCATCGAACCGCTCTGGCCGATCTACCAGGGCTCAATCGGTGTCGATCTCGTCTGGTACAACAACCCTGTAGTCAATTTGGGGCTCCTCGTCGCCGGCGTCGTCGTCAACGTTGGGTTGTACCTGTACACCGGCGATCGGTCACCCACAGAGTGAACGGGACCGACGCCGCGGTCGAATGCGACCACTCGCACGGGCGCGGCGACGGCCGCGTTCGGCCGGGCTGAACTGTTCACGGGGTGAATCCACGAAGAAGAACTTGCGGACGCAAGCCCGAATCTATTATCCGCTGATTCCGTAGCTGTACCGTGATAAAATCGAGACTCGGCCGACGGACGTTACAGAAGCTGGGAATCGTATCGACCCTGCTAGATGCCGTTTCGGCGTTCGCCCGCCGGGATGTCCGGACGGGGCTCCTCTTGCTCGGTGCGGCCATCGTATCGATATGGGTGCCGGGGTTGGGTGTGGTCGCCTCCGTCCTCACCCGACTCTACCGGAAATTCCGGCGAGGCCGCCGTCTGGCCCTCGGAGGGACCGAACTGATCGAACAGGGCGTGTTCCGCTCCGAGATGGAGGCGAAACGGTGACCCACCGTGTCTCCCGGACCGGGCGGCTACCAAGGAGGGATCGAACATGAGTAAGGATGTGGGGGCAGACCCGGATGACGAGCCCATCACTCCCGGCGAGACGGTGTACGACGAGGACGGACAGGTCCTCGGACAGGTCAGCGGGTACACCACCGACGGGTTCGAGGTCAAGATCGGAGAGGGCGGCTCAGCCAGCGGGGACGACGCAGAGACCATCCCGGGACAGGAGTTCGGCGAGGGGTACCTGATGTGGCGCTGTTCGGAGTGCGGCGAGATGGGCGACCTCGGGAGCGGGATGCCGGACACGTGTCCGGAGTGTGGTGCGCCAGAGGAGTCGATCTACGCGGTCGAAGAGGACTGACCGCAGTACAACTCCCTGGCAACGGCCCCGACGAAGAGGTGTGCAAATACCCGGACAGGGTCGCGCAACGACCGGCGCGCTGCTGGTCCCCCTGTCTGGCTGATATCGGATGGAAATATCCAGCTAATCCACGGGAAGTCTCGGGGACAACTCCCGAGGCGGTGCACTGGAACTCGTAACGCCGAGTTATTGTACCAATACCGAGATGTAACTGTGAACTATTATCTCGTTTTAATATGTAGTCCGACAAGTGATCGACCACCATGGTCACGCTACTGTCCGCTGCTCTTCCCCATGAGAAGTTCGTTCTCGCGGAGACCCTATCGTCGGTTCCGAACGCGAGCTTCGAGGTCGAAGGGGTGGTTGAGACGTGCGAGACCAGCGTGATGCCCCTTATCTGGGCGAGCGCCGCCGATCACGAGCATCTCGATACGGCTCTCTTGGATGATCCCACGACAGAGGAGGTCGAGTTGCTCTCGGATCACGCCGATCGGTGGTTGTATCGGATGAAATGGGTCAACAACGTCCAGAGCCTGCTTGAGACGCTCGTGACGAATCAGGCAACGATCCTGACGGCGATAACGAGCGACGGACGCTGGATCGTTCGGCTCATGTTCCCGACTCACGACGGCGTGAGCGAAACGATGGCCCACTGTAAGGAGCACGACATCGACCTGGAGATGATCTCGATCTGCGAGATGAACGATCAACCAGCGGGCCGGTATGGACTCACCGGTGCGCAGTTTGAGGCGTTGGCGACTGCCTGGGAGCAGGGGTTCTACACGGTTCCCCGCGAGGTCGAACTCGTCGACATCGCTGCGGATCTGGGCATCTCTCATCAGGCGCTCTCCGAACGGTTACGACGGGGTATCGACGCCCTCATTCAGGACACGCTGATGGTCGACGATGAACCAGCCGAACTCATCAGGTGACCTTCCCCCACGAGCAATATCGGGAGCTGTGAAGCGACTTCCCGCGCGACTTTTACCTGCGAGACGACTATCCGGGCGCATATGGCGACCCGCGAGGCTCTCTGGAACTACCGCGACGAGTTCGGCGACGCCTTCGGGCGCACCTACTTCCGACGGTTCGGCCCGGGCGTAGCCTCCAGTATCGGGCTCGGCACCTACCTCGGCGATCCGATTCCCGCCGTCGACGACGCCTCCCGCGAGGCGATCGATCTTGCGCTCCGTTCCGGCGTGAACCACGTCGACACCGCGGTCAACTACCGGTGCGGGCGCGCCGAACGCGTCGTCGGCGAGGCGGTTCGGAACTCCCCGATCGACCGCGACGCGGTCGTGGTAGCGACCAAGGGCGGATTCCTCCCGTTCGACGGCGAGCGCCCCGATGACCCCGCCGCGTACGTACGCGAGCGATTCATCGAGCCGGAAATCGTCGCACCCGACGACCTCGCGAACGGGGCGCACGCGATCGCGCCCGACTACCTGGAGTGGTCGCTCGACCGCTCGCTGAACCGACTCGGTCTCGATACGGTCGACTGTTACTACGTCCACAACCCGGAGACGCAGCTGGTGACGCGCTCTCGGGAGGCGGTGTACGACCAGTTAGAGACGGCCTTCGAAGCCTTGGAGCGTCGGCGCACCGCGGGCGACATCGGGGCCTACGGCGTCGCGACGTGGCACGCGTTCCGGGTCGCCGAGGACGACGAGCGATACCTCTCGCTCGCGGAGGTCCTCGCGCGGGCCGAGGCTGCCGGCGAGGCGGTCGGCCCCGACGACGACCACGGGTTCGGGGCGATACAGCTCCCCTTCAACGTCGCGATGGCGGACGCGTTCACGCGGCGGAATCAGCGCTCGCCCGGAGATGACTCGGAACCGGTCTCCACGTTAGAACTCGCTCACGAGGCCGGGCTCTCCGTGGTGACGAGCGCGAGCATCGGGCAGGGCGACCTCGCCGTCGAGGGGGCGATCCCGGCCGACATCGACGCAACCCTCGCGGGCGAGACCCCGGCGCAGCGCGCGCTCAACTTCGCACGGAGCGCGCCGGGGGTCACCTCTTCGCTCGTCGGCACGAGCGACCTCGATCACGTTCGCGAGAACGTCGCCGCCGGGACGTTCGACCCTCTCGGCGCGTCGGCGTTCGACGCGGTGTTCGAGTAGTGCGAGAGGGGAAGTGAGGGAGAGAACGGAAACACGGGAGAGAAACGCGGGGACACGATGACGTTGATTCCGGTGACGGTGCGGTCGAGTTCGGAGAACGGATCAGCGCAGCTCTTTAAAAGTGGCCCCGCACTCGGGGCAGACGCGGACGGAGAACACTTCGTCCGGATCGTTCTTCTTTTTCAGGACCTTCTCGCAGTCGGCGCAGTTCAGCCGCTCGTAGGTGTCCTTGAACAGGTCGCCGTCGCGAAGCCCCTTCCGCGTCGATTTCATGCCTCAAAGTTGATCGCGTGACGGTATAAAAACCCCGTACGACGCGAGTCGGACGACGCGGGCCGGAGACTGCGAGTCGGACGACGCGGGCCGGAGACTGCGAGTCAGACGACGCCGACGAGTGACTCCGCACCGATCGGGCGGATCGCTTTCGCAACTCTTGTCTCCCGCCGCCGACAACCCCGCCCGTGTCACGGAGCCGGCTGTTTGGATCACTGTGTGCGATCGTCTTTCTCGTCAACTTCGCGCGGGTGGTGTTCGCGCCGCTCATCGGCGAGTTCATCAGCGAGTTCGCGATCGGCGAGGGGACGGCGGGACTGATCGTCACGCTCGCGTGGCTCGGCTCGGCCGCGCCGCGGCTCCCGGCGGGCTGGGCGCTCACGCGCTTCTCCCGGCAGTACGTGGTTCTCGTCTCCGGAGCGATGCTGACAGTCGGTGCGCTCGGCGTCGCGCTGGCGCCGGGCGTCCCGACGCTGATGGCCGCCGCGTTCGCGATCGGCTTGGCGTCCGGCGTCTACTTCGTCGCCGCCAACCCGTTCATCGCGGAGCTGTTCCCGACTCGGGTCGGGCGCGTGATGGGTGTCCACGGAATGGCGAGCCAGCTCGCCGCAGTCGCCGCCGCGCCGGTCGTCACGGTCGCGCTCTGGTACGACTGGCGGCTCGCCTTCTACGGGCTCGCGCTCGCCTCGGCCGCCTCCACCGTCGTCTTCGTCGCCTTGGCCCGCCGGACGGACCTCCCGGACGCAGGCGCGGGCGACACCGATTTCCTCGCCGGCGCGCTCTCGGAGTGGAAGCTGATTCTGGCGGGCGTCGTGTTGATGGGACTCACGAGCTTCGTTTGGCAAGGACTCTTCAACTTCTACGAGCTGTACATGGTCGATAAGGGGCTCCCGCCCGCGGCGGCGCGGAACCTGCTGACGGTGATCTTCGCCGCGGGCGTCCCGGCGTTTCTCATCTCCGGCGACCTCGCCGACCGGCTCCCGCACGTCCCATACCTACTCGGGATCGTGTCTGTGTTCCTCGTCGGCGTCGTCCTCGTGGTCGTTTCCTCGGGGCTGGCCGCTGTCGTCGCCGCGAGCGTCGTCGTCGGCTTCGCCATCCACATGCTGTTTCCCGCCGGCGACACCTACCTGCTCGCGTCGCTGCCGGACGGGTCCCGAGCGTCGGCGTACGCCGTCTTCTCCGCCGGGATGATGACGACGCAGGCGGCCGGCTCGTGGGTCGTCGGCGAGGCGATAGAGGCCGGCGCCGGCTACGACGCGGTTTTTCTCTCCCTCGCCGGGGGACTCGCCCTCGTCGTCGTCGCCTACGCGGTGCTTGAGTACGCCGGGCGCGTTCCGGGCGGCGCCGCGGGCACGGAGCACGCGGCCTGACCGGCACGGGAGCACGGGTATCGCACCTATTTAGGGCGTCCCGTCCGTGGAACGAACAAATGGAGTACGTACAAGAGCGCGTGACCACGCTGCACGCGTTGACCGACCACCGGCCGGACGCCCCGACCGGCCGGGCGGCGGTCGTCGTGCCGATGACGGAACGCGAGTACGGGACGCTCGCGGCCGATCGGGTCCTGACGGCGCTGGAGTCGGTCGATCCCGCCCGCGTCGTCGTCCCCCTCCGTGCCCCCGCCGAGCGCGTCGGCCCCTTCGCCGACTGGCTCGACGGCTTCGACGTGGACGTGGAGCCCCTCTGGTGTGGCGGCCCGCGGCTCACGGAGCTGCTCGCGACTCGCGGACTCGACGGGGACCGCGGAAAGGGTCGAGACGTGTGGCTCGGGCTCGGCCGCGCCTTAGAGGAGGAGTTCGTCGTCGTCCACGACGCCGACACGAAGACGTACTCGCCCGCCTTTGTCACCCGGCTGCTGTTCCCGCTCGCGCGCGGCCACGACTTCTCGAAGGGGTACTACGCCCGCGTCGAAGACGGATCGCTGTACGGGCGGCTGTTCCGGCTGTTCTTCCGGCCGCTGGTCCGCGCGCTCGCCGACGCGACCGAGCGCCGCGAGCCCGGCATCTTGGAGTACCTCGACGCGTTCCGCTACGCGCTTGCCGGGGAGTTCGCGGCGACGACCGACCTCGTCTCCAGACTTCGCATCCAGCGCGGCTGGGGGCTGGAGGTCGGGACGCTCGGCGAGGCGTTCGCGCACGCCGGCTTCGCGGGGAGCGCGCAGGTCGATCTGGGGCGGTACGAGCACGACCACCGCTCCGTCGACGGGCCGACCGGGCTCGCCGACATGAGCCGGGCGGTCGGCGAGGCGACCCTGCGCGCGGTCGAGGGCGCCGGCGTCGAGATCGAGTACGACACGCTCGCCGACCGCTACCGCGAGGCGGCCGACGGGCTGATCCGCGGCTACGAGACGGACGCCGCGTTCAACGGCCTCGACTACGACCGCGGGGCCGAACGCGAGCAGGTGGCGACGTACGCCGACGCCCTCGGCAAGCCAGAGCCGGACACCCGCTTGCCGGCGTGGCGAGACGCGCCCGTCACGCCCGCCGAAGTCGGCGACGCGGCGCGAGCCGACCTCGCGGTGGCGCGGGATAAGGGGTCGAGGCGAACAGACCGGAACCCGGGGAAGGCCAACCGCCAGCGGCCCGCGGACCCGAGCGCCGACGCCGCGCCGGGGGAGGATTGATGACGGGCACACCCAGCGTCGCCGCCCGCGACGACCTCGCCGGCGTCGTCGACCTGTTCGAGTGGCTCACCCGCGCCGAGCTGTCGCGGGCGCTCTCGGAGCTCGCTTTTAAACAGCGCGCCGAGGTCGACGACGAGGCCATCGCCGCCGCTATCGACGTCGCGGTCGCGGAGTACGCGCTCGTTCCCGCGCCGCCCGCGGCGCTCTCGGAGGCGGGAGTGGGCGGTGACCGAGCGACGGACCCCGCCGACCCCGCCGGCGGGACCGACGGGACCGACGCCGACGCGGTCGCGCTCGCGGTCGGCCCGGCGGCGTTCCCCTCGCTGCCGGCGGACGCCGAAGACCTCCCGCACATCCTCGACGTGCCGGAGCGCGACGTGGACCGGGAGACGCTCTCGGAGGCGGTGCTGGAGCGGCTGTCCGCGGACGCGGTCGCCGCGATCGAGGCGGGCGACGCGGAGCGGCTGGAGATCCTCGCCGACGTGACCTACGACATCGAGGCGTGGGCGTCCGTCGACGCCGGGGCGATACGCGAGCGGATCGTGGCCGAACTGGACGGGTAGGCGGTTCTGCGGGCGACTCGCACACCGCCGAGTATCCCCAGCGACCGACCGAACCGGAGCCGTCTCGCTGATGATCGCCGGACCCCCCCAGAGCATATCTTTAATGGCGCGGAGAGTGTCATTGACGGTGATTATGAAGAAGCTGATCAACGATCCGGACGACGTCGTCGACGAGATGCTCGACGGGATGACCGCGGCGTACCCGGACCGGCTCCGACGGCTCCCCGACACGCAGGTCGTCGTTCGGAACGACGCACCGGTAGCGGGGAAGGTCGCGCTCGTGACGGGCGGCGGGAGCGGGCACGAGCCGACCCACGCGGGCTACATCGGCGACGGCATGCTCGACGGGGCGGCCGCGGGCGACGTGTTCTCCTCGCCGACCGCCGACGAGTTCGAGGAACTGATCGAAGCCTGCGACGCGGGCGACGGCATCCTCGCGATCATCAAGAACTACGAGGGCGACGTGATGAACTTCGAGACCGCTATCGAACTCGCCGAGATGGAGGGTGTCGAGGTCGAGAGCGTCGTGGTCGACGACGACGTGGCCGTCGAGGACTCGCTGTACACCTCCGGCCGGCGCGGCGTCTGCGGGACGATCCTCGTCCACAAGGCCGCCGGCGCGAAGGCCGCACAGGGCGCCGATCTCTCGGAGGTCAAGCGCGTCGCGGAGAAGGTAGTCGACAACGTCGGGACCATGGGCACCGCGCTCACCTCGTGTGTCACCCCCGAGAAAGGCGAGCCTACCTTCGATCTGGGCGACGACGAGATCGAACTGGGGATCGGGATCCACGGCGAGCCCGGCACCGAGCGCACGGAGATGATGAGCGCCGACGAGATCACCGACGCGCTGACCGAGGCCATCCTCGACGACCTCGATCTCGGCGCCGGACAGGAGGTGCTCACGGTCGTCAACGGGATGGGCGGGACCCCGCAGATGGAGCTGTTCGTCGTCAATCGTCGGCTCCAGGAGCTGCTGGGTGAGCGCGAGGTGGAGACCTGGGATTCGTGGGTCGGCGACTACATGACCTCGCTCGATATGGCGGGCGCGTCGATCACCGTCTGCGCCGTCGACGACGAGCTGAAGGAGCTGCTCGGCGCGCCGGCCGACACCCCCGCGCTCTCCCGGATCCAATGAGCGGGAACGAATCGGACGGAGACGGGGGCGTGTCGGACGACCACGGGGTCGCCGTCGTCGCGGCAGTCGAGGCGATCGCGGAACGCATCGAGGCGGAGCGCGACTACCTGACGGAGCTGGACTCCGCCATCGGCGACGCGGACCACGGCGGCAACATGGCGCGAGGGTGGGCCGCGGCGACCGAGGCCGCGCGCGACCTCGACGATCCGGACCCCGAGACGGTCTGTAAGACGGTCGGCAAGACGCTCATGGCCGAGGTCGGCGGGGCGTCGGGCCCCCTGTTCGGCGGGTCGCTCGTGTTCGCGAGCGCCGAGCTCGACGACGGGCTCACCGCCGAGAGCGCGGTCGCGTTCGCCGAGACCTACTTAACCAAGGTCGAGGAACGCGGCGACGCTCGGGTGGGCGATCAGACGATAGTCGACGCGCTCACGCCGACGGTCCACACGTTCAAGAAATCGATCGAGACGGACGACCTCCCGCCGCTCGAAGCGCTGGCGAAGGCGGTCGACGCGGCCGAGCGCGGCGTCGCGTTCACGGTCCCGATCCGGGCCCGGAAGGGCCGCGCCTCCTACCTCGGCTGGCGGTCGGTCGGCCACCAGGACCCCGGCGCGACGAGCGTGCTGTACATCCTCGAGGAGCTGCTCGCGACGGCCGCCGACGCCCTCGACGCTGAGATCCCCGACGTCGACGCGACCTCGCCGACGATTCCGGACGAGGCGACCGAGGACGACAGCGCGACGACGGAGGACGACTGATGGTCGGGCTCGTCGTCGTCTCCCACAGCGAGCGGGCGGCCGAGGGGATCGTCGAAGTCGCCGCCGAGATGGCCGGCACCACCCGCATCGAGCCCGTCGGCGGCGACGGACGGGGCGGGATCGGCACCGTCCCGGACGCGATCGAAGACGCGATCGACGCCGCCGACGACGGCGAGGGGGTCGTCGTCCTCGTCGATCTGGGTAGCGCCGTGATGAACGCCGACGTGGCCGTCGAGATGAGCGACGCGGAGGCCGTCATCGCCGACGCACCCGTGCTGGAAGGCGCGGTCAACGCGGCCGTCGCCGCCACCGACCCGTCCGCCACGCTCGACTCGGTCCGCGAGCAGGCCGAGGCGGCCCGTGGGATGAAGAAGCTCTGAGGCGGGAGAGCGGCGTTCGTTCACTCCCCGTCGAGGCCGAGCGCGTCTCGAACCTCGGCCCGCGTCTCGCAGGCGAGCGCCTCGTCGGCGAGAGCGCGCGCCGCGTCCGAGTCGATCTCTCGAATTCGCTGTTTCACCGCCGGTACGGTCACTGCGCTCATGCTGAGTTCGTCGAGGCCGAGCCCGACGAGCAGCTCCGTGAGCGCCGGGTCACCGGCCATCTCGCCGCACATTCCGACCCACGCGTCGGTCCCGGCCGCAGCCGACGCGGTGCGATCGATCGCACGCACCACCGCAGGATGAAGGGGGTCGTGGTACGCGGCGACGCCGTCGTTCTCGCGGTCGGCCGCCATCACGTACTGCGTGAGGTCGTTCGTCCCGATACTCAGGAAGTCGAGCCGCTCGGCGAGTCGGTCCGCGAGGAAGACCGCGGCCGGCGTCTCGACCATCGCGCCCAACTCGGGGACCGCGTGGTCGATCCCCTCGGCAGCGAGGTCGGCTGCGACCGACTCGACCGCCGAGACCGCGGCCTCGACCTCCTCGATCCGGGAGACGAGCGGGAACATCACCGCGATCCCCTCGCCGTGCTCGTGGGCCGCCGCGCGCAACAGCGCCCGGAGCTGCGTCTCGAACAGGTCGCGGTGCTCGTCAAGCGAGAGCCGGATCCCCCGCCGCCCGAGGAACGGGTTCGACTCGTCCGGCAGATCGAGGTACGGCACCTGCTTGTCGCCGCCGACATCGAGGGTCCGGACGACGACTCGCCCGTCGGGGAACGCCGACAGCGCGGCCGTCACGGCCTCGTACTGCTCCGCTTCGGTCGGAGGGGTCTCGCGGTCGTAAAAGAGGAACTCCGTCCGGAACAGCCCGATCCCGTCGGCGCCGCGCTCGGCGGCCGGAGCGATCTCCGCCTCGCTTCCGACGTTCGCCGCCACTTCAATCGGTCGGCCGTCGGCGGTCGAGACGCGCTCGGGCACCGCCGCCGCCGCATCCGCGTCGGCTCCTTCGCGGGCCGCCGCGTCGGGGTCGACGACGACTCGTCCGTCCGTTCCGTCGACGAGCAGTTCGGTGCCGTCCTCGATCTCGCGAAGCGACTCGCCGACTCCGACGACCGCCGGGATCGACAGCGACCGCGCGATGATCGCGGCGTGAGCAGTTCGGCCGCCCGCGACAGTCGCGATCCCGGCGACCCCGTCTGGATCCAGTTCCGCGGTGTCGCTCGGGGTGAGCCGCTCGGCGAGCACCACGGTCCCCGCTGGGAGGTCGCCGAGGTCGGTGGCAGCGTCGGTATTTAAAAGGATACGGAGCAGGCGGTCCCGCACGTCTCGCAGGTCGTCGGCGCGCTCGGCCATCTTCCCATCGAGCGCCTCGAACTGCTCGATCGCGGCCGCGAACCGGTCGCTTACGGCGTGTTCGGCCGGCGTCCCGCTCTCGATGGCCGCCTCGATGTCCTCGACGAGCTCCGGATCGTCGAGGAACTGCTCGTGGGCCTCGAACACCGCCGCCTCCTCCTCGCCGACGCGCTCGGCTGCTCGGTCGCGGGCACTCCGGATCGCCTCGCGGGCCGCGTCGCGAGCGTTCTCGAATCGTGCCAGCTCGGCGTCGACGTCGACGGCGGACGGATCGGGCCGGTCGGGGAGCGTCAGGCTGGCTTCGGGACGGTGCCAGTGTGCTGTGCCGACGCCCGACAAGGGCGTGCTTCCGACGCCGGTGAGCGTCCTCACGTCGGGTCACCGCCGTCGTCGGCGCTCTCGGTGTCGTCGCTCTCACTTTCTTTCCCCTCTTCGACCTCGCTCGTCAGTAGGTCACAGACCGCGTCGAGCGCGTCGGCCGCCTCCGCGCCCTCGGCGACGACGCGGACCGACTCGCCGTGGCCCACGTTCAGCCCGCTCACCGAGAGCATGCTGTCGGCGCGGACGAGCCCGTCGTCGCCGTCGTTCGCGCGACCGATCGACACGTCCGCATCGAACCGATTCGCCGTCTGCACTAGCTTCGAGGCCGGCCGCGCGTGGAGGCCCGCCTCCGGCACCACCGTTACGGTACGTTCCATGAGGTCAGATAAGCACGGCGTGGCCTTATAAGTGAGTTCGGTGGAGCAGTCAGCCTTACTCGATGACGTCCACAATCTCCCCCTCGATCATCCGCGCGAGGACGACCCGCGGCACGTCCGCGCGCTCGTGAACGACCCGAGCGATCTCTCGCGCCGCCGCCTCGTCGTCGGCGTCGTCGACCGCATTGACGAGCGGGATTGCGGTCGCGCCGCCCGGAATCCCTTTTAAACCACCCTCCTCGTGCGCGAGGACGCGACCGACCAGTTCGGGCGTGATCTCGTCGCCGACCGCCGCATCCGTAATCGCCGCGACGCGCTCGGGGCGGTGGACGGTCTCCGCCGTCAGCGGCTCTCCGACCGCGCCGGCGCTCGCCACCGGAACCACGCGGTCCGCGCTCGCCGGGATCTGCGGCTCGCGCTCGTTGGGAGCCTTGAGCAGGCGCGTCCGTGCGCCGTCGGCCTTCACGAGGACCGGCCCGTCGTGCGCGGCCCCGATCTCGTTGACAACAGCTGGGTCGTACCCCCGATACCGGTCGTCGCGCTCGCGCTCCGGGACCAGTCCGAGCGGGAACGACTCGGCGCCTCCCCTCGACTCGGCGTCTCCCGTTGGTTCGTCTCCCTCGCCCGCCGTGATCTCGTCGAGCGCGGCGACGGGAGCCTCGGTGACGCGCACCGCGGCGACCTCGCGGTCGAAGATCGGGATCCGAACCGTCGCAGTGAGTACCGCCCGGTCAAGACGGTCGGCGAGCGCGTAGAGAGTGGTCTTCTTCCCGCCGGCGCCGACGAGACAGGTCGTTCCCGCGGCCGCGTCGAGCGCGTCGACGACATCGTTCATGTCCGAACGCATGGTCGGCCGGGGGCGAAAGCCCGTCGGTCGGAGCGGGGTCAGAGCGAGGTCAGGGAGGATCCACTGGCCCCGGCGTGTGGTTTAATCCCGTTCGCCCGCGAGGTCGCTTACGATGACCGTCCCCGACCGGATGCTCCGCGTCGACCTCTCCGCGGAGCGCGTGCGCAGCGAGCCGGTCCCCGAGGAGTGGCTCGCGCGCTACGTCGGCGGGAAGGGGCTCGGGGCGCGGTACCTCTACGAGATGGAACCGGGCGTCGACCCGGCGTCGCCGGTGAACCGACTCGCGTTCCTCGTCGGCCCCCTGACCGGCTACCTCCCCGGCGAGCCGCGCTACGCGGCGGTGACCAAGTCCCCGCTCACGGGCACGTTCCTCGACTCCTACGGCGGCGGGGCGTTCGCGGCCCGGCTCGCCGGCTCGCTCGACGACCACCTCGGAGTCGTGATCGAGGGCGCAGCCGACGAGCCGGTAACCCTCTCAATAGTCAGCGGGGAGGCGACGATCGAGCCAGCGAGCGACCTCCGCGGGCTCGACGCGGCCGAGACCGACGCGCGGTTCTCGGAGGCCGCCGTCGCCTGCGTCGGTCCGGCCGGCGAGGCGGGGGTCCGGTACGCGACGATCGCCTCCGACGGCGGCGACCACCACGCGGGCCGGGGCGGCGCGGGCGCGGTGATGGGCGCGAAGAACTTGAAAGCAGTCGTCGCCCGCGATCCGCCACCGAAGATCCCACCAGCGCTCCGGGAGCTCCGCGAGCGCGCCGATGAGGCGTTCGCCGACAGCGACGCCGGCCGGTGGCTCGCCGCGGGCGACACCTTAGAGACCGTCGCGTTCGGCGACGAGACCGGGGTTCTCCCGACTCGCGGCTGGCAGGTCCGCCGCTTCGACGGTGCCGAGGGGCTCGGCGTCGACCGAGCGAGCGAGCGCGCGACCGGGCGCGAGCGCCCCGACGACCCGGTTCCGGGCGGGTTCCGGGTGTCGACGGGTGATAAAGAGCGTTCGGACGACGCCCCCGATGCCCCCGACGCCACCGATGCCCCCGACGCCACCGTCCCCCGCGGCGGGACCCCCATCGCGCTCGGCGCGGGGCTCGGGATCGACGATTTCGACGCGGTGGCGACCCTCGGCGGCGTCTGCGACCGGCTCGGGATCGACGTGATCTCCGCCGGCAACACGGTCGCGTGGGCGGTCCGCGCGAGCGACGCGGGGCTGATCGATCCCGCCGATCACGGCGTCGACCGCGGGCTCTCCTTCGGCGACGAGGCGGCCGCGAGGGCGCTGATCGAGGAGATCGCGGCTCGGTCGACCCCTCTCGGCGACGCGCTCGCGGACGGGGTGGCCGCCGCGGCGGAGCGGTTCGGCGGGACCGACCTCGTGCCGACCGTGAAGGGGATGGAACTGGCCTCCTACGACCCCCGCGGCGCGGCGACGATGGCGCTGGCGTTCGCGACGGGCGACCGCGGCGGCTGCCACCGGCGCGCCCGGCCGGTCGAGACCGAAGCGGTGGTCGATCCGGGATGGACGCCTGATGAGCGGGCCGCCGTCGTCGCGAACGAGCAGGATCGGCGGGCCGCGCTGTGGTGTCTCGTCGGCGACGACTTCCTCGCTGAGAGCTTCGGGCCGGCGGCGGCCGCCGAGTGGCTCGCCGCCCTCGGCGACGAGCGCGATCCAGAAGACCTCCGACTCCTCGGCGAGCGGGTGTGGACGCTCACGCGCCTGTTCAACCTCCGAGAGGGGTTCGGCCGCGGCGACGACGGGCTCCCGGAAGCGCTGACGCGGGGGACCGACAGGGCGGGCGAAACGGATGAAGAGCCCGACGACGGTCTCGATCCCGACGCCTTCGAAGACCTTCTCGATCGGTACTACGCGCACCGCGGCTGGGACCGCGAGGGGCGACCAACGGCCCGGTTGCTCGACCGACTGGGGCTCGCGGACCTTCCCGACGCGGCGACGCCGGTCGGGTCGGCGGCGGAGGTACCGGACTCCGGCGGCGGCGTCGACTGACTTACGGCGCGGCCTGCTTCGTCGAGATCAGTTCGATCACATCGCGGTGGGAGAGCTCGTGATCGGTGCCGACCTGCCGGCCGCTCCGACAGTCGGTGCCGTGGAGGAGCCCCTCGCCGATATCCGAGTGGATGTGGAACGCGAAGTCCTCGGTCGTCGACCCACCGGGGAGGATAAAGCAGTCGCGGAAGACCCCCTTCTCGTCTTTGCTCCCGTTCGCGGAGCCGGGGAAGACGGCGATACAGTCGAGTACGTCGAAGACGGCGGCTTCGAGCGCGCCCTGCACGCCGGTCCCGTCGTACTCGGCGACGAATTCGCCGATCTGATCGAGGCCCGCCTCCTGCTCGCCGGAGACATCACCGACGATATCGAAGTCGCTCTCGCCGGGGGTGTAGTCGACGACGCCCGCCTCGTTCGCATTTTTAAGGGCTTTTTCCGCGTGAGCGCTCGCGGGGACGAACGAGAGGTGGTCGTAGTCCGGATCCGTCGTAATCGTCTCCCAGTTCGCCTGCGCTTCGGGCGTGTCCATCTTGTTGGCGGCGACGACCATCGGCTTCGTGCGCTTGCGGATCTCGCGGGCGAGTTCGGCTTTGTCCGCGTCGTCCCACGTCTCAGGGTCGAGTTCGAGCCCCTCCGCGAGGATCACCTGTTTCATCCGGTCTTTGTCGATGCCGAACGCGGACATCTGCTCGGCGAGCTCCTTCTCGATCGCGGCGTCCGCGCCGTGGTAGCGCGTCTCGAACTTTTCGAGACCCTTCTCCAACACGTCGAGGTACCACTCGTCGAGTTCCTCCTCTAAGAAATCGATGTCCTCTCGCGGGTCGTGGCCCTCGGTAGTCTCGCCCTCGATATCGGTTTTGCCCGAGAAGTCGACGACGTGGATCAACACGTCGGTCTCGTTGAGGTCGGTGAGGAACTGATTGCCGAGTCCGCGCCCCTCGTGGGCGCCCGGGACGAGGCCGGCGACGTCGACCATCTTCACCGGGACGAAGCGGGTGCCATCGCGGCAGACGCCCACGTTCGGCGTACAGCTCTCGTCGAACTCGGGAGCGGCGCAGTCGACGCGGACGTACGCCTCGCCGACGGTCGGGTCGATCGTGGTGAACGGATACGCGCCCTCGGGCACGTCGTTCATGGTCGCGGCGTTGAAAAATGTCGACTTCCCCACGGAGGGCTTGCCGACGAGGCCGATCCGATAGCTCATTACCCTCAGTGCGCGACCCGCGGTAAAAAGCGATGCGAGACGCGCCGTGCCGTGGGGAGAGGTGACGTGCGGGCGTATCAATCGGACTCGGGCGATCCGATCAGGCGTCGCCGTCGGACTGGCCGGGCTCCCCGAGCGCTTCGATCGGCAGCACGTTCTGGAGCGCGGTGAAGGCGTCCTCGGCGCTCTCGAACCGCTCCTGATCGATGTCGGCCACGAGCTCGCCGAGGTCGGCGTCGCCGTCGGCGAACAGCACGGTCGTGCCGGCACACGAGTCGACGAGGTCCTCGTGGGCGACCGGGTAGGAGTGTTCGCGGAACTCGTCTTCGACGCGCGAGAGGTGCACTTCGGATGTCATGAATAGAAATATCGGTGCGCGGAGGCTTAAACGCACGCCTCGCTCGGACTTCGGCGGATCCGACCACGAAAGAACCGGTAAAGCGCGCAAAGAGTTATGTGCCGGTGGGGATATGACACATGTAAACGTATGTCTCTATACGATCGGATCCTCGTCCCGACCGACGGCTCCGCCGAGGGGAGGCGGGCGGTCGCACACGCCCTGGACCTCGCATCGGTCCACGACGCGGACGTGCACGCGCTGTACGTGGTCGACACGGCGAGCTACGCGGGGATGCCGATGGAGACCTCGTGGGAGGGGGTCGGCGACCTTCTGCGGGACGATGCGAACAAGGCGGTCGCGGAGGTCGAATCTCTCGCGGCCGAGACCGATCTCCACGTCGAGACGGGGGTTGCGGAGGGCTCCCCGAGCAAGGAGATCATCCGGTACGCCGAGGACAACGGCTGCGACCTGATCGTCATGGGGACGCACGGTCGGGGCGGGATCGACCGGCTCCTCCTCGGGAGCGTCGCCGAGAAGGTGGTCCGCGGGTCGAGCGTTCCCGTGTTGACGGTGCGGCTGGACGGTGAGGGCGCGGGAGGCGCGACCGTCGAGAAGGCGTCCGAAAGCGAGACCCCGGCCGAAAGCGAGACCCCAGCCGACGGAGAGACGGAAGCGGCGGGACAAAGATAGCCGGAAGCCGCCGTTTTTGCGGGCTGTTGGGGCTCGAGACGCCCGACGATCAGCCGCCGGCGTCGCGCAGGTGTTCGCAGTCACCGGCGTGGACCCGACGAGTTCCGTCGTTCGTCTCGATCACGAGCGCGCCCGGTGGCTCTACGTCGACTGCGGTTCCCGTCACCGGACCGTTCGAGGTGTCGACGCGAACCCGACGACCGATGGTGCTCGCGCGCTCGCGCCACGCCGGCAGGATCCGGTCCATCCGGTCAGGGGTCCCCGCGAGCGCCGCGAAGCGTTCGAGGAGGGTCGCGGCGAACCGGCGCCTGTCGATGGGCTCGCCGAGTACCTCCTGCAGGGAGGTCGCGTCCGCCGGGAGCAAATCGGAGTCGACGTTGGCGTTGACCCCGATCCCCGGGATGAGCCACGAGACCCGGTCGGCCTCGCCCTCCATCTCTGTGAGGATCCCCGCGACCTTGCGGCCGCCGCGTCCCTCGCTGTCAGCGTCGGTGTCGGTATCGGTTTCGTCCCCGAGACCGCCTACAAGCACGTCGTTCGGCCACTTGATGTGGGCGTTGACGCCCGCTTCCCGGCAGGCGTCGACGATCGCGACCGCGGCGGCGAGGGTGAAAAGCGGCGCGCGAGCCGGCGGCGCGTCGGGCCGGATCACGAGCGAGAGCCAGACGCCGCCGCTGGGCGCGACCCACTCGCGGTCGAGCCGTCCCCGGCTACCGGTCTGCTCGTCGGCGACGACCGCGACCCCGTCGGCTCCGTCCCCCGCCAGTTCGCGGGCGCGGTCGTTGGTCGACGAGAGTCGGTCGTAATACTCGACCGCGTAGGGCGCGTCGAGTCCGAACTCAATGCCGGCGGCGGAGTAGCCGGGGCGCTCGGGGGCGACGTACCCCTCCGGGGTCGATTCGACAGCGAACCCCTCCTCGCGGAGCGACTCGACCGCCTTCCAGACCGCCGCCCGCGACACGCCGAGGTCGTCGGCGAGCGCGGGACCAGAGACCGGGCCGTCGCCGAGGGCGTCGAGCAGCGCGCGACGCGTGTCCATGTCGACGAGGTCGACGCGGACGCGCAAAGCCGTTCCGGGTCGGCAATGGACATTGTCGCGATCCGGACCGGAGACACCGGGTTTCCGGTGAAACGGCGAGCGTTACCGAGTCGCACGGGATCCCGGCGGATCCAGCGAAAGAGCTGTGAGCCGCCTCCGGCGCAAGACACAAGGTCTCACGGGCGAACGCTCGGGTATGCAACCCTCCAAGGAACGGGAGGCGTCCGACGGCGACCCGATGGACGACCTCGACGGCCTCCTCGACGACGACCTCGCGGGCGGCGAGGAGGAACCCGACGCCGAGACGGGCGGCGCCGCAACCGTCGAATCGAGCGCGGGGAGTGCCGGGAACGCCGGCAGAATCGGCGTCTCCGGCCGGTGGTTCTCGGCGAAGGCCTTCGCGCTCGCGCTCGTCACGGTCGGTGTCGGGATGTTCGTCGGCGGCCTGATTCCCCTCATCGGTGGGACGATCGGGACCGCGGGCGGCGTGTTCCTCGCCGCGTTCCTGCTCGGTCTCGTCGTCTCGACCCGCCGGTACGTTGAGACGGGGATCGCCGGGGCCGCGGCGGGCGCGACGAGTGCGGTGACGAGCGTTCTCGGCGTCGGCTTCCTCCCAATCGGGATCGACTACCTCTCGCAGTGGGGGCTGCCGCTCGTCGCGGTCGGCGGCGGCGTGGGTCTCGTGTTAGCACTGCTCGGCCACTACTTCGGGCGGGACCTCCGGGCGGGGCTGACGGAGGATATCGACGGATGAGGCGAATCGAAAGAGGCGCCGGTCAGCGCGCCCACGCCGGTTCGTCGACGCCGACGTAGGCGGCTATCTCGTGGCGTTCGAGGACGAGGAAGCCGGCGAGGATCGCGACGAAGCCGATGATTGCCTCCGCCTCGATTAGGCTGCCGAGCAGGGCCCAGCTCCCAACCGCGGCGACGACCGGCTCCGCGTAGCCGACGAGGTGCAGCTGGGACGGGCCGACCTCGTCGAGCAGCGCGAAGTAGATCAGGAACGCGACGACACCCGACAGCAGCGTGAGGTACGAGAGCGACGCGATCGACGTCGCGTTCCAGACGATCGCCGCGGGCGACTCACCGAGCAGGGCGGCCCCGACGAGCAGCATCCCGGCGCCGGAGACCATCGCCCACCCCTGTAACGCGGCGATCGGGAGGTCGGTGCGGAGCGGGCGGAGCAGCACCGCGCCGAGCGAGAAGGCGGCCGCGCCGGCGAACGCGAGCGCGACTCCGAGCAGGGCGGAGCTGCCGAGCCCCGCCTCCATCGGGTCGGCGATCACGATCACGCCGAGGATCCCGAGCGCGAACCCGCCGATCTCGAAGGGGCCGAGCCGCTCGTTCGGGAGGAGGAGCGCCGCGAACGTGGCGGTCAACACCGGCGAGAGGCTCACGACCACGGCGGCGACCGCGCCGGTGATGTGGAGCTCGCCGACGTACAGCAGGCCGTGGTACGCGGCGATCACGAAGGCGCCGGCGACGGCGACGCCGAGCCACTCGTCGCGGCCTCGGGGGACCGTTCTGCCGGACATGACCGCGGCGAAGCCCAACACGATCGCACCGGCGATGGCGTAGCGCACGCCGGCGAACAAGAGCGGCGGGAAGTAGTGCAGGCCGGCCTCGATAGCGACGAAAGAGGTGCCCCATAGGGTCGCGAGAAGGACGAACGCGGCGACGATCGATTCGGGAGTTGAGAGGAGGGTCCGCAGATTCATTGACTACCGATTCGAAATTGGCGGAGATAGTTAAACTAATCTCTCGGACAGGCGGAGATCTAGAATGAACAATCACACATACGAATTGCTTGCGACTCGGTCCCGAAATAAGGGCAGATGTTGAATTTCGATTCAAGTATATCGGTCGTAATATATAACAGACCATCACGCGAACGGGGAGTATGGACGAGCGCGACGTGCGGCTGTTGAAGGCGATCTCGGATCTCGGCACCGGGAGCCCCGAGCGGCTTCACGAGGAGACCGGGATTCCGGTGTCGACGATCCACTACCGGCTGAACAACCTCCGGGAGGACGGCGTGATCGAGAACGATCTGTACGACCTCGACCACGAGGCGCTCGGGCTCGGCGTCACCGTGATCGTCGAGGTACTCGCGGACTACGAGGGGCCTTACGAGGAGTTCGCGGAGGAGTTGCTCGCGGTCGAGGGCGTGACGGAGGCGTTCTTCACGATGGGTGAGACCGACTTCGTCGTCCTCGCGCGGCTCTCCTCGTCGGACACCGTCGAGCGCCTCATCAGCGACTTCGAGGCGATCCCGGAGGTCGAGCGCACGAACTCGACGTTCACGATCGCCACCCTTCGCGACGAGTCGCGCGCGCCGGCGACGTACGACCTCGACACGCTGATCGAGGAGCTGACGGACTGAGGAACGGCGGGCTCGGCGGAGGCGGCGACGGCATTTTTAAGGAGAATTAGGCGGCTGCGACGATCACTTATAAATGGATGTGCGGTGGCGCGCGCCTCCGAGCGGCCGCCATCGGCGGCCACGAGGAGCGCGTGCGAGGTCGCCGGCGCTACGCGCCGGCTGCCAGAGAATCTTCGATTCTCGCTGGACGCGGTGAGCGCTCGGAGAGCGCGAACCGCGAGGCTGGGGAGGTGTGAGGTGCGGTGCTGTGCGGGGCGGGATTCGAAGGGGCAGCCGTGAGGGCGGCGCAGGCGACGTAAGCACCGCAATGAGGGAGCGATAGCGACCGAGTGAGGAGCGCAGCGAGCGTGCGCCGCCCTCACGGCTGGGGCTTTGGGAGTGTTCTCCGCAGACTCGTCAATCACGCACTGCCGAGCGGTTGGGGCTTTGGAAGTGCTCACCATACCGCCAGCAGCAACGATTTATAAACGACCGCACCACGACGCCTACGACCGCTTGCCGATCTCCTCGCGCAGCACGTCGGAGACGATCTCGCCGTCGGCCTTCCCGCGGAGCGCGCCCATCGCCTCGCCCATCAGTCCGGAAAAGGCGCCCATCCCCTCGGCTTCGATTTGGTCGGCGTTGCGCTCGACGACCTCCACCACGGCCTCCCGGACCTCCGCCTCGCTCACGCCCGACAGCCCGGCCTCCTCGACCGCCTCGGCCGCCGACAGCGACGGGTCCTCCGCGAGCGTCGTCAGCACTTTCGGGACGCCCTCCTTCGCGAGGTCGCCGTCCTCCACGAGGTCGAACAGGTCGAGGAAGTGCTCATAGCTCAGATTCTCGACGGGCGCGCCGTCGCGCCGGATCTCCGTCGTCGTCGACTCCAGTGTCGAGGCCGCGAAGGTGGGGTCGACGCCGCGGTCGACCGCGGTCTCGAACAGGGGGAACCGCTGGCCGAACGCGACCTGCTCGGCGAGGCCGGCGTCGAGCCCGAACGCCTCAGTGTACCGCTCGGCCTTCTCGTCGAGCAGCTCCGGCCGGTCCACGTCGGAGGGGTCCGGCTCGACCGGCGGCACGTCCGTCTCGGGGTACATCCGCGCCGCGCCGGGCAGCGGCCGGAGGTACCGAGTCGTCCCATCGTCGTTCGCACCGCGGGTCTCCTCGGGGATACCCTCGATGGCGGTCTCGGCGCGCTCGGCGGCGGCTTCGATCGTCAGGTCGGCGGTCTCGGGGTCGGCCGCGACGATGGCGACCGCGTCGTCCTCGTCCGCCCCGACCGCATCGCGCAGCGCGGCGACCTCCTCTTCGGTCACGCCGTACGCCGGCAGCTCGTCGGTGTGGAAGATGCCGCCCGCGCCGTGGCGCTTCGCGTGGTCGGACAATTCCGTGCCGAGCCGACGGTCCGGCTGGATCTCGCGCCCGACGAGTCCGTCGAAGCCGAACAGGGGAACCGCGGTGACCTTCCCGCCCGAGTCGAGCGCGCCGCGAATAACCCCGGACTCGGTGTCGGCGAAGGTGTCGGTCACGTCGCGCACGTCGCCGACGCTCGCGTCGCGCTCGACCAGTTCGTCGCGGATTTCGAGCAGTTCGGCCTGCCGACCGACCTCGCCGCGGACGATGTCCTCGATCCCCTGGAGGTCCTGTACGCCCTTCACTTCGACGCGGGCGCCGTCGGCGATGGAGACGTTCACGTCCTGCCGGATCGTGCCGAGTCCGCGCTTGACCGCGCCCGTCGACCGGAGCAGCATGCCGATGCGCTCGGCCGCCTCGCGCGCACCCTCGGGGCTCCGGATGTCCGGCCCCGTTCCGATCTCGACGAGGGGAACGCCGAGCCGGTCGAGCGAGTAGACGACGCCCTCTTCCGTCTCTTCGACGCGCTTTGCCGACTCCTCTTCGAGCATGAGGTCCGCGATCGACACGCGTCCCTCGCTCGTCTCGATCTCGCCCGCTTGGCCCAGCAGGATCGAGCGCTGGAACCCGGAGGTGTTCGAGCCGTCGATGACGAGCTTTCGCATGACGTGCGCCTGATCGACGACGGAGATGTCGAGCAGGTCGGCGACCTGGAGGGCCACCGAGAGGGCCTCGCCATCGATGCGGCGGGGTGGCTCGTCGTCCTCCTCGACGAGGCAGGTGGTGTCGTACGCGAGGTAGGTGAACTCGCGGTCGACACGGCTCTCCTCCATCGCGGCGTCGTCGAGTTCGCCGAGTTCGCTCTTCGTCGGGTGAAGCCGGCGGGTGATCTCGCGGTCGGAATCCTCGGGGTCGCGCTCGGTCGTCGGGGAGTCACAGAACAGCTTCGTCGCCGTGTCGAGCTGCTGGTGGATCTCCAGCCCGGCGACGAGCCCCAGCTCCTCGTGGTCGTACTCGGGGGTCGCGTCCGTACTCATTACGCTCTACTGCGGCAGGCCGGGACTAAAAGGGTGGCAGTTCGTCGGGGACAGGTAACGAGCGACGAGATGGGGCGGAACGGGTTGAGAGGTGTCGCTGAAGTCCCGACTACGCATGTAAGGATTTGTGGAACAGATACATTCGGAGGAGAGTATCGATGAGAGGAGGGGACAAGCTCTTATCTCAGTGTCACTTATGGGGAGGGTATGGGAGAGCCAGAGGAAGGTCCTGATCAACAAAATCGCGCGGCAATGGGGAGTTCCCCACCACGATTAGCGGAAGATCAGTTCTATCGGGCGCTCGCCTCATCCCACCGTCGACATTTGCTTTATTATTTACTTGAAAATGAGGAATGCACTGTAGAGGAGCTCGCGTCCGTCCTCAGTGGTTGGGAAGCCACCACAGCGGGAACGATGTACACATCAGCAAACCGTTCGGCGATCTTTCTCCAACTACTGCACAACCACTTGCCGAGACTCGCCGATGCGGGACTGATCGATTACGATTCGAACAGTGGCACTGTCCAGCTAGAATCGCTCCATCCACAGGTCACAAGCATCATTCGGCGGAGCGTCGAGGCTGAACAACCTGAACAATCGGAATGACGCTCGGCTCGCTAATCGGCGAGATTCAGGGGAGGCAGCATCAAGTCACCGTCTACAGGAGCGGCGACCGACTCGAAATCGAAACGTGGCTTGCCGGCCATGGCGTCAACGCCGAGTCGCGCTCGCTTCCGTCACCTGGTCCAAACCCGTTTATCGAAATCAAAACCGACGGCGAGGTTATCGGTATCATCGGAGTCGAGGCGATTGAGGCGCTGCTTGAACCGCCGATCCATCGACCCGGCGACCAAAACGGGATATCCGAGGGGTACCGAGTGCTCTTCGATATTCTTGAGAGGATGGTGTTTTCCGCGATGAGTCGTCGCGAGCTCCTCGCAGTTAGTCGCGAAATTGAAGATCGTGCCTTTCGCGTCGGAGAAGGAACCCTGTGGGTTGGTTTTCAGACCCTCTCGGCATTCAAGTCCCAGGTGGATGTGTATCGGACACTCAGTGACGAAACAAACCTCAATATCCATATTTATGGTGTCGAAGACTGGACCCCGCCAGAGATTTCTGAGATTAGCTACCACACCGAAGAGGCCACGAGGTTCGAGCCCTACTGGGTCCTAGCGTACGACGGCGGGCCCGACGAGAATCAGGCCTGCGGCTTAGTTGCTAAAGAGTATTCGGACGAATACACTGGCTTCTGGACAAACGATCCGACGACCGTCGAGGATATCGCAACGACGTTCAATACCGTTTGAGCCACGTTCGAAGATGATCACAGGGAGGACGACTAGTAGTTATCAACAAACATGCATGTTATCCGATGATCTGTCTGAAGAATACGGATTCGACAGTACCAGACGGAACGAACCGGGACAAGAGACGAACAGACGTGACGGACCCGCCGCTCAGTACGTAGCGGTCGAAAGGAATTATGCGTGGGTGCTGTCGTAGAGACAACACCGTGCATCGTGGGGGTGTACCCCGTGCGATGCGTGGGACCGGATTTGAACCGGCGGACCTCTACAGGACAGCGCCCTCAACGCTGCGCCGTTGGCCTGGCTTGGCTACCCACGCTCGCGGTGTTCTGTCGCATCTCCACGTACCCTTCCCCTAATTAAAAGCCCTTCCATTCGGCGGGACCGTGTCGGAGGTTGCCACCGGTCGGGAGAGCACACGCACGACGACCCGGCCCGCCGGAACCGGCACGGGTTTGGGAGTGGCGTCCGTCCGATCGGATATGTCCGAGTGGGCCCGCGAGAACGTCCCGTTGCTGACCGCCCTCCTGTCCGTCGTCGCGCTCGCGCTCGTCTTCGGCGCCGTCGGCGGCGTGATCCCGAGCAGCGTACTTCCACGCGCGAGCGACACCGTCCTCGCCGCGCTCCCGCACCTCAACGCCGCGATCTCCGCGACCGCGATCGGCACCATCCTGGTTGGCTGGCGAGCGATCTCCCGAGGGAACGTCGATCGTCACAAAGCGTTCATGCTCTCGTCGTTCGGGCTGTTCGCCGCGTTCCTCGTCAGCTATCTCTACCGGCTGATCCTCGTGGGGACCGTCGAGTTCCCCGGCCCGGAGGCCGTGTACAGCTACGTCTACCTCCCGTTTCTGGCCATCCACATTCTGCTCGCGATCGTTTGTCTCCCCTTCGTCTTCTACGCGCTGCTGCTCGCCGCCACCCGCCCGTACGAGGATCTGTACCACACCCGACACGCGCAGATCGGCTCCGTCGCTGCGGTCCTCTGGCTGATCTCTTTCACGATGGGGATCGGCGTCTACCTCATGCTGTACCACGCGTTCTGAGACCCCTGTTCCCGAGTCTGGCGACGAATGTTGAAGCCACTGTCACCCGTATAGTCTGACGTGCTGTTCCCGACCCACCTCCTCGTCGCCGTCGGAATGAGGTGGCTGGCGAGCCACTCGCGGGTCCGTCGACGCCTCCGGGCCGCCCCGACGCTCTCGGCGGGATGGCTGGTCGCCGGGGCCGCGCTCCCGGACATCGTCGACAAGCCGCTCGGTGCGTTCGGGGTCGTCGACACCTACCACTCGGCCGGCCACTCCGTGCTGCTCGTCCCCCTCGCGGTCGCCGTCGCCGTGAGGCATCGACACGGGCTCGCGATCGCGGTCGGCTGGGGATCGCACCTCGCGCTCGACGCGTTCCACGTCGTCGTAAACGGGCGAGCGAGCGACGCGCTGTTCCTCGTGTGGCCGGTCCGCACGCGGTCTGACCCGCTTGCGATTCCACCGGGCGAGTTCGTGCGATTCTACGTCGGAAGCCCGTCGTTTTACATCGAACTTGGGCTGTGGCTAGCGGCTGTCCTGATCGTGTTGCGGTCGCAGTCCGGCGCCGGTCGAGAAGACGGTCGGTGACCCCTCTACTCTTCGCTGGCCATCTTGTGGGCCGCGTAGAACAGCGGTACGAGCAGCGCCCCGGCGAAGCCGAGCGCGAGCGCGAGCGCCCCGATGTCGTTGGCGGAGAGGTCGGGGGCGCTGGGTCCGCCGTCGGATGCGTTCCCGCCGTCGGTCGTATTTCCGCCGTCGGTGGCGTTGCCGTCGCCGCCGTCATCGCCATCTCCCCCGTCGCCGCCGGGCGTCACGAGGTCGTCGTCGACCGATCCGATCGCGACAACGCCCTTCATGCCGACCGCCTCGTGGGGGACACAGAGGTAGTTGAACGTGTCGCCGTCGGACGCGTCGTCGAAGGTGTACTCGAAGGTGGCTCCCTCCTCGCTGACCGGGTCCCCGCTGTTGAATGTCTCGTCGTCGGCGACGACATTGTGGGCGCCGCCCTCACCGGTCCACTCCCAAACGACCGTCGTCCCGGGGTCGATCAGGATCGCGGCCGGCCCGAACTTGAGGCCGTCGACCGCGCCGACTGCGACCGTGACCTCGTCCTGTCCCGTGTAATCGTGGGTGCCGTCGTAGTTGTCGACGTCGTCCAGCCAGCCGTCGTACTGGGCCGCTACCCCGCCGGAGCCGGCGGCGAGGCCGGTCGCGGCGGCGGCGCCCGCTGCGCCGACCCTGAACAATCCGCGGCGACTCATCGTCGTCTCGTCGGCGTTGGATGTCATATCCCTATCTCCCATCGTGTGCGTATTTAAGCTCCCGATACACGACGCCGAGAAACGGTCGGTTCGGGGTCTCGGAGGTCAACCGCTCAATCGTCGGCCGGGCTCACGCCGGACGCGACTCCTTCGATATCGCGGTCCGTCTCCTCGCCCTCCACGTCGAACGGGTACTCGCCGGTGACACACCCGAGACAGAGGTCCGCGCGGCTCTCACCGAGCGCGTCGGCGACGGCGTCGACCGAGAGATACGATAGCGAGTCCGCGCCGACCTTCTCGCGGATCTCTTCCGTCGACGCGTCGGCGGCGATCAGCTCCTCGCGGGTCGCCATGTCGATGCCGAAGTAGCAGGGCGCGATGATCGCCGGCGCGCCGATCCGGAGGTGGACCTCCTCGGCGCCCGCCTCGCGGACCAGCTCGACGAGCTGGGTCGAGGTGGTCCCTCGAACGATCGAGTCGTCGATAATCGTGACCGATTTGCCTTCCACCGTCGATCGGATCGGATTGAGCTTCAGCCGGACCGCGCGCTCGCGCTCGTCCTGCGTCGGCATGATGAACGTCCGGCCGACGTAGCGGTTCTTCATCAGGCCCTCGGCGAACGCGATGCCGTCGTCGCCGTCCTCCCGCGGCTCCCCGTCCGCGGTCGTCTCGCCGGCGGCGTCGGCGTAGCCGGAGGCGAACGCTCGTCCGGAGTCCGGAACCGGCATCACCACGTCGGACTCGACGCCGGACTCCTCCCAGAGCTTCCGGCCGAGCGCACGGCGCACCTCGTACACGAGGTTCTCGTCGATCACGGAGTCGGGGCGCGCGAAGTAGACGTGTTCGAAAAAGCAGTGGGCGGTCGACTCGCGCTCGACCAGCTGATACGTGTCGTAACCGGTCCCGTCGGGCTCCAAAACGACAAGTTCGCCGGGGCGCACGTCGCGGATCAGCTCCCCGTCGAGGGTGTCGATGGCGGCTGACTCGCTGGCGAGCACGTAGCCGCCGTCGATCTTCCCGAGACACAGCGGGCGGTTTCCGAGAGGGTCGCGCACGCCGAGGACCGTGTCGTCGTGGGCGATCGCCAACGAGTAGGAGCCGTGAATCCGGTTCATCGTGTGTTTGACCGCCCGCACGAGGTCCTCTTCGAGGAGGTTGCGCGCGAGGTCGTGGGCGATCACCTCGGTGTCGCCGTCGGACGTGAACGCGTGGCCGGCCGCCGCGAGCTCCTCGCGCACCTCGTCGGCGTTCACGAGGTTCCCGTTGTGCGAGAGCCCGAGCGACCCGGACTTAAACGAGACCGAGAACGGCTGCGCGCAGCTCTTGTCGAGGCTGCCGGCGGTCGGATACCGGACGTGGCCGATTCCGGTGCCGCCCGACAGCGACTCCAGATCGCCCTCGTCGAACGCGTCGCCGACGAGCCCGCGCTCGACGTGGCTGTGCTGTTGGAACCCGTCGTGCGTGACGATCCCCGCGGACTCCTGTCCGCGGTGTTGGAGCGCGTACAGCGCGTAGTACAGCGGGCGCGCGGCCTCGCGGTCAGCGAGCGAGACGCCGACGACGCCGCACTTCTCTCGCGGCTCGTCAGCGGTGTGGTCCCCACCGGCTTGCATATACACGGCGGTGGGACGGGAGTCGGTAAAAACCCTCGTGTTCGTGGCACAATGGCTCGTTTAAAACCTAAATATGTGCAGTATCGTGGATCGGTGTCGGAGAGTTCGCCGACGCGACGGCGACGTCACGTCCTCGGCGACGGTCCCTCTCACTCCTCGCCGACGTACTCGTCTAACCGCTCGAAGTACTCCTCCCGCGGCACCTGATAGGCGGCCCGGTAGTCCACGTCGCCGGCGACGAACCGCTCCGCGACGTCGACGGCGGCGGCCGCGCCAGCTTCGGGGCTCTCGTACGTCTCCGCGATCGCCTCGATCTCGGGCTCTAAGAAGAGGACGACGTGCCACTCCTCGGTCGCGTACTGGCCCGATCCGGGGCGGGCGTTGCGCGCGCCGTTCGTCAGGTAGATCGTCGGGAGACACTCGGACGGGAGGTCGTCGCCGCCGAAGACGTCCGGGCGATACACGAGGATGGCCCGGCCGCTCGGCTCCTCGTTCCACACCCGCCAGCCGTCCGGCAGCGCCTCGAAGCTCATGGACGGACTCCGTCGTCGAGACTTGAAAGGATCGCGCTCTCTGCGGGGGAGACTCGGTTTCAGCCGACCTCTCAGTCCACGATGTCGGAGCCGCCCGCCGGAATGAACTCCTGCAGCTGGTCGGCGCTCGCCACCTTCCGAACGAACGATTGGTCGGCGAAGCGCCCCTTTAGCTCGCGGTACACCATCATCGCGGCGTCGTTTTGGGCGTACATCCCCGGCTCCAGCGTGACGCTCGTCGCCACGCGATCGACGATCGCCGAGGGCGGCCCGCCGATGGCCTGCGTAACGGGCTCGCACTGGACGCCGACGGCGATCCGACAGGGCACGTCCTCGAAGTAGGTGCGGTCACCGCGGATCACGAAGCTCCCCTTCTCGATGTACTCGCCGCTCTCGGGAGTCTTCGACACCTGATCGGGCTCGACCATGTACGCGTCGCCCGCGCCGCGCCCGTCCTTCCAGTCCGACGAGTAGGAGACGGCGAACTGCGCGACTTCGCGTAAGGTCTCCTCCGAGAAGTCGACCGGATCGGCCGACTCCGAGGGCCCCGCGGCCTTCAGGAGCGTCACCGGGCCCCCGTGCGCCTGCGTGTGGAAGAACCGGTCGTGTTTGCCCATGTACTTCTTGACAAGCTCCTCGTTCTGGTCGGCGTTGCGTCCGCCGATGACGAGGTAGCCCGTCGAAGTGTAGAACCACCGGAAGCGGTCGTACCAGTCGTCGGGGCTCCGGATCGGGATCGAGGAGCGGGAGAGCCAGTCGGTCTGGTACTCCTCGCCGTCCTCCTCTTCTTCCCCGTCGTCGGCTCCGTCCCCGGCGGTCTCGTCGGCAGCCGCCTCCTTCGCCTCCCACTCGGCTTTCCGCTCTTTGACGGCCTCCAACTCCGCGCGAGTCGACTTAATCGCCTCCATCGCGCCCTCTTTCTTCCCTTCGATGCGCTTGGCTTCCTGATAGAGGCGGTCGGCGTTGACCTCCACGCCCGCACTCGCGTCGAGCTCGATCCGAGTCGTCTCTCCGTCGTCGTCCTCACCGTCACCGCCGCGGAGTTCGACCGTCACCGTGCCCTCGCCGCCGTCGACATCGACCACCGTCTCCGCCGCCGGGATTCCCTGCTCCGCGCCGGCGTCGAGGGTTTCGGCGATCTCGTCCCACGGCACCTCCGCCTCGCGGGCTTCCTGTACCGTCGAGAGCACCTCGTCGACGAGGTCGTACTCGGCGTACAGCAGCTCCGCGCGCTCGCGCTCCGCTTCG
The DNA here is from genome assembly GCF_000022205.1 of Halorubrum lacusprofundi ATCC 49239. NCBI lineage: Archaea > Methanobacteriati > Methanobacteriota > Halobacteria > Halobacteriales > Haloferacaceae > Halorubrum > Halorubrum lacusprofundi. The sequence goes on from NC_012029.1 coordinate 1,487,482, forward strand.
GCCTGCTCTTCGAACCCCTCGATCGCCCCCTGCTGCTGTTCGACGATCCGCTCTTGTTTACCGATTTCCTCCTCGAAGTCGGGCCGAGACGGGCTAGCGTCGGCCGGGGCTTCGCCCTCCTCGCTCCCGTCGCGATCGAGCCGGTAGAAGTACTCGTCGACGGCGGCGTTGAAGGAGTCGAAGCCGACGCTCGGCAGCCCCTCGTGCTCCGAGAGGGGGAAAGGCGTGACGTCGACGACGCGGGGGTCGCGGTCCTCCGCCTCGTCGTCGGACAGTTCCTCTTCGTACACCCGTGGGTCGACATCGCCCGAGCGGAGCCGCTCGCCGATGCGTTCGAGGGCCTCGTGGAGCGCACGGAGCTGGTCGTCGGTCACGTCGTCGATCGGCGTCTCCTTCTCGACGCCTGCGCGGGTACACACCTCCTCGGCGTAGAGCCCGCCGAGGTTGAGCTGAGTCGCCAGCGTCCGCACCACGTCGCTGTCGGACTCGCGCATGTGTCGTTTGAACCCGCCGAGGCTCACGTCGAGGGGGTTGAGCCGCGAAGCGGGGTACTCGTATTGCGCGCCGGGCGCGACCGTCCGGGACTTGAGCCGGACGGTCTGGAGCGACCCGACGACCTCTCCGGTCTCGTCGAGCGCGGCGACGTTCCCCTGTCCGAACAGCTCGGCGACGAGCGTCGTGTTCTCGTCCTCGCGCTCGAACTCGAACGTGAGGATCCGGTCGAATTCGTACTGCTCGACGCCCGCGAAGTCGGCGCCGGACATCCGATTTCGCAGCATCTTCGCGAAGTTCGGCGGCCGACCGGGGGCGTCGGCGACGTTCTCGGGATCCGCGACGTGGGCGCGTTTGATGTCTCCCACCTCGATCATGAGTTCGACCCGCCCGCGGTCGAAGTCGCGGAGCTTCAGCCGGAGCAGGTCGTCGTCGTAGAGGTACGCCTTGTCGACCTTCGCGCCCTCGTACCGATTGAGCTCGGTAACGAGGGCCGCGAGGTCGATGCTCGACAGCTCCCGCTTCTGGTCCATACTCAAAGGAGACAGCCGGCCCGGAAAAAGGCGTGTCGTTGTGTGGACGGGCCGCCGAGAGAGCGACCGCGTCCGGAGTCGGCTACAGCCGCTTCGAGACGTACGGCCCGTCCTGGTGGTAGCCGAGCTTGTTTCGGTAGTACTCCCGGGCCCCGATCCCGGAGATGATCGCCAGCTTGCGGTAGCCGGCGTCGCGGGCCAGTTCCTCGGCGCGTTCGAGGAGCTTCGTCCCGTACCCCTGATGCTGCCAGTCGCCGGCGCCGCCGATGGCGACCTCGCTGCCGTACACGTGGAGTTCGCGGATCAGCGCGGCGTCCTCAAGCTCGCGGCGGATCGGGTCGTCCTCGGTGCCGGGCGCGCCGGGCTGGTCGGGCGCGAAGGAGGGGAACCGCAGGCGACAGAACCCGACGAGCAGGTCGCGGACGGGGTCTTCGAAGGAGATGAAGTGTTCCGTCCCGCCGCCGGCCTCGTAGGTGAGCACGTCGAGTTCCACGTCGTCGGGGTCCGGGTCGGCGTCGTTGTGGCCCACCTCGCGGGCACGGATATCGCGCTGGACGATCCCTTTCTCCTCGGCCCGCTGGTCGGCGAGCTGTCGGAGGTTCGACTTCCAGACGCCGCCCTCGATGAAGTCGGCCGGAATGTCGCGCTGGACGCGCTGGAGCCGGGTGTACTTCGGGATCTGGTCCATCGCGTCGGCGACCACATCGGCCGCCTCCTCGTTCGAGAGCGGCTCGAACGAGTCCTGGCGCCACCGGTCGTACACGCGGGTCCCCTCGACGACGAGGGTTGGATAGATCTTCAGGTAGTCTGGCCGCCAGTCGGGGTTCTCGAAGATCTGGCGGAAGTCCTCGACGCACATCTCTCGGGTCATCCCCGGCTGGCCCGGCATCATGTGGAACCCGACCTTGAACGCGGCGTCGCGTAGGTGGCGGTTGGCGTTGCGGGAAGCCTCATTGCCGTGCCCGCGGTGCATCTCGCGGTTGATCCGCTCGTAGGTGGTCTGGACGCCGACCTCCACCTTGGTCCCCCCCAGATCGAGCATGCGGTCGATCTGTTCCGGATCGCACCAGTCCGGCTTCGTCTCGAACGTCGTGCCGATGTTGCGGATCTCGTTGGTCTCGTTTTCGGCGATCACGTCTTCGAGGTACTCGAACTCGGTCTCTTCGGGGGCGGGCGCGAACGACTCGCCCTCGGCGGGCTCGGGCTCTTTGTCGAGGTCGTAGTCGTTCATCGCCTGTAAGGCGCGCTTCACGAACCACTCCTGGTAGTCGTGTGAGCGCGCGGTCATCGTCCCGCCCATCAGGATGAGCTCCACCTTGTCGACCGGGTGACCGATCTTGCGGAGCTGTTCGAGCCGGAGCGTGACCTGTCCGTACGGGTCGTAGTCGTTCTGCTCGCCCCGGGCCGCGGCGGGCTCGTGGCCCGTGTACGACTGCGCCGAGGAGAACTCCGAGGCCGGCCCGCCGGGACAGTACAGGCACTTCCCGTGCGGGCACAGCTTCGGCGAGGTCATGATCGCGACCGGCGAGACGCCGGAGGCGGTCCGAACCGGCTTCCGCTGGACCACCTCGATCACGTCGTCGCGCGCCTCGGTGGGGGCATGGTCCAAGATTTCGGTGTTCTTCGGGACCTTCGGCGAGGAGAATTTCGAGCAGGCGTCGAGCTTGGCGGACTCGAGGTCGTCGCGATCGATCTCGCCCGCGAGGATCCGGTCGACGAGGTACTCGCAGGCCCGGACGAACGCCTCGGGCTCGTCGCCGGTCGCCTCGCTGCCGGATCCCCCTCCGGCGTCGCCGCCCTCGCTTCCGGCGTCGCCGTCACTCGCCGCGTCGGTACTCATTACCCTCCGATCGACGGGTTTCGGAGTTAAGCGTGTCGCACCGAGAGAATCGGCCGGTTTTAGGTCGGCGATCGCGTAGCCGCGGCCGTGTTACGCAAAGACCTCCTGCGCGTCTCGCGGGCCGGCGGCGGGTACCGGCCGCGCTTTGCGACCCGCGAGCACCGTCCGCTCGCGGCGCGGGTGCTCGGGACCTTCGAGTCCCACGTCGGGGAGCGGCGCGGTGACCTCGACGACGCGCTGGCGGCGCTGGAGGCCGACGCCGCCGAGTCCGGCGGCGACTTCAAGCTCGTCCGCGGGCTCGCGGCCTTGATCGAGCGCGAGTGCGTCTTCGAGACGCGCGCGCCGGTCCCGCCCCAGCGCGTTCGGCGCGCGGCGTTCGAGGCCGCGGAGGCCGTCGGCGTCGCGAGCGAGACCGAGCGCGAAACCGCGATCGACCGCGCCGCCGACGCGCTCGGGATCGAGCCCGGGGACGTGGAGGCGTCGCTGTACGCCGACCGCGACGTCAACGAGATCCTCGTCGACGCCGACGTGCGGTGGGACCCGGACTCCCTCCTCGAACAGTACGACCTCTCGCTCGCACAGACCGCGCTGTTCGACGCCACCGAGGTCCGGATCCGATCGAACGACCCGAAACGGCTCGTCTCGGCGGTCAAGCGGCTCCGGCTGATGTACGAGGTGGAGACAACCCCCGAGGGCCGAGAACTGGTCGTCACCGGGCCGGACGCGCTGTTCTCGCGCACCCGGCGCTACGGGACCGCGTTCGCGCGACTGCTCCGGACCGTCGCGAAGTCCGCGGAGTGGGAGCTGTCGGCGACGATCGACGACCGCGGCCGCGAGCGCACCATGCGCCTCTCCGACGGCGACGTGACGGTTCCGGGCGTCGAACCGGTCGCGGAGCCGGACTTCGACAGCGGCGTCGAGGCCGACTTCGCCGGGCGGTTTCGCGGGCTCGACCTCGACTGGACCTTGGTGCGCGAGCCGGAAACCCTCGAAACCGGAAACCGGGTGATGATCCCCGACTTCGCGTTCGACTACGACCACGCCGACTTCCGGCTGTTCTTCGAGGTGATGGGGTTTTGGACCCCCGAGTACGTCGCGAAGAAACTCGGCCAACTCGCTGACGTGGAAGATGTGGATCTGCTGGTCGCCGTCGACGAGAGCCTCGGCGTCGGTGAGGAGATCGCCGCGCGGGACCACCGCGTGGTGAGCTACTCGGGGACCGTCCGCGTGAAAGCGATCGTCGACGTGCTCCGCGAGTACGAGGCCGAGTTCGTCGCCGATGCGGCCGCCGACCTCCCCGAGTCGCTCTCGCCGGACGCGGACGCGATCGGGCTCGACGAACTCGCGGACGAGCACGGCGTGAGCGTCGAGGCGATCGAGGACAAGTCGTTTCCGGACCACGAACTGGTGGGGCGGACCCTCGTGCGGCCTGCGGTACTGGAGGCGGCGGGCGAGAAGCTTGAAGCCGGAATGGCGTTCTCGGAGGTTGAGTCAATACTCGACGACTATGCGATCGACGACGCGAGCGCCGCCCTCTCGCGGCTCGGGTTCCGGGTCGAGTGGGAGGGGCTCGGCGGCGGGACGGTCCGAGAAAAAGGCGAGTAGCCGACGGCAGAGCCGTCGGTGGCGAGTACTGAACCACGGAGGGGGGGATCCAACTCTTTGGTAGGTGCCGTCCCTCCCGCTTAGTCAGCGGCCTGCCGCTCCTGAAGGAACGTCTCGGTCTGGTGCACTTCAGAGTCGCCGCGACGGCAGTTCGATGCGCTCACGATACTTCGGCGGAATGTCGCTCTCACCGAGGATGTACTGCTTGAGCACTGGCCATCCGTGGACGCCCATATACGAAAGAGATATGTGATTTGGTAACATACCAGTATCGCTTATTGAGGACACACATTCAGTAGGCGGAGATAACATGACATCGAACGAGACCGGAGCAGGGAACGGGATATTTCGTCGAACGGTATTGAAGGCCGGTACAGCCACACTAGGCGCGCTCGGACTCGGTATGATTACCCCCGTAACCGCCAGCGGCCAAGAGAGCACGCATTCAAGCGAAACCGAAGAGGTTGACAGCCCCGTCGGGTTCGGTGTCGAAGTTCTTGCAGGGCACGCAAACTTCCCAGATGAGGTGGCCGCGGAGTTTCGGACAACGTACGACGAGGGTGACAGTGAGGCCATCGTCTCGAACCTCCCCAGCGACGCGTCGAGCGTCATCGTCGCCAAAGTGACCTGGGAGCCGGAGGGGACATCCGGCTGGCACACTCACCCGGGCCCAGTTATCGTCAGCGTTGCGGAGGGAGAACTTCAACTGATAAACGAGCGCGACTGCGTCGAGCGCACCTACGGAGCGGGCGAGGCGTTTATCGATCCTGGGCAGGGAAACATCCACGTCGCCTCAAATCCCAGCACGACCGACACCGCCGTGGCCTACGCGACGTTCCTCGGCGTGCCCGACGGTGAGCCAGCGACGGTGTGGGTCGCACCAGCGGATTGCTGACAGCCCGATACTCGGATGGCGTCGCCATCCGAACAGATTTAGGATGCGATTTGTCGCTAGCGAGGACTGATCTGCCACCGATCGCTCACGGTGGGAAAGATGTCATTCGACGACCGGTAGGTCCGCACGGCTGCCCTTCGGCACCACCGAGCGAAGTTCGTCGTAGAGGTACAGCCCCACGCCGATCGGCGCCTGCTCCCCGGCGACCTCGTGGGTCGCTATCAGGTATCCCCAGTCGCCATCCCACTCGGGGAGATCCTGGTCCTCGCCGGCGGCGAAGGTGACGGCCTGCTCGGGATCGAGTTCGATCACGTTCTTCGTCGCGTGGGCGCCGAACCGAGAGACGGCCCGCCCCGTCGGCTTCCAGTGGTCCTGTCGCGTCCGGAGGAAGGTCATCCCGATCGCCTCCACCTCGCTGGGGTCGGTCGCCTCGCCGTTGAAGATCCAGACTTTCCCCGCCCCCTTCTCCCAGAAGCTGTACTCCTCGAAGACGGTCGGCTCGATCCCGAACCGTTCGTCCCACCAGTCGAGCACCTCCCGTCTGCTCGCGCGCCCGTCCACCTCGCGGTCATCAGGGGTCTCCGGGAGGCGGTCGAACTGCTGACCGTCGTTGGTGGGGGCGGCGTCGGTCACGCGGCCACCTCCTCGTCTCCGGTCTCGTCGTCCTCTCCGCCCACCCGAAGTTTCGCGCAGAAGAACCCGCCCGTGTCGTTGTGGTGCGGGTAGACGCGGTGCGCGCGCGTCACCGATTCGTCGTAGGTCTCGCCGTCCCACTCCGTCACTCCCGGAACCGTGTCGAGCGGGAGGTCGAACGCGACGATCTCGCAGTCCTCCTCGCCGAGGACGTGATCGAGCACCGCCTCGTTCTCCTCGGGCGCAAACGTGCAGGTGGAGTAGACGACGGTGCCGCCCGAGCGAGTCGCCTGCACGGCGCGGGCCAGAATTCCTTTCTGGATCCCGGCGACCGCGTGGACGTGATCGAGGGTCCACTGGTCGACGACGTCCAGGTTCTTGCGGCAGGTCCCCTCACAGGAGCAGGGGGCGTCGACGAGCGCGCGATCGAACTCGTCGAACGCGAGCGGCTTCGTCGAGAAGTTGCGCGCGTCCTGATTCGTGACGATCGCGTTCGTTATCCCGAGCCGCTCGGCGTTATGCCGGAGCGCGGAGAGCCGACCGAGGTTGTTGTCGTTGGCGACGACCGTCCCCTCGTCGTTCATCGCGTCGGCGATCTGGGTGGTCTTGCTGCCGGGAGCCGCGCAGGCGTCCCAGACGTGCTCGCCGGGCTGCGGGTCGAGCGCGAGCCCCGGAAGCACGGACACCTCCTCCTGCCCGTGAGTCCAGCCGTGGACGTACGGCCAGTTCCCGCCGGGGTTGCCGTCCGGGAGCCGAAAGAGGCCGTCGTGCCAGTCGACGGGCTCGTAGGCCACGCCCTCCTCGTCGAAGGCCTCACGGACGCGGGCCGGCGAGGCCGCCATCTCGTTCACGCGGACGACCGACGGCAGCGGCCGGTCGCAGGCCGCACGGAACGCTGCCGCGTCGTCGACGAGCGGCTCGTACCGCTCTAACGGATTCATGGCCACCCTTGCGCGCCGGGCGGTTAGTCGGTTTCGGGATGGGGCGGGCGGAGGCCCCACGCCACCGCCCCTCGCGCCCTACCTTTAGGTCGACAGCGGGAGTATGCGAACGTATGGCGCGCATATCCGTCATCGACGACGAAATCTCGCTGGACGAGCCGACGCTGGTGGAGGGGTTCCCGGGCGTCGGGCTCGTCGGCAAGATCGCGACCGACCACATGATCGAGGCCCACGAGATGGTCCACTACGCGAACGTCCACTGCGACGGGCTCCCGCGGGTGACCGTCTACCGCGAGGGCAACCGAGCGCTGACGACGCCCGTGCGGCTGTACGTCGACGAGGAGCGCGACCTCGTCGCGCTCCGCAGCGACGTGCCGGTCAATCCCGGCGCCGCGACCGAGGTCGCCGGCTGTCTGGAGAGCTGGTTCACGGAGACGGCGACGTTCCCGATCTTCCTCTCCGGGCTCGGCCGCGAGAAGGACGAGGCGCCGCCCGACCTGTACGGTGTCGCGACCGGGAGCGGCGGCGATGCGCTCTCGCGCGCCGACATCGAGGACCCGCCGGAGTCGGGACTCATCTCCGGGCCGACCGGCGCGATGCTCGCGGAGTCGCTGGAGCGCGGCCGCGACGCGGTCGGGCTCGTCGTCGAGTCGGACCCGCAGTTCCCCGACCCGGAGGCGGCGCGGGTCCTCATCCGAAAGGGGATCGACCCGATCGCCGGGACGGAGACGACAACCGAGGGGCTCGTCGATCAGGCGACCGAGATCCGGGACGCGAAGCAGGCGTTCGCGAAGCAGATGCAGGAGGCGACGGAGGAGAGCTCGCAGGCGGAGCCGCTGAAGATGTTCCAGTGAGACTCAAGCGGACCCCTTGACTCGAAACGACCCGTCAGTTCCCGTCCTCAAGCTCGTCGAGTATCGGTCTGTACTTGAGTTGGACCTCGTCCCACTCCCGGTCGGGGTCGGAGTCGGCGACCAGACCGACGCCGGCGAAGAGCGTGGCGCGACGGGGGGTCGCCACCGCGGACCGGATCGCGACCGCGAACGCGCCGTTGCCGGCGGCGTCGATCCAGCCGACCGGCGCGGCGTACCACCCGCGGTCGAACGGCTCCGTGTCGTGGATCGTTTCGAGCGCGCGGTCCGGCGGGAGCCCGCCGACCGCGGGGGTCGGGTGGAGCGCCTCGACGAGGTCGAGGACGTGGCGGTCTGCGTTCAACTCGGCCGTGATCGGGGTGTGAAGGTGTTGGACCGTGGCGAGCCGGCGGACCCGACGCTCGCCAGCGGAGATGGAGGCCGCGAACGGCTCCAGCTGCTCGCGGACGGTGTCGGCGACGAGCTCGTGTTCGTGGACGTTCTTGGCGTCGTCGAGCAGCTCGCGCGCGAGCCACTCGTCCTCGGCCGGCGTCTCCCCGCGGCCGGTCGTCCCCGCGAGCGCGTCGGTCTCGACGGTCCGGCCGCGCAGCGCGACCAGCCGCTCGGGGGTCGCGCCGAAGAAGGCGCTCCCGCCGGCGTCGGGCTCGAAGTAGTAGCGGTGGCAGTCCGGGTACTTCTCCGCGAGCCGGTCCAGCGTCGCCGCCCGCGGGAACGGCGCGGCGAGGTCGGCCTCCAGCGCCTGCGCCAGCACGACCTTCTGCAGGTCGCCGCCGCGGATCCGGTCGACCGCGGCCTCGACGCTCCGGCGCCACGCCTCGCGGCTCGTCGTCCGGCGAGTCGCCGCGATCCCGGGTCGCGGCGGGCGGTCGACCGTCGTCGCGAGCCCCGCAAGCCGGTCGCGCTCGGTGGCCAGTCGAGCCTCGACCGCGTCCGGGTCGGCGTCGTCGCCGACCGCGTTCACCGTGAGCCACGTGCCGTTGTCCGCGAACGTGACCTGCACGCGCGGAAGGACGAACCGCGCCTCCGGGAACGGCCCCCACGGGTCGCCGTCGCACCCTCCGTCGTGGAAGGCGAACCCGCCGAACAGGCGCGGGCGGGCGGCCTCGGTCCCGGCGTGGACGTCGCCGGAGTCGAACAGATCGTCGGCGCCGGCCCGGATCTCGGCGAACCGATCCGGGCCGCTGGCGGTCAGCGTCGCGGCCGCGCCGCTGGCGAGCACGAGCGCGTCGTCGGGGGCGTTCCACGTCGTTCGCGGCGCCGGGAGGGCGTCGAACGCGGCCGCAAACGCGGGCGCATCGATCCCGGTCGTGCGGCTAACGAGGGTCGACGCCGGGGACGAACGCGCCCGTTTCATTGGCTTCGGGTCAGGACCGGGGAACCTTTATGTTGACTATCGCGGGGACCGGTAGGAGAGCGGTCGGATGAGCGCTCGGAGGGTTAGCTGTAGCGCTCCTCGTTCCACGGGTTCGCGGTGTCGCTGTAGCCGCGCTTCTCCCAGTAGCCGAGTTCCTTCTCCGTGAGGAACTCGACGCCCGAGACCCATTTGGCCCCCTTATACGCGTACTTGTGCGGCGTGACGACCCGAATTGGCCCACCGTGGTCCGCTGGGAGGTCGTCGCCGTCGAATCCGTACGCGAACAGCACGCCCTTGCGGGCGCACTCCTCCAGCGAGAGGTTCGTCGTGTAGCCATCGAGCGCGTGGAACAGGACGTGCTCGGCGTCATCGTGTACGCCCGCGCGGTCGACGATCTCCTCGAACTCAACTCCGGTGAACGCGCAGTCGAACTTGCTCCAGCCGGTCACGCAGTGGAAGTCCTGCCGCTGGGTCACCGAGGGGAGATCGCGGAACGCGGACAGCGAGTACGAGAGCGGCTCCTCGATCGCGCCCCAGACCTCGAACTCGAACGTCTCGGGGTCCCACGAGGGCGTCCCGCTCTTCGAGAGCACCGGAAACCGGTCGGTCTCGCGCTGTCCCGGCGGGAGTCGCTCGTTCCCGTACTCGCGGTAGAGATCCGTGAGATCCTCGATTGCGTCGGCATCGGTGGCGCCCGTGTCCCCGCGGGCGTCGGCGTCGGATGCGCCGGCATCGGTCATGACACCCAGTACGCCCCGGCGTCACCTATGAATGTCGTTCTCGTGACGGCGACCGACGGGTACGATCTGGAGAACGATCGTAGACATATTGGAGAGTATTCACGAGTTGCAGTATATAAAAGAGTTATTTGAAACTCTGGAACTTAGCTTTCAATATTGCCCGAAATCGGTTTCTAATAGCCGTAGCATCGACGCCACATTTATATACCCATTCCCATTACTCCCGGACAGGAAATGCCACAAGTAGAGATAACCGTGCCGGAGCATCTGGAAATGCAGATCGCTCAGATGGTCGAGCAGGGGGAGTTCCTCAACCGCGAGGAGGCGGTCGAAGAGCTTCTGTCGACGGGGATAAAGGCGTTCAAGACGAGCGGTCCGCGAGACGAGGAGGACTCCGGTGGGTTCGAAGACGAGGGGATGATGGGCCACGAGGACGAGTACGTCTTCTGAGACGTCGCGTCTCGCTGACGTCATGCCGTCGCGTTCGGGCCTGATTTCGGCGGTCCGTTCCGATCCCTTCGTCGTCTCCGCGATTCCCTCCATCCCCGCGCTGTTTTCGCATCCCGGAGTCGAAATGCAATAGAAGCGTGCGTATACCCCTCAACAACGCTTAAAGGGTGTACGCCCCCTATCAAAGGGTATGCACAAAGACGAGCTCCTCGAACTCCACGAACAGATGGTGACGATCATGGAGCACTTCCGCAACCACGAGACTGTGGACGGCTCGCTTTTCGACCCCTACGACGAACTCGACGTCGACCCCTCCCACGTCCACAAATCGAAGAGCGAACACAAACACGCCGTGTTCGTCCTTGGCAACGCCCTCGCGAACGTGATGAGCGAAGATGAGTTCTCTCCCGCCGGCCGCGTCGGCAAGCGGATGAAGGAACTCGCCGACGACGCCGAAAGCAAGATCTGAGCCGACAGTAGCCGGATTGGAGACCGTCTCGCGGCCGACGCAACCGCGAGAGCCAACTGTCGACGAAATCGTGACCCGCGAACGCTTAAGCGCTCGGCTGCTCCCTCATCAACATGGTCGCGGAGGCGCTTTCGTCGAACACCGTCCACCTCGTCGCTGGCGGCGCCCTTGTTGCTGTCGCGCTTGCCGTCGTGTATCAGGCTGACCGACCGAGAGGAGCGTGGACGCGAGCGCTTCGCTCCCGCTTTCTCCTCGGCGTCCCGTGGGGGACGCTCGTCGCGATCGCCGCGGTCGTCGCGGTCTACCTGTTCGTGCAAAGCGGGCTGGAGAACCCGAACCGGCCAGTCGTGATCCCGTTCCGCTCGTGGTCGTACTTCTACCCGGAAGGAATGCTCTGGTCCGGGCTCGCGCACTCCGGGCGGAGCCACATCACCGGAAACCTCCTGTCGACGCTCGTTGCCGGCGCGCTCGCCGAGTATGCCTACGGGCACTTCCCGGACAGCCGTGAGATCGACGACGAACCCGGACCCGTGCGGTCGGCGCTGTCGTCGGCCGGTTCATCGTCTGCCACCGTCTCTCTCACGTCGCTCCCCTCCCGCGCGTCGCTCCCCTCCCGCGCATCGATCCGGAAATCGCTCGCGGTCGGGTCGGTCTCCCGCGAATCGCTCGCCACGAACCCCTACGTCCGGGCGTTCGTTGTCGTTCCGGGGGCGATGTTGTCGTTCGGCGTCCTGGCGTCGCTGTTCGCGCTCGGGCCGGTGATCGGTTTCTCGGGCGTGGTGTTCGCGCTGTGGGGGTTCGCGCTCGTCTTCTACCCGGTCACAACGATCGCCGCGCTCACGGGGGCGACGCTGGTGAACGTGACCTACGAGACGCTCCGGAACCCGGTCGTCGTCTCGGAGGCGAGCGGATCGTACGGCGCACCGAGCTGGGCGAACATCGCGATACAGGGACACGCGATCGGGCTGATCGCGGGGATCCTCGCCGCGGTGTGGCTCGTCCGGCGGAGACGCCGACGGGAGACGACCGAGTGGATCGATCCGGAATCGCGGACGAGCGCGCTCGTCGCGTTCGGCGCAATCCTGCTGTTTGGGGGGTCACGCCGGCTCTGGGCAATCTACTGGTACCTCGGGAGTGAGCGATACGAACTGTACCGCGCGATCGGGCTCGGCCTGCTCACGGTCCTCGCAGCGATCGTCGCGCTCGCGATCGCCGGGCGCGACGAGCCGATCCGGCCGGATCTGGCGGTTCCGGAGCCGGAGACGATCAGAGACGGTGTCCGGTCTGCGACGCCCGCGGCAATTGGCCTCCTGCTGCTCGTTTCGGCACTAGCGATCGTGGCCGGGCCGGGAATCGCCCCGAATCTGGTCGCCGTCGACGACGACGAACTCCCGGGCGATCCGATCGAAGTTTCGGGGTATCAGGTGACGTACGCCGAGAACGTCGAAGACCGTGTGGTGAGCGTCGTCGAGATGGAGGCGTTCGGTCGATCGACGAGCGTCAACACCTCCGGGGTGATCGTAGCGAACGCCGACCGGGAGATATGGACCACGGCGGTCTCGAAGGGGAACCTCGCCTTCTGGGGGTACCGCGCGGTCGACGTGGGCGGGACGGGCTGGCGCGAGACCGTCTGGGTCCAGCGCACCGGCTGGGTAGCGGCGAACGGTGGGCCGACCTACCGGGTCGATGCGGTGCGCAACGAGACGCGCTCGACGCTGTTCACGAGCGAGCCGGCGCGGGCCGAGCCACGGATAGACGGTCGGAACGTCACGGTCGCGGCCGTCGAGGGCGGGTTCGAACTGCGCGTCGAGGGCGACGGCGGAGAGACCGAGATCGCCCCACTCCCGGCGGTGAACGAGTCGGTGACACTTCGGGAAGTCACGTTCGTTCGGGAGAATAACGCGGTGTTCGCGGAGCGCAGGGAGACCCGGGTGCGGATCGCTCAGCGAGAGCGGTACGAGGGGCGGCAGTAAGAGGTCACGCCCACTCGATCCGGTACACTTCGGCGTCGATATCGCGGGAGGCGTCGGTGTGATGGTCGAACTGCGCCTCGATCGCGAAGTCGGCGGCGAACGCGTGGGTGACCTCACCACCGTTGTCGGCCGCGAACGCTTCGACGAACTCGCGGCTGCCGGCGTTGTGAACCGAGTAGGAGACGGCCGCAACGCGGCTCGCAGTCGCGAGGAACCCGCGATCGGCGTTCCGGTTCCCGTTCTGTGCGCCGAACGGCGGGTTCATCAGGACGGTCACGGGGTCGGGCACGTCGAGCGGGAGCCGCGTCGCATCGCCTTGAATCCAGTGGACGGACGCGCTCGCGGCGACCCGTCGCTCGTTTTCGATCGCGGTCGAGAGCGCGCCGCGATCAAGTTCGATCCCGAACACGCGCGCGGGACCACGGAGGGCGGCCGCCAGCGCGAGCATTCCCGTCCCGGTGCCGAGGTCGAGAACGGTTCGGCCGTCGATGTCGCCGTGGAGATCCGCGAGATGAACGACGTGAGCCGCCAGATCCGGCGGCGTCGGGTACTGTTCGAGCGCGGCGCTAGGGGCTTCGAAACCGGCGACCACGCCAAGCTTGGTCGCGAGCGAGCGCTTCGACGCCATTCGATCAGGCGGCAGACGACCCGTCGTCGACGCGAACGAGTTCGACGCCTTCGCGGCGCGCGCGCTCGGCGAGCGCCGACAACGCCGGCTCGGCCGCGTTCCGATCGGGGACTTCGTCGAGCCGGACCTCGATCCGACCGGCACCGAGGAAGGACGCGGCGCGGACAAGTTCCCGGAGCCGGTCGGCCTCGCGCTGAGTGGCAAGCGTGTCGCCGCCGTCGAACCGGGCCGCGACAGAGAGGGTTGCGGGCTGGTAGCCGCGGGCGGAGAACTCGGCTTTGAGGTCTCGGAGGTGTTCTGGCGCGGTGCTTTCGAGGTCGGCGGCGTCGACGACGATCGGTTCGATCTCGGCCGGGCGACAGCCGCGGAGCGCCGCTTTGATCCCATCGGACTGCGTCGTGCTCATGTTTCGCTATATGTATTAGTAATACAAAAGCTTTGTTGAATGTTTAGTAGTAATACATCAGTGGTCATATTTCGTGTTCGCCCCAAGGGGGCTCCGGGCCTCATTCTGCAGAGCAATGAAAGAACAAAAGAATGTAGACGTACCGTACAGCGCTTGAAGAGCTGTTTTGACCGCATCTAGAGGGATCACCGTGAGGAGTCGGACGGACTGATTGGTCGCGTTAAGTTTGGCGTGAATTGTGGTAGACGGCGAAGGCTTCGAGCCAATTTTGAGCTGTCTCAAGCGCGACATTGCTGAAACTATTCGCAAACGATGATGTTCGACGTTCTATTTCCCAAAAGACACGTTCGATAGCATTCCGATTTCCATGCCGAATCACTCGGAATCGATAGCCATCTTCAGCGAGGACTGGTCCAAGATAGTCTGCGTCATCGACGAGAAATTCCACGTCATTGAGCCTGTATCGCTGGTGTAGATCGGTCAGAAACCATCGCGTCGTCTGTTTCGTTGTGGTCGGATAGAGGCTCACATGAAGGATTTCGTTGGTATATGGATCAACCGCGCCGTACAGCCAGAACTGCTGGCCGTGGAGGCGGATCATCTTTTCATCAACCGCGAGTTGATCCGCAGAAACCGTCGAGATCGGTTGTAGATCGGCTTTATGAACCCAGTTGTGAATAGCGACATGACTCCGATCAACCCCAAATCTTTCGAGATGCTTACTTACCTCTCTCAGTGACATACCGGCTAAGTGACAGCGGATCCCTACTTCAATCGCCCAGCGCGGCGTTCGATCTCGCTCCACAAACGACAAGTCAATCCACGCGATACCTTCGCTGAGGCGGTCGAATTCTGCCATAGACACTCAGAACTCGTCCGCCCCATCCTCTAACTTAACGCGACCGACTGATTCGGACAAAGGTTTAAATGCGGCAATAACCAGAAACCTTATAATGGAACGTCCGAGCCGCCAACGCCAACAAGAGCGGGAGACCGAGCGAGAGTCGGACGAAGAAACGCTCTCCTGTCCGGAGTGCGATTCGACCGAGATTGTCACCGACGCCGACCAAGAACTCGTCTGCGAGGACTGCGGCCTGGTGCTGGACGAACGGAACATCGACCGCGGGCCGGAGTGGCGCGCGTTCAACCACTCGGAGCGGCAGTCGAAGTCGCGCGTCGGCGCCCCGATTACCGAGACGATGCACGACAAGGGGCTGACGACGACGATCGACTGGAAGGACAAGGACGCATACGGGCGGTCACTCTCCTCGGAGAAGCGGTCGCAGATGCACCGGCTGCGCAAGTGGCAGGAGCGCATCCGGACGAAGGACGCGGGCGAACGCAATCTCCAGTTCGCGCTCTCTGAGATCGACCGGATGGCCAGCGCGCTGGGCGTCCCGCGATCGGTACGCGAAGTCGCCTCCGTCATTTATCGACGCGCGCTGAACGAGGACCTGATCCGCGGGCGGTCGATCGAGGGCGTCTCCACCGCTGCCCTCTACGCCGCCTGCCGGCAGGAGGGGATCCCGCGGTCGCTCGACGAGGTCGCCGACGTGTCGCGTGTCCCGCAAAAGGAGATCGGGCGCACGTACCGCTATATCTCACAGGAACTCGGCTTAGAGCTGAAGCCGGTCGACCCGAAACAGTTCGTTCCGCGGTTCGCGTCGGCGCTCCAGCTCAGCGAGGAGGTCCAGTCGAAGGCGACGGAGATCATCGATGTCTCCGCCGAGCAGGGGCTTCTCTCCGGGAAGTCACCCACGGGATTCGCCGCGGCCGCCATCTACGCCGCCTCCCTCCTCTGTAACGAGAAGAAGACCCAGCGCGAGGTCGCCGACGTCGCGCAGGTCACCGAGGTCACCATCCGCAACCGGTATCAGGAGCAGATCGAAGCGATGGGATTCCGCTAGGGCCGCGATCGAGTCCGTCGATCGGAGGAACAGCGCGTCTGACGCCCCGCCGTGATCGGGTTTTTAATTGGTACCGGGCGTACCCTGCGACGAGATGTACTCCCAGATCCTCGTGCCGACCGACGGCAGTCCGGCCTCGGACGCCGCGATCGAGCACGCGATCGACCTCGCCCGGCACTACGACGCCCGCCTTCACGCCCTCTACGTCGTCGACGGCGCGGCGTACTCGACGCTCGAAGCGGGCGCCGACATCGTCGTCGAGGCGCTCGAGTCCGAAGGGAAAGAGGCCACCCGTCGCGTCGCCGACGCCGCCGCGGACGCGGGCGTCGACTCCGAGACGACGGTCGCCACGGGCACCGCCTACCGGTCAATCCGCGACTACGTCGACGAGAACGACATCGACGTGATCGTGATGGGGACGCACGGCCGGAAGGGGCTCGACCGCTACCTGCTCGGCAGCGTCACGGAGCGGGTCGTCCGGACCTCCGACGTGCCGGTACTGACGGTGCGCCAACCCGCCGATGAGTAGACGACGCTCGCGACCACGGTGACGACGATGCGCGACTGGCTGTCACACCGCGTCGTCTCCTCGCCGGACGACACCGCACTGATACGGGCCGAAGACGGGGAGGCGTGGACCTACACGGACCTCGACCGGCTCGTCTCCGAGACCGCCGACCGGCTCGTCGCGCACGGCATCGAGGCGGACGACAGGCTCGGCGTGCTCACGCCGCCGTACGTCGGCACCGTCGGGCTCGTCCACGCCGCGATGCGGATCGGGGCAACATTCGTTCCGCTAGGGCAGGAGCTCACCGAGCGGGAGCTCACCGAACGCGTCGAACGGGCCGACCTCGACGCGGTGGTGTGCGCGGAGCCGACGGAAGGGGCCGCGCTCGGCGCGGTCGAGGAGTGTGAGGGGGGCGACGAGATCCCGGTTCTCTCCGTCGACGATCCGGCCGCCGAGGCCGTCACAGCGGTACACAGCGTCGATCCCGGCCCGGTCGAGCCGCCGGAGTGGGCGACCACTGATTACCTCTGTATCCTGTTCACCTCCGGGACGACGGGCGATCCAAAACCGGTACCGCTCACCGCGGGCAACGTGTACAGCTCGGCCGTCGCCTCCGCGTTCCGACTCGGCGTCGACCACGAGGACCGGTGGCTCGTGTCGCTGTCGCTCCATCACATGGGCGGGCTCGCCCCGGTGTATCGGTCCGCGCTGTACGGGACGACCCTGGTACTTCAAGAGGGGTTCAGCCCGGGCGGCACCGCCGACGACATCGACACCTACGACGTGACCGGAATCTCGCTGGTTCCGACGATGCTACAACAGATGCTCGATCGGCGAGGAACCCTCTCGGACACGCTCCGGGTGGCGTTGCTGGGTGGAGCGCCCGCACCGGACGAGCTGATCGAGCGCTGTCGCGACTACTCGATCCCGGTGTACCCGACCTACGGGATGACCGAGTCGGCCTCACAGATCACGACCGCGACGCCCCGACAGACGAAAGGACGGCTCGGCACCGTCGGTCGACCCATCTTCGGCACCGACGTGACGGTCGTCGACGAGAACGGGACACCGGTCGAACCCGGAGAGACCGGCGAGATCGTCGTCGACGGCCCGACGATAACGCCCGGATACATCGACGGGGCGGGAGCGCAACGGGGGTCCGACAACACACGCACCGGGGGTGGCAAAAACGGCGCAGATGGATCGAACACCGCCGCGCTCGATCGATCGTCGTTCGGCTCGCACGGCCTTCACACCGGTGACGTGGGGTGCTTCGACGACGAGGGGTACCTTTACGTACTCAACCGCCTCGACGACCGGATCATCACCGGCGGAGAGAACGTCGAACCCGGTGAGGTGATCGACGTGCTCCGAGAGTTCCCGTCGGCCGAGGACGCCGCCGTGGTCGGGCTCGACGACGACGTGTGGGGCGAGCGCGTCTCCGCGCTGCTCGCGGTCGGCGACCGGCTGCGAGATACCGAGGTGACCGCGGAAGGACCGACTGGAGTCGACGGACTAGATGAGTCTGACGAGCCTGACGGAGGAGACGACGACGACAGGGAGCCAACTGATCCGGACGGAGGAGACGAGAGCCGACCGGACGAGAACGGATCGGACAAGGAGGGACCGGACGAGAGCGACGCGGCGCCGCTCGTGGACGACGAGCAGCTCGTCTCGTTCGTCCGGGACCGGCTCGCGGGGTTCAAGATCCCGAAGACCGTCGCGTACGTCGACGAACTCCCCCGAACCGTGTCGGGAACCGTCGATCGGGAAGCGGTGCGCCGAATCCTCCGCGATCGCGGATACGATCCGCGGAGGGACGCCGATCTGGAGACGGCGGGATTCGAGCCGGCCGAACCGACCGAACCGGCCGGCCCAGACGACCCAGACGATCCGGCGACAGCGCCGGCGACATCGAACGATCGGGAGGAAACAGGGGACGGTGAACGCGTCGACGACGGTGGTACCGACGACGACGATGAAACCGACGACCAAAGCGTCGGTGATGATAGTCGCGATGGCGAGGGGAGCGGTGACGATGGTAGCGGCGACGACGGTGGCGATGGCGACGAAGACGCGGCCGAACGCAGCGAAGCGATAGACGACCGTGTCGGCGGATAAACTGTCCCGAAGTTCTCCGTTGTTCCACGAACGTTTTGACCACGGGGTCCACAGACGAGACATGGATCTGCTCGACGACAGCATCGTTCCGGAGCGCGCGAGAGACGTGAAGAGGGAGGCCCGCGAGTTCGCCGACGAGTACATCGCCCCGAACGCCGAGGCGTACTACGACTCGGGCGAGTACCCGTGGGAGGTACTGGAGGCGGGGATGGACGCCGGGCTCATCGCCCAGGACATCGGCGAGGAATACGGTGGGAAGGGGTTCGACCTCGCACAGGTGCTCGCGATCGCGGAGGAGTTCTACCGCGCCGACGCCGGCATCGCGCTCACGCTCCAGTTGGCGAGCTTCGGCTGCGAGATGGTCGAGCAGTACGGCACCGACGAACAGAAGGAAGAGTACCTCCGACCGGTCGCGGAGAACGACCAGATTTCGGGGCTCGCCGTCTCTGAGCCGGAGACCGGCTCCGACCTCGCGGGGATGACGACGAAAGCCGAGAAGGTCGACGGCGGCTACGAGCTCACCGGCGAGAAGTACTGGGTCGGCAACGCGGTCGAGGCCGACTGGCTCACCGTCTACGCCAAGACCGGCGACAGCGAGGACCGCTACTCCAACTACACGCTGTTCATCGTCGAAACCGATTCGGACGGCTACGAGGCGGAGCATATCCCGGAGAAGATGGGGATGCGCGCCTCCAAACAGGGCCACATCGTCTTCGAGGACTGCTTCGTCCCCGAGGAGAACGTCGTCGGCAGCGAGGGCGGCGGCTTCTACGTCCTCGCCGACTTCTTCAATCACGGCCGCGTCATCGTCGGCGGCCACGGGCTCGGGCTCGCCGCGGCCGCCATCGAGGAGGCCGAGGAATTCGTCCACGGGCGCAACGCCTTCGGCCGCACCGTCAACGAGTTCCAGGCGGTCCAACACACCCTCTCGGACATGCGAATCGGCTTCGAGTCGGCTCGCGCGCTCAACTGGCGCGCCTGCGAGAAGGTCGCGGACAACGACAACGCGGGCTACTGGGCCGCGCTGGCGAAGACCAAGTCGACCGAGGTCGCCACCGACTGCGCCGAGAAGGGGATGAAACTCCACGGCGGGCGCTCGATCCTCACCGACCGCCGGATCGCCCGCGTCTACCGCGACGTGCGCATCCCGGTGATCTACGAGGGCGCGAACGACATCCAGCGGAACCTCATCTATCGCCAGTCGCGGTAACGACTGCGAACGTCCGAATCCCCAAGGCCGCAAGATGAGGAGGGGGGCGTAGAAATTACCCGTCTCGGGCGCGCACGAAGGGTATGAACGAAGCGCTACCGCTCATTGAGACCCTGTTCCCGCGAGGGATCGCGCAGTACCTGATCGGGGGGATCCTCATCGGGCTCGGGACAGTAATCATCTACGTCGGCACCGGAATCCACGCCGGGGCGAGCACGTTCCTCGAATCGACGCTCTCGTATGGCTCGAAGCTCCGCCACTTTCAGCAGCCGAAGTTCGTGGCGTCCCGCGATTGGCGAGTGGTGTTCACCCTGGGCATCGTCGCCGGCGCGGCCGGCTACTCGCTGGCGACCGGCGAGTTCGGCTGGACCACCGAGGTGCAGCCCTGGCGGCTGTTCGTCGGCGGGGCCCTCGTCGGCGTCGGCACGCGACTCGGGAAAGGATGTACCTCCGGACACGGCGTCTGCGGAGTCGGCTCGGGCTCGCGGACCTCGATCGTCAACGTCGCTATCTTCGTGCTCGTCGCCGTCGGCGTCGCACAGCTCGTCATGGCGCTGGGGGTGACGCCATGAGCGGCGTCGGCGTGATCGCCGACCACGAGAGCCACCCGCTGTTTCTGCCGCTCGTCTTCGTCGGCGGCGCGGTGTTCGGCGTCGGGCTCGCGGTCAGCCAGATGGCCCGTCCCGAGATCGTCTTGGAGTTCCTCCAGTTTCGGGACTTCGGGCTGGTGTTCGTGATGGGCGGCGCGAGCGCCGTTGCCGGCGTCACGTTCTGGGCGCTCTCGCGGTCGGGCCGGAGCGCGCCGCTCACCGGGAAGCGGTTCGGGCGACGGCTCAAGTCGATGGACCGAGACGTGATAGTCGGCGGCGGGATCTTCGGCGTGGGATGGGGGCTCTCGGGGATCTGCCCGGGTGCTGCGTACGCGAGTCTCGGCATCGGGAACGCCGTAATCCTCTACGGCGTCGCCGGGATGTTCCTCGGCGCCTATCTCCAGGGCTACCTGCGAGAGGCGCGGTCGGACGCCGAGTCGCCGGCGTCCGCCGACTGAGGAGCCGTCACGCATCGGGACGACCGAGTGCGAGACCGTCGGGGCGAGTGGAGCCCGTCGAGACGTCGCCGAGAGGGACGAAAACGCCAAGACGCCGGAGGGACAGTACCCCGTATGCGACTGGAGGACTACTGGGGGATCGGCCCGAAGACGAGCGAGCGGCTCACGGAGTCGCTCGGGACCGAGCGGGCGATCGAGGCGATCGAGGCGGCCGACGTCCGGGCGCTCGTCGACGCCGGGCTCCACCGCGGGCGAGCCACCCGGATCCTCCGCCGCGCGAACGGCGAGGCCGGCATGGGTGTCCTCGCGACTGGCGACGCACGCTCGGTGTACGACGACCTCCTCACGGTAGCGGCCGGCCACGCGCTGACGGACCACGCCGCCGACCGAATCCGGGTGTTGACGCCCCTCACCGAGCGGAGCGCGATTGAGTCGCGGCTCGATGAGGTGGTCGCCGCTCGCGACGCGTGGGCAGCACTCGACGACGGCGAGCGCGACCGCGTCGTCGCCGCGTTCGACGACTACGACGCGGCCGAGGGCTCCGATCTGGCGGCCGTCGAGACCGCGGTCGCGCTGCGCGATGTGGGTCTCACGGAGACGCCCTTCGAGGATATCGGGGCGCTGGATGGCGACAGCCTGCGCGACGCCGCCGACGCCCTCGCCGACGTGCGGGGTGCGATCGACCCGACGGGCGTCGACGGCGACGGCGAGATCGAGGTCGCGCGCGGTGCGGACGACGAGCTTGACCGCCTGCGTGAGCAGTTCGACGCGGCGGAGGAGCTGGCGAACTCCGCGTTCGACGTGCTTGATACGGTTCGGGACGGCTCCCTGCGCGACTTCGAGGCGCTGGAGGCAGCGACGATCGACCACGTCGCTCGCGAGACCGGCGTCGATCCGGCGACGGTGCGCTCGGTCGCGCCGGACGACGCGATCGACGCCGCCGACTTCGTCTCCGCCACGCTCCGCGATCTGGTGACGGAACTGGAGGCGGCGGTCGCGGAGCGCGAGGAGACCGTCGCGGCCGACATCCGCGAGCGGATCGGCGGGATGCGAGTTGGGGATGAGGGAGACAAAGGTGAGAAAGATGACGAAGCTGACGAAGCGGCGACCGGAACCGTCGCCGGCGCGGTCGCGGCCGTCTCCGACGCCGCGTTCCTGCTGTCGCTCGCGCGGTTCGCGGTCGCGTACGATCTGACTCGACCGACCCTCGTCGACGACGGCGTCGCGGTGCGAAACGCTCGCAACCTCTTCATCGACGGCGAGGTCCAGCCGGTGTCGTACGCGATCGGCTCACACTCGCTTGCGGGCGAACCCGGCGTCGCGAGCGTCGACGCGCCGCCGACCGGCGACCGCGTGAGCGTCCTCACGGGGGCGAACTCGGGCGGGAAAACCACCCTGTTGGAGACGCTGTGTGCGGTGGCACTGCTGGCGTCGATGGGGCTTCCGGTGCCGGCCGAGGAGGCGGAGGTCGGTGCGTTCGATCGGATCGTGTTCCACCGACGGCACGCCTCCTTCAACGCCGGTGTGTTGGAGTCGACGCTGAAGTCGGTCGTCCCGCCGCTGGTCGAGGACGGGCGGACGCTGATGCTCGTCGACGAGTTCGAGGCGATCACGGAGCCGGGCCGAGCCGCCAACCTGCTGAACGGGCTCGTGACGCTCACCGTGGACCGCGGCGCCCTCGGCGTGTACGTCACGCACCTCGCGGAGGACTTGAGCCCGCTGCCCGAGGCCGCCCGGATCGACGGTATCTTCGCCGAGGGACTCACGAACGACTTGGACCTCCGCGTCGACTACCAGCCGCGGTTCGGTACCGTCGGGAAGTCGACGCCGGAGTTCATCGTCTCGCGGCTCGTGGCGAACGCGAAAGACCGCGGCGTCCGCGCCGGGTTCGAGCACCTCGCCGGCGCGGTCGGCGAAGAGGCGGTCCAGCGCACCCTCTCGGACGTGGAGTGGTCGGAAGGCGATGACTGACGACGACTCGGCCGCGTCCGACGATCCGGGCCGGATCCGGTCGATCGCGGTCCACCGCGACGACGTGTCGACCGCGCTGGAGGCGACCCTCCGAAGCGATCGCGAGGTCGTGCTCCGCGTGACCCCGCCCTTTTCGGGGCGGATGCGCGCCCGCCTGCACAACCTCGGGCCAGGCGGATCGGGTTCGTCTCCGGAAGCAGTCACGAATGCGGACGACGAGGAAGGCTCCGACGGCGATCCAGCCCCGATACACGTCGATCCGCGAGATCTCGTTGTCGATGTCCCACCATACCCGGAGGTCGACGAGACGATGGCGAACGACCCGGACGCCGACCTAGAAGCTCGTCGGAAGCAACACACCGAAGCCGTCGAATCGTGGCGCGAGGCGGTTCGAGAGTCGGTGGTCGACGCCGTCGAACTCGACGCCGGCGACCGGTCGACCGTCGAGGTTGACGTGGTTGCGCTCGGGTGACTGCTCTCTCGGATCGTTTTAAAAGAAACCCGCTCTCAGCTACACCCGAAGCCGCTTAACAGCCGTGCCGGCACCTGAGAACTCGTCGAGGATCGCGTCGGTATCGGTCGCCTCATCGCCCGCGTCGGCCGCCGTATCGTCCGCGCCGCCGTCGGTGTTCGCGGCGGCGACGACGACCGTCTTCGCATCGAGCGCCGCGTCGAGGCGGAACTCGTACTCCCCGTCCTCGACCGTCACGAGCGCAGATTCGTCCGGCGTGTACACCGCGACCACGTCGGCGGTGGTCTCGCCGGCGACGACGAGATGGTTGTTGACGTACTCCGCGGTCGCGTCGAGGTCGGGCGTCGCCGAGCGGTCGCGCTCGACGTAGCGGTCGCGGACGACCGTCGGCGTCTCGACGGGTTCGCCGGCCTCGACCCCGTGAGCGAGCCGGATGAACCCCGCCATCGACCACGCGAGCGGGGTGGCCCCCCCGGTTCCCTCGCCGAACTCCCAGCCGTAGTTGGTCGGATGCTCACGGTCCCACACCTGCTCGGGGAGCATCCGTCCGGAGTTGCCGAACCCGGCCATCGTCTCCAAGAGAGCGTCGGGTTCGAGGGCGTCCTCGTCGGTACCGCCAAAGGCGTCTGGGCCGTCGGCGCGAGCGCGTAGTTCGTACTCGCCGCGCTCGCCGGTGAAGATCGGCCACAGCCGACCGCGGCCGTCACCGGTGCCGGCCCACGGGCCGCCCGGATCGCTGCGCGCCAGTTCGCCGTACGCGTCGCCGACGTACCGGTACCACGCGGGACCGTACGGGGTGTCGACGCGGATCGAATCGTCGACGACCGACACGGAGTTGCGGACCACGTCGTCGTCGGCGGGCTTCACGCCGAGTCGGACCAGTTCGAGGAAGCCGCCGTCAACGATCTCCCGCTCGTCGTAGGTGGGGCCGTCGTTGGCGATCGTCCGGGGGCGCCCGGACTCGGGGTCGCCGTCGGCGGTGACCCGGAGGTAGTACGGCGTCTCGGCGTGCCGCTCGGTACCTGTGGCCGTCGCGCACCATTCCTCGACGCGGGTCGTCCAGTCGTCCGCGAGCGCGAGCCACGCGAGGGCGTCGGCACGGAGTGAGTCGGAGTCAGCGTCCGGTCCGGATCCGGAACCGGCGTTTCCGGCCTCGATCCGATCGGCCTCGGCGACCGCAAGCGCGGCGCCACAACAGAGCCCCGCGATCTCGGCGGCGATGCTCGACGGCGAAAAGCCGGCCTCCTCCTCCCAGCGCTCCTGAGCCGTCTCCGGGCCGTTGGCGGCGATATAGCCGAGCGAGCGACGGACCTGATCGTAGGTGTAGTCGGTGTCGCCGGGCGAGATCCCGTGTTCGTACAGTTGCCACGCCATCACCGACGGGAACGCGATGTTGTCCATCTGCTCGCCGCCCCACCGAGTACGACCGTCGATGTAGGTGTTCTGCGGGAGGAACCCGTCGTCGTCCTGCTGGGTGTTGTACAGGTACGCGAGCGCGTCGGCACCGCGTTCGACCTCGCCAACCTCGATCAGCGCGGTGAACACCTGATAGAGGTCGCGCGACCAGACGAAGTTGTAGCCGTAGCCTCGGTCTTCGGCGGCGTACTCGGTCTCGCCCCACGGTACCGACGGGCTGGCGATCCCGGCGCCGTCGTGCCGTTTGTCCTCGACGGCCGCAAGCGTCATCAGCGCGAACCGGTACTGCGTCTCTAGGTCTGCGTCGCCGGTCACGGAAGCGGGGAACTTCCGGTCGGCGAGCCACTCGCGCCACGTCTCGACGTACGACTCGGAGATGTCCGCGAAGCCGCGGGAGATGGCGCCGCGAGCCTCTCCGAGGGCGGCGGCGGTGTCGGCGTTCTCGGCGAACCCGAGCGCGACCGCGTCCGACACCTCGGTACCGCTCCCCACGAGTCCGGCGAGTACGACGTTGCCGGTGGCCGTCTCGGTCCCCTCGCCCCGGTCGCCGTCGGCGAACAGTGCACCCGCCTTGTCGCTGCCCGCCGCGAGCACGCTCGCCCACTCGAAACCGTCGTCGCTGTCAATCGCGAGCGCGACCTCGAAGGAGTCGCCGTCGTCGTCGACGAGCTTCCCCGTGCTGCGCTCGGCGGCGTCGTTGTTGCGCGCGAGGAGGTGGTAGCCGTCCGAGTCATCGACGCGGTCGCCGCGGTCGTTCGATCCGACGTTCGTGATCGTCGTGTCGACTAAGGCGTACACGTCGTACTCGCGGCTCCCCTCGAACGCCACGTCGGCGAGGATCGCGTCGCCGTCGGTATCGACCGCGTACTCGACGGTGAGCGTCCAGCTGTGGCCGTGGCCATCGCCAGTCTCGCAGATCGTCTGCGTGTACGCGAGGGCGTCGTCGACGGTGGGCTCCGTGGTCCGCTCGACCGTCTCCGTCGCCGTCACGTGGCTCGTCTCGTCGAAGGTCCGGACCGTGTACCCCGTCTCCGGGTCGGCGACGAGGAAGTCGAACGTCCGGACGTTCATCACGTCGATCCGGGGGAACCGCGCCTCGGTGAGCGCACCCTCGGTCAGCGTGAACCAGACCGGGACCGGGTCGGCGGCCTTGTGGTCGGCCGGCGTCCCGACGCCGAACTTCCGGCCGGTCGTCCAGTGGGGTGCCTCGTCCGGCCCCCGCGGCTCGTCGTGCGGGACCGGGAGCGCCCCGTGTCTCGCGAGGGTCACCGTCGCGTCGATCCGGAGGGCGTGCGACCACGCGATCGGGGTCGCACCGTCGAGGTCGCCGTCGTCGAACGCCTGTTCGGCGATGAGCCCGGCGTCGTTGACGAACGGCCCGTCGGGCTCACACAGCGCGTAGAGGTCGCGCGCGGCGCTGAAGAGGTCGGCTGCGTCCCCGTCTCGCTCGCGGATGAGCCCGCCCAGTTCGGCGGCGGCCGTCGCTCCCCACAGCGTCGCGATCGACCACACCTTCGCGGCGCCCTGCTCCGCGGTGCGCCAGTCGTCGCCCCAGAACCGAACGAGCCCCTCCACGTCGGCCGTCTCGCGGCGTAGCTCGCCGATCGTCGTCAACACGTGCGTCGTCACACGGTCGAGGAACGCGTCGAAGTCGACGTCGGCCGCAGCCGGTGTGGTGTCGATCTCGGGAGTCGAACCGCCGTCGGCACCGATCTCGTTGCGCTCGTCGCGCAACGCGGCGTACTCGGTCGCGGCGCTCGCAAGCGCGAACGTGCTCGCGTCCGAGCGGTCATCGCGGCTCTCAGCGCTCGCCCGCTGGGGGAATCGCTCCGTGTCCGGGTTCCACCGACCGTTTAGGCCCGCAAGGGCGGCGTCGGCCGCGTCGGCGGCGTCGGCCCGCACATCATCGGGGAGCGGCGCGCGCGCCACGGCAGCGAACGCGCGGAGGTAGGTCGCGCCGGTGTGAGTAAACCGGCCGAGCGCGTTCTCCCAGCAGTTCTGACACCGGCGGGGGAGCCCGTCCGGCTCGGTCGTCTCGCGGAGGAAATCGATAGCGTCCGCGATTGTGTCGTCGACACGATCGCGCCACTCAGGGGGGAGGTCCGTGGTTCGGCGGAGTCGGGCGAGGAAGGCGACGACGGACGCGGGCTGATCCAGCTGATCGTTCGGGCCGGCGGTGGCGTTCGCACCCTCGATTCGGGCGTTCGCCCAGCCGGGCGCGACCTTGCCGGAGTCGGCCCACACCCGGTGGGGCCACGAGCCGTCCGCGTCCTGCGTGCGACAGAAGAAGGAGGCCGTCGCGAGCAGCTCCTCGTCGGCGTCCAAGCCGAGCTCGTCGCTCGCGCCGAGCAGGGCCAGCGACGTCTCCGCCTCGTCGCGGAACCACGTGTAGCCGTAGCCGCCGGACGTGGAGTAGAAGGGGTCGAACTCCGGGGCGGCGATCCGCGCACCGGACTCGGCAGTGAGTAGGTCGAGCGCGCGGAGGTCACCCGCGACCACCGACCGCCGCGGCACGTCGTCGGGGACGGTCGGACCACGACCCTCGGCGGCCTCGCGGAGGTCGTCGGCGTCGGGGTACGCGGTCGCGATCCGCGACAGCTCTTCAATGCGGCGCTGACGGTCCGGACCGTCCGAAATCGCGTCCTTGGCGTCATCGACTGTCTCTCGGGTCTCCCGCCTGTCGAGGACGGCGCGGCTCGCAAGCGTGACGCGCTCGGTCCGGCCGTCGCGCTCGAACGGCGCGCGGACGACCACGTCGGGGGTGAGCCGAGAATCCTCGCGTTGGTCGATCTCGCCGCGGTGCGGGAACCCCTCGCCGCTCTCGCCGAGCAGTTCGGAGACAGTGCGGAGCCGCTGACCGTGGGCGGCCGACAGTCCCGTAGAGGCCGTGAGAAAGTCGTGTTCGGTCCGATGGTACACCTCGACGACGCTTCCGGACTGGGGGCCGGCCTCCTCGTGGACGAGGTTACCGACGCGGCCCTCGACCATGTCCGGCGAGAACGCGCAGGCCGCGACGAGTTCCGCGTCCGCTGGCGGGGCACCGCGCAGCTCGACGTGGGTGAGGTGGGTGTCGCTCACGACCAGGTCGAACTGGTGGACGGTGTAGCGGCCGGCGTCATACTCCGTTTCGACGAGCGGCGTATCGCCGTCGTAGTGCTGGCGGGTCGTGGTCAGGTCGTCGAGCCAGCGGACCCCCCGCCCGGCCGTGATCCCCATGCGGAGTCGGTCGGCGCCACCGACCCCAGACAGGGAGTACGAACAGTCGTGGACGGTCCCGTTCGGTCCGACGTGGACCAGCCGACCGTCGTCGCCCGTGAACGCGCCGGCGGTCGTCGGGCGCTCCGCCGGGTAGCGCTCGCCGCGCCGACGTTCGTGTTCCGTGAGAGCGGTTCGCAGTCGCATGGGTTCCCTGCGATTCCCGAGGTGAAAGCCTTGACGAACGAGGCGGTCTGTGGACTACTGCGCGAAGCCGCTGAGAACGGCCCACGAGTGCGAGCGATCGGTGACCGTCCACAGAGGAGCAACAACGAAGACCCCGGGTGCCGATGGGGCAGACATGCATCATCCCGGACCCCCGCGATTCCTCGCGACCGGCGAGACCACGGAGCTTGCACCGCGAGATCCGGACCCGAACGGATCCTACGAGTGGCGCGTTGTCGACGCGCCGCCAGACAGTGAAGCGACGGTCGGAACCGACCCGGTGACCGAGTTCACCCCAGACGTACCCGGACGCTACTGGATCGGGCTCGACGCCCCCGACGGTGATCACCGGCTGACGGTCCACGCGTTCCCGTCGAGCTACGAGGGTGTCGACGTCGAGGGCGGAAGCGGGACGGAGATCCGCGACCGCACCGCTGGCAACGCCCCGGTCGACTACGCCGAGCCCCGCGGCGATGGGGGCGTGGGGCGGCCGCGAATGCGTCTGGACGCGAGCGTGGAGTTAGGGGAGACCGACGGGGACGAGGAGGGCGGTGACGAGAAGGGCAGCGACGAGAAGAGCAGCGACGAGAAGAGCAGCGACGGGACTGGCAAGCCCGAAATCGTCGTCCGAGCGACACCGACACCGAATCCCCATTCCTCGCTCGGCGCGGGCGACCTACGAGTGACGTTCATCGTCGACGACCGCGACGTCGAGAGCGCGGTCGCAGAGGGGCGGAGGAACCCACGTGACGCGCTCCGGACGAGCGACGACGGGCGGGAGCTTCGCGTGCCCGCGGCCGCGGTCGCGGATCGACTTCGGGTCCACGGGGTCGCGGTCGCGGCGGAGCCGGGGCAGGAGCCGCGGGTTAGCGTCGCCGACGCGGTCGCGGTCGATCGAAGCGACGGCGGCGTGGGCAGGCACGACGAGGGCGACAAAACGAGCGATCGGAACAACGGCGATGACGGACGCATCGGCGGCCCGACACGCCCCGCCTTCGAGACGGTTCGGCTTAACGACCCGCCGACGTGGACGCACGACGCAACCGTCTACGAGGTGTACGTCCGGACGTTCGCCGACGAGGGGAAAGGGGAGACGTTCGGCTCGATCGCCGACCGGATCCCGGCGATTGCGGAACTCGGCGTCGACACGCTGTGGCTCACGCCGGTCCTCCAGCACGACGGGAAGCCGCACGGCTACAACATCACCGACTTCTTCGACGTGGCCGAGGACCTCGGCGAGCGCGACGACTACGAGGCGCTGGTCGAGACGGCCCACGACCACGGGATGCGGGTGCTGTTCGACTTCGTCGCCAATCACACCGCGCGCGACCACGAGTGGTTCGAGGACGCCTACCAGAATCCGGACTCCCCGTACCGCGACCGCTACGAGTGGCAAGAGTCGGGCGAGCCGGGGACGTACTTCGACTGGGAGCTGATCGCGAACCTGAACCACTCGAACCTCGAGGTTCGGCGATTCCTCCTCGACGTGGTCGACGAGTGGGCCCCGCTCGTGGACGGATTCCGGTGCGACATGGCGTGGGCCGTGCCGGACTCCTTCTGGCGCGAGCTTCGCGACCGGGTGAAGGACATCGACCGGGAGTTCCTGTTGATGGACGAGACGATTCCGTACATCCCCGGCTTCCACGAGGGGATGTTCGACGTTCACTTCGACGCGACGCTGTACTTCCAGCTCCGCCAGATCGGCCGGGGCGTCGACCCCGCCATGTCGCTTTTGGACGCGATCGACCAGCGCGCCGAGATCGGCTTCCCGGACCACGCCGAGTTCCTCCAGTACATTGAGAATCACGACGAGACGCGCTACCGCGTCGAGTGCGGCGACGCCGCCGCGGCCGCGGCGGGGGCGGCGATATTCACGTTGCCCGGCGTGCCGATGATCTACGCCGGTCAGGAGATCGGCCAGCGCGGCCGGCGCGACGCGATCGCGTGGGATCACGCCCGCGAAGGAGTCCGCGACCGCTACGAGCGGCTGATCGCGGTTCGCGAGGCTCACCCGGCGCTCGGACCCGAGGGCGACCTCGACCGAGTAGGGTACCACGTCGCCAGCGGTGACGTCTCGGAGCGACCGATCGTCGCCAGCGGCGACGTTCACCCCGACGACGTGGTGGCGTTCCGTCGGAGCGACGAGGACGAAGAGCTCGTCGTCGTCCTCAACTTCGCACCCGAACCCGCGAGCGTCTCGGTCGGCGTCGACCACGCCGATCGGGACCTCGTGTCGGGCGATCCCTGCGTGGTTGTCGACGGCGATGGGACCGAACGAATTCGCGTCGACGACGTGGCGGTCGCCCGGGTCGAGGGGCGCTGAGCCGGTCGACCAGACGATCGATGACCCGTTCCTCGAGAGTTCGTGGACACAACGCTTGAGTCGCTGGGGGTTGCAGGGGGACGCATGCGACTCGATCGCTCCAGCGGCGTGTTCTGTCACGTCACCTCGCTCCCGGGGAGACACGGTATCGGCGACCTCGGCGACGGGGCGAAGGCGTTCCTCTCGTTTCTCGGCGACGCCGACATCGGCCACTGGCAGGTCTGCCCGCTCGGGCCGACAATGGGCGCCGCCGGGGAGTCCCCGTACCAATCGCCCTCCGCGTTCGCCGGCAATCCTCTCCTGATCGACCTCGACGGGCTCGTCGATGACGGCTGGCTTGACGAGTCGGACCTCGAACCGATTCCCGACTTTCCAGAGGATCGGGTCGACTACGACGCGGTCCGCGAGTACAAACAGCCGCTGTTGCGGACCGCCTTCGAGCGGTTCGATGAGGCCGAGGCCGGGAAGGCTCACTCCGAGTTCGACGCATTCCGCGAGCGCGAGCCGTGGCTCGACGACTACGCGCTGTTCCGGGCGATGTCTGGCGAGAGAGACGATGACACGTGGGTCGAGTGGCCCGACCCGCTCCGGACCCGAGAGCCCGAGGCGCTCGACGAAGCCCGCGAGCGCCACGCGACCGAGGTTCGGTTCGGAGAGTTCCTCCAGTGGATGTTCGACCGGCAGTGGCGCGACCTTCGGGCGGTCGCCGCCGACGAGGGCGTGTCGATCGTCGGCGACGTGCCCATCTACGTCGCGCTCGACTCCGCGGACGTGTGGGCGAACCCCGAGGCGTTCCGGCTCGACGAGGGGAACCGCCCCGCGGTCGTCGCGGGCGTCCCGCCGAACCCGGGCGACGACGGGCAGCGCTGGGGGAACCCCGTCTACGACTGGGATCGGCTTGCCGAGCGCGACTACGACTGGTGGATCGCCCGGTTCCGGCGACTGTTCGAACTCGCCGACGTGGCCCGACTCGACCACTTCCTCGGGTTCGTGAAGTACTGGGCGATCCCCGCCGACGCCGACGACCCGGCCGCCGGTGAGTGGTGTGAGGGGCCGGGACGCGACCTGTTTGAGACTGTAGAGCGCGAGCTGGGGCAGGCGCCCTTCATCGCCGAGGACCTCGGGTTCGAGGAGCCGGCGATGGACGAGCTGATGGTGGAGTTCGGCTTCCCCGGGATGCGCGTTCCGCAGTACGCCGACTGGTGTGCGGAGGGGAACCAGTACCAGCCGATGCACTACCCCGAGGGGGTCGTCGGCTACACGTCGACCCACGACACGGACACGTGGGTCGGCTACTTCGAGGGTCTGCCAGAGCGCCAGCGCGACTGCTTCCGGTACAACGTCGGCGCCGACGGCGACCGCCCACCGGAGTGGGAGATCATCGACGAGGTGTGGGCCTCGGAGGCGGTGCTGGCGATGACGACGGTCCAAGATCTGCTCGGGCTCGGGAGCGAATCGCGGTTCAACGAGCCGGGAACCCTCAATGGCAACTGGGAGTGGCGCGTCCGTCGCGACGCGCTCGACGACGCGATCGCCGACCGGCTGTGGGATCTCGCCGGTCGACACGTGCGGTAGGCCGGCTGGCGACGGCTTTCACCCACTCGGGTTCAGCATTTTCAAGTGAGCGGCTGCCTATCGGCGGCCGATGATGAGGTACAACACGAGCCCCAGAAGCGGTGCGAGAAAGGCGACGATCGCCCACAGAAATGCGGGCTGGTCGCTCCGCTGTTGGGCGTCGGAGTAGATCCAGACGATGATGGCGAGCTGCACGAGCAGTGTGAGGAGGCCGAACAGGAGGACGAGCGCGCCGCCTCCTCCTTGTAGTATCGGGGACATCGTCCCCGACGACTCGGCGGAAAAATAGGTGTCTTTGGTTACGGAGAATCAAGGAGAAAGCCTCGCGCTTCAGCGCGGGGATGAATCCGACATTGCAAGGATTTAATTAGCCGCTTGTTGTCTTAACGATAAACCGAGGCGGCCTGCCCGCCCAATCAATCGGACAATATCGGGATTCGACGGTTCCAAGCAGAAGGCACCCCTTCTGTGTCGGAATCG
This sequence comes from Halorubrum lacusprofundi ATCC 49239, assembly GCF_000022205.1. NCBI lineage: Archaea > Methanobacteriati > Methanobacteriota > Halobacteria > Halobacteriales > Haloferacaceae > Halorubrum > Halorubrum lacusprofundi. The sequence goes on from NC_012029.1 coordinate 1,519,764, forward strand.
GGTGCAGTCAACAAAAGTATCTCCGAATCCCATGCCGGGATAGGAGTAACGGCTGATTGGCACAGCCAGTAGCCGCCCAATGTGGTCGCTACAAACCGTAACCATCCCAACCCAGCGGTGCGGTGCCGTGGGAATCCTCGCGCTTCAGCGCGGGGAGGATGTCAATCCGGGAGCGTCGGGCGACTTGACCGCGAACCGTTTTGAGCTGTGGCCTCTCTATCCGTACATGGACCTCTCAGTCGACGCCGACCGCCTCCGGGCGAACCTGGAGGCGAACGCCGAGTTCGGACGGATCGCGTCCGACGATCCCGAGGAGCGCGGACGGACGAACCGGACCGGGACCGAAGCGAACGGGCAGGCTCGCGATCGGCTGGTCGATCGATTCGACGACGCCGGTCTCGACGTCGCCGTTGACGCCGTGGGCAACCTCGTCGGGACGTGGACCCCCGACTCGGCCGACCCCGACGCGGCGCCCGTCGCGAGCGGCAGCCACCTTGACAGCGTCCCCGAGGGCGGGATCTTCGACGGCCCCCTGGGGGTGTACGCGGCGCTGGAAGCGGTGCGCGCGATGCAGGACGCGGGCGTCGAGCCGGCGCGCCCGGTCGCGGTCGTGAGCTTCACCGAGGAGGAGGGCGCGACGTTCGGGAACGGGCTGCTCGGGTCGAGCGTCGCGACCGGAGCGATCGACCTCGACGAGGCGCTCGCGCTCGAAAACGACGCGGGAGAGACGCTGGGCGAGGTGCTCGACCGGATCGGCTACCGCGGCGACGACGAGATCGATCCGGCGTCATGGGCGGCGTTCTACGAGATGCACATCGAGCAGGACACGGTCTTGGAGGATGTGGGCGCCGACGCCGGCGTGGTGACGACGATCACCGGGATCACCCACTGCGAGGCGACGATCGAGGGGGAGGCGAACCACGCCGGCGCGACGGCGATGGAGGACCGGACCGACGCGCTCGCGGCCGCGAGCGAGTTCGTGCTCGACGTGGAGGCGGCCGCGAACGATGTCGTCGCGACCGACAGCGACTCCGCGGTCGGGACGGTGGGATCGCTGTCCGTCTCGCCGAACGCGACCAACGTCGTCCCCGGTCGCGTCGAGGCCGGCGTCGACGTGCGAGACGTCGAGACCGAATCGATGGAGACCATTGTCGCCGCCGCGCGCGAGTCGCTCGCCCGGCTTGAACGCGAGCGCGGCGTCGAGACTGCCTTCGAGCGACCCTTCAGCGTGACGCCGACGCCGATGAGCGACAGGTTCCTCGACGCGGCGCACGCGGCGGCCGAGGCGGCGGGACTGACCGCGGTCGATCTCCACTCCGGCGCCGCCCACGACGCGATGCGGGTGGCGGCGGTTGCGGACTCCGCCCTGCTGTTCGCCCCCTCGCAGGACGGGATCTCGCACAGTCCGCGCGAGTGGACCGACTGGGCGGACTGTGCCGCGGCGACGGAGGTCCTCGCGGGCGCGCTGGCGCGGGTGGCTGACGAGTAGCCGGACCGCGCGAACGAGTGTAGCCGGGACGCGGTTCGAGCGCGTCCACGAGCGTACCGGTTCCGAACCGTCCCGTCGTCACAACCGTTTTGCCGGTCGGACGCGACCGACGACCGTGACACGACCTCTCGGACTCGGTGCCATCGTTCTCGGCGTTGCCGCCGGCGTGGCTGGAGGGGTGGTAACGACGACCAACCCACTCGGCGCCTGGCCCGACCTACTCGGCTATCCGGCGGCCCTCGTCGTCGGGCGGGCACTGCTCGTCGTCGCCGTGTTCGGAGTGTTGTACGGATCGTACTTCCTCTCCGTCCAGTTGTTAATGCGGTCCGAGAACAAGCGACGGGCGTACAACACGCGGAACGTGTTACGGCTCGCGTTCGGGTTCGTGGGGACGGTCGCGACGCTCGCGGTGCTGACGGAGAACTGGCTCGGGCTCCTCTTCTCGCTCGGAGTCATCGGGTTCGCGATCACCTTTGCACTCCAGCAGCCGCTGCTATCGCTCATCGCGTGGGTGTACATCACCGTTAAACAGCCGTACGGCGTCGGCGACCGCGTCCGGATCGACGACGCGAAAGGCGACGTGATCGGCGTCGACTTCCTCGTGACGACGCTGTGGGAGATCAACGGCGAGCTGGTGACGACGAACCAGCCGTCCGGACGGGTGGTGACGGTGCCGAACAGCGTCGTGCTCTCCTCGAACGTGGTCAACTTCGGCGGAGGTGGCTCCCCGTACGTGTGGAACGAAGTCGCCGTGCAGGTCGCTTACGAGACTGATCTCGACTTCGCCCGGTCCGTGATGGCCGAAGAAGCGACCGACCTCCTTGGCGAGGACATGGCCGCGGGGATCGCGGCGTACCGCGAGGCGCTTGCCGAGACGCCGGTGGAGCTCGAAGTGCACGACGGGCCGACGGTGAACGTGACGCAGGGCGAGTCGTGGGTGGAGCTCCGCGTCCGGTACCTCACTCATCCGCGTCGGGGGCAACGCGTCAAGAATCGGCTGTACGAGCGGATCCTCGCCCGGTTCAACGAGAACCCCGACAGGGTGGCGTTCCCGGTGAGCCGGAGCCGGTAGCCGTCCTCGTGTCGGGGATCCGTCCGAGAGCGGTGGAGTTAGGTGGCGTGCCGACGACTCGAATACGATGGAAGCGGCACTCTGGTACGTGCTGACCGGAACGCGGGGCGGAGCGAACCGCGTCCGGCTGTTGCGGGCGCTCGACGACCGCCCGCGGAACGCGAACCAGCTCGCCGAGGACCTCGATCTGGACTACAAGACGGTCCGACACCACCTCGACGTACTGATGGACAACGACGTCGCCGAGCGCAGCGGCGACGACTACGGCGCGGTCTACCTGCCGACGCCGCGAGCGCGCCAACACTGGGACACTATCGAAACGATCATGGAGCAAACAGATGACGACTGACGGACCAGAGGTTCGGAGCCGTAGCCACCGCATTGCGGGTCGTATTCGGAACGAATTTGGGAAAGTGGTTATACCCGCCCCGTCGGTAGCAGGTGTACGATGAGTTTCTGGTTCGACGTAGCGCGAATCTCGGCGGGGCTGAACGTCGTCCTGCTTCTCGCGCTCGTCTGGGTGTGGGGGCGGAACTACGCGCAGTTCCGCTCGAAGCACGCTCTCGGGTTAGCGATGTTCGGCGTGTTTCTGCTCGGAGAGAACCTGTTCGCGCTGTACATCTATCTGATCGACCCCATGCTGTCCCTGTGGTTCGCCTCCGACGTCCCCGCCATAGCGTGGCGAGGGATGATGGCGCTACACGTCCTCCAGACGCTCGGACTCCTGTTTCTCGTCTGGATCACGTGGGACTGAATCGATCGAGACCGCTTCTCACTGTACTGTTACACAATTTCTGCGAGAACCGAGGTGCTATTTGATCGATGACGGGAGTATGTGTATCGATTCGGTTGATCGGGTGTTTATAAATCAAGTTCTGGTGTTGCTGGCGGCCGTTTATACGTGATCGACGACTCTACGGTGGCGACCTCCAAAGCCCCAGCTGTGCTCGGCTCCCACAGCTCGCTGCGGTCCTCGGTCGCTCGCGATGCTCGCTCCCTGTGGTCCTTGCGTCGCTGGGGTTCGTCGAGCACGGCTGCCCCTTTGAGTCCCATCCCGACCGCACCGCAACCGCACCTCACTCCTCCCCAACCTCGTCGCTGGCGCCGTCGGCGCCAGCGACTCCCTCGCACCGTCGGTGAGCGCCCCCTTCGGGCCGCTCACCGGGGCGCGCCACCGCACAGCCGCTTATAAGCGATCGTCGGCATAGCTCGCGATTGGTTAAATATCGGATCGCCGCCAGCGATCTGTAACACCCGCTCGCACACTCTACCACTGCGGTTCCTCAAACCGACACGTTAGCGCTTGCATATCCGTTTTGGGCGGCTTTCCGAACGAATTTGGGTGAGAAGGCGGCGGGAGTTCGGGAAATCTCTTTTTATATATCCTCGGTCGACTCTCTCATGCGCAACAGCGCATTCACATTGGCGATAGCGGTCGTAGTGGTCGTGTCGGCGGTCGCCGGCGCGGCTGGTGCGGTCGCGGCACAGAGCGGTACCAACGAGGCGAGCGTGAGCTTCTCCGACGGAACGTCCGGCGGGAGCACGGTCGTCGTCGACGAAGTCCACGTTCCCGACGGCGGGTTCGTGACGATTCACGACGGATCGCTGACCGACGGGAACACCCTCGGGAGCGTCGTCGGCACGAGTGCGTACCTCGAACCGGGGACGCACGCGAACGTGACCGTCGAACTCACCGACGCGGTCGAAACGGGCACGTTCCACGCGATGGCGCACCGCGACACCGACGGTGACCGCGCGTACGCGTTCGTCTCCTCAAACGGCGGGGCAGACGGGCCGTACACGGTCGACGGCGACATCGCGATGGACGACGCGAACGTGACGGTCTCCGCGAGCGTGACCGGGACCGACCAGCCCACCGAGGGCGAGTACGTGATCGTCGACCGCGTCGAGCTGAGCGACGGCGGGTTCGTGACGGTTCACGACTCCTCGCTCGCTGACGGCGCGGTGTTCGACTCGATCCGCGGCACGAGCGCGTACCTAGAGGCGGGCGTCCACGAAGATGTCCGTGTCCAGCTCGATGATCCCCTGCAGAACGACGATACGGTGTTCGCGATGGCGCACCGAGACACGAACGGCAACGAGGCGTACGACTTCCCCAGCAGTGACGGCAGCGAGGACGGTCCGTACCTCGACGCGAGTGACGAGATCGTGATGGCCGGTATCGACGCCGAACTCGACGACGAGGCGCGGTCGAGCTTCGACGCCCAGACGTCGGGCGGTAACGCGGTCGTCGTCGACGAGATCTACCTGCCGGAGGGCGGGTTCGTGACGATGCACGACTCCTCGCTCGCGGACGGCGCGGTGTTCGACTCCATCAGCGGCACGAGCGCGTACCTCGAACCGGGGATCCACCGCGATGTCGTCGTCCGGCTCGACGACCCGCTAACCGAAGATGACGCGCTCTTCGCGATGGCGCACCAGGACACGAACGGCAACGAGGCGTACGACTTCCCCAGCAGTGACGGCGCCGAGGACGGTCCGTACACGACCGATTCGTCCGACATCGTGATGGACGACGGGAACGTCACCGTCTCCGCGAGCGTGGCGTTCGAGACGGACGGCTCGGACGGGACGGCGGTCACGGTCGACCGAGTGGACCTGAGCCAAGGCGGATTCGTGACGATTCACGACGCCTCGATCGGCGGAGGCGCCGTGTTCGACTCCGTTCGCGGTACCAGCGCGTACCTGGAGGCTGGCCTCCACGAGGACGTGACGATCGAACTCGACGAGCCGCTGACGGACACGGAGCAGCTGGTCGCGATGCCGCACCGTGACACCAACGACAACGAGGCGTACGACTTCGTCGACAGCGAGGGAGGGGCCGACGGTCCCTTCCTGACCGGTGAGGACGCTCCCGTGACGGCCGGAGCGACCGCGCAGGTGACTGCGTCCGTCGGCGCGATCGCGCAGGACACCGACGGCGAGACCGTCGTCGTCGACTCGGTGACGCTCCACAACGGCGGATTCGTGACGGTTCACGACTCCTCGCTCGCGGACGGCGCGGTGTTCGACTCCATCCGCGGCACCAGCACGTACCTCGGGCCGGGAACGCACACCGACGTCGAGATCGCGCTCGACGACCCGCTGAGCGAAGATGACACGGTGTTCGCGATGGCGCACCGCGACACCAACGCCAACCAGGCGTACGACTTCCCCGCCACAGATGGCGACGAAGACGGTCCGTACACCGCCGCGGGCGCGCCGGTGATGTCCGCCGCCGATCTGACCGTCGAAGCGGGTGGGGACGCCGGCGATAGCATGTCGGACGGCGACGGAGCCGACAGCGGGGAGATGAGCGACGACGGTGCAAGCGACGAGGAAGGAAGCGGCGACGAGGCGCCCGGGTTCGGCGCCGTCCTCACGCTCGTCGCGCTGATCGCGGTCGCGCTCGTCGCGCGCCGTCACACCTGAGATCAAGAGTCGTCGAGGACGAGCCGAAGGCAGTTTGAACCCATTATTTATATGGCTCGAATGTTCCGACTGCGAGAAATACGGAACTCAATAGAAGGACGCTCGATCTTTACATCCGATTATACAGGCCTTACAGCCGATTTCCAATAGTATCGTTGATACGATGGTCGCGTTAAGTTTGGCGTGAATTGTGGTAGACGGCGAAGGCTTCGAGCCAATTTTGAGCTGTCTCAAGCGCGACATTGCTGAAACTATTCGCAAACGATGATGTTCGACGTTCTATTTCCCAAAAGACACGTTCGATAGCATTCCGATTTCCATGCCGAATCACTCGGAATCGATAGCCATCTTCAGCGAGGACTGGTCCAAGATAGTCTGCGTCATCGACGAGAAATTCCACGTCATTGAGCCTGTATCGCTGGTGTAGATCGGTCAGAAACCATCGCGTCGTCTGTTTCGTTGTGGTCGGATAGAGGCTCACATGAAGGATTTCGTTGGTATATGGATCAACCGCGCCGTACAGCCAGAACTGCTGGCCGTGGAGGCGGATCATCTTTTCATCAACCGCGAGTTGATCCGCAGAAACCGTCGAGATCGGTTGTAGATCGGCTTTATGAACCCAGTTGTGAATAGCGACATGACTCCGATCAACCCCAAATCTTTCGAGATGCTTACTTACCTCTCTCAGTGACATACCGGCTAAGTGACAGCGGATCCCTACTTCAATCGCCCAGCGCGGCGTTCGATCTCGCTCCACAAACGACAAGTCAATCCACGCGATACCTTCGCTGAGGCGGTCGAATTCTGCCATAGACACTCAGAACTCGTCCGCCCCATCCTCTAACTTAACGCGACCGATACGATAGTACAAAGGTTTATATACTCTAGTGACTTACTATTGGTTAACTAATCGGCGAACCCGGCTCCAGTATTTCTGTCGGGAGTTCGATCGGTGAGAACACCATGACTGAGACACACATACGCGGCTACAACGGCGAGACGGAGCGAGACCGGAGCACAGAGTCGACTGAATCGACGGCTGAGGAGGCGGAATCGACGGAAGAACGGACTACGACTTGTCCGGAATGCGAGGGCAACCTCATAACCGACACGGAACACGGCGAGACGGTCTGTTCCGAGTGCGGGCTCGTCGTCGAACAGGACTCGGTCGACCGCGGGCCGGAGTGGCGCGCCTTCGACTCCAGCGAGCGCGACAGCAAGTCCCGCGTGGGGGCCCCGACGACGAACATGATGCACGACAAGGGGCTCTCGACGAACATCGGCTGGCAGGACAAAGACGCCTACGGGAAGTCGTTGTCTAGTCGTCAGCGCCAGCGGATGCAACGGCTGCGCACCTGGAACGAGCGGTTCCGCACTCGCGACTCCAAAGAGCGGAACCTCAAGCAGGCACTCGGCGAGATAGACCGGATGGCCAGCGCGCTCGGCCTCCCCGACAACGTCCGCGAGACCGCCTCGGTCATCTATCGTCGCGCACTGAGCGAGAATCTCCTGCCGGGGCGCTCCATTGAGGGCGTTGCAACCGCAGCGCTGTACGCCGCCGCCAGACAGGCGGGGAACCCGCGGAGTCTCGACGAGATATCGGCGGTCTCTCGGGTCGACAAGATGGAGCTCACCCGGACGTACCGATACGTGATCCGCGAGCTCAAACTGGAGATTCAGCCCGCAGACCCCGGAAGCTACGTCCCCCGGTTCGTCTCGCGCCTCGGCCTCTCCGAGGAAACACAGCGGGTCGCCCGCGAACTGCTCGACAGTGCCAAACGCGCCGGGATCACCAGCGGGAAATCGCCGGTCGGACTCGCAGCCTCTGCGGTGTACGCGGCTGCACTCCTCTCGAACGAGAAGGTAACCCAGAGCCAGGTGTCGGAGGTTGCCGACATCTCCGAAGTTACCATCCGGAACCGGTACAAGGAACTCCTCGATGCGAGTGAAGGACTGACCGCCTAATTCGCCCGGTCAACACTTCTTCTCAGCCCTCGTACGGGGGACGAGACGTCGGAACCGCCACGTACGTTTTTAACCTGGTAGCGTGTACCATAGACCATGGTGGATGCGTTTATCAGACTCGTCTGTCCGGAGTGCAACAAGGAGTGGCAGGACAACCCCGCGGAACTACAGAGCCTCCGTTCGAACTTCAGCTGTCCCGACTGTCACGCGACACGCCGACTGACGGAGTTCATGCGGACCGAGCGTGACCTCGAAGCCGTCAAACAGTTCCAGTAGCTAGCGGTCGGTCCGTTTCTTCGTCGATCGGGCACGCGCGGCGGCGACGCAATCAGGAACACATCGACACGTGCAATTTTCCGAGTTCGACGGTCGATTGTCCGGGCGAAATTCAAGAACCTTCCCGATCGATAACGCGAAAAGACCCGTCTCCGCCCCGGAAACGGGGAACTCGGGACTATCCATGGTAACGTGACTCAGGATAGTAATATAAGCCTCCGGTAGCAAAGGACTGGTACTCATGAAGAAGCAGGAGCTTATCCACCTTCACGGCCTCCTCGCGGAAGTACGAAAGCAGTGCGAGTTCTGGGACGAGAACATTGACCTTGACGCATATGAAGAACTCGGCGTCAAACCGACATCGATTCACAAGTCGAAGACCGACCACAAAGCCGCTGTTTTTAAGCTGACTGAGGGAATCACCGAGCCGATGGACGAGTCCGAGTCGGAGCCGCTGGCCCCGACCGCAGACTGAGCCTTCATCGCCGCTTGGCGACCGATCGTTACGTTCCTAGTGGCTACGTCGCCGTTCGGAGACTCTCGCATACAGGGTTTCGCATCTCAAACGCGTGAGAGATGGCCGCTGACCCGGTCGCAAGGGGCAGCCACGGGGAATCAATCGCAGGCGTCAGTTTCGGCGTCGTCTTACTCGTCGGAGTCGCCATCGGAGTCGATCGCGTCTCTGTGTGCCGAGTCGCCATCCTCCGCACTGTCTGTCGACGACTGCTTCGCGGAGTCGCCCTCGATCTCCTCGACGCGAAGCACCTCCAGCGGAATGTTCCGAAGCCGCTGACCGATCTCTTTGCGGGCGACGCGGCTCGCGTGTTCTTCGCGGTCGACGTTGAACACGTCCATCCGGAGCTGGAGCGCGACGAGGGCCTCGTCGGCGGCGACAAACGCCGGCAAAAGCTCCTCGCCGCCGGGCGACGTGCGGTTTCCGGTCTCGATCTCGACGTAGTTGAGGTCCGGGTTGAGCATCTCACCCGTCTTCGAGATGGCGATCCGGATCGCTTCGTCGGCGGTCTCCACGTCATACACCGGAACCGCGGCCTCGACGACGACTCGGCAGTCCATCATGAGCCCCAGTACCACGCCAACCGGCATGAAAGTTCGGCCGAGAGGTCGCGCTGTCGAAATGACGCTGCCCCGGGCAAAACCGACTCGCGCCGGGCTACTCCCCGCCCGCGCGGAGGTGGTAGAAGACGTACGTCTGCGCGTAGCCGGCGAACTCCCCGCCGAACTGTTCCCGGATCGCACGCGACGTGTCAGTGTAGTTCCCGCGCTCGCAGTCCGGGTAGTACTCCTCGATCGTCGTCCGGATCCACGTGTCGAGCGGGACCGCCTCAAGGAAGCCGAGCGAGAACAACAGCACGCAGTCAGCAACCTTGTCGCCGACGCCGACGAACTTCGTCAGCGACTCGCGGGCCTCTTCGTACGGGAGGTTCGCCGCCTCTCGCGGATCCGCCTCACCAGATGCGATCATCTCTGCGGTCCGTTGCACGTAGGGAGCGCGGTACCCGAGCGAGAGGTCGCGAAGCTCCGACTCGGTCCGCGACGCGAGCTGGTCCGGCGTCGGAAATGCGCGGTACTCCTCACCGTCGACCGTTACGGCGTCGCCATACGTCTCCCTCAGACGGCGCTGCATCCCGTGAATCCGCGCGACGCGCATCTGTGCCGAGCAAATAAACGATATCAGACACGGAAAGACCGGGTCGCGCGTGAGGCGCATCCCCTCGTACGCGTCGTACGCCCGCTTGAGGAGGGGAAGATCCGGGGTTGCATCGAGAATCGCATCGAGGTCGTCATCGAGCCGGAATAGGTGTTCCAAGAGGGGGACCGCGTCCACCGACGATTCCCAGTGGAGAGTCCCGTCGCGCACGCCGCCCTCCTGTCGCACCCGTATGAGAGCCCGCTCGTCAACGACGCCCGGTATCGGATCGACGACGGTCTCGTACCACGCGTCGCCGCCGTATGCGTGGAGGTCCTCGTAGGTCCTGCCGTCGGCGCGGTTCCAGAGGTAGCTCTGTCCGCTCTCGACGGTCGCTTGAAGATCGAACGGGCCAGCCAGATTCGCGACGTCGATCGCGCCTCGTTCCATTATCGATCCGGTGGCGCCGAAGCCGTATTCGGGTTTCGGTCGGTGAGATCCGATCACGGCGAGCTCGTGGACCGCCATCGAAGACGGGTTTTTGCCCGTTCACCCCGTAAAAGCGGTATGCCGACGTATCGACGGACGACCCGCGTTCCGGCCCCCATCGACGAGGTGTGGGCGTTTCACTCCACGATTGACGGGCTTCGCGAGCTCACGCCCGATTGGATGCACCTCCAAATTGCGGGCGTCGAAGGGCCAGACGGAGAGCCGGATCCGGATGTGCTCACCGAGGGCTCACAGATCCGGATGTCCATACGACCGTTTGGCGTCGGGCCGCGACAGCGGTGGACCTCCCGGATCACCGAGCGAGACCCTCACGACGAGACCGCGCTCGGCGATCGCGCGCACTTTATCGATGAGATGGTTGGCGGCCCGTTCCGAACGTGGGAGCACACGCACGCGTTCTACGCCGACGTGGAGGAGACGCTCTTGGTCGACACCGTCGCGTACCGACTCCCATTCGGTCCGCTCGGGGACGCAGCCGGCCCGTTTGCGAAGGTCGGGTTCGAAGGGATGTTTCAGGACCGACATCGGCGGACAATCTCCCGGTTCGAGTCGTAGATACGGTGCCGTAGCCCCGGCGCCATAAGCCCGACGCAGGAGCCGACGGTGCCACCGCCCGTTCACACGGGATTCACCGCGGTCTCCGCCTCGAAGGAGACCTCGAACACTGCCCCGCTGTCGTTGTGGACATCGACCTCCCAGCCGTGTGCGTCGACGATGCGGTCGACGATGGCGAGTCCGATACCCGAACTGTCAGCGGTCGAAAACCCAGAGTCGAAAAGCGAACCGCGTACGTCGGAGGGAATGCCTGGCCCGTCGTCAGCGATATACATCCCCCCGCCGTCGGCACCGTCGGTTCGAGGGCCGATCTCGATCGCGACGCTCGGGCCGGCGTGGTCGACGGCGTCGCCGGGCTTCGCCCGGCTGCCAGTGGAGGCGTGCTCCACGCTGTTCCGGAAGAGATTCTCGAGCATCTGCTGGAGCCGGGTGGGATCGGCACGCACCCGACCAATCTCGTCGGTAAGCGTCAGGGTCGCGTCGGGCGCGCGGACCGCCTGCCAAGCCTCCTCGACGACGCCGGCCACCGAGGTTGATTCGGTTTTTCCGATCGTGTCCCCGCGTTTCGCCAACATAAGGAGGTTGTCGATGAGCGCTTCCATCCGCGTCACCGCCCGATCCATCGGCTCATATGTCGATAGCGAGATCTCGTTTTCGACCAGATCTAGATATCCTGAAAGCACGTTGAGTGGATTCCTAAGGTCGTGTGAAACGACCGCGCTGAACTGCTCGAGCTGTTCCGTTCGGCGACGGAGTTCCAGCCGTCGGTCGTTGCGCGCGATGGTGTGCGCGATCAGATCGGCGAACGTTCGGTAGAGATCCACCTCCTCATCGGTCCACGCACGCCACGTATCAGTTTCGAAGGACAACACGCCGACCAAATTCCAGTCGGCGACGAGCGGGACGTGGACAGTCGCCGTCGGATAGCTCTCCTCTTCGCCGGAGGCACCGCTCTCGTCCACAGAGTGGTCCGCCAGTTCCGGCGGAACCGACGGCCGGACCACATTCTCGAACATCGAAAGTCGATCGGCGTCTGGGAATCCATCGAGGGAGTGTGATTCGGTGTCGCACCTTTCGGGACACCAGACGTACGCTGGGTCGAACGTCTCTCCCTCTCGGAGATAACAAACGATTCGGTTGAGTTCGGCGTGTTCACCGACGTTCTCCATGGTCCAACAGATCTTCGTGTCGACCTCGTCTGACCGCGTACTCATCAGCGTCGATCCCGAGTCTAACAGAACCTCGCGGAGCTGTTCGGCGTCGTCCGAGCCGAACTGAATCCGTCTCGGCTCCACCGCGTCGAGTAGTCGCTCGACGAGTGGATCCGTGTCAGAGCCCGGTTCGGTTGTCTCCGAGATCGGCTCGGTGACCACGTCGTCTGCACCGACTCGAAGCGCGATACGAAACGACTCAGCGGTCGCTGTCTCGAGAACGACGATGACGGGGACGGGGACGCTCTTAGGCGTCGCCGCGAGTCGGTCAGCGATCGATATATCTGTTGCCGCCTCGGTAGTTGTGACGATACCACAGGCGTCAGCCAGCGGCTGCAGATCGGTGTCTTCGGTCGCCTCCAGCAGCACGTCCGTAGCGGTCGCGCGGTAGTCCGGAGCCCGCGAACCGCTTCACGCCGTCTCGACCGCGCGTGATACACGCGCCTGCACGTCCGAATCGTCTCCGACGTACATCACGGCTGAACGCCGGTGCATACACCGAAATTTCACCGATCGCATTTGAAGCTTAACCCAAAAATATCGGCTTCGAGAACCTCGCGTTACGGTTCAAGGAGCATCAGTCGAAGATATCACGCTCTGCTTTCGGTTGCGGTGAGACCAATACCACCGAGAACGACGGCGCCACCGGCGAGCGTGAACGCCGTGGGAGCCTCCGCGAGGAACACGAACGCGAGAATCGTTGCCCCGACCGGTTCGCCGAGCAACGACACCGATACGACGCTCGATTTGAGGTGCGCGAGCGCCCAGTTGAGCACGGTGTGACCCAACAGCCCCGGTCCGACGGCGAGGCCGACAAAGATCGCCCATTCGCTCGGCGGATACCCGGTTAATGCGTGCCCCTCCGCGAGAACGATCGCGAGGAGTGAGAGGGTACAGACACCGTACACGACCACCACGTAGGGGATCAGCGCGACCCGCTGGCGAATCGATCGTCCAGCGAGCACGTATCCAGCGGCCATGATGGCGCCGAACAGTGCCAGTCCGTTCCCGTAGATCGGTCGCGGTCCGACCAGCACGCCGCCAAGGAGATCGCCGAGCGACATCGCCATCATTCCGGCGACAGCCACCGCGATGCCCACGGTCATCCGAGACGTCACGCGCTCGCGCAACAGGAGCCACGCCCCGAGCGCCACGAACACCGGCTGCGCCTGAACAAGCGTGACGCTCGCAGCGACGCTCGTCCAGTTGAGGCTCTCGAACCACGCAGCGAAGTGCAGCGCGAGCGCGATCCCTGAGAGCGTCGCGAATATGAGGTCTTGGCGAGTGATGCCGGCGAGCTGTGTCCGATAGCGCCAGAGTGCGACGGGGACCAGCGGGAGCGTTGTAAACAGCACCCGATAGAATGCGGCGACCGAACTCGGCGCGTCACTGAGGCGGACGAGAATCGCCCCCCCGCTCACAGCGGTCACCGCAATCACAAGCCCGACCGCCGGTGAGACGCGCAGATTCGTCGACATCCGTTCAATTCTTCAGTTCTAATCCCTCCCAGTTACCGGTTTCGGGACACTCCAGTACGAAATATTGTGAGACTCGACCGGGCAAAGGAGATGCCGACGCCTCCGCACCGATACGTCCGACGGGCCTTTAGAAACGGGAGCCGAACGACCGCGTATGTGTGCAGACACGTTCGGGGTTGGTATCCGCCTCACCGAAGAGGAGTTCCAGTTCGTCGTCGGCGTTCCGTCAGATGTCGACTCCGGTTGGACCGATCCAGAGGAGTTCCAGTCGCTCGTCGCCGAGGCGGTCTGGGAACGACTCGATCGGCAGTCCGTATTCGAGGCCGTCGCCGACCGCTTCCGATCCGGTGAGACGGCGACACTCGGGACGGTAACACTCGATCCCGACGGCACCGTGATCTCATGCGATCTCAGTATTCCCGCTGGAGGAGTTGACAAGGACGATTCTGACGAGTGACGACACCTGTGCCGGTGTTACTCTCCGAGCGGTGCGTCAATTTCGTCGTTTTTGTCGTCCCCGTCAGTTTCAGTCGCTAGCGTCGCCCCGATCGCCCACATACGTGCCGGCTTGTACGCAGTGAGGTCGTATCGCGTCGGGCCAACGGTCTCACTCCATGTGTCTAAGACACCAAGTGTGACCAGTCCTGACAGGGTCGCGCCAAGCGTCCGCGGCGTCGTCCCCGATTCGGAAAGTATCGCGTGAACCTGCTTCGCCTGCGGATAGTTCCGTTCACACAGTTCGACGCCAGTTCGTGCTTCCGCCCAATGATGGCGGACGTAGCCGAACGTCGTCGGATCGTCTCGCCGGAGTCCGTCGAGGGCCGCGTCAACTGAGTGATCGATCCGCTCGACATTGTCGACAGGATCGAACAGTGACGCGACTGACGGCGCCGTCCGTTCCGCGTACGAACAGCCGATCACAACACTTCCATTACAGTCTTCGAGTCGAGTACGTAACCCGTCGGTAAACTCTACCACTGCATCTCGACCACGCTCGGCTAACAGGGGTTCGAGGTCGTCGACAATCACAGTGAATTCGAGATCACGAGCGTCCACAACGTGACCTGCAACCGCATCAAGGATGCGCTCGACGTCGACTGGTGCGCCAAGTACAGTGTAGGCGAGCCGCCGGTCTGGTACGACCTGAGTGGCCATGGCGGCACCACGCGTGAGATCGCTAGCAGAAACGATAGCCTCTCGCTTCGGGAGCGTACCCGTAATTTGCCGCCACCCTCGCCGCCACTCCTCGATTCCCGTTTCGAACAACACCGAGATCACCTGTTCCGAAGCAGCACCGTCACGGACCGGTGGTTGTCCGCGATCGGACACACGTACCGTGAAATGGCGGCCGGACTGCGTCGGAACAGGCATCGTTACATTCCCTTCATCAACAAACCGCATAAACTTATGGGACCACATCTCAATATTGAGAGCCTCTCTGAATGAAACGCGGTTGCGTGTGAAACACAGCACCGCCGCTCTCTATACGTGAAAAAAGCCCACGGACGTAGTGTCCGTGGGCAAAATTACGAGTGGGAGTATACTCCCGTATGAATGGTAGGCGGCGAACCGCGGTTCCCAGAGGATCGCTCACTCCAGTACTTCCCGGTACGCTGGTGGGCTTAACTTCCGTGTTCGGAATGGGTACGGGTGTTGCTCCACCGCTATGGCCGCCTTTACGCCGACTCTCGGAATTGAACCGAGACTCTCTCCACGCTTTCGCGGAGAGAGACGCCTGTGTCGGTGGTTCTTCCGACCGTGTATATGTGCGATCCAGTTACCGCCTGAACTCATACGACCTGTGGTGTCAGTGCCGTATGACTGTGGCTTCGGTCTGTTAGTGCTCGTGGACTCAACACCTCGTTGCCTCGGTGCGTACATCCCGAGTCTATCGAACTCGTCTTCTACGAGTGACCTCATCGGTACTTCTTTTCCATGTGGGTTTCGAGCTTAGATGCGTTCAGCTCTTACCCCGTGTCGCGTGGCTACCCGGCATTGCGTTCTCACACAACCGGTACACCAGTGGCGACCAAACGTAGTTCCTCTCGTACTATACGTTTGTTCACGTCAAGTACCTTGACACCCCCAATAGATAGCAGCCGACCTGTCTCACGACGGTCTAAACCCAGCTCACGACCTCCTTTAATAGGCGAACAACCTCACCCTTGCCCGCTTCTGCACGGGCAGGATGGAGGGAACCGACATCGAGGTAGCAAGCCACCCGGTCGATATGTGCTCTTGCGGGTGACGACTCTGTTATCCCTAAGGTAGCTTTTCTGTCATCTACGGGCCCCATTCCGGAGCCTCGTAGGTTCGCTAGACCACGCTTTCGCGTCAGCGTCACTCGTTGGGAATGACACTGTCAGACCATCTTGTGCTCTTGCGCTCTTCGCCGGATTCCCGACCCGGCTGAGATGATCTTCGGGCGCGCTCGATATCTTTTCGAGCGCGTACCGCCCCAGTCAAACTGCCCGGCTACCGGTGTACTCCTCCCGGAGTGAGAGTCGCAGTCACCGACGGGTAGTATTTCAATGTTGTCTCGGTGGCCCGCTGGCGCGGGTACCTGTGTAATGACTCCTACCTATGCTGCACATCGGCGACCACGTCTCAGCGACAGCCTGCAGTAAAGCTCTATAGGGTCTTCGCTTCCCCTTGGGGGTCTCCAGACTCCGCACTGGAACGTACAGTTCACCGGGTCCAACGTTGGGACAGTGGCGCTCTCGTTTATCCATTCATGCAAGCCGCTACTGAAGCGGCAAGGTACTACGCTACCTTAAGAGGGTCATAGTTACCCCCGCCGTTGACGGGTCCTTCGTCCTCTTGTACGAGGTGTTCAGATACCCGCACTGGGCAGGATTCAGTGACCGTACGAGTCCTTGCGGATTTGCGGTCACCTGTGTTGTTATTAGACAGTCGGAGCGCCCGAGTCACTGCGACCTGCTCCGTCGAGAGCAGGCATCCCTTCTTCCGAAGGTACGGGACTAACTTGCCGAATTCCCTAACGTCGGTTCTCCCGACAGGCCTTGGCTTGCGCTGCCAGAGCACCTGTGTCGGATCTTGGTACGGACATCGTGCTTGTCTTTTCACGGGCCCTATGTACGGCTGACTTGCGCTATCTCGCGTTTCGCTCGCTTCGTGCCGTGACGGCTTCCACGAGTTTCCACGATTTGACCGGGCGAAAGCCCGGCTCAGCGTTCCACACGGCGTCGACGTTTACTGCACGATGGCACTGGAATCTTAACCAGTTTCCCGTTGATGCAGTCGAGTTACGGTGCATCTTAGGACCGGCTGACCCTCGGCTGAGTGGCAGTGCCGAGGAACCCTTGCTCTTCAGGCCGTCGAGGTTCTCACCCGACTATCGCTGCTACTGTGACCAGGATTGTCGTTTCTGAACGGTCCACACGAGTTCTCACCCGTGCTTCCATCCGAACAGAACGCCAACCTACGCGGTTGCCCCTGTCAAGGGCACGGCCAGGTCTCGGTGGTAGATTTGAGCCCCGATCATTTTGGGCGCCTCAAACCTCGGCCGGTAAGCTGTTACGCTTTTCTTAGAGGGTAGCTGCTTCTAAGCTCACCTCCCGGCTGTTTAGGGCTTGAGACCACCTTCGAATCGCACTTAATCTACACTTTGGGACCTTAACCCGGCTCTGGGTTGTTCCCCTCACGGTGCACAGGCTTACCCCGCGCACCGGACTCCCATCGTCTACAACGCCTGCGGGTTTGGAGTTCGACAGGATGGCCGACTCCTCTCGGAGGCGGGTCATCCAATCGGTAGCTCTACCCCGCGGGCTATCTCGGATGAGGTCATGCTTCGACATGTTTCGGTTGGAACCAGCTGTTGCCAGGCTCGATGGGCCTTTCACCCCTATGCACAGATCACGAGAGGATATTGTAGAATACCAACTCTAACGGGCCTCCACGTGGCTTTCGCCACGCTTCACCCTGCCTGTGTATAGATCGCCTGGTTTCGGGTCGCACCCAATTGACTCCCCGCGCTTGAACACGGTGGCCCTCGCACGAATGTGCTGCGGCCGTATCGGTTTCCCTACGCCTTCCCCGGTTCACGGGTTAGACTCGCCAATCAAGTGCACTCCCTGGGTCGTTTTTCAAAACGCACGACACGACGCCGGCTCGACTCTCTTCCTACTGGAGGATCGCTCCTCGGTCGTTTTGAGAATCGCCTTGTACGCCCTGTCGCTCGATCGCCAACTGATTTCAGGCCCTATTGCACCGCCCTTCTCGGGGTGCTTTTCAGCGTTCGCTCACGCTACTTGTTCGCTATCGGTCTCGAGGAGTGTTTAGCCTTCTCAGGGGATGCCTGAGTCGTTCACAGAGGATATCCGACCCCTGCTACTCTGGTATTGACGCCTTCTGTACTGCCTCATCTTACGGGGTTGTCACCCTGTCTCACGCTCCATTCCAGGAGACTTCAGATGAAATGTCGAGAATTGATTGTCAACCCGAACACCACATTGGTCCGAAGACCTTCGGTTTGGGCTGTGTCGCGTTCACTCGCGGTTACTGACGACATCGCTATTGCGTTCTTTTCCTTCCCTTACTGAGATGTTTCAATTCAGGGAGTTCCCTATTGCGCGTGGCAATTGTAAACGGATTCCGATTCGGATATCTCATGTTCTTCCCCTCCATGCGGGTCCCATGAGCTTTTCGCAGCTTGGCACGTCCTTCATCGGCTCTCGAGCCGAGCCATTCACCAGCTGGCACAGTAGCCAGTAGTGTGTCAGTCGATTCAATAAAGAACCGCTGACGGTGTCAAGTGACTAAATGTCACCCGACTGTATATGGTTCACTGACGTTCCACGAACTCGTATGAGTTCAGTGGACGTCTGGATCGCACGTATACACGGTCGTCATTGGATCACGTCCAGGCAGGAGCGTGTCCATCGAACCCTTCCCATCCGCGGTTTCCCGGGATGGTGCATCGGTCGTCGTCTACTCGATCCGAGTCGCGTCTCCCACTTAAGGGGACGGATTCGGACCGAGGCTGACATGGACTCACTGGGATTCGAACCCAGGGCATCCTCCTTGCAAAGGAGGCACTCTACCGCTGAGCTATGAGCCCACCTTCCCACGCGGGAAGGATGTATCTCCGTTTGTGTGAACCGTGGTAGTTCGTCGGTGTCCAGGCCGGCGGATAGTCGGACACAGACCATGCATGAATAGTGACCGTCTGGTGACGGTCGAAAGGTGAGCTCGCCCAGAAGGCGAGTCTCGGGTCGGTGGAGGTGATCCAGCCGCAGATTCCCCTACGGCTACCTTGTTACGACTTAAGCCCCCTTGCGAAGCCCAGATTCGACTCGTGTAACGAGCCTCATCCGGACCTCACTCGGGTGCTTTGACGGGCGGTGTGTGCAAGGAGCAGGGACGTATTCACCGCGCGCTTATGACACGCGATTACTACCGAATCCAGCTTCATGTGGGCGAGTTGCAGCCCACAATCCGAACTACGATCGAGTTTCTGAGATTACCGTCTCCTTTCGGAGTTGGAACCCTTTGTCTCGACCATTGTAGCCCGCGTGTTGCCCAGCGCATTCGGGGCATACTGACCTACCGTTGCCCGTTCCTTCCTCCGTGTTGGCCACGGCGGTCTCCCTACTGTCCCCAGCCACTTCGCAGTGCTGCTGGCAAGTAAGGATGCGGGTCTCGCTCGTTGCCTGACTTAACAGGACGCCTCACGGTACGAGCTGACGGCGGCCATGCACCTCCTCTCTGAAACTCGGATAAGGTCATCAACCTGATCGTCATTATTACAGTCGACGCTGGTGAGATGTCCGGCGTTGAGTCCAATTAAACCGCAGGCTCCTCCGGTTGTAGTGCTCCCCCGCCAATTCCTTTAAGTTTCATCCTTGCGGACGTACTTCCCAGGCGGTCTGTTTAGCGGCTTCCCTACGGCACAGCACCCACTCGTAGTGGGAGCCACACCTAACAGACATTGTTTACGGCCAGGACTACCCGGGTATCTAATCCGGTTCGAGACCCTGGCTTTCGTCCCTCACTGTCGGATCCGTCCTCGCGACGTGCTTTCGCCATCGGTGGTCCGTCCAGGATTACAGGATTTCACTCCTACCCCGGACGTACCCGTCGCGCCTTCCGGTCCCAAGCCACGCAGTTTCTACCGGACGCCCACCCGTTGAGCGGGTGGATTTTCCGATAGACTTGCGCGGCCAGCTACGGACGCTTTAGGCCCAATAAGATCGGCCATCACTCGGGCTGCCGGTATTACCGCGGCGGCTGGCACCGGTCTTGCCCAGCCCTTATTCGTACACCTCCCTACGGTGTACAAAAGCGTAGGCTCTATGCCTACGCACTTGGGATTCCCTTATCGCACTGGCGTGCAGTGTAAAGGTTTCGCGCCTGCTGCGCCCCGTAGGGCCCGGAATATTGTCTCAGATTCCGTCTCCAGGTTCTCACTCTCATGACCCGTACCGATTATTGGCACGGTGGGCCGTTACCCCACCGTCTACCTAATCGGCCGCAGCCACATCCTTCGGCGCCGGAGCTTTTGGCACAATCCTCATTCCAGGTGGATTGTGGTATGCACTATTAACCTCAGTTTCCCGAGGGTATCGTGCTCCGAAGGGTAGTTTGGCCACGTGTTACTGAGCTATTCGCCACGAGTCTGAACTCGTGCGACTAGCATGGCTAAATCGAATCCCAATAGCAATGGCCTCCGGCAGGATCAACCGGAATGTATAACCTCCGAGCCTGATTCCCGGCTCAGAGGGGTGTTGGCGGGTTTTGACTTGCGATAAGTCAAAACACCATTGCATGGTCTATGTGGTGTCCAGTTCACCCAGCGACCTGGATGACACCGAACTACCACGGCTCACATCAGATTTCCTCTTACGCCGGAGCGCAGGGGGCGAAATCCTCATTCGGGTGAGTCGAGTAAATCGACTCTGCGAAACCGGGACGAATTGAACGTCCCGAGTCCGCGGTGCGTTCTTCGCGTTTTAACCGAACGGACTTATACACTTAAGCACGTCGGAACGCTTCGACCGACCGCAGAGCGGTCGGCCGTTGTCCCCCACGACGAGGGACCTTCGCATTCAACACGAATGCCGGGTTGTACTTAACCCCGTCGAACTATCGTCTCCACGTCATGCGTTTTCATTGAGATCAGTTCGCACGAGGAGGCCGAATTTTCGACACACGAAACAGATAGAAGACCCCCCGGACGGTTTGACCGCCGATCCGAAAACCTCGAGAATTATCAAAATACTATCATAGTCTTCGGCAGGATCGCCGCGCGTATCAAACCGAGACCGTGGTCGGTTCACCGGCCCTATCTGTAGGTGATACTTCTCGATTGTCGGTTGGGTGTGCGTTTGCAGAGAGACACTGCGCGGCCAACGATCGAGAGGTCGTTTATACCACGGGCGTTTATAAGGGAGGGGGACACATATAAAAGCGAACGATGACGAACCCTGCAGATTCGATCGAGATCCAGAACGTAGTTGCATCGACGGGGATCGGCCAAGAGCTCGATTTGGAGGCGCTCGCCGAGGACCTTCCGGGCGCTGATTTCAACCCCGACAACTTCCCGGGGCTCGTCTACCGGACCCAGGAACCGAAGGCGGCCGCGCTCATTTTCCGGTCAGGGAAGATCGTCTGCACGGGTGCGAAAAGCATCGATGACGTTCACGAGGCGCTCGGGATCATCTTCGAGAAACTCCGCGGACTGCAGATTCCCGTCGAAGAGGACCCGGAAATCACCGTTCAGAACATCGTCTCGAGCGCCGACCTCGGGCACAACCTTAACCTCAACGCGCTCGCGATCGGGCTTGGACTCGAAGACGTCGAGTACGAGCCGGAGCAGTTCCCGGGTCTCGTGTACCGGATGGACGAACCGGAAGTCGTGATTCTCCTGTTTGGGAGTGGGAAGATCGTCATCACCGGTGGGAAGCGGACCGACGACGCGGAAGAAGCCGTAGAGGAGATCGTCGAACGGATCGAAGGGCTCGGCCTACTAGGATAGCGAAGCACGATCGGATCGCGATCGAATTGTGGTTGA
Source organism: Halorubrum lacusprofundi ATCC 49239 (assembly GCF_000022205.1). Lineage (NCBI taxonomy): Archaea > Methanobacteriati > Methanobacteriota > Halobacteria > Halobacteriales > Haloferacaceae > Halorubrum > Halorubrum lacusprofundi. Next base: position 1,541,432 of record NC_012029.1, read on the forward strand.
ACGAAGGGCAAAGGGTGAAGGGCGACGGACCACAGGCGGTTGAACCGGCGATCGGGCCGAATCGATTCGATACAGTTGCGAGTGCTTTTCAACCAGTTACTGGGAGGCGTCTTCTGTCAGTACTTCTTTGACAACGCTCGGGTCCTCCAACAGCTGGTGTTTTGTGTAGCTCCCTTCCGCGCTTCCCCCGCTGTGTTTCGACTGTTCGATAATGTCGAGGAAAGCGTGCTCCTTGAGAAGGTCACGGACTCGACGGAGAGAGAGGCTGTCAGAGCCCTCCTGTCGGCAGATGTTTTCGTATATTTCGTACACGCGGCTGGTTCGGAACCCATCCTGACGACCGCTCGAAAGCGAGAGCAGCGCGAGCGCCTGAAGGACGTATCGAGAGTGCGGCGTCGAGCCGCGGATGAGTTCACGGAATCGGTCGGTCTCCGCGCGCTCGCGTGCCTGTGTAACGAACTTCTCTTTAACCGTCGGTTCGCCGTTACTCTGTGCGATCTCACCTGCGTACCGAAGGATGTCAATGGCCTTGCGCGCGTCACCGTGTTCGCGCGCGGCGAGCGCGGCAGCGCGCGGGATCGTCGACGGTTCGAGGACATCGTCGTGAAACGCGTCCGCGCGCGCCTGCATAATTTCACGGAGTTGGTTGGCATCGTACGGAGGGAACACAAACTCGCGCTCACAGAGACTCGATTTGACTCGTTCGTCCATGCGGTCCTTGTACTGGATCTTGTTGCTGATACCCACGACTCCAAGCTTGCAGTCGGTGATCTTGCCGGCCTCGCCGGCTCGCGAAAGCTGCATCAAGATCGCGTCGTCGTCGAGTTTGTCGATCTCGTCGAGGATAATGAGGACAACGTCGTAGCGCTGATCGAGGATCCGCCAGAGCCGCTTGTAATACGTCGAGGTGGAGAGACCCTTATCCGGGACGTTGATCCCGGTGGCGTCCGGATCGTTCACCGCGTCGGCGATTGTCTGAACGGCCTGTGTCTCGGTCGTGTCCTGTGCGCAGTCGACGTACGCGAACGTCGCGTTGACGCCTTCCTCGCCCGCGGTTGAAACGAGGCGCTTTGAGACGTACTTTGCGCAGAGCGACTTCCCGGTTCCCGTCTTTCCGTAGATCAGAACGTTACTCGGGCTCTGACCGAAAATCGCCGGATTGACCGCCGTCGCAAGGTCGGCGATCTCGTCGTCGCGGCCGACGATCCGACCCTCTCCGGGGAGATGGCTGATCTCGAGGAGTTCCTTGTTCGCGAAGATCGGGTCCTCCCTAGTGAAGAGGTCGTCCGCTGCGTCCATAGGATCGACACCGGGTTTCCGGTGAAATGCGTTCCGCTTCGACCGTGACGAAACGGCGTTTGAGACACACACCGTGTTTCCGGTGAAATAGGGCGAATGGGGTGGGGAGGGAGGATCGATGGGAAAATATAAAACGGGCCGGGGAAGACTCGACAGCCAAATTCACCGGAAACCCGGTGTCACTGCTCCAAATCGACCACCAATAAAACGGATGGCGCAGAGAGAACAAATCGGGGGGTACAAACACCACAGTATCAGGAGACGCGTATACGATAGAGCACAAGACGCCAATTAGCGCATAATACACGAGAAAGTGGAGAAATACAAAGGAGTGTAGAGAACGAAGAATACAGATACGAGATACGAACCCGAAACGGGAGACCGAATTTCCGGTGAAAGACTAGCCTTCGGCTCCTAATTATCTTATTTCTTGGCTTGACGGACTATACTCAAAACCTGTTTATAATTCTTTCTATGATATAACAGAGATTGAGGCGACGAGTCCGATATCTAAAATCGGAATCTACCACCACAGCCCACCACAGCCCGCCACCACTAGACGCCCACCATCCACTAACCCCATTTCACCGGAAACATGGTGTGTCTCTCAAACAGATAACTCTCGAACAAGTCACCAACGGTCATTCACAACTGTCGCCTACAACCGTCAACAGGCAGCTGTCGACAAACAGGCAGCTGTCGACAGATAACCGCACGAGATGCAAAAAATCGATCGACGAGCCGCGAGGTACCGTGAGTCTGTTTACCCCACCTACCCCACCTACCCCACCTACCCCACCTACCCCACCTACCCTATCCTACCTACCCTAGCCTACCCTACCTGGCTACTCCTGTGCATCAACGACAGCAACGCTGGCCAAGTTGACGATATCTTTTACCTCATCGCCTCGCTGAAGCACGTGGACGGGCTCGTCCATTCCGACCAGCATCGGACCAATGGCCTCTGCGCCACCGAGCCGCTGGAGCAGCTTGTAGCCGATGTTCCCAGCTTCGAGATTCGGGAACACGAGCACGTTCGCGGCCTCGTCGAGCTCTGAGAACTCGTAGGTGTCGTTGAGGATGTCGTCGACGACTGCGGTGTCGGCCTGCATCTCACCGTCGACGGGGAAGTCGACATCCGCGTCATTGTGAAGGATATCGACGGCTTCGCGCGGTTTTCGAGTTCCCACGTTGTCGACGCTGCCGAAGTTGGAGTACGAGAGCATCGCCGCGCGCGGCTCGACGTTAAATCGGCGGGCGAGTTCGGCCGTGTGGCGAGTAACCTCCGCGAGCGTCTCCGCGTCGGGATCCTGATTCACCGTCGTGTCGGCACAGAAAATGACCCGATTCTTGAACGTGAGCATGTAGACACCGGCGACGGTGTCGGTGTCAGCCGCGGAGCCAACGACCTGTAACGGCGGTCGGAGCGCCGACGGGTAGTGGTGGGTGAGTCCCGTGAGCATCGCGTCGACGTCTCCCGACTTCACCATGACGCTCCCGAGGTAGTTCGTGTCTCTCCGGACCAGTTCGTTCGCCTCCCGGCTGGTGATACCCTTCCGTTTGCGAAGTTGGTAAAGCTGATCGCCGTACGCCGACACATCACGGTTTTCCGGGTCGACTATCTCCGGTTGGAACGAGAGCCCGAGTCGATCGGCGGTCCGGGCGATCTCATCGGCGTCTCCGAGCAGGACCGGCTCGGCGATCCCCTGCTCGGAGAGCTGGTAGGCCGCGCGGATCATCTTCTCGTCCGTCCCCTCCGCGAGCGCGATGCGCTTCGGGTCGCTTTTCGCCTTGTTCAACACGACCCGCATCATCTCGCGGGACTTTCCGAGGCGTGCCTCCAGCCGCTCTCGGTACTGTTCGAGATCGATCTCGGTCCGTGCCGACTCAGAATCCATCGCCGCCTTCGCGACGCTCGGAGCGACCTCGAAGAGCACGCGCGGGTCGAGGGGCTTCGGGATTACGTAGTCCGCCCCGAACTGGAGCGGATCGTCGCCGTACGCTTTCACGACAGCGTCCGGTACGTCCTTGCGAGCCAGCTCCGCGAGCGCCTCCGCGGCGGCCCGCTTCATCTCCTCGTTAATCTCCGTCGCGCGCACGTCGAGCGCCCCGCGGAACAGGAACGGGAACCCGAGCACGTTGTTCACCATGTTCGGGTAGTCGGACCGGCCCGTCGCCATGATCACCGTGTCGTCGCGGGCGTCTTTCGCGTCCTCGTAGGTGATCTCCGGATCGGGGTTCGCCATCGCGAAGATGATCGGATCCGACGCCATCGATCGGACCATCTCCTGCGAGACGATTCCGCCGACGGAGAGCCCGACAAACACGTCTGCGTCCTCCATCGCGTCGGCGAGGTCACCCCCCTCCACGTCGCTGGCGAACTGACTCTTGTACTCGTTGACCCCACCGTTCTCGACGCGTTCCTCGGTGATGATGCCGGAGGAGTCGCACATCGTGATGTTCTCCTTCTTTGCACCGAGGGAGACGTAGAACCGGGCCGACGCGATCGCGGACGCGCCCGCACCCGAGAACACGATGTCGATCTCGGAGAGGTCCTTCCCGGAGATCTCCGTCGCGTTCATCAGCGCCGCGCCGGAGATAATTGCGGTCCCGTGCTGGTCGTCGTGGAACACGGGTACGTCCATCTCCTCGCGGAGTCGCTCCTCGATCTTGAAGCACTCGGGCGCCTTGATGTCCTCGAGGTTTACGCCGCCGAAGGTCGGTTCCATCGCCTTCACCGCCTCACAGAACGGGTCGACCTCCTCGATATCGAGCTCGATGTCGAACACGTCGATGTCGGCGAAGCGCTTGAACAGCACACCCTTCCCCTCCATGACGGGCTTCGACGCCGACGCGCCGATGTCGCCGAGACCGAGGACGGCAGACCCGTTCGAGACGACCGCGACGAGGTTTCCCTTCGCCGTGTACTCGAACACCGATTCTGGCTCTGCGGCGATGTCGCGACACGGCGCCGCGACCCCGGGTGAATACGCGAGCGAGAGGTCTCGCTGGGTGTTCGTCGGCTTCGTGGTCTCGATCGCGATCTTCCCCGGCGGCTCCCGTCGGTGATACTCTCTCGCGTCGTCGTCTAGTCCCATGTCTCCTCCAATTCGGTAACGGAGTAAAAAGGTATGTGAACCCGTCGAATACTGATTCGACATTCAACGATCCTAGGTAACTCCCGAGGATTCTTTCGGCGGCCGGATCTGTCGCGGCCGGATGAAATCGGAGCGAGAATCAATCGCGGTCGGTGAATTTCGGATGGATATCCGGATGCAGCAGCGCTAATCCCGAATCAATCCCGCCGAGCGTGGCGACTTCGTACGAAATCAGGTACGACCTGGTAACGAGGCTGATGGGGAGCGTCACCGCCAGCAGCGTTACCACGGCGACGAGCACGACCAACACAACCGTCACAGTTCCGGCGGTCGTGCTCACTAACGCGCCGAGACCACCGAGGAGAACGGCCGCAAGTAGAAGTGCGATCCCGGCGATCCCGGCGACGGCCGAGCCGGCGATCACGAACGCGATCCCCTCGACGATCGCGGTTCCGAGACGGACGAAGAAGTGAACCGCGAGGTAGACGAGTACCTGCGGCCACTCTCCGCTCACCGCGTCCCAGGTCCGGCGCCAGCCAGCGAGCACGCCGATATCCTCGACGATCATCGCCGGGACAACGAACTCGTAGGTGAGCCGGAGCGCGAGCGTCGCGAACAGGACGACCGCGCTCCCGAGGAGCCCTACGACGATTGCGGGGCCGAGCGAAAGCGATCCGACCGCCGCCGCCAACGAGTCGATCGGTTCCCATCCGAGCGGCGCCTCTGCCGCGACGCCGACGAGCGCGGCCAACGCGATCGGTCCGACGGCGATCGACCAGAGGGCCGCGGAGGCGACGAACAGCCCGGCCGCCTGCCGGAGGTGACCGAGGAACGGCCGCCACAGCCGGACCTCGTTCGTCCGGAGCGCGTCGTAAAAGACCAGCCGAAGCGACAGCGAGACCACCGAGAACGCGACCGCGGCGACGACGGTCGCGATCGCGACGGCGACGATCAGCCGATCGGCCGGCATACCGGGGACGAGGTCCGAAACGACGGCGTCGACGGCCTCAGACGGAGTCATCGCTCCCGTATCAGATTCCCAGACCTCAGAGACCCCCGCGAATCCCGCAATTCGGGCGTCGGGAGCGGCGGGAATCGACACGCCGGCGTTCGCGCTTCCGCCCATCAGGAGGACGAGGAAAGCGAGCTTTGCCCAGCGAACCAGGCTAAACGGGAACAGGAATCGACGAGTGGCCTCGACGGCGTCGTCTACCGCGTCGACGGCGTGCCAACTCATAGCTCCCGATTCACCGCGAACCCATATATACTGTGTCAAGGTGATCGATCGGCCTACGGATCGTTCTCCCGATCGTTTTACCGATCGTTCTCCCCGACCAGATCTTCTATCCGGCACGACCCACAGCCCTTTACGCCGAACGCGACGAAGGGCTCGCATGAAGGTCCGCGGCGAACGGGAGTGCCGAGAGTGCGGCGTGCGCTGGTCGTACTATAAGACGGGATCCGTCGAGTGTCCCGACTGTGGATCGCTCAGAAGTGTCGGCGTCGACGACAGGACCGCTCACACCGACGCACCGGCGACTCTCGACCTCAGCGCGCACCGCGCCCGGTTCGGCGACGCACGCGGAACGCTTCCCGAGGAGGGCGTCGACGACCTCAAGGACGACCTCCGCGAGTACGCCCGCAGGCGAGGGTTCATCCGCGGCGGCGAACTGCTTCCGCTTGACGACACATACCTCGCCGCCCGCGAGCTGCTGGAGGCGGTCGATCTGTACGACCGGCTGCGCGACCCCACTGATCGCGACCGAGAGTACCTCCTCGCGCTGCTCGCCGGCGCCGACGACGGCGACCGTCCCGCGACCAAGGCGGTCCCCGACTCCCTCCGCGAGGCGCGCGGGATGGCGGCGGTCCGAGCGGTCGACGAGTACCGGACCGATCTCCTCGCGTTCCTCGACGAGCTTGCTGGGGTCGATACGGTCGAGGCGGTCGGCGAGAGCGAAACCGCGTCCGTCTCCGTCACCGGTGACGATCTACTCGCCCGGATCGACCCCGCTCGGGCGCTCCTCGAACGCCTTCGCGATCGGACAAAACGCGTCGAAGCGCTCACGGGTGACGTCCCCCCGCACGATGCCGATGCCCTCGTCGACGCCGCGAACTCTCTCGGCGAGTACGTTAGAACCGGCGACAAGACCGCGCTTAACCGCGCTCGCGATCGTCTCTCAGATACCTCAGATACTGAGACTAACCATCACTGACATCTCGTCGGAATCACCGCTGATACTCGCGGAGTCACGTTCAACTGCCGGCCCGCAAATCTCGATGCATGCCCTGTTTCGACGTGCACGACCACCGCCACGCGCTGAAACAGCTCAAGGATACGGGTGCGACGAGTCTTTGGGAGAACCGAAAGGACGTGGCCTGTCCGGTGTGTGACGCCCCGTTCGACCGGCTGTTCACCACTCGAGAGACGGGAACCACGTTCCCAGAGAATGACGGCGCGCGCCTCTGTCTCCTCCGTGACGAGGGCGCAGTTCACCTGTTCCGTCACTGATTCTCCTGTCGATTCGTCCTCCGGGTTCCAATCCAGATTCAGTCGTCGACCGCGGGATCCACGCCCGGTGCCGGATCGTCGATATATCGTTCCGTCCACGTCCCGCGCGCGAACCACGCAACGGCGACGGTCGCGCCCAAGATGTTCCCGAGTGCCATCCCCACCCAGATCCCCGTCTCGCCCCAGCCAGCGACGAAGACGAGGTAGGCCACGCTGGCGACTCGTCCGACCCAGAGTGTAAGAATCGAGATCATCATCGCGGTCTTGGTGTTGCCGGCCCCGCGGAACGCCCCGAGGATCACCTGCGAGACCCCGATGAAGGCGAACTCGACGGACCGAATCTGCACGTACTCGACCGCGGACGCGATGGTCGCGGGCGCGTCGGGCACGTCGCCAAGGAAGACGCCGACGATCGGCTCCGTGAACGTCACAGCGACGATCGCGACGAGGAACATCACTCCGGCTCCGGTCGACGCCGCGAGCTTGACCGAGCGCGCAGCGCGGTCTGCCCGGTTCGCACCGAGGTTCTGTCCCACCATCGTGTCGATCGCGCGTCCGAGCCCCATCGCGGGGAGGAAGACGAGCGAGATGAGCCGGTTTCCGAGGCCGTAGGCAGCTACTACCGGGGGTGAGAACGTGACCACCATCGCCGTGAGGGTGATCATCGCGAGCGCGCTGGTCGTCTGCTCGACGCTGGAGGGAAGCCCCAGCCGGAAGATGTCCTCAATGAACCCGCGATCCGGGCGGAGATGGCTCAGGGAGACAGCCGGCCCGAGCCCCGTGGCGAACAGCAGCCAGAGGCCGATCGCGGTGGCGACCCCCCGAGAGAATATCGTCGCCATTGCGGCACCCTCAATTCCGAATCCGGTGAACCCGGTGGCCGCGAACAGGGCCTCCTGAAGGCCGACGGGATCGAGCGCCGCGACGAGCGGCACCGCCGCCAGCCAGCCGAACAAGGGGTTCGCCGAAAACCCGAAGATGAGGAACGGGTCGAGCAGCACGTTCAGGAACACCGAGACGACCATCACCGCCATCGGCGTTCGAGTGTCACCGTACCCGCGCATCAGCGCGGAGAAGACGAAGAACCCGAACATCAGCGGGATGCCGGCGAAGATGACCTCCATGTAATCGGCCGCGAGCGGGATCACCGTCGCCGCCGTATCGGGGTCGCTCGGCAGGATCTCGAGCGCCGGGCGCGTGTAGAAGTATCCGCCGACCCCGATGAGTACCGAGAGTACGGCGACACTGAAGATAGTCTGGCCGGCGACGAGCCCCGCGGACCCGTCCCCGTCGGCGCCGGTGTACTGCGCGACGAGGATCGCGCCCGCGGTCGTGAAGCCACCGGCAACCGCGATGAGCAGGAAGATCAGGGGGAATGCGAGGCTGATCGCGCCGACCGCCTCGGCCGACAGTCGCCCGAGGTACAGCGTGTCGACGACGTTGTACATCACCTGTAACAGTTGGATGACGACGATCGGCCACGCGAGATGGAACAGCGGTCGGATCAGGCTGCCCTCGGTGATCGACTTGTCCGACACTCGGTCGTCGGAAGCGTCTCCGGCGACGCCACTGTTCGTCTCGTCGATCGGTCCGCTGTCATTGTCGCCACCGCCGTCACCGGCATCATCGTCGGCGGAACCGGGGCCGGTACCGCCGAATTCCGAAGGCGACTCCGGCGGGTCCTCGGAGGGCTCGTCGCTCACTGATTTATAAGCGGGCGCCTCGGTCCATCAGGCTTCCGGTTCCTTGGAAGCGCGCGCCACGGGGTGACACGCCCGAAGCGCCCGAGTCACCGATTATCGCCCGACTCGTCTCCGCCGCTAAGGTCGGTCTGGGCAGCGGCGTCCGCTCCCGTCGATGGCTCACTGTCGGTCAGTGTTGCTTCCGCGGCTCCGTCCGGAGATCCATTTCCGCCACGGCCCTCCGAGCCGGGCTTGTCGCCGGCGCGCTCGCCTGCCGGACGACCCGATTCTGGGCCGCCCACACGCGCGATCCCGGAGGTGTCGTCGAAGACGAGGTGTCGGTGCGGATACGCCATCTCAACGTCGGCGTCCGTGACCCGCTCACGGATTCGGGTGTTCACGTCAGACTGCACCTTCGCGAGCTTGTACGGCTTCTTCACCCAGTACCGGAGGCGAAGGAGCACGCCATCGTCCCCGAACTCGTGGAGCCGGCAGTCCGGGCTGGCGACGTAGCGCGCGACCCCGACCCGGATGTCGGGCCCGCCGTCGATCACCGCGTCGCAGTCGCGGGCCGCCCGCTCGATGAGCCGTCGGGCCTCGGAGACGTCGCTCTCGTAGGTGACGAGCACCTCGATCGTCCGCCGGGTCCGCTCGTCCTCGGCGGAGTAGTTGGTCACGTCGCGCTCGCGCATCGTCCCGTTCGGCACGACGAGGAAGGTATTGTCGAGCGTGAATATCTTCGTGTACCGGATCGTGATGTCCTCGACGAACCCGGTTGTCCCGTTCTCTAACTCGATCATGTCGCCGATTTCGAACGGCTGGTCCGCGAGGATGAACACGCCGTTGATGAAGTTCCCGACGAGCGGCGCGAGGATGATCCCGATCACGGCGGAGAAGACGGCGGTCCCCACGAGGAGGTCGGTAAAGCGGAACCCGATCGCCCAGAGACCGACGAGCAGCGAGAGCGTGATCGTCCCGACGCGGACCCCCCTGACGATCGTCTGCGCGACGCTTTGTCTCGACACCCGCCGGGCGACGGGTCGGCCGATGAGCCGCACGAGGAACTTCGAGACGAGGACGCCGACCGCGACCGACAAGCCCACGAGCAGCACTCCCCCGAGGGCGGAGCCCGCGATCCCCCCGAGTACGTCTGCGAAACGCGTGAGCCGCCCCCCGATCGAGACGAGGGCCTCGGGCCGTGCCATAGCCAACCCGCTGTCCCCCATCCGAAAAAACGTTTCTCCCGGCGTCCGAGAGCGCGGTGTTCGCCGGCGATCGACGCCGCGGTGTCCGGGACCGAGAGTCGAACGTTTGGCAAAGCGTTTCGGCAGGAAAGACGCATGTTGGGGTAACCACTAACACACATCCCAGCGAAGTGAGAGTATGTCGGAACATCCACGCGATCGTCCGTCGTTCAGTGTCACACACGATCCCACCCCGAGTGACACGCTCGTCGCCGGGTTCTCGTCGTTCGGGCTCGCCGGACTGACCGCCGTCGACTACCTCGTCAGGAACCTCGATCTCGAACAGACGGGATTCGTCCGAGCCGAAGGACTCCCATCGATCACGCCCTTCATGAAGGGACAACCGCGGCACCCGATCCGGCTGTACTCCGCGGACGACCTCGACATCACCGTGCTCGTGGCTGAGCAGTTCGTCCCGCCCGTCCTCGGCGAGCTGCTCGCGGCGGCGATCCTCGACTGGACGGAGTCGGCGGAGGTCTCGGAGATCGCGGTGCTCTCTGGGGTTCCGATCCCGCACGGACCGGACGCCCACCGCACCTTCTACGTCGCGACGGACGACTACCGCGAGCGACGCCTCGATGACGAGCAAGTCCCGCCGATGGAGTCGGGGTTCCTCGACGGGACGAACGCGTCGCTGCTCGAACAGGGGATCGACTCTCCGCTTGGCGTCGGCGTATTCATCACGCCGGTTCACGCACAGGCACCGGACGCCGACGCCGCGGTGCGGCTCGTAGATACGATCGACGAGACGTACGATCTAGGCGTCGATTCGGAGCCGCTGGCGTCGTTTGCGGCCGACGTCCGCCGACACTACGAGGACCTCGCCGAGCGAATCGAAGAGCGCGAGCCAGACGGGACCTACGATCGGATGTACATGTAGGATCCGGCTCCGAAAACGCGTGCAACTCGACTCATAGTAAAAACCTATATCGGAGGACCGTCTCGTCACGGTCATGACCGACGACCTCCGCGGCACGCTCGATCGCGTCGGGGACCGCTTCAACCTCGGCGAGTACGAGATCGATGCGTACCTCGCCGTGCTGGAACACGGTGAGTTGACGGCGAGCGACATCGCCGACCGAACCGATATCCCGCAGCCGCGCGTGTACGACACCGTTCGGAGTCTTTCGGACCGAGGGCTCGTCGAGCTCCGCGAATCGCGGCCGATGAAGATCGTCGCCGTCGATCCGGACGACGCGTTCGGTGACCTCCAGTCGTCGTTCACGGAGATGGTCGACGAGCTGGAAGCCCGCTACACCGCACCTACCCGCGAGACTGAGGCGGTGTCGCTGGTGAAATCGCGGTCGACGATCCTCCGGTACCTCGAAGAAGTCATCGCGGGCGCCGAGTACGAGCTGGCGCTCTCGCTCACGCCGGGCCTGCTCCGCCGCTTCCGAGACGAACTCGCGGCGAAGGTCCAAGCGGGTGTCAGCGTCGAACTCCTCGTCACGCCGGCGTCTCGGGCGCCGAACCCGGATGAGTTCGATTACCTGGAGGTCTCGACCATCGCCCGCGCGCGCCGGGGGATCACCACGCCGATCCTCGCCGTCGGCGACGGCGAGTACTCGGTGTACGCCACGCAGGACGCGCTCCGCGACGACCGCGAGCGGTACGGCGTCATCTTCAACCGCTCCGCGCTCGGGTTCCTCGTCTCCGGCTTCTTCGGCACCGTGTTGTGGACGACCGCCGAGACGCTCGCCGCCGACGGGGACGCCCGACCGTTCCCGCGCCGCTACGCCTCGATCCGTCGCGCAGTCAAGGACATTCGCGAGTTCGAGGGCGAGACGTTCTACGCGACTGTCGAGGGGCGCGACATCGAGACGGGCGACTCGGTGACGGTGCAGGGGCGCGTCGTCGACCTCGCGTTCGAGGACACCGAAGAGGTGGCGTCGCTGACCGTCGAGACCGCGACCGGTCGGATCGCCATCGGCGGCCGCGTCGCCGCCCTCGAAGACGTCGAGGGCCAGGAGATAGTCATCGGCCGCGACGAACCCCCAGCGCTATAAGCAAATGGCACCGTCGAGGTGGACCGCCGGCGCTGTGATTTTTTAAGTCCCGAGGCTCCCCGACCCGTATGGAGTACACGACGCTGGGCGATACGGGCGCGACCGTCAGCCGACTCGCCCTCGGCTGTATGAGCTTCGGGAGCGAACACGAGTGGATGCTCGACGAGGAGGAGGGCCGGGAGCTGATCGAGCGCGCGATCGATCTGGGTATCACGTTCTTCGACACCGCGAACGTCTACTCGAACGGCGAGAGCGAGGCGATCCTCGGCGACGTGCTCGCCGAGTACGACCGCGACCGGTTCACCGTCGCCACCAAGGTGTACGGCGAGATGGACGAGTCGAACCCGAACTCGGGCGGGCTCTCGCGGAAGGCGATCGAACAGGAGCTGGAGAACAGCCTCGATCGGCTCGGGATGGACACGGTCGACCTGTATCAGATCCACCGGTGGGACTACGACACGCCGATCGAGGAGACGCTGTCCGCGCTCGACGACGCCGTGCGGCGCGGGAAGGTACGGTACCTCGGCGCCTCCTCGATGTGGGCCCACCAGTTCGCCGAGGCGCTGCACACGAGCGACCGGGAGGGATACGAGCGGTTCGTCACCATGCAGAACCTCTACAACCTCGCGTACCGCGAGGAAGAGCGCGAGATGGTTCCCCTCTGTCAGCGGGAGGGAATCGGGATGCTCCCGTGGAGCCCGCTCGGCGCGGGGTACCTCACGCGCCCCTACGAGCAGGACGACGCGACGACCCGCGGGGAACACGAGACGGCGCTCGGGCGTCCGTACCGCGAGGGCGGCGGCGAGGAGATCAACCGCCGGATCGAAGAGTTGGCCGACGAGAAGGACGTGAAGATGGCCCAGATCGCGCTCCGCTGGGTGGCCGGCAAGGAAGTCGTCGACGCGCCTATCGTCGGCACCTCCAGCGTCGAGCACCTCGAAGACGCCGTCGAGGCGCTCGACGTCGATCTCTCGGACTCGGACGTGGAGTGGCTGGAGGAGCCGTACGAGGCGGTCCGCGTCTCCGGTCACGAGTGAGACCCTAGAGAGCCCGGTCACGAGTGAGGAAACGGAGAGTTTCGGCCGCGAGAAACGCTTATAACGCTAGTCACGGGACCGCCTGACCGCACCCCTGTGTCGCCGTAACACACTTAAGAGACCGCTCTGTACCAACACCTAGTGGCATCCCGACAGGGCGGGCCGGGGGACACGGAGTCATCTCGCCCCGGATCGACGGAGCGTCGGACCGCATCCACGACTGCGCCGGCAGAGTCTCGTCAACGGTCCGCGACGAGATCGGACTCTCTCCCGCACGGGACCGACCCCGACGCCCCCCGAAGCCGGTCTCCGACAGCAGGGAAACGCTCCTCGACCCGCCGAACGGCCGAGGATCCCCCTGTCCGCGATCCCGGGCTTTACGCCCTCACCGATCACTTCCGCGAGCGGTTGGAACAGCCCGGACGATACGTCTCGACCCGGACCGTCAGCAACGCGATCCGTCACGGACAGCTCCGCTGGAACCGGACAGACGGCTGGCGCTTCGCCCTCGTCGACGGCGGGATCCGGTTCGTCGTCGTGGTGAGCGACACCGAGACGAACTCCCCGGTTGTCGTCACCGGCTGGACCGAGGTGGCCAACCGCGAGGCGGCCCTCGAAGCCCCCCGCTGGGACCCCGTCGACGTCGACACCATCGCCGTGCGAACGGCGCTAAGCGAATCTGCCTCGACGCCGATCCCCGACCGGATCCGTCCCCGTACCGTGACGCGCCCCTTCGTCGTCGGCGACCACCGACTCGAAACGGAGCCCGGTGAGCCGTTCGTCCGCTGTACGGCCTGTGGTTGCCGGTTCCGGTCGAAGGACGCGATCACTGGCCGCGACTGTCACGGTCGCTCCGGTCAATAGCCGAGGTCGTTCCGGTCTGCACCACCCGGTCGCGGACGCTATCCATTTCCCCCTCGCGGACGCTATCCATTTCCCCCTCGCGGACGCTATCCATTTCCCCCTCGCGACCGAACCAGAGGTAATGACCGACGACTCCGGCGATCCCGCCGCCGGCGATGCTTCCGATTCTGACACCGGCGACGCCCCCGATTCCGCTGCTGGCAACGACTCCAGAGCGGACCCCGATTCTCAGGATAACGACGCCGCCGAAGAGCTCTCGCTCGACCGCTTCCACGAGGCGTTAGAGGCCGAGGAACGACCCGTCGCGACCGCGAGCGAGGTCGCGAGACGGCTCGGTACCACGCAGGCGGCCGCGCGCGACGCCCTCGCTGCGCTCGTCGACCGCGGCGACGTGGACCGGCTTGACGTCGAGAGCGATCCCATCGTCTTCTACCCGACCGACTGGGGCCGGCTGGCGACCCGCGAGCGCGTCGTCGCGTTTCCGAGCCGCCGAGAGATCGTGGTCGACCGCCCGACGCAGTTCACCCGGGCGCGGCTCTCGCAGTTCGCGCACCTCGTCGACACCACCGGCACCGAGCCCGGCACGCGCGGGTACCTTTATCGGATCCGCCAGGAGGACGTGTGGGCCGCGCCGTTCGAGGACGCCGACGGCCTGATCGCGAGCCTCCGCTCGGTGCTTCCTCGCCGGTTCGACCACCTCGAAGACTGGATCCGCGACCAGTGGCGCCGGGCGCACCGCTTCCGGTTATATACCCACGAGGACGGCTACGTCGTCCTGCAGGCCGCCTCCGAGAGCCTGATGGGCAACGTCGCGGACCAGCACCTCGACGACGATCACCTCCGGGCACCCATCTCCGAGACGGAGGCGTGGGTCAACGAGGACGCCGTCGCCGCGGTGAAACGCGCCCTCTACGACGCCGGCTACCCGGTCGAGGACGACCGCGACCTCGACGTGGGCGACCCGGTCGATATCGACCTGACAACCGATCTCCGGTCGTATCAGGAGACGTGGGTCGAGACCTTCCTCGACGCGCGCTCCGGAGTGTACGTCGGCCCGCCGGGGTCCGGCAAGACCGTCGCCGCCATCGCGACCATCGCGGCGATCGGCGGCGAGACGCTGATTCTCGTCCCCTCCCGCGAACTCGCCGGCCAGTGGCGCGAGGAACTGCTCGAACACTCCACGGTCGACCCGGCCGACATCGGACTGTACCACGGCGGCCAAAAGGAGATCCGACCGGTCACGATCGCGACCTACCAGATCGCCGGGATGGACCGCCACAGGGCCTTGTTCGACTCCCGGAAGTGGGGGTTGATCTGCTTCGACGAGGCTCATCATATCACCGCCCCCATATTTTCACGGTCTGCAGAGCTGCAAGCAAAACACCGCCTTGGCCTCTCGGCCACGCCGGTCCGTGAGACCGGCAGCGAAGAGGAGATATACACCCTGATCGGTCGGCCGATCGGTGCCGACTGGGACGAGCTGTTCGAGGCCGGCTTCGTTCAGGAGCCGGAGGTCGAGATTCGGTACGTCCCGTGGCGCGACGAGATGGCCCGCAACGAGTACGCCAGCGCCGACGGGCGGGAGCGACGACGCCTCGCCGCAGAGAACCCCGCGAAGATCGAGGAGATCCGGTACCTGCTCGCCGCTCACCGCGACAAGAAGGCGCTCGTGTTCATCGAATACCTCGATCAGGGCGAGGCGATCGCCGATGCGCTCGGCGTCCCGTTTATAAGCGGCGAGACGCCCCACCACGAGCGGGCGGAGCTGTTCCGGCGATTCCGCGAGGAGGGCACGGAGGGCGGAGAACGCGAGGGAATCGGTGCAGACGGAGACGACGTCGACACCCTCGTCGTCTCCCGTGTCGGTGACGAGGGAATCGATCTCCCGAACGCCGAACTCGCGATCGTCGCCAGCGGGCTCGGCGGCTCGCGCCGGCAGGGCTCTCAACGGGCGGGCCGCACCATGCGACCGACCGGCTCCGCGCTCGTGTACGTCCTCGCGACCCGCGGATCGAGCGAGGAGGAGTTCGCCCAGCGACAGATGCGCCACCTCGCGCGCAAGGGGATCCGGGTTCGGGAGACGAACGTCGCGGAGTGACATCCTCCCCGGCGTGAACGCCGGAACCGCCGCTCCAAGCGTCGAAGGTTTCAACACCCGGTCCGTCGACCTCGCGGTATGGACACGGACGAGTCCCAGAGCGGTACGGATCCGAGCGCGGTCGACGCTCCGACCGTCGCCGAGGCGGTCGTCGACTGCATGCTCGACCGCGGGATCGACGTCGCCTTCGGGATCCCCGGCAAGCAGACGCTCCCGCTGAATCGGGCGCTCGGCGAGCGCGACGCCCGGTTTGTCGTCGCGCGCCACGAGACGGCCGTGACTCATCAGGCGTGGGGATACGCTGAGACGAGCGATCCCGGAGCGATGGCGGCGTCGATCGTCGTCCCCGGCCCCGGCGATATGAACGCGATGAACGGGCTGAAAAACGCCCTGAACGACTGCGTCCCTCTCCTCCACCTCGCGGTCGAGACCGAACGAGAGGTCCGCGGCGGCGACGGGATCCACGAGACGCCGCCCGAGACGTACGACACGGTCGTCAAGGAGAACGTCCTCGTCGACTCGCCGGCCGGTGCGGTCCCCGCCGTCGCCGAGGCGATCCGGGTCGCCCGCGAGCACCCGCAGGGACCCGTCCGCGTCGGGATCCCAAAAGATGTACTCGCGAGCCGGACGCCCCAGCCGGCGATCGGGGACCGAGAGCCGGCCGCGCCGCCGGACCCGCCCGCGGACGCGGTCGATCGCGCGGCCGACCTCCTCGCTGGAGCCGGTTCGCCGGTGATTCTCGCGGGCGGCGGCGTCCGGCGCGCGGGCGCGAGCGACTCGCTCCGCGCGATCGCCGAGCGCCTCGACGCCCCGGTCGTCACGACTTATAAAGGAAAGGGGACGCTTCCCGAGACGCACCCCCTCTCCGCGGGCGTGCTCTGTGGCGGATCGAGCACGGAGCTCCGCGATCTCCTCGCCGACGCGGACCGCGGGCTCGTCGTCGGCTCCGACCTCGACGCGGTCGCGACCGCCTCCTGGTCGGTGTCGCTGCCTGATTCCCTGATTCACGTCACGCTCGACGGCGACGATATCGGCTTCGGCTACGAGGCAGATCTCGGGATCGTCGCGGACGCTGACCGATTCCTGCAGGCGCTCGGGGACCGGCTGGGAGACGAGGAGGAGGAGATGTTGGCCAGTGAGCCGGCGGGCTCGGCTTCGCATCCTGAGTCGCCCGGCGCCGCCCGTGCCGACGCGGTCCGGTCCGCAGACCGAGAGCGATTCGCCGCGCTCGCTGACGAGCGCAGCGCCAACGATCCCCTCCGTTCCGTCGAGGTCCTCCGCGAGGTCCGCGAAGCGCTCCCAGCAGAGGCGGTCGTCACCGCGGACGCCGGCGGGTTCCGGCTGTGGACGCTCGTCTCGTTCCCCGCGGCTGGCCCCTCGCGGTACGTGAATCCGGGATCGTGGGCGACGATGGGGACCGGGCTCCCGTCGGCGATCGGCGCCAAACTCGCGAACCCCGACCGCGACGTGGTCGCCCTCACCGGTGACGGCGGCCTCATGATGTGCGTTCACGAGTTGCACACGCTGGCCGCGGAGGGGATCGACGTGACCGTCGTCGCGTTCACCAACGACGACTACGCGATTATCAGCGAGGAGGCGTCGCGGTCGTACGACCTCCCGGCGGGCGCGTACGGCTGGGCGGAGACCGCGATCGACCTCGTCGCCGTCGCATCCGGGATGGGCGTCCGCGCCGAGCGGGTGACCGATCGAGACGCGGTCGGCGAGGCCCTCACATCGGCGCTGGCCCACGACGGACCGGCTCTGATCGAGGTCGCCACCGATCCGGACGAGCCACAGGCGAGCGAGTGGATGACGCGGGAACGCTGAGTCCGATCTCGCCTCTGTTCACCGACTCGGTTCCTCGCTGCCGATCGGAGCGTGAACCTTAACAACATTCGTTGTGAATTCGGCCCATGACTCACGCGAACGACGTGGCCGTCGGTATCGTCGGTCTCGGCGGGATCGGTCACCACCACGCCGCGAAGCTTGTCGACCGCGGCGCGACCCTCGTCGGCGGGATGGACATCGACGCCGACGCGCGCCGACGGTTCCACGAGGAGTTCGACGTTCACGCCTACGAGGACGAGTCGGACCTCTACGAGGACTGCGACGCCGTCCTGATCACGACGCCGAACCGATTCCACGAGCAGTACGCGGTCTCGGCCCTCGAAGCCGGCCTCGACGTGCTCTTGGAGAAGCCGCTGGCGCACACCGTCGAAAGCGCGGAGCGCATCGCCGAGGCCGCCCGCGACGCTGAGGGGTTCTGCATGATCGGGTTCAACAACCGCTTCGCGGAGCCGGTGCAGGTTCTTAAAGGGTATCAGGAAGAGGGCCGGTTCGGCGAGACGACCCACGTCGAGGCCAACTACGTCCGGCGACGCGGCGTCCCCGGTCGCGGGTCGTGGTTCACGTCTGAGGCCGTCGCCGGCGGCGGCGCGCTCATCGACATCGGCGTCCACGCGATCGATCTCGCGCTCTACTTCCTCGATCACCCCGAGGTCGTCGAGGTGTCCGGCGAGACGCGCTCGGAGTTCGGCGGCCGCGACGACTACACGTTCGTCCACATGTGGGGCGACGACGACGGGCCCGAGGGGTTCGACGTCGAGGACTCCGCGTCGGCATTCATCCGCGGCGCTGACGGCAACACCGTCTCGCTGGAGGTCGCGTGGGCGACGAACCGCCCGACGAACGACGAGTTCGTGATCCGCGGCACGGAGGCGGGCGCGACGTTCGACCGCGGGAGCGACGAGCTCACCCTCCACGAGTCGACCGCCTTCGACGACGACCACCACCACTTCTCGGACGCCGAGATCGAGACGCGCGAGAGCGACAGTCACGCCGCCGAGCAGGTGGCGTTCCTCGACGCGGTCGCCGCGGGCGAGGCGCCCGACATCAACACGATCGACGAGGCGCTGTCGGTCCAGCGCGTCATCGACGCGATCTACCGGTCCTCGGAGCGCGGGGAGGCCGTCCGGCTGGACTGATCGATTCGCGGCGACCGCGATTCGGGCGGCCGCCCGCTATCCGAACCTATTCGGTCCTGCGTTCCCTTTTGCGAGCCAACTCGTGACCCGCGACGCCGGCCCGACGCCGCCCTCCGAACGCATCGTCGCCCTCGACGCCCTCCGCGGGGTCGCCCTGCTCGGCATCCTCCTGATCAACGTCTGGGCGTTCGCGATGCCCGAGACGACGCTGTTTAATCCGACGGTGTACGCCGACACCACCGTTTACGGCGACTTCACGGGGGCGAACTACTGGGCGTGGGCGTTCAGCCACGTGTTCGCACAGAACAAGTTCATCACGCTGTTCTCGGCGCTGTTCGGTGCGGGAATCCTACTGTTCATCGAGAGCAAAGAGGAGAAGGGGCAAGACGCGGTGCGGCTCCACTATCGCCGGACCGCGATTCTCATCGCGATCGGGCTCATGCACGCGTATCTGCTGTGGTACGGCGACATCCTCGTCGCGTACGGGGTGACCGCGCTGGTCGTCGTCGCGTTCCGGAATCTCGAAGCCCGGAAGCTCGCTGGGGTCGGCGTGGTCTTCCTGCTGTTCCTCCCCGTGGTCGAACTGTTCGCCGCGATCACTCTCGGCGGCGACGCGATCGCATCGCAGTGGGCACCGGCGGAAGCCGCGATCGAACAGCAGGTCGCGACGTACCGCGGCGGCTGGCTCGAACAGCTCGACCACCGGGTCCCATCCTCGTTCAGCCGACAGACGACCGGCTACATCAACGGGCCATTCTGGCAGGTCGGTGGCACCATGCTCCTCGGGATGGCGCTGTACCGCTGGGGCGTGTTGACCGGCGAGCGGTCGTCGGCCCTGTACCGCCGGCTCGTTGCGCTCGGTGTTGTCGGCCTCGCGATCACCGTCGCCGGCGTCGTCTACATCGAGGCCAACGACTGGAGCGCCGGCGCCGCGCTGTACTGGCGGCAGTTCATCTACGTCGGCAGCTTCCCCCTCGCCGGCGGCTACCTCGGGATCGTGATGCTGTACGCCCGCCGGCGCCCGGACGGCCCCGTGACTCGCGGCCTCGCCGCGGTCGGGCGGACCGCGTTCACGAACTACCTCCTGCAGACGGTGATCGCGACCACCGTCTTCTACGGCCACGGCCTCGGGCTGTTCGGCTCCGTTACCCGCGTCGAGCAGCTCGGGTTCGTTCTCGTCGTTTGGGTGGTGCAGATCGTTTTGTCAGTCCTGTGGCTGCGATCTTTCCGGTTCGGTCCCGTCGAGTGGATCTGGCGGACGCTTACGTACGGGGAGCGACAGCCGATACGAAACCCGGAGTAGGTGGACGAAAGACGTGTTGGCGAGTTTGACTGGAGTTCTGACGTGACTTCTTACTGAACCCCAGCCGCTCGCTTATAGGTTGTTGACTGAAGATCGACGGTGAACTCCTCCAAAGCCCCAGCCGCGAGGACTCGCGCACCTCGCTGCGGTCCTCAGTCACTCGCGTTGCTCGCTTCCTGCGGTCCTTGCGTCGGTGTGCTTCGTCCTCGCGGCAGGGCGAGAGCAAAGCTCTCGCTTGCAACCGGCGCATAGCGCCGGTAACAGCGAGGCGCTTCGCGCCTCTGGCAGCCGGCGGCAAAGCCACCGGCGACTGCCCCTTTGAGTCCCACCCTGCACCGCAACCGCACCCCATACCTCCCCAGCCTCGCGGCTCGCGCTCTCCGAGCGCTCACCGCGTTCCTCGCACGCGCTCCTCACGCCCGTCGGGCGTTCGCAGGCGCGCGCCACCGCACATGTTTTAAAAAGCGTTCTCGGTTACTCTCCCTCGACGATCGGGTTCGACAGCGTTCCGACGCCCTCGTAGGTGATTTCGACGCGTTCGCCGGGCTCGACGAGCCCCGGGTTCGCCGGGCTCCCGAAGGCGATGCAGTCGCCGGGCTCGAAGGTGAACCGCTTCGAGAGGTACGAGACGATCTCGTGCGGGCCGAACAGCATCAGTTTGGTGTTGGCGTCCTGCCGCTGCTCCCCGCCGACGGTCGTCGAGATATCGAGGCTCGTCGGGTCCACGTCGGTCTCGATCCACGGACCGAGCGGACCGGAGCCGTCGAATGCCTTACGCGCGGTCCGGCCCTGCTGGTCGAGCGCGTCCATGTCGTTCATAATGGTGTACCCGCGGACAATCTCGGGTACGTCCGCGGGCTCGACATCGCGACACCGCTCGTCGATGACGGCGACCAGCTCGCCGGCGTAGGTCAGCTCGTCAGTCCACTCGGGATACCGAATCGGCTCGCCGTGCGCGAGCAGACTCGCAGGCGGCTTGATAAAGAAGTCCGGCTCCTCGGGGCGCTCGTACTCCATCTGATCGAGCGTCTCCGCGTAGTTCCGGCCGACGCAGTAGAGCGCGCCCGGATCGCAGGGCGGCAGGAGCCGTCCGTCGCGGCCGACCTCGTACCGGCCGTCGTCGGCGACGATGACTCCGTCCTCGTAGCGTCCCGAAACCGGTCCGTCCGGCGTGAGCAGGCGAGCGAGTCGCATGTCGACACCTCCCGCGCGGGGCGCCGAAAAGGCGTCGGTGGCCGCAACGGTTCGTCACTCCTCGTTGCGATTGTCCGGCACGCCGATCACGACGCCGGACCGGATCTCCAGTGCGGTCTCGAACTCCGCCCGTTGGTCGCTGCCGCCGGCGCGCTCGACGGCGGCCTCGTGGGCGCGGGCGGCGGCGTCGCGCTCGCGGTCCGAGAGACCGAGTCGGTCTGCGACCCCCTCCCAGTGGTCGGACTCGACGAGGAACGTCTCGCGGTCCGGCTCCGCCGCAATACGCTCGTACCGCCGGCGGTACTCGTCGAGCCGCGGACCGAGGTCGGCCTGCACCCGCGCGAGCAGTTCGGGGAGGCGCTCGGCGGGAACGCTCGCGAGCGCCGCCGTCTTCACGAGAGCCGTTCCTTCGATCGGATACGGACCGGGGGATCCGGAGTCGCCGTCGGTGGAATCGCCGTCGGAGCGATCGTCGCTCGGCGTCTCGTCGTCGGCCATCACCCGCCCGCGCGCATCGCCTTCTGCCGGTACTTCGGGAGCAACTCCGCGAGCGCCTCGGGCTCGCCCGCGAACTCCGCGGTCACCTCCGTGAGCGAGATGGAGCCGGCGGCCTTCACCGTCTCGGCGCTGAGCCCGACTCGCCACCCGTCGCCGTCCACGCGGGTCGCCTCCGCGGGGTCGTCGGTCCCGATGAGTTCGCCGCCGAGATTGACGAGGTAGTGGGCCGCGAGTCGTCGCGAGATCCCCCGGTACGCGACCTCCTCGCGCTCCCAGCCCGCCTCGGCGGGCGGCTGGGTTTCGGACGCGCCATCGACTGACCCGTCGTTCCCGTCCCCGGCGTCGCTCATACTTCGCACCCGCCCGCGACAGGCGGGAACACCGAGAGCCGGTCGCCGTCGTCGAGGGACGTATCGAGCCCGTCGAGGTGGAGCACCTCGCGGCCGTTCTTCAGCACGTTGATCTGCGGGGCGAGGCCGCCGTCGACGATCAGACGACCGTTCATCCCCTCGTACCCCGCCTCAAGCTCTCGTAACACGTCGCCGACGCTCGACCCGTCGGCGAACTCCGCCTCGACGATCTTCCCGCCAGCAGCTTCGCGAAACGTCGCGAAGAACCGCAGTTCCAGTTCCATATGCGTTTATCGGACCGCGGTGGCTTAAAAACGGGCGCCACGTACGCGGGCGGTCCTGGTGTCGTCGCTTATAAATCCGACAGGCGAATCCCGTCCTCAACGAGCCGGAAGTTGCGCTCACGGCCGAGTTCGTCCCCCAGCCACTCGTGTTCGTACAGCTGGCCGATAAGCTCCACGTAGAGGTTCCGCCACGCGATGGCGTAGATCGGCGACTGTCCCCACGCGCGCAGTTCCGGGACGAACTCGTGGTACGTGCTCGCCTGCGCTTCCATGCGCTCGACGGCGTCGGCGACGACCTCGGCCGCCTCGGCGGGCTCCGCACCCGCGATCTCGTCGTTCAGTCGCGACTGAATCCCGGCTATCGCGCGTCGCATGTCCTGCTCGGCGGTGCCGTCCTCCTCGGGCAGCGACTCGACGACGCCCTTCGGCACGCCGAGTTCGATCTCTGGCATACCGATCCGTCCGCCGGCGACGCCCAAAAAACCCGCTTACCCGGCGAGCCACGCACCGGTGGCGTTGCCGACACGCTCGCGCATCGCGGCCGGTTCGGTGGCCACCGGCCGGTCGCCGCGCTGTGGCCCGTACGCGCCGAACCCCGCGTGGTTGACCCCGTCGAGTTCGACGACCCGCGTCTCCGGTGGGAGGTTCGCACGGCTCTCTCGCTCCCGCTCGGCGTCAAGCACCCCGTCGGCCGCGCCAAGCACGGAGAGGACCCGGAGCCCGCTCTCTGAGACGTCGCGGTCGCAGTACGAGGCGTGAAGCACGAGCCCGTTCAGCTCGTCGGCGTTGTCGGCGGCGTACCGACAGGCCATCGCGCCGCCCAGCGAGTGGCCGCCGACCGCCCACGACTCGATCGCTGGGAACGCCTCCCGGGCGCCGTCAGCGCGGTTCGGTCCTAGAACGGCCAGGTTCAGCGGCATGTCGACGATCACGACCGCAACGTCCCGTCCCGCGACCATCTCCGCGGCGGTCGGGACGTAGCTCTCGTGGTTCACCCGGCCACCGGGGTAGTAGACCAGTCCCGTCGTCTCCGCGGTCACCGGGCCGCTCCGGACCACAGTCGCGCCGTCGAGCCGTTCGACGGTCACGTCCTCGGAGGACTCGACCGCGCTGACCGCGGCCTCATCAGGGCCGAGCCCGACCGCGAAGTAGAGCCCCGCACCGCCGGCGACGACCGCGACGACGAGAAGCAGCGCCGCGAGCACGACGCCGACGGTTCGGCGGTCGGGCAACGTCTCGCGACCGAGACTCACGGCGTCGGCGCGGCCTTCTGGAGCGCCGTCTCCGCGACGTTACCGCCGTAGTCGGCCGACCGAAGCACGGAGTCGACGACCAGCCCGAGCAGTTGCGCGCGGGTGGGATCTAGGTCGCGGAGCAGTTCGTCGATGGCGCGCACTCGCTCGTCGATCGCCCGGACACCGGTGCGTGCCTCGTTCGCGAGGCGAGTCGCCTCCTCGCTGTCGTCCGCGAACAGCGCGTCCATCGCGGTGTCGATCACCTCGACCGCGTCGCCATGGAGCTCGTTGACCGCCTCGACAACGTCGTCGGGAAGCGGCTCGTCGATGTTGAGCGTCAGGTGAGCTATCTTGGTCGCGTGGTCCCCGATCCGCTCCAGCTGGCGGGCGCTGGAGTGGTAGTCGAAACACTCCTCGCGGGGGAGGCCGAGTTCCTCGGCCGCCTTCGGCGTCCGGAGGGTCGCCCGGAAGATCCGCGAGACAACGAGCCAGAGGCGGTCGAGGTCGTCGTCCCTCCCGATCACGTCGCGTGCGAGGTCGTGGTCGCGCTCGGAGAGCGCGGCGATGGCGTCTTCGAGCATCGACAGCGAGATCAGGCGCATCCGCGTGACCGCGTTGTGGATCGACAGCTCCGAGGAGTCGAGCAGGTCTTGGACGACCACCCGGTTGCGAGTCTCCTCTAACACCTCCAGCCCGACGAGACCCTGAACCGCTTCGCGAACCGTCGATCGCTGCTCGGTGGTGATCTCGGTGCCTTCGAGTTCGATCACGTCGAATCCGCTGACGTACATCGTCGTCACCGCGCGGGTGAGTGCCTGTCCCGACAGATCGGTGATGTCGATCGTCCCCCGAGTGCGCTCCTCCTCGGAGCGGGGCGTGAGGAACAGCGAGTCGCCGTCGGGGTGGAACTCAATCTCCGTTCCCGCCTCAACGTCATTTTCGGTCGCCCACGTCTTGGGAATCGAGACCGTGTACGTCGAACCGCCGGTGACTTGCACCTTCCTCGTCTCCATGCCTCGATATCTTATTCCATCTCCCTTAAGATTGTCCGAAATATATACACTAGTACAACCGCTCCTCTGGCCCATATGCCCACTTTCAAAGGATCTACTGACTCTGGCACGCTACAGTCAGGGTGTTATATCCTCAATATAAATAATTTATATAGAACTATATAGTCCACTGCGAACAGGTGGCGAAGATCGGATGAAACTGCACGCCTCGGACACACAGCCTTCTACGGCTCGGACACGCAATCTCCTCCAACCCGGACACGCGGTTCGTTCGATGAGGCAACGACACTTGGTGCCGGATCGAATCGGGAGACGCAACCCTGCCGACGCCTCCCACAGTGCCGCGACTTGAGAAGAGTTAAATTGGATGCGGCACAAGCCGAAATTGCGCTCGGTTGGTGTAGTCCGGCCAATCATGTTGGCCTTTCGACAAACGCGGCGCGACGACGCGCCGGTTTGGAAGACAGCCGACGACCAGGGTTCAAATCCCTGACCGAGCACTTCTCACTTCTACGTCGCTAGCGGCCGTACTCGCGACACACTCTCGGCCCACTCTCGACACATCCTTCGACCGTCTCAGAAGGGGAAGAATCACCTCCCTCGGCGACGATCGTCGGGTATGAGCGATCGATCCGACTCCCACGAGGGCGACGCCGACGACGAGGGCGACGCCGACGACCGCCGCTTCGAGACCCGCGCGATCCACGCCGGACAGGAACCCGACCCGGAGACCGGCGCGCTGATGACACCAATTCACGCAAACTCCACGTATAAACAGGACGCGCCGGGCGAGCACCGCGGCTACGAGTACAGTCGAACCGGAAACCCGACTCGAACCGACCTCGAAGCCAACCTCGCCTCGCTGGAATCGGGGAGTCACGCGCGCTGCTTCTCCTCCGGGATGGGCGCAATAAACACCGTCCTCAACCTGCTTGAGGCGGGTGACCACGTCGTCGCCGGCGACGACGTGTACGGCGGGACCCACCGCATCCTCACGCAGGTGTACGAGCAGTACGACTTGGAGACCACCTTCGTCGACACGACCGACCACGACGCGGTCCGGGATGCGATGCGTGAGGAGACGGAGTTAGTGTGGGTCGAGACGCCGACGAACCCCCTGTTGAACGTCAACGACATCGGCGCACTTGCCGATATCGCCCACGAGGCAGATGCGCTCTGCGCGGTCGACAACACGTTTGCGACCCCGTATCTCCAGCGCCCGCTCGAACACGGCGCCGACATCGTCTGCCAGTCGCTGACGAAGTACCTCGGCGGTCACTCCGACACCATCGGCGGGGCGCTCGTCGTCGACGACGCAGAACTGGACGAGCGGCTCGGCTTCTACCAGAACTCGGTGGGCGCGACGCCCGGCCCGTTCGACTCCTTCCTCGTGTTACGCGGGACGAAGACGCTCCCGGTCCGGATGGACCGCCACTGCGAGAACGCGATGGAACTGGCTCAGTGGTTAGAGGACCACGACGACGTGAGCCGCGTCTACTACCCCGGACTAGAGAGCCACCCGGACCACGACCTCGCGGCCGAGCAGATGGACGCCTTCGGCGGGATGCTCTCCTTCGAGTTCGACGGCACCCTCGAACAGGGCTCGACAGTCGTCAGTGAGACGGAAGTGTTCACCCTCGCGGAGTCGCTCGGCGGCGTCGAGAGCCTGATCGAGCAGCCGGCAGCGATGACCCACGCCGCGATCCCCCGCGAGGAGCGGCTCGCAGCCGGGCTCACGGACGGCCTCATTCGAGTGTCGGTGGGGATCGAGCACGTGGACGACATGAAGGCCGACTTCCAGCAGGCGTTCGACGCGGCGCTGGAGTAGTAGACACACACGCCCGACGGACGAATCCGGCACCGGTCGCCGGACGGACATCCTTTATATATGTCGCGCCGAGTCTCCTCGCCATGAGCGACCCAGATATCGTCGTGTTGCGACAGACGATCCACGGCTCGGGCGGCGCGGAGCTGGCCGCGGCGATCCGCGAGCGACTCTCCGACCGATCTGTTGCGCTGGCGCGGACGCCAGCCGAGGAGCGCGAGCTGCTCGAAACAGCCCGGATCGCCGTCGGGCTCGATATCGACGAGGGGCAGTTGGCCGCCGCCGAGAACCTAGAGCTGTTCGCGTGCGTATTCGCCGGGACCGGCCACCTCCCCCGAGACGCGCTCGCGGACCACGGCGTCGCCCTGACGAACGCCTCCGGGGTCCACGGACCGAACATCGCCGAACACGTTCTTGGGTCGATGATCACGCACGCCCGGCAGTGGGCGCGCGCGCACCGCCAGCAGGAGCGCCGGGAGTGGCGGAGCTACGAGACGACCGAGATGTACGGCTCGACCGTCGCCGTTGTCGGGCTCGGCGCGATCGGCTCGGCCATCGTCGACCGGCTGGAGCCGTTCGACGTGGACACGGTCGGCGTCCGGTACTCGCCCGAGAAGGGCGGCCCGACCGACGAGGTGTACGGGTTCGACGCGTTCCACGACGCGATCGCGGACGCCGAGTACGTGGTGCTCGCGTGCCCGCTCACGGAGACGACCCGCGGGCTCGTCGACGCCGAGGCGCTCCGGACGATGCGGGCCGATGCGATCCTCATCAACATCGCGCGCGGACCGATCGTCGACACCGACGCACTCGTCTCCGAACTCCGGAACAACCGCATCCGCGGGGCCGCACTCGACGTGACCGACCCCGAACCACTGCCCGAAGACCACCCGCTGTGGGGGCTCGGTAACGTCACGATCACCCCGCACAACGCCGGCCACACGCCCCACTACTACGAGCGCGTCGCCGACATCCTCGCGGAGAACGTCGGTCGGCTCGACGACGGCGACGACCTGAAAAACCGGGTCCTGTGAGCGGACGGCCGGTGGCGTCGTGATCACTTATAAATGACTGTGCGGTGGCGTCGCCGGCGGTGAGGCTGAGGAGGTGTTCGCCGTCGATCAGCCGTCGCCCATTTATAAGTGAACGGCCGGGCTGTGGCGGCAATAGCGACCGATCCGTCGTCGATCACTTATAAAGAGAAACGACGCACAAAAAGGTCTCTGAGAGACTCAACGAGTACCAAAACCACAGCCTTCCCGTTTAAAAACTGCACCGCGAAAAGCGTGATCGACCGACTGATCGACCTCTAGAGGTCGAACCGGTCGAGCGTCATGACCTTGCTCCACGCGTCGGCGAAGTCATCAACGAACTTCTCCTCGCCGTCGGCGGCACCGTAGACCTCGGAGACGGCACGGAGACGGGAGTTCGAACCGAAGATCAGGTCGAACCGGGTCGCCGTCCAGTCGACCTCACCGGTCTCGTGGTCGCGAAGCTCGAAGACCTCCTCGTCCTCGTCGACGGGCTCCCAATCTCGGTCGAAGTCGAGCAGGTTGACGAAGAAGTCGTTCGTCAGCGTCTCCGGCTCGTTGGTGAACACGCCGTGATCGGAGTTGTCGTAGTTCGCGTCGAGGACGCGCATGCCGCCGACGAGCACCGCCATCTCGGGGACGCTCAGTCGCAGCAGTTCGGCCTTGTCGACCATCTCGTGCTCCGGCTCGTGCGGAAGGTTCTCACCAAGGTAGTTGCGGAAGCCGTCCGCGTCCGGTTCGAGCGCCTCGAAGGACTCCTCGTCGGTCTGGTCCTGTGCGGCGTCGACGCGTCCCGGCTCGAACGGTACCTCGACGTCGTGGCCGGCGTCCGCGGCGGCCTGCTCGACGGCGAGGGTGCCACCGAGAACGATGAGGTCGGCGAGCGACACTCGCGTGTCGTCGTCGCGCAACTCGTTGAACTCGGCCTGAATCTCCTCGTAGGTCTCCAGTACGGACTCCAGCTCCTCGGGATGGTTGACCTCCCAGCTACGCTGGGGTTCGAGGCGGATCCGCGCGCCGTTCGCGCCGCCGCGCTTGTCGCTGTGGCGGAACGTGGACGCGGACGCCCACGCGGTCTTGACCCGGTCGGCGATCGAGAGGTCGAACTCGGTGATTAGCCCTTCGAGCTCGGCGATCTCCGCCTCGCCGATGATATCGTAGTCGGCGTCGGGGAGCGGATCCTGCCAGAGCATGGTCTCCTCGGGGACCTCGGGACCGAGGAACCGCTCCGGCGGGCCCATGTCGCGGTGGATGAGCTTGTACCACGCCTTCGCGAACGACTGCTGGAACTCGTCGGGGTCGTCGCGGAACTCCTCTAAGACCGCTCGGAAGTCGTCGTCGTGTTTCAGCGCCACGTCCGTCGTGAGCATCATCACGTCCTCTTTGTCCGAGGGGTCCTGCACGCCGGGGGCGGCGTCGTCGAGCTCGTCGTTCTTCGTGGTCCACTGCCACGCTCCGCCGGGGCCCCTCTCTGCCTCCCAGTCGTAGCTAAGCAGGTTGTTGACGTAGCTCAGGTCCCATGCGGTCGGCGTGGCGTTCCACGGCCCTTCGATCCCGCTGGTGATCGTGTCGGGGCCTTTCCCCTCGCCGTGTTCGTTGTCCCAGCCGAGCCCCTGCAGATCGATCGGGGCGTCCTCGGGATCCGGTCCGAGGTTGTCGCCGGAGTCGGCGCCGTGGACCTTGCCGAAGGTGTGACCGCCGGCGATGAGTGCGACCGTCTCCTTGTCGTTCATCGCCATGTGGCTGAACGTGTCGCGGATGTTCGCCGCGGACCCTTCCAGATCCGGCTCGCCGTTCGGGCCCTCCGGATTCACGTAGATGAGGCCCATGACGGTGTTGCCGAGTTCCTCGTCGAGGCTCCCTCCCTCGTCGAAACGCTCCGCCGAGCTCGACTCCCATTCGTCTTCGGGGCCCCAGTCGACGGCGTCGTCGGGCTTGAACTCGTCCTCGCGGCCGCCCGCGAAGCCGAACGTCTCGAAGCCCATCGACTCGAGGGCGACGTTCCCAGTGAGAACGATTAGATCCGCCCACGAGAGCTTGCGACCGTACTTCTGTTTGACCGGCCAGAGCAGTCGTCGCGCCTTGTCGAGGTTGACGTTGTCCGGCCAGCTGTTAAGCGGTGGGAGCCGCTGTCGTCCGCCGGCCGCGCCGCCGCGTCCGTCGTGCGTCCGGTACGTACCGGCGCTGTGCCACGCCATCCGGATGAAAAGCGGCCCGTAGGTGCCGTAGTCGGCCGGCCACCAGTCCTGCGATGTCGTCATTACGTCCTCGATATCCGCTTTCACCGCATCGAGGTCGAGCTCCTCGAACGCCGCGGCGTAGTCGAACTCCTCGTCCATCGGCCCGGCGTTGCGGGCGTTCTCGTCGAGGATGTCCAGGTTCAACTGGTTCGGCCACCAATCGGTGTTTCCTTGCATTATTGTGGATGTTGTGGGACTGCGTCGTTCGTAACCGCACCGAAAGCGTCTGCACTGCGGCTCCACCCATCGAAAACGGAAGTTCCGGGGTCAGCCGACGTCGCGGAAATGACCGGCACGACGAGACCGGCAGCACCCGTCTTGGAAGTGGAGTCGTCACGCATTCGGCGTCATCGGCACTTTATCCACCTCGAATAAAAAGCTGGTCACTGTCCGTCGAGGCATTTATTAGTCAAAACATTAGTTTCGAATTCAAAAATATAGTTTAGAAAAACTGAACTCTCTTCGAATCGCTCCGTGTTCGCGGTCTGTCGGCGCCGCTACTCCGCGTCGGTCCGCGAATCGAACTCCCCGCGTCGGATTCCCTCCCGAACCGGGTCGTGTTCGGCGTCCGTCGGCTGCGGCGCGGTGACGAGTGTCGCTTCAAGTCGCTCCTCGTCGCTCGCCCGCACGCCACGCGCGGTTCCGGCGGGCACGACGACGACATCACCGGGTCCGACCGACCGATCCGTCTCGCCCTCTCGAACGACGCCGGAGCCGGAGCGAACGATGATCGCCACGTCGCTGTCGGGCGCGTGAACGGGAATGAACTGTCCCGGCTCGAAGTAGCCACAGACGATCTTCATCCGATCGCTGTGAAACACCTCGCTGGTCGAGAACCGCTCGTCGTCGTAGCTCCGCTCGGCGTCGAAGTCGGTTGCAGGCACGTCACTCACCTCTGTGGGGTGTTTCGGTCGGGAGTCGGTCCACGCCATTCTTCCGGTGTGCAGTCGGGTCGATCACGCTCGGGACTTCTCCTCCCGACAGCGAGTGCGTGTCCCCGAACGTGTTCGGCTCAACACGGATTCAGTTGTGTTCCCACTCTCCGATCGCATGCCCAGACTCGACGTTCGCGAAATTTCGCCGGTGAACCGCCACGAGAAGATACACGAGGAGTTCGAGGGGATGGACCCGGGCGAGACGCTCACGATCGTCAACGACCACGAGCCGAAGCCGCTGTACTACGAGATGGCAGCCGAGGTCCCCACCTTCGACGAGGAGGCCTACGAAGTCCGTCAGGACGCACCCGACGAGTTCGTCGCGGAGTTCCCGAAAAGCGAGGAGTGAGGCGGCGGTAGGACGACGGCGACGGTGCTCCGGATCGAAGCTACGACTCGTCGAGATCGAAGAGCCGACGGATCGCTCGTGTCCGAGCCCGTGCTCGCGTTTTCCCGCTTTGAGGTGCCCGCTCTAGCGCTCGCTCCGGGGCGCCGATCAGTTCCTCGACAAGGGAGGCTCCGAGTTCCCGAACGGTTTCGCGCTGCTCGTCGGTAAGATCGCCGCGCGCTTCGAGCTTCGAGACGGCCGCCTCAAGCTCTTCTCGCTTGATCTTCGCGCTCCGACATCGGAGCCGTTTTTGGAGAGACTCCGGATCGGGGGCCGATTCGGACCGGTCGAGAAGGGATTCGGACCCGTCGGTGCTCATACCCGAGGGTCGGTCGGGGCCGGGGTGCGTGTTCTCCCGAACGTATTCGGGGGTTGAACGGGTGCTACGGACCCTCCCGAACATGTTCTTTCGGAGGCGTCTTCCGTTGGAACCGAGTCGCTCGACGTGATGTCCGATTCCCAGTCGATCTACGCGACCATCGGCGGTCAAGAGGCCGTCGAGGCCGTCGTGTCTGACTTCTACGACCGCGTCTTCGACGATCCCGTCCTCGAACCGTACTTCGAGGGCGTCGACCGCGAGGCGCTGTACGCCCATCAGGTCCAGTTCATCAGCGCGGTCGCCGGCGGGCCGGTCTCGTACGACGGAGCCGACATGCGGGCCGCCCACGAGGGGATGGGGGTTACCGAGGAGGCCTTCGGTCGCGTCGCGACCTATCTCGCTGAGGCGCTCAGAGAGAACGGCGTCGCCGAGGCGAACGTCGAGACGATTCTCGACGAAGTCGGCGCGCTCGAACCCGACGTGGTCGGACAGTAATCGGAACGCCGCCGATCGTCGATCGGCGACGATTCCGACCGGCACGCACACTCAAGTCCCCGCCGCGAGACATGTCGCCATGGACACTGAGCGCTTCCTGTTCGTCTCTGCGGACACCGCGCTGATCACCGACCTCGCGTGGCAGGTCCACCGCGAAGGTCACGACGTGAAGTACTACATCGAGGCCGAAAGCGACCGAGAGATCGGTGAGGGGTTCGTCCCGAAGACGGACGACTGGCGCGCGGAGGTCGAGTGGGCCGACGTCATCATTTTCGACGACATCTGGGTCGGCTCCGACATCGGGACGGGTGCGCTCGCCGAGGAACTCCGCGAGCAGGGGAAAGCCGTCGTGGGCGGGACGCCGAACACCGATCACCTCGAAGAGGATCGGGGCTACGCGATGGAGATTCTCGAAGACCACGGCGTCAACACCGTCGAACACCACATCTTCCACGACTTCGACGCCGGGATCCGACACGTCCAGGAGAACCCCGCCCCGTACGTCATCAAACCGCTCGGCGAGGTCCAAAACGTCAAGCGGCTCCTCTACGTCGGCAACGAGGACGACGGCAGCGACGTCGTCGACGTGCTGAACGCCTACAAGAAGGCGTGGGGCCACCGGATGAAGGGGTTCCAGCTTCAGCGAAAAGTCGAGGGCGTCGAAGTCGCTATCTGCGGCTTTTTCAACGGCAACGAGTTCATTGACCAAGTCAACTTCAACTTCGAGCACAAGAAATTGTTCCCGGGCAACATCGGTCCGTCGACCGGTGAGATGGGAACGTCGATGTTCTGGGCGGGCCAGAACAAGCTGTTCAAAGAGACCTTCGGCAAGCTCGAAGGCTGGCTCGCCAACGAGGGATACGTGGGCAGTATCGATCTGAACTGCATCGTGAACGAGACCGGGATCTACCCGCTAGAGTTCACGCCGCGGTTCGGGTACCCGACGATCGCCTTACAGGAGGAGTCGATCGAGTCGTCGACCGGCGCATTCTTCGCCGATCTCGCGCGCGGTAACGAACCTGAAGTCGACGTTCACAACGGCTACCAGATCGCGGTTCGGATCGTCCTCCCGCCGTTCCCGTTCGACGACGAGAAGACGTACGACGAGAACTCCCGGAACGCGGCCGTGGTCTTCGAGACGGAGAGCCGGGACGGCATCCACCTCGAAGACGCGAAGCGGGTCGACGGCCAGTGGCGCGTCGCCGGCAACAACGGGATGCCCATCGTCGTGACCGGCAAGGGCGACACGATGCAGGCCGCGCGCGAGCAGGCGTACGACCGGATCGACGACATCGTGATGCCCAACATGTACTACCGCGACGATATCGGCGAGCGCTGGATCGACGGCGACGGCGACCGGTTACAGGCGTGGGGGTATCTCGGGCCGTAAACACCGCCAAAGCCCCACCCGGTACCGATCAGATCGCTCCGAGCGACCGGACAAAGGGCACTCCGACCGCGTCGGTGACGCCCCCGAACGGGAGCACCGCCAGCACGAGCACCGCCGACGCCCACGCGATGAATCCGATTACCCCCGCGTGAACCCACGAGGCCCCGTAGCGCGCCCGGATGACCCAGACCCACGCGAGAAGCGGGAGGAAGTCGCCGATCAGCGGGACCCACGAGAGGAAGAGGGCGGTGAGTCCCCAGACGATCGCGCCGACGAGCGCCGTGAACACGGCGTGTCCGTAGTCGCGCGTGCCGGTGACGACCGCGGCGGCGATGAAGATGGCCAGTCCGCCGACGAGCAGGCTGACAGCGAAGGTTATAGCCGATCCGATAAGACTCATGGCGCCCGGTTTCGGGGCGAGGCACTTGGAGCCGTCGCCGTCGCGGCGTCGGGTGATTACCGCTCTCAACGCTCAGAGCCGTTCCCGCACGTCGTCGGCGACCGCCGACAGCGCCGCCTCCGCGGCGGCGACGCGGTCGGAGAGACTACAGAACCCGTGCGCCATCGCGGGGTAGTGACGGTGATCTACCGGGGTCCCCTCGCGCTCGAACCGCTCCGCGAGGGCGACGCCGTCGTCTCGGAGCGGATCGAAGCCGGCGGTGACGACCGTCGCGGGCGGGAGGTCACCCAAATCGTCGGCGCGAAGCGGCACTGCGAAGGGGTTGTACGCGTCGGCCGGACTCCGGAGGTACTGCTCGAAGAACCACCGCATGTCCGCGCAGGTGAGAAGGGGACCGTCGGCGTTCTCGCGGTAGGAATCGGTCTCGAAGTCGTGGCCCGCGATCGGGTACAGCAGGAACTGGCCGGCTGGCTCTACGAACTCGCCGAACTCGCGGGCGTGCAGCGCCGCCGCGAGCGCGAGCGTCCCGCCCGCACTGGTGCCGGAGACGCCGAGCCGGTCGGGGTCGCCGCCGAACGTCGCCGCGTTGCGCGCGACCCACGAGACGGCCGTGGCCGCCTCGTCGACCGCAACGGGGAAAGGGTGCTCTGGGGCGAGCCGGTAGTCAACGGAGACGACGACTGCGTCCGCGCGGGTCGCGAGCTCGCGACACGGACCGTCGATCGAGTCGAGCGTCCCGAGGGTCCACCCGCCGCCGTGGAAGTGGACGAGGGTCCGGGCGGACGGCGTCGATTCGTCGAGGGCTGCCTCCGGCCGGTACACCCGCACTGGCACCTCGCCGTGCGGCCCGTCAAATGCGAGGTCCCGCACCTCGGCGACGGGCGGTTCGGAGTCGCCGGAGAACACCTCGTCTTCGACGCGCCTCGCGGCGTCGACCGAAAGCTCGTGCCACTCCGGGAGCCCGAGCGCCGCGATCTCGTCGACGACGGCGGCGATCTCGGGGTCGAGTTCGTCCGCGCGCATGGCGGACGGAGGCGGTGGCCCTTTGTAAGTCGGTCGGCAACGTTCGCCGATGGACGTCCGGCTGACCTACGAGGACGGGACGATCCGGGTCGTCGCTGGCGACGCCACTGGCAACGGTGCGAACGATGCCGACGGCGACGCTCTGGAGTCGCTCCCGCCGCTCCCCGGCGTCGAGAGCGACCCGCGATCGGGGACCGGGCGCGCCCCGGCCTACCGCTACGCCGCGATCCGACGAGCCTTGGAGGTCGCCGGCGTGAGCGTCGAGGATCACGTGCTGGACGCGAGCGACCGCGCGGGAGCGGCAGCCGGGCTCGACACCGGCCTTTCGACCGACTACGATCTCCGGGAGTACCAGCGTGAGGCGCTCGACGCGTGGCGCGACGCCGGCGACCGCGGCGTGCTCGAACTCCCGACCGGGGCCGGCAAGACCGTGATCGCAATACGCGCGATGGTCGAGCTAGGCGTGCCGACCCTCGTCGTAGTGCCCACGGTCGATCTCCTCAATCAGTGGCAGCGGGAGCTAGAAGCGGAGTTCGACGTACCAATCGGGCGGTTCGGCGGCGGCGAACAGCGCCAAGAGGCGATCACGGTGTCGACGTACGACTCTGCGTACCTGAAAGCCGAGGATATCGGCGACGCCTTCGAGTTCGTCGTCTTCGACGAGGTCCACCACCTCGGCGGCGAGGGGTATCGTGACGTGGCGCGGCTGCTCGCGGCGCCCGCCCGGCTCGGGCTCACCGCCACCTTCGAGCGCCCCGACGACGCGCACGAGACCGTCGCAGAGCTGATCGGCGACCGCGTGTACGCGCTCGACGTGGACGACCTCGCGGGCGACCACCTCGCCTCCTACGACATCCGACGGATCGAGGTGGAGCTGACGCCCGACGAGCGCGAGCGCTACGACGCGAAGCAGGGCACCTTCGTCGAGTACGTCCGGGACGCGGGGATCACGTTCACGAGCGGGAGCGACTATCAGGAACTCGTCAAGCGCTCCGGCAACGACCCGGCCGCGAGGGAGGCGCTCCTCGCGAAACAGGACGCCCGCGAGATCATGATGAACGCGCGCCGGAAGATCGACCGCTTGGAGTCGATCCTCGACCGCCACCGCGACGACCGCGTGATCGTGTTCACCGCCCACACCGACCTCGTCTACCGGCTTTCCGAGCGATTCCTGCTGCCCGCGATCACCGCCGAGACGGGCGCGAAGGAGCGCCGCGAGATTCTGGAGCGCTTCCGCGAGGGGACCTACGGTCGGGTCGTCGCCGCCAACGTCCTCGACGAGGGCGTCGACGTGCCCGACGCGAACGTCGCGGTCGTGCTCTCCGGCTCGGGGAGTGAACGAGAGTTCACCCAGCGGCTCGGGCGGGTGCTCCGTCCCAAAGACGACGGTGGGCGGGCGATCCTCTACGAGGTCGTCAGCACGGAGACCGCGGAGGAGCGGGTGGCGAGCCGGCGGCGGTGAGCAGTGTTACTGGGTGACAATGTCGAACTCGTGGCTGTTTGTCGACAGGAACTGTCAGATATATGTTGAGAGTACGCGATTCGGGTTGACTGAGAGTTTGTTTATAAATCGGAGCGAGGTGTCGCTGTTTGCCATTTATAAACTATTGACGAGTCTGAGGTGACGATCTCTAAAGCCAGCCGGGAGGACGGCGCACGCTCGCTGTGCTCCTCGTTCAGTCGCTGCCGCTCCTTCGCTGCGGTGCTTACATCGCCTGCGCCGTCCTCCCGGCTGCCCCTTTAACTCCCACCCCACCCCGCACAGCACCGCCGGAAGACGATCCTGCTCGCTTCGCTGCGCGGGCTGCGACTTCCGTTCTCCCGCTCGTTGCATCGCCGGCGCTTCGCGCCGGCTGCAAGAGGGACCGCCGGTCCCTCACTGCTCGCGGGACCGCAGCCTCACGCCTCCCCAGCCTCGTCGGCCGGCGCTTTTAAGCGCCGGCCGACTCCCTCGCGCGTGCAACTCGCAGCCTGACGGCTGCTCGTCGGCACGCGCCACCACACCGCTCATTTATAAGCGATCATCAATACTGACCTGCAAGAAGCACTCCTACAATCGATTACCGCTGTTCCGGTGTTGGCCACATACGCGCCGGAACGCGGCAGTCGTCGACTCCCTCGATGGGTCCGGTCCGTTCAGTCGTCGTCCATGTCGAGCGAGCGCTTCTCGCCGAGTTCCTCCTCCAAACTGCCGCGCTCCCAGCTCCGGACGGCGTCGCCCTCGACCTCGGCACGGAGCTTCTCCTCTAAGAGGTTCACCGCGACGCTGTTGGCGCCCTCCGGGATGATCACGTCGGCGTGTTTCTTCGAGGGTTCGATGAACTGCTCGTGCATCGGCTTCACCGTCGAGAGGTACTGGTCGATGACGCCCTCCAAGTCGCGGCCGCGGTCGATCACGTCTCGGCGGATCCGGCGTAAAATTCGGACGTCGGCGTCGGTCTCGACGAACAGTCGGAGGTCCATCATGGCGTTTATTTCCTCGTCGTACAGCGCTAGGATTCCTTCGAGCACGATGACGTCGGTCGGCTCGACCAGGATACGCTCCTCCTTCCGGTTGTGGATCTCGAAGTCGTACTGCGGCATCTGCACCGACTGGCCTTCGAGCAGGGCTTCGAGGTGCTCTCTGAGCAGTTCCCACTCGAACGCCGAGGGGTGGTCGTAGTTGACCGATTGGCGCTCTTCGAAGTCGAGGTGCGAGAGGTCCTCGTAGTAGTTGTCGAGCGGGATGCGGGTGACGCTGTCGCCGAGGTCGCGGGTGACGAGCCGGGAGACGGTCGTCTTCCCCGCGCCACTTCCCCCCGCGATCCCGATCACGAACGAGGGAATGGTCATATCCTTCGCTCGGGCGCCGGAGGGTTTGAAGGCTCCTTTTCGTCGCCGTCGGCGGTGCGGGGCAGTCGCTGAGGAAGCCACCCTCTCGATAACGGTTCCCTACCGCCTGCGTCTCCCCTCCCACCTGCGTCTCCCGTCCCGCCTGCGTCTCCCATCGTTATCACACCGATCGGCAATCTACGCGAGGAACCCGTATAACGATACCGGGGGCACCTTTTAGCCGATCGGGACGGAATCACGTTTCATGCGAACAGACACCACGGCTCGTGACGTGATGCATCGCGAGTTCCTCGGCGTGAGCGAGTCGGACCCGTTACGCGACGCGGCAGCACTTCTGGTCGACGAGGGAACGAACTGCCTCGTCGTCCTCCGGGGTGGCGAACCAGTCGGTCGATTGAGCTGGCGTGACGCCCTCGGTGCGCTCCTTGACGCGGGGGCCGGCGACGAACACGACCTCACAGTCGAGTCGGTCATGGGTCCACCGCTCCCGACGGTGACGCCCGACGACGCGCTGGCCGTGGTCGAGGAGCGGCTCATCGCGGAAGGGGTCGACCGCGTCGTCGCCGTCGAAGACGGCGAGGCGCTTGGCGTCGTCACCGCGAGCGACGTGCTCGCAGTGGGGGCGCCCCGGACCGGAAACGGCGCCCACGACCCCCTCAGCGACGAGGGAGCGACCGGAGATCCCCGGCGCGGAGACGCAGCGATGATGGGATCGGACGGCGGCGTCGACCCTGCCGTGGAGGCGTCCTCAACCGACACGTCCGGCTCGCGGACTCAGGGCGTCTGCGAGAGCTGCGGAGCGCTCGTGCCCGACCTCGTGACCGCGAACGGGCAGGCGGTTTGTCCGGAGTGCCGCGAAGTGTGACTCGGCGGCATCTCGGTATCGCACGCCCGGCTCCGCATCTCCCGGCTCCGAACCCCCCACCGACTCGCCGGTAGGCTCAAACAGCTAGCACGTCGAACACCGAACGAATGGCCGACAGCGACCGCGTGCACGTCACGCCCGCCACCGTCGACGATGTCGACCCAGTCACCGACCTGTGGATCGCGCTCGCCGAGGGGCAGCGGGCGCACGGGTCGACGCTGCTCGCTGAGGAGAACCGCGGATCGGTCCGCGAGTGGGTCGCGCGTTCGGTGGTCACCGCCGAACTACTCGTCGCGCGCGACGGCGCCGATGACCTGATCGGGTTCGTCGGGTTCGCACTCGATCGCGGCGGCTACGAGCGCGACCGGACCCGTGGAGTCGTGAGCAATCTGTTCGTCGTCCCCGAGCGTCGCGACGAGGGAGTCGGCGCCGACCTGCTGGACGCAGCCGAGCGAGCCCTCCGCGAGGCGGGTGCCGAAGCCGTCGCACTGGAGGCACTCGCGGCTAACGATCGCGCCCGCGAGTTCTACGCGGAACAGGGGTACGAGCCACACCGGGTGGAGCTGACGAAGTCGCCGACGGCGGGTGGCCAGGAAGGTGCCGGAAAGAACAGTGGAGACGGCGACGACGACGATCGGGGCACCTGAGCGCGGCACCCCCGGCATCGCGTCACCTTCGCGGAAAGCGACACGCACTCATAGGAGGACCGAGTACGCCCGCCTGCGCCAGGGGAGCATGGGCGGTTCATGCACTCGACTTGTAATCGAGACTTCCGGGGTTCAAATCCCTGCCCTGGCTCTTCTGACGGAACGACCTGGAGTCGAAGAGCCGCGGGAGAGATATAAACCGGTTTCCCACCGGATCGACGCGGTTCGGCACCGGTCGACCTCGGTAACGGCCGGAGTCGCCGGAGTTATGATCCAGCCGCGCGTCGACCGGACGGTATGGAGACCGCTTTCGCGGACTACCTCGACGACTTCACGCGCCGGGACTGGGAGCATCTCGATCCGAAAGCCGTGACGGACCCCGTTCGGGTCGCCATCGTGGGGCTCGGGTGGTTCGCCCGCGAATGGGCGCTCCCGGGGATCGCACGCTCGGCGTTCACCGAGGCCACCGTCGTCACCGACGTTGATGCCGACGCGGTCGAAGCGGTCGCCGCCGAACACGACGTGACCGGCGTGACGCCGGCGGAATTCCGCGCGGGCGCCGTCGTCGATGAGTACGACGCGGTGTACGTTGCGACGCCGAACGCGACCCACTTGGAGTACGTGGCGGCCGCCGCCGAGCAGGGGAAGGCGGTCTTATGCGAGAAGCCTTTGGAGGCGACGCTGGACCGCTCCCGGCGACTCGTCGCGGCGTGTCGAGACGCCGGAGTGCCACTGATGGCCGGATACCGCATGCAGACCGATCCGGCGGTTAGACGCCTTCGAGACCTGCTTGAGGCGGGCGTCGCCGGCGACGTGATCCACGTCCACGCGACGATGTCACAGACGATGCTCGGTGAGCTCGGGAGCGACCACGACCAGTGGCGCCTCGACTCGGAGCTGTCCGGCGGCTGTGCGCTCATGGATCTGGGCGTGTACCCGCTCAACACGATTCGGTTCGTGCTCGGCGCCGACCCCGTGCGCGTGTCGGGACGGACCCGCACGAACCACGAGGCGTTCGCCGATGTCGACGAACACGCCACGTACCGGCTGGAGTTCCCCGGTGGCGTCGACGCGCTGTGTTCGGTGAGCCAGAACGCCCAGCACGCGAGCCGGCTCGAAGTCACCGGAACGGACGCCAGACTGATCCTCGATCCGGCGTTCTACGAGCGGGAGGACCGAGGGTTCGCGGTCGTCCGCGACGGAACCCGCGTCGACGTCGACTTCGACCAAGTTCACCAGATCGAAGAGGAATTCGCGTACTTCGGCCACCAGCTGCTGGCGGAGGAGCCGTTCCATCCGAACGGGACACACGCGCTGGCGGACGTGCGGACGCTCGCCGCCATCTACGAATCCGCCGAGACCGGCCGACCGATCGCCCTCACCGACGACGCGGAGTGAAGGCTCGCCTCACTGCTCGATGCCGTACACCGGATCCGTCCAGTCACGGGCCGGAGTGTCGTACACCGGCCGGTCGCGGTCGCGCTCATCGAGCCGCTGGCGGTCGGCTGCGTCGAGCTCCCAGTCGAGGTCGGCGTTGGCTCGAACGTGTTCCGGCGTCGACGAGCGCGGCAGCGCGACCACGTCGCGGTCGAGCGCCCATCGGAGAATGACCTGAGCGGGGCTTTTGTCGTAGCTCTCGGCGAGTTCGGCAACGACCTCGTCGTCGAACACTTCTGTTCGCGCGAGCGGCGCCGCCGCCTCGATCACGGTGTCGGACTCGTGACAGTAGTCGACGAGGTTCGGGCGCTGGAACCACGGATGGAACTCGATCTGATTGACTGCGATCGGGACCTCGGAGATGTGATTGGCACAGCTCAGTTGATAGGCGCTGAAGTTCGAGACGCCAACGTTGCGAACCAGTCCGCGGTCGTGGAGTTCCGCCATCGCCTGGAGCGACTCTCGCAGCGAGATCGCGGGGTTGGGCCAGTGGATGAGGTACAGATCGAGATAGTCGGTCTCGAGCCGTTCGAGGGACGCTTCACAAGACTGGATCAGCGACTCGTAGCCGAGGTTCTTCGCGAGCACTTTCGAGGTGAGGAACACGTCGTCGCGGTCGTACTCGGCGAGCACCTCGCCGATGGCCTCCTCGTTGTGGTATCCCTCGGCAGTATCGATGTGTGTGTACCCGGACGAAAGCGCCGCACGGACGCTGTCGGCGATTTGGTCGTCGTCGAGCGCGTACGTGCCCAGTCCGAGCGCCGGTAGGGTGTCACCGCTCGGGAGCGTCTGTGTTGGAATGGTCACACGAGGTGGGTTCAACGGTTCACTGATTGAAACTACC
Organism: Halorubrum lacusprofundi ATCC 49239; assembly: GCF_000022205.1. Taxonomy (NCBI): domain Archaea; kingdom Methanobacteriati; phylum Methanobacteriota; class Halobacteria; order Halobacteriales; family Haloferacaceae; genus Halorubrum; species Halorubrum lacusprofundi. The sequence continues at coordinate 1,582,801 of NC_012029.1, forward strand.
GCTTCCGACACCCGTTTTCCGTCGCGCTCGTCGCGGTCACCGTCCCAGAGCGGCACCCGGTCGTCGTCACAGATCGGCGATCGTCCCGTCTGCGCGCGCTTATGAAGAGACCACAAAACGGAGATCCGTTTATATACATCCCCCGCGGATCCGGGGTATGGACCGGACCGACGCCGTACTCCTCGGCGTTTCCGGCGTCGTCGCCGCGCTCGTGCTCGCGGGCGCGCTGTCGGCGGCGGCGCTGTTCGGCTTCGACGAGTCAGTGGCCCGTCCGATCCGGCTGCTCGCCGCCGAGCCGCTCGCGTGGATCGTCATCGCCGCGCTGCTCGTCGCGGTCGTCGGGCACGCGTTCATCGAGTGAGCGGGCAGCGCGGCCGCCCCGGCGATCGAGTCACCCAGATTGCCTCACTCCTCGGCGTCGACCTCGCGGATCGTCCGGACGAGCGCGTCCAGCGCTGTGTCGACCGCCTTCCGTTTCACGGCGCCGCGGTCGCCGTTGAGGACGACCCGCTCCGTGCGAACGAACGACGCCTCGGTCCCCCACGGCGCGGCGTAAGCCACCCCGACGTACACGAGTCCGACCGGCTTCTCCGCGGTGCCGCCGTCCGGCCCGGCGATTCCGGTCGTGGCGACAGCCCACGTCGTGTCGGCGTGGTCGCGCGCACCCGCCGCCATCTGCTCGGCGACCGCCGCGCTCACGGCGCCCTCGGCGTCGAGCGACTCGCGAGACACTCCGAGCAGTTCGCGTTTGGCGTCGTACGCGTAGGTCACGAACCCGCGGTCGAAGTAGGCGCTCGCGCCCGGCACTTCGGTCACACGCGACCCGACGAGTCCCCCTGTCAGCGACTCCGCGGTCGCGAGGGTCTCCCCGCGTTCGGTCAGCAGGTCGCCGAGCGTCTTCTCGATCGGCTCCGACTCGTCGGTCCCGGCGATCTCGTCGGCGCTTCCGGTTCCCTCCTCACTCTCGGTCCCCTTCCCGCTCCCGCTCTCGTCCATGCCCTCGCTGAGTCGTCCACGCCCGTGGGGTTTACGCTCGCCGCGGCGCAAGCGCCGGCATGACCGACTGGGACGACCGCTTCGTGTCCGGGGAGTACCCGCGTGCGCCGGAGCCATCCGCCGTCCTGCGCTCGTACGAGCCCGCGATCCCCGACGGCCGCGCGCTCGACGTGGCCGCCGGTACCGGCCGCAACGCCGTCTACCTCGCGGAGGCTGGCTACGCGGTTGACGCCCTCGACGCCTCCCGCGAGGGGCTCGCCATCGTCCGCGAACGCGCCGCCGAGCGCGATGTCGCTGATCGGGTCGAAACGATTCAGGCCGACGCCTCGACGTACGGCTTCCCGGATGAGACGTACGAGCTGATCACGATGAGCTTTTTCCACACGCTCGACCGGTTCGCCGACCTGATCGAGTCGCTCACTCCCGGTGGGTACCTGTTTGTCGAAGGACACCTGCGGTCGGCCGACGCGACTCCGTCCGGTCCGAGCGACGACCGCTACCGGTTCGCCGCCAACGAACTCCTGCGCGCCGGGCTCGGGCTGACCGTGCTGTACTATGACGAGACGACGGAGGAGCGCCCGGGCGACCACCGACGCGCGACCGCCCGCCTGCTCGCGCGACGGTCGAGCGGCGGGCGACAGACGTACCCACCGAGACCGGACGAGGGTGACGAGAGAGACGAGGCGGGCGCGGAGCGAACGGATGGCTGACGCCGACTCGCCCGGAGCGGTCCTCCGGCGGCTGGTCGCGGAGGCGGTCGGCGTCGACAGCGTCGCCCTCCTCGCCGACGATGTCGATCTCGTCGAGCGTGGGGACGACCCGGGGACGGCGGCCCGGCTCTCCGGAATCGTCGACACGGGCGATACCGTTGTCGGGGTCGTGCCTCGCGCCGATCCCGCCCTTGCACGACGGCTGACGGGTGACAGTGACGGGGACGACGACGGATCGATCGTCGGTGTCGACGACGACAACGTCGACGGCCGAACGCTCCGACTCGTGTTTACTGGACGGGCCGCAGATAGGCTCACCGGCCCCTCGGGGACCGTAATACGGTCGGTCCTCGCCGAGCGAGGGATCGAGGCGTACCGCCACGACGGCGATTCCCCGATCGGACTGCTCCTCGTCGACGACCGAGCCGTGGTCGGCCTCTTTGACGAGAGCGGGCTCGCCGCGCTACTGTGGTCGGACGCCCCCGCAGTCCGGGAGTGGGCGGCGGCGACTTGCCGGCGCTACCTCTCGGCGGCCGAACCGGCGTGAGACGCGCCGCATCGTTTTTGCACGCGCCCCGCGAAGAGGAAGTATGAAGGCGTTACTACTGTTGGTCGCCGGAATCGGCGGACTGATCGAGACGCTCGTTCCGCGGGCGGTCGTCCGCGCGTGGACGAAGGCGCTGTACCGGAACGCCGGGGAAGCCGAGCCCCGCGAGTGGGTGTACGCCGCCACGCGCGCCGAGGGCGCAGTCGTCGTGCTCGCCGCGCTCGTCGGCTTGTACGGTGTCGCGACCGCCGAGGAGGACGAGCCGGAGCGCGTCAAATCGGATCGTGTCGAAACGGATCGTGTCGAAACGGATCGCGTCAACACCAACGACTGAACGGTCGAAACAGTCGACGACCGAACGGCAGACATCGGGATTCCGGAGGGGCCGATGCCCCGAACTCGGTCAGTCGTCGGTCGCGCCGGAGTCTATCGGCTCTTCTTGCTTTTCGGAGCCATTCTCGGCGACTCTTTCACCGTTCAGATACGCTCGATCGGCCTCCGAGCGCTCGCCGGTCCGCAACACGTGGCAGTCACGACACCGCGCCTCGTAGGACTCCTCGGCGCCGACGAGGATCGTCGGATCGTCGACGTGGGCCGGCTCCCCCTCGATGAGGCGCTGGTTCCGGGAGGCGGGCTCGCCGCACTGCGAGCAGATCGCTTGTAGCTTGTCGACGTACTCGGCGGTCGCCATCAGCTCCGGCAGGGGTTCGAACGGCTCGCCGCGGAACGTCTGATCGGTGCCGGAGACGATCACGCGGGTGCCGTTGTCCGCTAAGGCGTTACACACCTCCACCAGCGCGTCCGAGAAGAAATTCGCCTCGTCGATCGCGACGACCTCGGGGAACGGCTCGTCGTCGAGGATTGCAAGCGGGCCGCCACCCTCGTTGTCGACGACGGTCGCCTCCCACTGCCGGCCGTTATGGCTCCCGATCGTCGTCTCGCCGTAGCGGTCGTCAACGGCCGGCTTGTACACCGCGACGGATTGGCCGGCGATCTCAGAGCGCCGGAGCCGCCGGAGCAGCTCCTCTGTTTTCCCCGAGAACATCGATCCAGAAATGACCTCGATCCAGCCGGATCGAGTGATCGCGTGCATGCTCTGACGGGCACGAGCCAGCGACTAAACCGTTTCTCTCCCGGCCGGCTCGCCGCCGATTACGACCCGAGACACGTCGGCCGCGCCGGCGCGCCTGACGATCGCGCGAACGAGGTCGTGCGCGCCGGCAAGGTTGTCGGAGTCGCCGTCGAGCACCAACAGATCGGCATCCGCGCCCAGCTCGATCACGCCGCGGTTCAGCCCCGCGATCGCCGCGCCGTTCACCGTCGCCATCCGCAGGATCTCTCGGGCCGGGAGATCGGAGAGCTTCGCGGCGAACTCCATCTCGCGGAACATCGACGGCGAGTCGAGCATGACGTTGTCGGTGCCGAGCGCGACCGTCGTCCGCTCGGCGAGGTCGCGGATCGGCGGCACGCCGACGTTCGTCACGAGATTCGACCGGGGGCAGACGGCCACGGGCGTCCCGCGGTCGGCGAGCCGCTCGAGGTGGATCGGCTCGGCGTGGACCATGTGGACGAGAAAGTCGGGGTCGAGATCCATCGCGGCGTTGATGTCGTCGGCGTCGCGCTCGCCGGCGTGGATCCCGAACAGCTTGCCCGCCTCGCGAGTCTCCGAGCGCACCGCGTCGAAGTCGGCGTCGCGGGCACCGGAGGCGCCGTACCCGTCAGCGACCGAGAGCACGTCGGGGTCGTCACGACCGAACACGACCGGATCGATCGCGCGCTCGCCGAAGTCGACGCCCTCGCCCGCGACCGCGTCCCGGAGCGCGGCCACGCCCTTGACGCCGCCCTCGCGGAACTCCAGGAACGTGCCGGTCCCGGTCGACTCCATGTACCGGAGGCTCCGCGCCATCGCGGCGACTTTCGCCTCGTGGCTCGCCTCCCGCAGGAGGCGGTGTTTGAGCCCGTCCGGCGGTGCGACCAGCTCGTCGAGCGAGAGGCCCTCGCCGGCCTCCTTGGCGATGGAGTCACCGATGTGGGTGTGGGCGTTGACGAACGCCGGGAGGATCACGTCGTCGGAGTCGACGCTCGTCTCCTCGATCCGGACGATCTCGTCGTCGGCGACGATGACCCGGCCTTCGACCGGCTCGAACTCCGGACCGACCAGAACGGTCCCTTCAAGGTGCATACTCGGCGGTCGCCGGCGCGGGAGTAAAAGGTCACGACAGGGGATCGACTCGGCCGATCACGCCCCGTCTCGGAACTCGTCGAGCGTCGTCGGCATCGCGCCGCGCACCTCCGCGACGAGCCCGTCGGGGTCGAGTCCGAGCACGTCGGCGGCGGCGCGGCCGACGCGATCGGTCGCGGGGTGAGGGGCGTAGACACCGAGGCGCCACTGGTTGCGCTGGGCGGTCCGGAGCGTGGAGACGAGGGGTGACTGCCGCTCTAACCGACGCACCTCGCCGTTGACGGTGACCCGCGCTGTCGACTCCCGCATCGACGGCTCCGGGGGGACATCGAGGATCACGTGCTGACGGGCGACGCCCGCCTCCTCGGCGATCTCGCGTTCCAGCGCACTCTCAGTGTCGTGGTCGGCCTCATGGACACGCTCGGCCACGTCGTCGTACTCGGCCCACACCGCCCGCTTGTACAGGTCGCGCTCGTCGTACCGCCGGGAGAGCTCGGCGGTCTCCGAGCAGCTTCGGATCGCCGCGAGGAAGTCGTGGTCGTCCATCCGGCGAAGCTGGGCCGGGGTCGTCGTGGTCGCGTCGAGTAAGTCGCTCGCCGCCCGCCGAAGCATTGCCTTCGAAATGCGCGCGACGTGGTGGGTGTACACGACCGGGTTCATCAGTGCGCGCGCCAGAAGGAGGCTCTCGGCCGTCTGGACGTTCCCCTCGTCCAAGACGAGTTCGTTGGTGCCGGTGCCCACGTCGACGAACGTCAGCTCCCGGACGAACCGCTCGGTGTCGATGGTGCCGTACGGCACCCCGGTGTGGTAGGCGTCGCGCACGAGGTAGTCCATGCGATCAACGTCGAGCTCGCCCGAGACGAGCCCGCCGTACGGTCCCTCGCCGGCGACGAGCCCGGCGATCTTCTCCGGGTCGAGGTCGTGATCGCGGAGCACCTCGCCGACCGCGCCGGTCGCGAGCACCTCGTCGACGTCGTCGTGGTACTTCCCCGTGCGGCGGTGGGTGAGCGACTCCAGATTGTGGCTGAACGGGCCGTGACCCACGTCGTGGAGCATGGCCGCGGCTTCGATCCGGTCTGCGCGCTTTCCCCCAATCCCGAGGTGGCCGAGCGCGCGGCTGGCGAGGTGGTAGACGCCGAGCGAGTGCTCGAAGCGGGTGTGGTTCGCGGAGGGGTAGACGAGCTGGACCGTGCCGAGCTGTTTGACGTGTCTGAGCCGCTGGACTGCGGGGGTGTCGAGGAGGTCCGCCGCGACACCGTCGATCTCGATGTGGTCGTGGACGGTGTCCTTGACCGTGATCATGCGTCGACGTTCGGCGGCATGGGATAAAAGCGGCGTGCGTCCCCGGAGACGCCCCGACCAACCGGAATTCGCTCTGTTGCCGAAATCTGGAACGGCCGGCACGATTTATACGTGCGGTATCCGAACGGTCGACCATGTACGATGTACTCATCGGGATCGACAACGCGGAGGATAGCCGTGCGATCGCGCAGGCGGAGGCGATCGTGGATCTCCCGACGGTGGATGGCGCGGTGACCGCTCACCTGTGTCACGTGTTCCAGGAGAACCCCGAGGGGGCCTCAGTCCACCAGATATCGGCGGTCCGACGCGCCCGCGAGACCCTCGAAGAAGCCGGCATCAACTGCGTCCACTACGAGGCAAGCGGCGACCCCACAGACGAACTGCTCGCGGCCGCGGACGACATCGACGCGGACGCAATCTGCGTCTCCGGCCGCAAGCGACGCCCGACCGGGAAGGCCGTCTTCGGGAGCGTGACGCAGGACGTGATCTTGGGTGCCGATCGTCCGATCTTCGCGGTCCCGGCGCCGCGAAGCGACTGAGCCGCTACGTCCGCGCGCCGACGCCGCGGAGCCCGAGCACGTCGCGCGCCGCCTCGCCGACCGCGTCGACGTGTTCGGCCGGACAGTAGACGCCGAGCGTCCAGCGGCGGCGCTCGGCGCTGCGCAGGCCCGCCACCAGCTCCGAGGCGTCCTCCAGTCGCTGGGGAACACCGTCGACGACGACGGTCGAGCCGGATTCTTTTAACCCGGGACGGGAGGGCACGTCCACGACGACCTCGTCGCGATCGAGCCCGACCGTCTCGGCGATCTCGCGTTCGGCCGCGCGCTCCTCGGCGTGGCCGGCGTCGACGGTGCCCGCCGGCACATCCGCTAACCCGACCCACACCGCCCGCTTGTAGAGGTCGCGGCGCTCGATCCGTTCTCCGAGCGCGGGGACCGCTTCCCGGAGCGCGACGAGGAGGTCGTGGTCGGCCATCCGGCGGAACGCCCTCACGTCGGTGTCGGTCCGGTCGAGGTAGCGCTCGCAGGCGCGCTCCAACATCGCGCCGGCGACCCGCGAGACGTGGTGGCGGTAGACGACGGCGTTCATCAGCGATCGGGCGACGAGCAGGCTCTCGGCGGTGGGAACGTTCCCCTCGGCGAGCACCAGCGCCGCGTCCTCGGGGTCGCCCGAGCCGGAGCCATTTGCTCCGTCGCCCGCGAGCCGGAGTTCGTTGACGAGCCGGCCGGTGTCGACCGTGCCGTACGGGACCCCGGTGTGGTGGGCGTCGCGCACGAGGTAGTCCATCCGGTCCACGTCGAGTTCGCCCGACACGAGGGCGCCGAGCGCGCCCTCGCCCGCGATCAGGGAGGCGACGCGCTTCGGGTCCAGCCCGCTGCGTTCGAGGACCCGACACACCTCGCGGTCGGTGTCGGTCAGGAGCTACGCGATGTCGTCGTGGTCGCGTCCCGTCGCTCGCCGGATGATCCCCTCGTCTGGTGCCCGTAGGGGGCATGTCCGATGTCGTGGAGGAGCGCCGCCGCGCGGACGTGAGCGGCGGTGTCGTCGTCGATCCCCAACCCGTCTACCGCGCCGCGCGCGAGGTGGTAGACGCCCAGCGAGTGCTCGAAGCGGGTGTGGTTCGCGGAGGGGTACACCAGCCGGACGGTGGACAGCTGTTTGATGTGACGCAGCCGCTGAAAGGCGGGCGTGTCGACCAACTCGGCGGCGAGGTCGCCGAGCCGGACGTGACCGTGGACGCTGTCCTTGATCGCCTTCATCGGTTCACGCGCTCACTCGTCGACGATATCGACGCCGAGCCGCTCTTCGAGCGCGCGGACGACGGAGCCGCCGACGCCGGCGGTCGCGGCCCGACCGTCCTCGACAGCGAACAGGTCGTCCTCGTCGACGTCGAGCTCCTCGGCCAGCTCCTCGACCGTGAGTCCGGCGTCTTGCCGGGCCGCCGCCACGTCGTCGCCGTAGCCGGAGACGAGGTACGGGAGCCGGTCCGACTCGTAGTTGGTGCCGCCTTCCTCCCAGTGTTTGGAGTCGCCGGTCGCGGAGTCGTACATCTTCGCCTGCTTGCGGGCGATTTCCTTCTTCCGGCTCTCCGTCCCGGTTCCGGTCGACTCGGAGCTGGCGCCGCCGGGGCTTCCGCCGGAACTTCCGCCCCGACTCCCACCGGATCCGCCGCGCCCGCCGGGCGCGTTGCCGGCGTCGTCGTGGGGGCGGCAGTCCGAGCAGACGAGGAGCTTCGCCCCGGCGACCGTGGCCCGCTGGAGGTCTGTGGTCTCGCGCCCGCAGAGCTCGCAGGCGTCGCCGTCGTCGCCGCCGCCGCCACCGCCCGTCGAGTACTTCGCCATACCGCGAGTAGTGGACCCCGATCGTTAAAAGGCCGTGGAGGGACACCCGCCGGTCGGGAAGCGGCGACCGTCGTTGCTCACTCCGAAACCGTCGTCTTCACGATGCTCACTGGCGCGGTCGACTGTCGGGAGACGCGCTCGGTGACGGAGCCGAGCATCCGCCGGTAGTTCCCCGATCGGGTCTTCGATCCCATCACCGTGAGGTCGATATCCTCGTCGTTGATGTAGCCGAGAATCTCCTCGTGGGGGACGCCGTACACCAGCTCGGTCACCACGTCGACGCCCGCGTCCGCGGCGTGCGAGGCCACCTCGTCGAGCGCCTCGCGGCCGCGCTCTTCCAGCGTCTCGGAGGCGCCTTCCGATCCGTCAACGAACTCGTCGCCAGAATACGCGTTGACCACGTCGCTGTCGACGACGTACAGCACGTGAAGGGTCGCGCCGTAGCGCTCGGCGGCGTCGATCGCGTGGTCGATGGCTCGGTCGACGCCCTTGCTGCCATCCGTGGGGAGTAGTATCTGATCGTACATGCACGGAGATCCGTCCCATCATCGAATAAATCGGTCGCCGTTTCCCGAACGATTAACATGCTGCCAGCCCCGGACTCGGCCATGACCGACGCCGCGGACCGGCTGTTCGTGAACGGGGAGATACACACGCTTGCGACTCCCGACGAGACCCACGAGGCCGTCGCCGTGCGGGACGGCGCGGTCGTCCGCCTCGGTCGGAGCCACGAGGTGCGGTTCCTCGAAGGCGTCGACACCGAGGTGATCGATCTCGACGGTTGCGTGCTCCTCCCCGGCTTCGTCGACGCGCACACCCACCTGACGACGGTCGGGCGCTACCTTGTCCACGCCGACCTCTCGGTCGCGGACTCGCCGATGGAGGCGGTCGATCTGCTTGCGGAACGGGCGGCAGCGGTCGAGGATGGGAACTCGGACGCGTCGGACGGCGGGTCCGACGACCCCGCAACCGACTGGGTGCTCGGCTACGGCTACGACGAGTCGACGTGGGACGACGACCGCTACCTGACCCGCGAGGACCTCGACCGCGTCTCGACGGAACGTCCCGTCGCGGCCGTCCGCGAGGACATGCACGTCGCCGCGGTCAACGGGGTCGTCCTCGACCGGTTCGCGGACGCTCTCGACTCGGTCCCCGACGAGACGGTGCCGACCGACGACGCGGGCGAGCCGACGGGCGTCCTCCTAGAGAGCGCGATCGATCCGATCTACGAGGCGGTCGAACCGGGGCCGGCGGCGACTCGCGACCTCGTCACCGCTGCGCTCGACGACTGCGCCGCCAAGGGGATCACGGGCTTTCACGACATGGTGCGAAACTCGCACGCTCCGCGCGTCTACCGCGACCTCGACGCCGCCGACGAGCTGACCGCACGTGTCCGGATCAACTACTGGAGCGACCACCTCGACGCGCTGCGGGAGGTCGGCCTGACGACGAACGCCGGAAGCGACATGGCCGAGACGGGCGCGATCAAGTCGTACACCGACGGGAGCTTCGGCGGGCGGACCGCGAGGCTCTCCGAACCGTACGCGGACGCACCGGGCGAGACCGGGCAGTGGGTCGTCGACCCGGACGAACTGGCAGAGACGGTCGCGGACGCGACCGGGGCGGGCTACCAGTTCACCGCCCACGCGATCGGCGACGAGGCGATCGACGCCGTCCTCGACGCCTACGAGGAGGAGTCGCACACCGACCCCGGCGCGGCGCGTCACCGGATCGAACACGTCGAACTCGCAGACGACGCGGCGATCGAGCGGCTCGCGGAGACGGGCGTGGTCGCCAGCGTCCAGCCGAACTTCCTCAAGTGGGCGGGCGCAGACGGGCTTTACGAGGGGCGTCTCGGGCCGGAACGCACCGCCGAGACGAACCGCTACCGCGACATGCTCGACGCGGGAGTTCACCTCGCGTTTGGCTCCGACGGAATGCCGATGGACCCCTTACTCGGCGTCCACCACGCCGTCAACGCGCCGGCCCCTGCCCAGCGGCTCACGGTGACCGAGGCCCTGCGCGCGTACACCCGGGGCGCGGCGTACGCGGGCTTCGACGAGGACCGGCTCGGCACGGTCGAGCCCGGCAAGTGCGCCGATTTCGCCGTCCTCGACGCGTCGCCGTGGGAGGAGTCGGACGCGATCCGCGGGGTCGACGTGGCGATGACGGTCGTCGACGGCGAGGTCGTATACGACGGGCGGTAAGGCGGCTTCCGACCGACCTCCGGGCCGAAACCTCGCAAGCACTGCCAGAAGACAGTAGTTATTAATAATGTAGGTTATATACGGGTATGGCAGAGATCGCCATCGAGTACGCCGCCGGCAGTCGCCTCCGATCGGAAGCGGAGACGGCTCGACGCCTGATCGACTCCTACCTCGGCGACCGCTCCGATGTCGACCGCGTTACGCTCTCGCCCTCCAGCGAGTCCGTGTTCTGCGTCAGCGTCGAGGGCGACCGCATCTGGTGTACGGACCCCCGCGAGTGGATCGACGCCGTGGAGGCGGTGACCGCGGCCCGGAAACGACTATCGGAGCTATCCTAACCGAAGCGATCAGCACAATTCAAGAGAGCGTGTCATAGAATCCGTGTCATACCCTGAGCATCTCACGTCCCGGGTTGTCTCCTCGTTCGCAATTGGTGATTGCGACGATAAGACGGAGGTAGAGTGAGAGATACACCTCCGTTCGTTCGTGGACGCGGCCTCGGGCACGGCCGTGCCCGAGGCCACAGTCCTTGACCGCAGCGTTCGCTGGAGGCGAACACATCGTACCCCAGCAGGAACTCGAAGGACAGGTATTCAAACAGCGGTATTGTCTCGGTTGCCGCGACGTTCAGGAAATTGTCGACCGAAACTGCATCTTGTAGGGCTTGGTTTTTGCTGGACATTATTCCCAGGTACACGAGCTCGTACGTGATGCTTCGTATGGAACGCTCGTAGAGAGAAGCCCTGCGACTCGTTAGAGGATCTCTACCCCGGGTTATCAACTGTATTATCAAAAAAACCCATCCGATATGCTTCGATATGCAGACCGGTACTGAAGATGACGGTATTGAACAAGTAGATGGGGAAAATTCGGTGAATCGGCGGACGTTCGTGCAAGGGGTGGGGATGCTACCGCTCTCCACGTCGCTTCTCGACAATGAGGAGGCTCGACAGCAGTTAGATCTTGGGAATAGCGCGCACGGTAGCGGGCGCACTCGGCGGTTCACGATTCACGCTATCGAGGTCGACATCGTCTACAATCGATTCGGGCTCCACCAGCCCAACGGTGTGATGTACGTGCTGGACGAGAACCTCGACGCAGTGCGCGAGGCGTCCGGCGAAACACCCGACGACGCCTTCTCGCTGGTCGAAAACGAGACAGCGAGCGCGGAACAGCGTGGCAATCCGAACGAAGACGACGGCGAGGTCGACACCTCGCTCATCGAGCCGCTGGTCATTCGGGCGAACGAAGGCGACACGATCCAGATCAGGTTCGTCAATCACCTCGACCGGCAGGCGTCAATCCACCAGACCGCCCTGCCGTACAACGTCCAGACATCCGACGGTATGGCCGTCGGGCTCAACCCCGACACGACTGCAAAACCGGGGGGAACGGTCCAGTACCGCTGGGAGGCCACACATACGGGCACCCACTTCTTTTACGACGGGGCGAATCAGGCGGTCGACAGTGCCAACGAGCCGCCAGAGGAGGCGAACCTGCTATCCCGGGGACTGTTCGGGGCTATCGCGGTCGAACCGCCGGGAGCGACGTGGAGCGACCCTGAGACCGGCGGCGAACTCCACAGTGGTACCAAGGCCGTCATCGACGACCCGAACGGACTCGGAACGACGTATCGCGAGTTCGTTCCCTTCTATCACACGCCTGAGGGAATAGAACCCGAAGTACAGTGGCCGAGCACTGGAGAGGAACAGACGATTCACGCCATCAACTACCGGGCCGACCCTCTGGGACAGCGCGACGACGAGTTCTACAACTCGTGGACGAACGGGGACCCAGGTGGCGGCGACAACGTCTTCCCGGCGTATAAGGGCGATCCCATCAAGTACACATTCGTCGGAGCCTCTCTGGAAGAGAATCACGTCCACCACCTACACCAGCATCGCTGGAAGGAAGTACCGCGCACGGCAGCCGACACCATCGATTCACAGACCATCGGTCTCGGTGATACCTTCGACGCCTATCTCGTCGCCGGACACGGTCCCCAGACGAATCGGCCAGGCCTGAGCTTCTCCGAGGCCTTCGAGGTCGGGGCCGGCTATAACCACGGGTCGGCTGGTGACGTACTCTTCCACTGTCACCTTTTCCCCCATTACGCCGAAGGGATGTGGGCTATCATGCGTATACTCGACAAGGTGCAACCGGGCCTCCAGCCGCTGGCGAACTCCAGCGGACTCATCCAAGAGGGATCCGACGCACCCGGGTATCCCGAGCTCGTCGCCGACGCGATAAAGGAGGTCGAAGGCGTCGACGACCCGATAGGACATCTGGCTCCGAAGCCGCCGCTCTCGTCGGTAAACAACCCGCGCGAACCGACCGACGTGGAGCGCCAAGCGTTCGGTGACGACATCGTCCCCGGAGCACCGTACGCAGATCCCTGCACCGACCCCGAGCCGGAACGGATTCTCGAATACACCATCGCGGTGATGAAGCCCGGGAATCCCAACGGTATCGTCTACAACGACGTCGGGGACCACGACCCTGAGGGTCTGGCGTACGTTCTCGATCGGGTCAGGGTCAAAGCTCCTGACGGTACCGTGCAGAAAGATGTCGACGTTGACGACGCGGAATTGCTCCGAGAAGGCAAATTGAATCCAGAACCGTTGTTCATCCGCGCCAACGTCGGCGACTGTGTGGAGGTCCGCCTTCAGAACGAACTCGTCGAGGAGGAGTTCCATACTTCCGTCCATCCGCACTTCGTCGGCTTCGATCAGTTAGGTTCCGAATCGGTCACGACGGGCTTCAACTACGAGCAGTCAACCGACCCCGGCGATACGATGCAGTACCGCTGGTACGCGGACGAGGAGGGTGCGATCTTCTTCCACGACCACATCGTCGGCGTTTCAGAGGGTATGCACGGGCTGTTTTGTGGCCTCCTCGTCGAGCCCGAGAGGTCGGAGTGGACCGACCCATACTCGGGAGAGCGCATCTTCAGCGGCGCCCAGGCCGTCATCGACCCGCCCGAGGCTGACGCCTTCCGTGAGCAGGCGCTTCACTACCATGACTTCGCCCAGTTGAGAGACCCGGATACCGGTGAGTTCGTCAATCCCGATCGCGAGCACAACCAGAACGCCGGGACAAACGCCATCAACTACCGGAATTCGCCGTTCTACCACCGCGACGACGAAGACCCAGCTTACGTCCACAGTTCGCAGGTCCACGGCGACCCCGAGACGCCGATCCTCGAGGCCTACGAGGGCGACAAGATCCGGTTCCGGCTCTTCCAGGGGTCCTGGGAGGAACAGCACAACTTCGATCTCAGCGGCCTCCGGTTCGACCCGGAAGGGTTCGCCGATCAGGACATGGTCTCGCAGGTCATCGGTACGTCCGAGGCGTTCACATTCACGGTCCGACCCGAAGAGAGCCAGCAGGACTTCAAGCACATCACGAATCCCGACGACCTGCCGGTCCGCGATTACCGCTACGGCTCGAACGTGATCGACGACATGTGGACGGGGATGTGGGGGCTGTCGCGTATCTGGGGGGCCGAGGTCAACCACCTCCAAACACTCCCCGGCCAGGCCGCGCCGAGCGAGTCCATCGCCGAGGCCCAACTCGAGGCGATGGGTCATCCGGCACCCTTCTCCAACTTCGACTGGACCGAGGAAGGCCAGCGAGCGAAACTCCGCTATGCAGAGGGCGAGGACCTGACGCGGCCACCGGACAAGGACGCCCGGCAGAACGGCAACGTCGGGGAGATCCCACCACAGGCACCTGACCCGGGCGACCCGTGCCCAGACGATGCCCCGGTGCGGTCGTTCGACGTGACGGCGTTCCAGGTCGACATCCCGTACAACGACTACGGTGACCACGACGAACACGGCGTCGTCTTCGCACTCGACCGCTACGTCGACGAGATCAAGAACGGCGACCGACCGGTCGAACCCCTGACGCTCCACGCGAACAAGGGTGACTGTATCGAGATCAATCTTACGAACAACCTGCCCAGCGGCCTCGACAACGACCACGCCCACCCAAAGATGCGTATCTCCCAGGAGTGGGACCGGTCGGATCGGATCTCGCTCCATCCGGTGCAGGTAATCAACGACGTGAACGGATCCAACGGGTCGACGGTCGGGTTCAACTACGACACGACCGTCGATCGTGGCGAGACGATTACCTACCGCTGGTACGCTGACGTCGAGGTAGGGACCTCACTCCTATGGGACATGGCGGACGTTCGCAGCACCCGTCATCACGGCGCCTTCGGTCAGCTGGTTATCGAGCCACAGGATTCGGTGACGCTCGATAACCGAACTGGCGAAGTCAGCGTCACGAGTGTGGCATCGATGATCAAGACGGGGAACGGAGACCCCGACTTCCGCGAGAACGCATTGATATTCGCGGACGGACAGTTCGTATTGAATCGAGACGACCCTACGGACTGCGTCGTCCCGCCCGGACCCGACATCGAGAACCCGAACGATCCCTGCAACCAGCTCGGTGACAGCGAAGACCAGGGGTACGGCGGCATCAACTACCGCTCGGAACCGTTCTCGCGCCGTTTCGAACAGAACGACGCCCAACATCTCGTATACAGTTCGCGGGTTCACGGCGATCCCAACACGCCAATCTGGAAGGCAGCCACCGACGACCCCGTCAAGTTCCGGGTGGCCTCGGGGGCTGATAAGGCCCGGGCGGTCGCGTTCCACCTCGCCGAACATCAGTGGCAGCGCTACCAGGGCGTAAACGAGTCACCCGTTATCGGCGTCGACGGGCAACTCAGCCCTGGGAAGGCCCAGACGTTCGACCTGCTCGGTGGGGCTGGCGGGCTGACGGGCGGTAGCGGGAGCGGTGACTACATCTACCAGGAGACGAAGCAGCGCCGCCGGCTCGAAGCGGGGCTGTGGGGCATCTTCCGGGTCCGTCGACAGCCGGATCGGTTTCCCGACGAGGCTATCCAACCGCTGCCTGACAGAGCGGGCGCTGTTCCGCTCGCTGGGCGACCCGGATACGTCGTCCGGACGGGAGACGTGACGGGAAACGGCCAGCGGGATGTCGTCATCGGCGTCACTGGAAGCGATATCGGTGCTACGCAGGCTGGTGCCGTGTACGTATTCACGGACACGAACCCGAGCCAGGTCACCGACCTCTCGGCCGCCGACCTCCAGGTGCCGAGTGAGACCGTTGGAGAGCAGGCTGGCACCGACATCCGTCTTGTTTCGAGGGAGGGCAGTACCCAGAATATCGTCGTGGGTACCGCTAGCGGCGACCAACGGGTTATCGAGGGCGGGCAGCCGTTGCTCGACCTCATCGAATCTCCGCCACCGTCGGAAGTAGCCGAGTTCGTCCGAGGAACGACCAACACGAGAGTGCTGTCGATCGTTCCGTTCGAAATGGCGTCGACGCCGATGGACGGAAACGGTAACAGGAACTGAACCCGTACGGACGGGTCTTACTCGCCCTGCGCTGCTGCGTGCGACTGCACGAACTCCCGGAGAAGTTTGCCCGCTAGCGCCGCCGCCTGCCCGTCGTCGCGGTCGTTCACCTCGACCACGTCGAACCCGTCGGCGGCGGGTGCGACCGCGCGAACGAGGTCGCGAGCCTCTCGCGGGGCGAGTCCGAACGGCTCCATCGTCCCTGTCCCCGGTGCGAATCCGGGGTCGAGGCCGTCGATGTCGACCGAGCAGTACACCGACTCCTTTTCAAACGTGTCCGCGTCGATGCCGTCGATCCACTGCCCGGCATCTTCGGGGGGAACGACCGTCACGTCGGCGTCGGCGGCGCGGTCCCACTCCGCCTCGGAGCCGGTGCGCGCGCCGACGATCACCGCGCGGTCGACGCCGAGGTCGTCGAGGGCGCGCCGAGTGACGCAGGCGTGGCTCAGTGGGTTCCCGTCGTAGGCGTCGCGCAGGTCGAGGTGGGCGTCGCAGACGACGAGCGTGTCGGGGCCGACCGCTTCGACGCCGGCGTGCGTGACGGTGTGCTCGCCGCCGACGAGGAGGGGGACGGCGTCGTCGTAGGTGACGCTTCGCAGTTCGGCAGCGAGGTGGTCAAGATATTCTTTTACGTCGTCCCACGACCGCACGTCGCCGGCGTCGCAGACGCCGAGCGCGGAGAAGTCGCTGTCCGTTCTGCGGTCGTAGTCGTCGTAGGTCTCGGCGAAGCGCCGGATCCGGTCCGGTCCGAATCGGGTGCCCGGCTGAAAAGTGGTCGTGGCGTCTAAGGGAGCGCCGACGACCACGTAGGAAGCAGCGTCGCGGTCTGTCGTCGCTCCGGGGAACATCGGCCTCGATTACCCGACGACCTTGCGCTGGCCCTCGTATTCCAGGTACTCGATGTTGTCGTCGGAGGTGAAGTCCTCACCTTCGGGGATACGCATGGTGAACGTCTCGTAGGTGTCAAGATCCATGACCTGCGCGTCGTCGCCGGAGACGGAGACGACCTGACCCTGCTTCCGCTGGATGATCGGGACCCAAACCTTCGCGTCGACCGGCTGCGAGAGCGAGCGCTTCTTCTCGTCGAAGACACCCTTGCCCTCGACGCGCGCCTTGGCGCTCCCGTGTTTTCCGGGTTTTGCTGTGCTGTAGTGGTTGATCTTGCAGGGAGAGCTGTCCATCATGACGTAACTGCCCTCCTGTAGTTCGCGAACCTGCTTCTGCTCTCGCGGCATGCCCGCTACTTCCGGAGGCGCGGGTATAAACGGTTTGGAACGCCGTCGCGGAGGCTGGGATCGACAGGCCGAGATCGACAGGCCAAGATCGACAGGACGGGATCGACAGGCCGAGATCGGTAGGCGGGAATCGACCGATCGGCGAGCCGATTAAGGGTCCATCTCGTCGACGTACTCCTCGCGCTTGTCGTCGTCAGCGTCCTCGTCCGGGGGAACGAACTGCCCGGTGAGGAGGTAGCTGGCGATGAAGAGGCCGATGAAGCCGACGCCGACCGCGGCGGTCGTCCGGACCACGAACGGGAAGTCGATCCACCAGAGCGCACGGTCGGCGATCATCATCACGACAACCGCGACGAACAGCGCCTTCTGCTCGTCGGTCGGGTCGCGAATGAAGCCGACCACGTCGTCTTTGATATCACTGAAAAACCCCATTTTTAAGCACCTCCTTCCGCGTCGACCTCGCTCGCGCTCTCTCCCTCGATGACGCGACTCACCCGCTGCAGGCCCTCCTCCAACTCTGCGGTCGGGAGCCCGAACCCGATCCGGAAGCGGTCCGGGAAGCCGAACAGCCCGCCGGGCGCGAGCACGACGCTCTCCGTCTCGACGACGGCCCGGCAGAACGCCTCGGCGTCGTCGAACCCATCGGGCACCGTGACGAACCCGTTGACGCCGACCGGGTCGTACCAGTCGAGGTCGTGGCGATCGAGCCAGTCGGCGACGATAGCGCGGTTCGTTTCCGCCAGCTCGCGGTTCTCCTCTAAGATGCGCGGCTCGCGCCGACCGAGGGCCTGCTTCGCGACGTGCTGGCCGAACAGGCTCGGCGAGATGGTGGTGTAGTCCTTCCACCGCCGCGCGCGCTCGACGACCGCCTCGGGGCCGGCGATCCAGCCGAATCGGAGCCCGGCGAGCCCGTACGCTTTGGTGAGACTCGTCGTCGAAATTCCGTGGGCCCCGAAGCTCGCGACCGGCGGCTGCGGCTCCTCGGCGAGCAGGCGGTACACCTCGTCCGAGAGGAGGTACGCGTCGTGGTCGACGGCCACGTCGTAGACCGCCCGCATCGCCGCCTCGTCGTGGTACCGACCGGTGGGGTTGTTCGGGTTGTTCACGACGATCACGGCGGTGTCGTCGCGGGCGGCGTCGGCTATCGTGTCGGGGTCGAGCTCCCACTCCGGCGGCTCTAGTTCGACGCGGGTCACGTCGCCGAACGCCTCGGGGACCGCGTGGAGCGCTTGGTACGTGGGCGTGACGACGACGGCGTGGCTGCCGGAGCCGACCGTCGAGTCGGTCGACGAGTCGACTTCGAGTCCCTCGGCGTCCCCGAGCAGCGAGAGGAACGTAAGGAAGTTCGCCTCCTGCGTCCCGCAGGTGAACAGCACCTCGTCGGCGCTCCGGCCGTACCGCTTGCCGACCGAGTCACGGAAGTCGGGGTCGCCGTTCGTCGGGATGACGTAGTCGAGCCGGCCCGGATCGAGGTCGAACCGGCTCGCGTCCAGTGACCGGATCCCGCTTTCGGCCAACATGATGTCGGCCTCGTGTTCGTACTCGGCGAACCAGCGTTCGAGGCCGAACGGGTCGATGCGCATACCGGACGTGGGAGTGGCGCGAGGTTATGTGCTGCGGTCCCTCGTGGCGGTCTCTGGAGAGGAGCGTCTCCGAAGTAGTGACGAGTACCGACGCCGAGACGCCGCAGACACCGCCATCGCAACGATTTTTGCCGGCGGATGTGACCCCGAATCATGATTCTCAACCGGCGGCGACTGCTGGCTACACTGCTCGTCGCGGTGGCCGCGCTCGCGGCGGTCGTGTTGGCGGAAGTGCTGCGAACCGTCGTCTTCGCGGTCACGGTCGCGTACGTCCTGTACCCGATCTGCCAGTGGCTCGTCGGACGAGGATTGTCCCGCCGGATCGCGTGCGTCGGCACCACCGTCATCGCCTTCGTTGCCGCCGCGATTCTCGTGGTTCCGTTGCTCTACGTGCTGTATCGGCGGCGGGCGGAGCTGATCGAGATCCTCGAGCAGATCCCCGATGTCGTCCCGATCAGCGTGGGTGGGTTCGAGCTGGTCATCGAGATGGTGCCGTACGTGGCGGCCGCCGAGGTGTGGGTTCGACAGGTCGCGCTCGCGCTCGCGGCGGCGGCGCCGCGGCTCGTACTCGAACTCGTCGTGTTCACGTTCCTCGTGTACGGGCTCCTCTATCGACCGGGTTCGGTCGAAGCCGCCGTCTTCGGTGTGGTCCCGGCGGAGTACCACGACATCCCGACGCGGCTCCACGAGCGGACGCGAGAGACGCTGTACTCGATCTACGTCCTGCAGGCGGCGACGGCCGCGGGGACGTCCGTGCTCGCATTCGTGGTGTTTTGGGCCTTAGGGTACGGGTCACCGGTCTTGCTTGCCGTCATCGCCGGCGTCCTCCAGTTCATCCCCATTATCGGCCCGAGCGTGCTCGTCGTCGCACTGGCCGTGGGAGACCTCCTCGTCGAGGAGACCGGGCGGGCGATTGCCGTGCTAGTACTCGGTCTCGTCCTCGTCTCCTTCGTCCCCGACGCGGTGATCCGGACGCAGCTCGCCGACTGGACCGGAAGGATCTCTCCGGGACTGTACTTCGTCGGATTCGTCGGCGGTATCCTCACTCTCGGCGCGGTCGGACTCATCGTCGGTCCCCTCGTCGTGTCGCTGTTGCTCGAAGTGATCGACATGCTCTCCGAGCGCGACGTGCCGCCCGACCGGATCGGGAAAGAAGAGAGGGCGGAGTCGACGGACTGACCGCTCTCGTCGCCCGTTCCACCCGATCCACCGGCACGGCTTTCCCCTGTCCGACCGTGCGTCGCGTATCCGATGTCCTCGACGAATTCTCCCACCGCGCTCGACGACGCTCCGAGTCTCGCGGCGCGGCGGCTCGACGATCTCGCTGATCGCGTGGCGCGTTCGAGTTCCGCGGACGCCGACGGCGACGCGGACGGGCCGGCCGCCGGGACTGACGCGATCGACGTGTTCGCTCCGGCGACCACCGAGCGAATCGGCTCGGTGCCAGCCTGCGAGGCGAGCGACGTCGACGCCGCGGTCGAGCGCGCCCGGGAGGCGCAGGCGGAGTGGGCGGCGACGCCCGCGAGGGAGCGCGCGGCGGTCCTCGACCGGTTCGGCGACCTCGTGCTCGACCGCCATGCAGAGCTGCTCGACCTCCTCCAGCTGGAGACCGGGAAGTCGCGCCGAACCGCGGTCGAAGAGTTGTTCGACGTACCGATGGGATGCGGCTACCTCGCCGAGACAGCGCCCGGCGTCCTCGCCGACGAGCGGCGCGCGGGCGTCGCACCGGGGATGACCACTGCGACCGTCACCTACGATCCGGTCGGCGTCGTCGGCGTGATCTCGCCGTGGAACTACCCGCTGACGCTGTCGATGGCGGACGCGCTCCCCGCGCTGGTCGCGGGCAACGCGGTCGTGCTTAAACCCGACGAGAAGACGCCGTACGGCGCGCTCGCGCTCGGCGAGCTGCTGGAGGTCGCGGGTCTCCCGGACGACCTGTTCCAAGTTGTCACAGGTGACGGACCGACCGTCGGTCCCGCGCTCATCGACGCGGTCGACTACGTCGCGTTCACCGGGAGCACCGAGACCGGCCGGATCGTGGCCGAGCGCGCGGGACGGAACCTCATCGACTGCTCGCTGGAGCTCGGCGGCAACAACCCCCTCATCGTCCTCGACGACACCGACGTCGACGAGGCGGCCCGCGGCGCGGTACAGGCCTGCTTCTCGAACGCTGGGCAGCTCTGTCTGTCGGCGGAGCGAATCTATGTCGTTGAGTCGGCCTACGACGAGTTCGTCGACGCGTTCGTCCGCGAGACGGAACGGCTCACGCTGGGGACCGGTTACGACTACGACGCCGAGGTCGGCTCGCTCATCGACGCCGCCCAGCTCGATCGGGTCCAGAACCACGTCGACGACGCGCGGGAGCGCGGCGCGACCGTGCTGACGGGCGGCCGCGCCCGTCCCAACGTGGCGCCGTACTGCTACGAGCCGACGATCCTGACCGACGTGGAGCCGGATGCGACCGTCGCGTGCGAGGAGACGTTCGGTCCAGTGGTCTCCGTGGCACCCGTTCCAGACGCCGACGCCGCGGTCGCAGCCGCCAACGACTCCCCGTACGGGCTCAACGCGAGCGTGTGGACGCGGGACCGGGATCGGGGCGCCGAAATCGCCCGCGATATCGACTGCGGCACCGTCAACGTCAACGACGCCTTCCTCGCGACGTGGGGCGCCGTCGACGCGCCAATGGGTGGTTTCGGCGACTCCGGGATGGGCCGCCGCCACGGGCCCGAGGGGATCCGGCGGTACGTCGAGTCCCGGACGATCGGGGTCTCGCGCGTCGGTCCCCTCACCTTCCCGGACCGAATCCCGATCGGCTGGTTCGTCCGCGGCGCGTTCGCGGCGCTCTCGCTCGGGCGGCGGGCGAGCCGCGGCGTGCGGCGGCTGAAAGAGCGGATTCGGCTGCGATAGCTCATAAATAATTCTCCGACTGCATATATCTAGAAAGATATTTATACGATAAATTAAACAATTTCGGGACGGGTGTTACCAGTATGCACAGAAGGCGGTTCCTTCGGAGCAGTATCGCCGCGGTCGGCCTCGCAGGGTTCGGATCCACGGTGAGCGCACAGTCGGGCGGCGACTACCGTCCCGGCGGGCCGTGGGCGCCGAACGAGCGCGCGGTCAACTACGAGGCGTATCTCGACAACCAACAGCTCGGCGAGCGCCTCAAGCAGATCGACCGGCGGAGCGACCGGGTCGAACTTGAACAGATCGGCGCCTCGGCCGGCCGTGAGGACCCGATCTGGGAGGTCACGATCGGCGACGGCAACGAGAGCCTCCACCTCATCAACCAGATCCACGGCGACGAGCCCTCCGGCGCCGAGGCCGTCGTGAAGATCCTCAACCGGCTGGCGACCGGCGGCTCCCGGCGGGTCGAGACGATCTTGGACAACCTCACGATCACGATCGTCCCGCGGGTCAACCCGGACGGGGCGAACTTCGTCGGTGACGACGGGCTCGAAACGGATGGGGAGCTCCGGCAGCGCCGGTACAACACCAACACGTGGGAGGAGGGCGACTCCCGGTACATCAACCGCAACTCGTACTTCGCCGGCGACGTGCCGGGATACGACATGAACCGGGGGTTCAGTATCCTCCCCGACTTCGAGCCGGGCGACGAGGACGAAGACTGGTGGGATGTCGTCGAGGAAGCCCCGCAGTTCGGATACCTCAATATCCCGGTCGAGGACGTCCCGGTCGATGTCCGCGACCCGACGGTCGCCGCCGGCGAGAATCCGTACGACGAGCTGTGGTCGATGGGACTCAATCTCAACCCGGAGAACCGGGCAGTGACGGAGTCGTTCCTCGACGCCGACCCCGACTGGGCGATCACTCATCACCACCAAGGCGCGGTCGTGGATCCGGACTCCCCCGATCGGGGGAACGGACCCAAACAGCAGTCGATCATGAGCGTGATGGCGCCGTTCGGTCCCAGATACATCGACCACGATAGGTTCGACTACGCCAGCTACGTCGGCAACGGGAACCCGTACCTCTCTGAGGACGCCCAGACGCGCTCGCTGCAGCTCAATCAGCTGGTCAACGAGCAGGCCCAGCAGTTCGGCAAGGGGAAGTTCAACACGCTCACCCGGTACGGATACGGTCCGCTCTGGGGGTCGTACCTCGACGCGCTGTGTCCGCGGACGGACGCCGCCGGGATGCTCTACGAGGTGTCCCACCAGAGCGACGAGCGCGGCCACAAGGCGATCGGCACGACGGTCAAGATCACCGTCGAGGGGTTCATGGCGACGTTCGAGCGGATCGCCGACGGCTCGATCAGCGAGGTCGACGAACTGGACTACTTCGACATGCCGCTGGCCGAGGGCATCGAGAGTCCGTTCGGCCGATAGACCGGCCTCGATACCACGGTCTCCGAGTGCGAGCGGCCCGTCGGACCTGCGGATTCAAGGCCCGTGCCCACCATGTGACACCATGGCAGGACCGGATCCCGCCGAACTGTGGCGGGTCGTCGACGCGTTCCCCGCAGCGCCCGACGGCGACGACGCCGACCGCATCAACGACGCCGACCGCATCAACGACGCCGACCGCGTCGACGACCTCCTCGACGGCACGTACAGCAGGCTGACCCGCGAGTGGTACCCCGATCTCGTGGAACTGACCGAGACGTTTGCCGACGACGACATCCTCCGGGAGGACGTGCTCGAACACGTCGAAGCGGCGCCGTCGTTCCGGCTTTCCGACGGGGCCGCGCCGCTCCCGGAGAAGCGCCGCGCGCTCGCGGCGGCCGACGAGGCGGCCGACGAGGTGACCGAGATCGCGGGCTGGTACGCGACGCTGCGGTCGATGCTCGACGACGACCCCGACGACCTGACTCGCGTCGAGCGACTGCTCCACGGCTTCGGCTACGTCCTCGCACACGGGCTCTTCCTCGGCGCGTCGTCGCCCGAGCGCGTCGTTCGGCGGCTCCGGCTGGCGTACCGGTCGGTCGGCGTCAGCATCGACGACACCGCCAGCGAGGCCGGCGCCGAGCGGACGACGTTCACCTGTCCGTATCGCGACGTGGGCGCGCGGATCTACGGCGAGAAGTGGGTGTGTCACGAGAAGCTCGATCGCGTCGACGACGGCTACGTGACGTACCTCGCGAAGCGGGGTATCGACTACCAGCGACCCCGGGGCTGCGACGGGAGCGAGGTGTGTTACTCCACCGTCGTGCGCGACGGGCCTGAGCTGTGGTGGCCGAAGACCGCCCCCGCGGCGGTCCGCGCCCACTCGTGACCCGAGATCGTCGAGGGTCGCGGTCGACACCGTCGCGACCGCACTCCGGGGACGAGTCGCCACCGGCGGCCGGCGACGAGCCCGCGGCACACCGGATCCAGCGCGCGTACGCCGTGCGGGCGCGGGTCTATGACTGGTTCGCGCGAGCGACCGCCTCGGTCGGGGGCGTGCGGGCGGGCTGCGTGCGAGCGCTCGACCTCGATCCGGGCGACACGGTCGTCGAATTCGGCTGCGGTCCGGGGGTCAACGTTCCCGCACTACGCGAGGCCGTGGGCCCGACGGGGCACGTCGTCGGCGTCGACATCACCGGCGCGATGCTCGATCGGGCGCGGGGTATGACCGAGCGCCGCGGCTGGGAGAACGTCTCGTTCGTGCAGGCCGACGCCACCGACCCGCCGATCCGCTCGGCAGACGCCGTCCTCGCGACGTTCGTCACCTCCCTGTTCCCGGACCCGTACGCGGCCGTGAGCGGCTGGTGTGAGCTGGCCGATAGCGTCGTCATCGCGGCGTTCGCGCCGCGAGGGAGCCGCCCCGCGAACGCCGCCCTCTCCGCGTTTGCCAGATTGAACGGCCGGCTGTTCGACGCGGGCGGGGGCGACCCGCTCGACCAGCTCGACGCACGGACGGCGGCGGCGCAACGGGCGCTCGCTGACACCGCGGAGACGGTGACGGAGGAGCGGTACCTGTTCGGGACGATCACGATGTGTGCCGGGTACGGGTGCGCGGGTGACCGTTGCGGGTGACGGGCGGATCCCGAGCGGAACGCAACGTTTAGCGCGCCCCCGGACGCAGTGACGGCCATGAGCTTCTTCGAGACACTCGCGGACCGGATCGAAGCGACCGACAGCGTCGTCTCGGTCGGACTCGACCCGGACCCGAATCGCCTCCCCGAATTCCTCGCCAACGCCGACCTACCGCGGTGGGCGTTCAACCGCCGGATCATCGACGCGACCCACGAGCACGCCGCCTGCTACAAGCCGAATGCGGCCTTCTACGAGGACGCCGACGGCTGGCGCGCGTTAGAGGAGACGATCGCGTACGCCCACGGGAAGGACGTGCCGGTCCTCTTAGACGCCAAGCGCGCCGACATCGGCAACACGACCCGGCAGTACGCCGCCGCGCTCGACCGCGCCGACGCGATCACTGTGAACCCGTACCTCGGTCGCGACTCCCTCCAACCGTTCCTCGACCGGGAGGAGAAGGGCGTGTTCGTCCTCTGTCGCACCTCGAACCCGGGCGGGAGCGACCTGCAGGACCTCGAACTCGCCTCCGGCGAGCCCCTCTACGAGCGCGTCGCGGCGCTCGCGGACGTGTGGAACGGCAACGACAACGTCGGTCTGGTCGTGGGTGCGACCGCGCCCGAGGAGCTGGCCGAGGTCCGCGAGATCGTCCCCGAGATTCCCTTCCTCGTTCCCGGCGTCGGCGCGCAGGGCGGCGACGCGGAGGCCGCGGTCGAACACGGGCTCGCCGACCGCCCGGACGCCGCCGTCGACGTGGGGCTCGTCAACTCCTCGCGCGGGATCATCTTCGCCGGGGAAGAGTCGAGCCGCCCGGACGACGAGGCGACGTACTTCGGCGCCGCCGGCGACGCGGCGAAGCGACTCAAAAAGCGGCTGAATCAGTACCGGTAGCGAATCCGACTCACTGCGTCTGCCCCTGCGCGCACGCCGTGCAGATATCGGCGTCGTCGTCCCAGTGGTCCTCACAGACGGCGCGGCCGCATCGCGGACACGTGTGGCTCGCCGGCGCCGCCTCGCAGACGTGACAGAGTCCGGTGACGCTCATGGACCCGCTTGGGTCGGGTCGCTTATGAGTGTCGGGGGCGACCCCCGCGTATGCGCCAGTTCGTCGTCATCGGCCACGACGTGCCCACCGATCCGGACGCGATCTCGCTGTCGGACATCCCCGGTGCGGGCCGGCTCGACCTCCTCTGCCGGTGTGTCGCCGCCGGCGTGTTCCTCTCGCACGGGATCCGCGAGCGCGTCCGAGTCCACCTCGTCGTCGCCGACGAGTTTACGGTCACCTTCGACGCCGACAGCCTCCGGCACCTCCACCCCGACGAGCGCAACGTCGCCGCGCGGATCCGGGACGCGCTCGACGCGCAGGACGACGCCATCGGGCACATGCCCGCCGACGTTTCGCCCGGCGTCGAACTCCGGCGGATGGGACTGGAAGCGACCCTCGACCGGGTGCTCGACACTCCCGGTACCTCCAGCGCGTCTGCCGACCCAACCCTTGTCCAGCTTCACGAGGACGGCGATCCCCTCGTCGACGCCGCGCCGCCGACCGACCCCGTGTTCGTGCTCTCCGACCACAACGATTTCGCCCCCGCCGAGCGCGACCTGCTCGCGGACCGTGCGGAGCGCCGCGTACGCGTCGGTCCCGAGCTACTCCATGCCGACCACACCGTCTCTGTCGTCCACAACTGGCTCGACACCGATGGCTACGAGTCCTACTGACGACCGGCGCACGACGACCGCGCCCGCGACTGACGACCGGTTCGCGGTCCCGCTCCGGGGCGTCGCCGTCGACCCCGAGACGCGCTGTGCCCACTGGGACGACCCCGTCGACGTGGTCGCGCTCCGGTTCGGTTGCTGTGAGGCGTATTACCCCTGTGACGCGTGCCACGACGCCGCGACCGACCACGAGGCCGAGCCGTGGCCCCGTGACCGGTTCGACGAGCCGGCGGTGCTGTGCGGCGTTTGCGGGGCGACGCTCACCGCCCGCGAGTACCTCGACGGCGACGGAAAGGCGCAACGTGCCTCTGGCAGCGAGGGACAGAGTCCCTCGGGCAACCGGGCTTCGCCCGGTGACAGCCAGGGGAAGCCCGACGACGACGCCTGTCCCCGGTGTGACGCCGCGTTCAACCCCGGCTGCCGGGCGCATCGCGACCGGTACTTCGAGGCGTGAGGCGGGGGATCGGGGCCGGTTCTCGTTGGGATCGATCCCCGATCGCCCCCGACTTTCGGAAAGGTTAAAAGAACGAACGGCCTTCCTGAAAATGCGGGCCGGTGGGGTAGCTTGGTATCCTTCGGCCTTCGGGTGGCCGTAACCACGATTCAAATTCGTGCCGGCCCACTTCTCCCGCATCCGTTTTCAATCTGAGCAGCGACGTCCTTCGGGTGGCCGTAACCACGTCCCCGCGAGCGAAGCGAGCGGGGGACGACGAGTCGCACGCCCGGGAAGCGACCGCAGGGAGCGACCCGGAACGTCTCGTCTGTATTCAAATTCGTGCCGGCCCACTTCTCCCGCACTTTCAACCGGTTAGCGACAGCCCTCGTCAGCTTCAATCGGTGTTCGAGAACGACTGATCGCGAAGAGATCGGCGTCTTCGCGACCTCTGCGAGATGGCGACGAAGACGAACTCGCTCGTCGGCCGGCTGACGGCGATCGAACTGCCGGCCGTGGACGACGTGGCTGACGGCTTGGAGAACCACCTCCGGACGGTCGAAAGTGTCGAGAAGCTCAACGAGGAACTGGTGATCAGCTACGCGATCGTCAACGACGGCGATGCGAAGCACAAGCGAGAGCAGATCGAGACCGACCTGATCGGGGCGCACTGGCTGGTGACTGAAGCAGCGCCGTGGGACCAGTTCTAAACGGTTTTGACGGCTAAGCAGTTTGACGAACTTCCTATATAGAAATCATAGAGACGAACCTAGCCTACCAAAACAATCTGAAAGAGGAGCTGTCTATACTTGCGACTGCTCCGTCTCTTCTTTCGCCTCCTGGATAACCTCGTCTCCGACGATATCTGAGCCTGGGCGATCCTTGTCAGATTCTGCAATCCCCAAGATGGTCTGAATCCGTGGCTTGAAACCCGGGTCTAGTTTACTCAATCCGCGTTTGAGTCCGCCTGCGACCTCTTTCCCGCCTTCTGTTAACCAGAATATGTGAATTCGATCATCCTTGTCCAGTTCGGTGAGATCTAGATCATCCAGTGACTGCATAATCTCCGTGAAGCCCGGATCAGTCGGGCCCCACCGCTCCCTCGTGAATCCCCAGTCTTCCTCTTCAAGTGCGTTTACTCGATACTTGTAGAGGACTTTTTGGTACTTTAGTTCCCCATCTATCTCCCCATCAAACTCATCAAGCATGAGCAGATGGGGATGGTTCTTCGCTTCTTCGTCTTTCATTATGTATACCTCCCGAGAGATGCTTGGATTCGGTGACGAGTCAGCTGCCCCGTCTTGGGGAACTCATCCAATAAACTCTTATCAGATGACGTACAAATTATCTGCTCGTCACACGATTCGATGAACTCCAGTAGATTCACTCTACCTTCGGCATCGAGATTCGAGAACGGTTCGTCGCAAACGATAGTTGACCATTCAGTCGTATCTGACTCCCGCACAAAACGGTTGTACGCAACCGCAAAGGAGATATTCATAAATGTGATTTCTGCGTCACTCAAGTCTCCTGCTCGGTCATACTTTCTGGGTCCTTCAGCTCCAGGGATCTCGATATCGCCATCCTGCATCATCTGGATCTCCAGTCCGATTTCGCCAGCCATTTTCTCGAAGATCTCCTGCCACTCCTCTGAGAACTCCTCAATCTCTGCATTGATGCTGTCTTCTCGCATTTCTTCCACCTCGTCTTTAGCCTCCTCCAGCCGTTCTTCAGAGGACTCTAGTTCGGCTTCTAACTCCTCAATCTTATTTTCTTGCTCCGAGATCACTTCCTCGATTTCGTCAATACTCGACTGATAGCGTTCCAGTTCCTCCTCGATTTCCTCAACGATAGCGGAGAAGTCGTAGTCATTATTCCGAATGACCCTTTCAATTCGGCCGTCGACATCACTCAGTGCCGGTTGTTCCTCACGGATCTCTGCGATCTCTTTGTCGACACTTTCTAACTCTGAGTCAATCTCCTCCAGTTCCTCTTCAATCTCCTCTAACTCTTCTTCCGACCGGCTGATCTTCTCATCGATGTCTGCCTTGATTTCGTCACTGCGATCTTTCACAGCACAGAACGGGCAGCGAGACCGACTCAGTCGATTCTCGGCTAACTCCGTATCGACGTGTCCACTACAGGCGGGACAGACGAAGTCATTTACAGCTTCGGCGATTATCCCGTTCCTCTCTGACTCCCGATACCGTTCCCATTGTCTCTTTTCTTTTCTCTTACTCCTCTGTTTGCGTTGTAAGAAATCCTGCTTCTGGGAAGCTTCCGAGAGATCTTGTTGGAGTTCTTCGTTCGTCTCAATTGTCTCGATGATTTCCTCAAGTTCTCCAGACTCGGCAAGAGACTGAATCCGCTCGTATTTTTCCAGTTGGTTTTCGTCGCTACGGAGATTACTATCTCGCTCCTGTTTATCCTCCTCTCTTCGACGTAGAGTCTGCTTGATCTCTGCAATCCTCTCTTCAAGCTGATCAATCTCTTGATCGGTCTCTTCTATGCTCTCCTGAGTGCCTTGATCGACTGCCGACCTAATGTGATCCAGTCGGGCGTCTTCCGACAGTCGCGAAATCGGCATTTGTTCGATGTGCGAGTGTACGAAGTGGTTTTTGATAACTTGTGAACTGGAGACCTCAGTGGATGGATCTTCAGCTAACCAGTCCGCGAGTGCTTCTTGTGCTTCCTCCTCACTTTTCTCGATATCACCCCTTCTAAACTGAGCGCCCAGCTTACCTCGGCGGAATTCCGTTCCGTCACTGAAGTGTAGGGATACGTTGTTGTTCCGACCGGTGGACAGCTCAATGGTTTCCCTCGAACCAAGGAGATTGTACAGAATCGCGTTGAAAGTGAGCGTTTTTCCTGTTCGGTTGCCCCCCTGTATTAGTAGGTTCTCACCTTCGATGTTTGTGTGTTCAAACCCCCCGTACTCTTCTTTTGCAAATTCGCGAGAATGAATTTTCGTGATAGTCATCTATTCTAACATCACTGGAGCCATTTGAATAGTCCTTTTGATTTTCATAAAAGAAGAGAGACATAATATGAGGATGGATAGTAGAGAGAGGGCAAAAAGCCCGAGACTCATTAGTCGACCAGTTATCAGATACGCGTGAATTCCGAAGACTACGGAAGCAAGCAATCCAGAATAGAATAGACAAGTATATCGAAATACTTGACCATCAAACTTGTCAAGATCTTCTCTGTTTCCTTTATATTTATCAATAAAATTCTCTTGACTGTTCTTTTTCTCCATATCTCTTTTCACCTGAAGAATAATAGGAAACGAGAGAAAGGAAATCGCTGGCTTGCTAAGCAGTTCCAGAATGAGCATAAATAGAAATCCGGTAACTGCTGCGCTAAACACTAGCTCACTTCTAGCTAGGTCAGGAAGCCAGTAGCTCGCAGTGCCATATGTAAGAATAGTTGTAATGACCCCTCCTGGTCCAGTTTGAGTAATTATCCGAATTAAAGACATATTACGAGATTCTATGCCAATCAACTTATGCTTGATTATGGAACCGACTCCTGTAATCACTATTCTTTCACAGTGGTTCGTACTAGAAAACCACCTGCGGAAGAAGGAGCGCGCCGAGGAATTCGATGCCAATGTCGAGCAGACGGACCGGCTTATCGACGAGATCGTCTACGAACTCTACAGGCTGATCGAGGAAGTCTGATTACGTATCGTCTTCAGATTTCTGTTCTCGCGGGAAGCGGGCGGATGAGGTTACGTCGACGTAGCCGGCGAGGTAGCCGACGACGCGGATCGTGATCGACCAGTGGTCGTCGAGGTCGCCGCGATCGTCAGTAGCGACCCAGCCGGCCTTCGCGAGGACGCGGAGGCGAGTCCAGACGAGACGACCACCGAGGTGGAGGTCATGAACGGTCTGCCACCACGACGAGATCGACACCTCACAACTACGACTTTGACAAGCTTCAAGTCCACCGCTGGCCGGGTGTAACACGAATGCAACTCTTCGCCTCGGCGTCGGATCGGCGGCGGGGGATCCTCGCCGTCGTCGCCGTCGGGCTCGCGTTCGTCGCCCTCTACCTCTTCGTCCGCGAGTACGCGAGTTTCATCACGGACACCGAGGCCTTGCGGCTGTGGCTCCAGCAGTTCGGCGTCCTCGCTCCGCTCGTGTTCATCGCCATTCAGGCGCTTCAGGTCATCGTCGCGCCGATCCCCGGACAGGTCGTCGCGCTCGTTGCGGGCTACCTCTTCGGTCCGTTCTGGGGCACCGTCTACAGTATCACGGGCGTCCTCATCGGGAGCGCGATCGCGTTCTCGCTCGCGAAGCGGTACGGCCGGTCGTTCGTCGAAGACATCCTCCACGAGGACGTGGTCACCCGCTTCGACGAATTCGTCGACACCGTCGGCGTTCCGGGATTGTTCGCGTTCGTTATCATCCCCGGCCTCCCCGACGACGCGATCTGCTTTTTAAGTGGACTCACGAAGTGGAAGCTCCCCACCTTCATCGCCGTGATCAGCGTCGGTCGACTGCCGGCGTACGTGTTCACGGTCTACGCCGGCGGCAGGATCGCCGACGGACGGTTCCTCTCCGGACTCGCGATCATCCTCCTCATCGTCCTCGCGTCGGTGGTCGGCTACTACAAACAGGAGACGGTTAGGGACCTCGTCGCCCGCATCGAGCCGCGACTCCCTTTTAAATAGCTCGACGCGTCATGGCGGCCCCCGACGGGTCATCCCCACGTCCACTGTCGGTCGAGGACGAAGCGGTAGAGCCCGCTGAGGAAGATGGCTATCGCGTTGGCGACGAGGTACATGATCTCTCCCCACTCCACGAGCGCGTAGAGGACGCCGAGCTGGATCGGGATCGCCGTCCCGCGGACCAAGTTGGTCTTGAGTAGGCCGCGGAGGTACTCGGTCGTGCCGGTGTTCTGACTCGCTTGGAACGTCCACGCGTTGTTGAGCACGTACGAGAGGACGATCGTGATCTCGATCGCGATCGTCGCACCGAGCAGGTAGTTCACCCCGGCCATATCGACGAACAGCCACAACAGACTCATCTGTATCCCCGCGGTGAACGCGCCGACGATGACGAACCGGCGCATCTGGACGGCGAACGGTCCGCTAACGAGGTTGCGGAGGGCCGACCGGATCATCACCGATAGCCGAGCGCTTCGAGGCGGGCCTCGAGGTGCTCGTCGACCTCCTCGTCCTCGCCGTCGTCGGCCGCCTCCGCGTCCGTCTGTCTGTCGCGAAGTTCGGCGACGTGGTCCGCGACGATCGGCGCGAACCGCTCGACGACCGCGAGCGCCTCGTCGGACGGGTCCGCCGACAGATCCTCCTGCTGAGTCGGGTCCGAGGGTCGGTGGTACAGCTCCGTCTCCGCCGTGTCCGCGTTCTCGATGTACGTCCACTCGGCGTCGCGGACGCTCACGAGGAGGTCGCCGTCGGAAAGCGATCGCGGGATCGGCTGTTCGGTCACCTCCTCTCCCCGAACGGTGACCGAGACGACGGGCTCCTGATCCGGCGACTCGCCGCCACTGACCGCCGGTTCGAGGGATTCGCCGCGCCACTCCGGCGGCGATTCGACGTCGAGCAGGTCGGCGACGGTCGGCGGAATCGCGTCGAGCCCGACGTGTTCGGACACGCGGCGACCGCCGTCCTCGCCGGGGACGTTCACGATGAGCGGCACGTGGATCAGCTCGTCGTACAGCTTCGGGTAGTGCGCGAGGTGGCCGTGTTCCTGGAACTCCTCGCCGTGGTCGCCGGCGACGACGATCGCGGTCTCGTCGGCGATCCCGGCCGCCTCAAGCGTGTCGAGCAGGCGCCCGACGCTGGCGTCGACCTGTCGCACCGTGGCCTGGTAGAGGGTTCGGAGGTCGCCGAGGGTCCGCTCGCCGACCTCCCAGCCGAGGCTCGTGCGCGTGTGGGCGTGGAGCATCCGGTGGGTGCCGATCAGCCCGTCGGAGACCTCGCGGATGTACCGCGGGGCGGGGACGTACGGGGTGTGGGTGTCCATGTAGTGGACCCACAGGAAGAACGGCTCGTCGGTGTCGTCGACAAACTCGGTCGCGGAGTCCTCGACGTCGAACATCCGCGAGGCGTCGAGGAAGGGACGATCGTCGCTCTCGCCCCGGAGCTTGGAGCCGAGACGGCGGAACGGCGACGTGGCGAGTTGGATCCACGCCTCGACCGTCGGGTGGGCCGCGAGGTACCGACTGTACCGGCTCGATCCCACGCTCGTGACGAACGGCTCGAACTCGTCGAACCCCTCGGGATACCCCCAGTGAGAGGTGAGGAAGCCGTTGGCGGCGTTGAAGCCGCCGGTCGCGATTCCGGCCTCGGAGAGCACCGACGCGAGCGTGCGAGCGCCCGTCACACCGATGTCGCCGTTTCGGGCGAAGACGGGCTCGGAGGCGAGGATCGAGGGGAACGAGAAGGGCGTCCAGTTGCCGGTCGCGAACGACCGATCGAAGACGGTTCCGTCGGCGGCGAGATCCGAGAGCACCGGGGAATATCGATCGTTGTCGTAGGGACCGATCGCGTCCGCCCGGAGCGAATCGATCGTGACGAGGAGGACGTTTGATACCGCTCCGTCCGATGTTGAGGTCGAGTCCGTCGAATCCGAACCGGTTGAATCTGAATCGGTTGAATCTGAATCGGTTGAATCCGACGACGTTGGGTTCGATACCGCTGTGTCCGAGGTCGACGTGTCCGATACCATATTATGCGAGAGCAGGTTCTGACGCCGCCGAATCGCGAGTCGGGCCGACCGATCGAGCCGGATCCCGGTCCCGGAGGGAACGGAGCGCAAACGTCCCTCGAGTCAAGGTGCCAGCGAGGACTCCCCGGCTCGTCGGGTCGACCGTCAGAATCACTAGTATACCTGACAGCGGTCTGCCAGCGGCTTGAGGATTTCGGTTCAGGAGACGACGCCGAACGCACGGACGCTCTCGACGGAACGTAGCTATTTGGCGCTCGCGGACCGATAGGGACGTATGAGCGACGCGTCGAGCGAGACGAGCCGCGGAGAAGAGCCGGCCGGCGCCCGATTCCTCGGGGTCGAGGCGCTCGACGAGACCGTGCCACCGGACGAGATTCCCGAGGAGGTGCCGGGGAAATCGCGGGTGGTCGATGTCGGCGACGTCCGGCTCCACGTCGTCGAGGCCGGACCCGAAGACGGGAAGCTGCTGGTGTTGCTCCACGGCTTCCCGGAGTTCTGGTACGGCTGGCACGAGACGATCGTGTCACTTGCCAACGCGGGCTACCGCGTCGTCGTCCCCGACCAGCGTGGCTACAACCTCTCCGAGAAACCGTCCGCAGTGAGCGACTACCGTATCGACGCGCTGGCGCGAGACGTGGTCGGCCTGATCGACGCGTACGACCGCGAGACCGCCGCCGTGGCCGGCCACGACTGGGGCGCGGCGGTGGGGTGGTGGCTCGCGCTTCACCACGCCGACCGCGTCTCGGAGTTCGTCGCGGTCAACGTGCCGCATCCGACCGTCTTCGAGCGCGCGCTCCGGACTTCGTGGGACCAGCGGCTCAAGAGCTGGTACGTGCTCGCGTTCCAGCTCCCGAAGCTCCCCGAGGCGGTCGCTAGCGCCGGGAACTGGCGCCTCGCCGTGCGGGGGCTTCGGGAGTCGAGCGATCCGGGGACGTTCAGCGGCGAAGACTTCAGACGCTACCGTCGCGCGTGGAACCGCGAGGGCGCGTTCGAGGCGATGGTGAACTGGTACCGGGCGATCGTCCGCGACCGTCCGACGCCGGCGACGGAGACGGTCGAGGTCCCGACGCTCGTGATCTGGGGCGCGAAGGACCGCTTCCTTTCCACGCGACTGGCCGGCGAGAGCGTCGACCGCTGCGCTGACGGCCGACTCCTCATCCTCGACACGGCGACCCACTGGGTCGTCCACGAGGAGCCGCACCGGGTCGCCAAGGCGATCGCCGACCACGCCGACCCGCTTCCCCCGGGCGCGCGGGAGTAGTCCGCCAAACGACTTTTATATCGACGCCGGCGACGACAGGGTATGACGATCGATCGATACGCGGACGCCGTCGACGGGCTCGCACCCGACGCCGGGGAGGTCGAGACGGCGGAACTGGCCGTCACCGACGACGTGCTCGTCAAGGCGTTCGCGCTCGGGCCGGGCGCAACCGTCGAGCCGCACGAGCACGGCGACGCCACCAACGTTTTCCACGTCCTCGAAGGCGAGCCGACCCTCATTCGCGGGGACAACGAGGAGTCGCTCGCGGCGCCCGCGGTCGTGTTGAACGAGCGCGGAACCGTCCACGGCGCTCGGAACGACACCGACGAGCGCGCCGTCATCACCGCCAGCCTCTGCCCGCTCCCCTGATGGACGGCGAGATCGACCCCGACGAGCTGGCGGCGCTGCTCGACGACGAGGAGACCGAGACCGTCGACGCAGACGACACCGACCTCCGGATCGTCGACATCCGCGATCGCCGCGCGTTCGACCGCGGGCACATTCCCGACAGCGAGTGCATTCCCTTCCCGGAGCTGACGACCCGTATCGCGGAACTGGAGGGCGCCGCTCGGATCGTCACCGTCTGCCCCCACGGGGTCGCCAGCCGGCAGGCGGCCCAGCTCATCGGAAGCTACGCAGGGACCCAAAATGTGCGCGTCGACAGCCTCCGCGGCGGCATCGAGGCGTGGGAGCGTGACGTGGGCGCGTTGGTCCCGACAGCGGCAGACGGAGCCGACGGCGGAACGGACCCGACCCCAGACGCCGACGAAGGCCCGGACGCCCCCTTTTAAATTCCCTCTCTCACCCAGTTACGTCCCCCGCCGACCGCGACGCGCGAGCGCCGCACTGGCGACGATTACCGAGACGAGGGCGACCGCAGGACCGAACCCGGGCGCGCCGTCGGCCGAGAGCGGCCTCTCGCTTTCGACGGCCACCGTCGTCGACGCCTCGTCGACGGGGCCGACGACGCGTACGGTCACATTCTTGGATCTGCCGACGCCGAGCGGTCCCGCGCCGCCGTCAAACGTGACCTCGCGTTCGATCGTCGTCTCCGTGCCGGCGTCCAGCCGCACCGGTACGGTCGCGACCGTCCCACTGCCGACTCGGAACTCGATCTCCCCGCCCGCGGGAACGCTCGCGTCGTTGCCGACGGTCGCGGTCGCGACGACCGACTCGCCGGCGGGCACGCGGTCGCGGTCGGTCGAGACCCCCCGGACGAGCGGCCGCGCGGGCTCGGAGACGGTGACAGTCAGGCGCTCGCTGCCGATCCGGACCTCGTACTCCCCCGTGGATCCGAAGCGGTGCTCGAAGCGCTCGATCGTCTCGGCGCCGGCGTCGAGCGCCCCGGACCGGTTCGCGACCGGCTCGCCGTCGACCGAGAGCGACAGGTCGTAGCTCCCGGTCGCGCCGCCCGTGTTGGACGCGACGACCGCCGCTTCGAGCGACTCGCCGACGACAAGCTCGACGGGGTCGCGGGCGACGGTCCGGTTCCGGTACTCGCCGGTCGCTCTGACTCCGTCGTCTGCGAGTCCGTACCCCACCTGTGCGGGAGTCTCGCCGAACGCTGCCGCGTGGGTGTCCCGATCCCACGTCTCAGTGGTCGCCCGCGTCGTCGTGAGGCGCTCGGCTTCGTCGCGGATCTCGGCCGCGGTCGCGTCGTCGGCGCCCTCGGCGGCCGCCGCCTCGACCGTGTCGAGGAGACGGTCGTTGGTGACCGGTTCGTCGGCCTCGTTCAACTCGCGGAGGACCGTCGCGAGCGACGCGGCACCGTCGGTCGCGGCCCGGAGCCGGCGGTCGATCTCGCCGGCGACGAGCGCACCCTTCGTGTAGTCGGCGTGTCCGTCCCACGTGGTCGGGTTGGAAAGCACCGCCGAGGCGTCGGGCTCGCGCTCGCCGCGAGCCAGCGTGCGCTCGAACGCGTCGAAGTCGGCAGCGCCGCGGTCGAGCGCGAACAGCGCGGCGTAGTGGGTCGCGCTCGCCTCCGTGATCCACTGGCCGCTCGCCTCGGTGCGGTACGCCTGCCGGGTGTGTACGTACTCGTGGGTCCAGACGTCCGCGGCCGTGCCGGCGGGTTCCCCGTCCCGAACCCACAGGTCCGCGTCGCCGGTCTGGAGCCCGCGAACGGCCCACGACACTTCACCCGTGGGGGCGACGAACGCGACCACCGTTTCGTCGCGGGCGCCGACCTGCAGCGCGGTCGACGCGTTCTCGAAGGCACCGAACACCTCGTCGGGCGAGGCGACCGGATCCGCTGCATCGGGGACGATCAGCCGGTACTGTTGGCCTGCGGCCTCTCGAACGTGCTCCTCGTGTGGCCCGAGGAACGCCATCGACTGCGAGGCGACGCCCTCGCCCGCGGCGACCGTCTCACGGTCGAGCCGGACCTGCCCCCTCGTACTGCCCGGTGTACGACCACGCGGCGCCGACGCGGGGGGTTCTGACGAGCGCCCACTCGCCCGCGTCGACGAAGCGGTAGGCGCCGTCGGCCGCAAGCGGTCCCTCTTCCTCAATCGTGTCGTTCGCGTCGATGGCGTAGGTAAGCGAGGGGTCGGCGGTATCGCCGTCCCACTCCCAGACCGATTCGTCGGGCCCGGCGTCGTCGGCCGGAACGAACCCGTCGGCCTCGATGTCGGCGTCACCGTCGGCGGCACTGAGCAGCGTCACTTCGAGCTCCGTGACGCGGTCGGGGATCTCCGCCCGGGTCGTAACGCCGACCGTCCCGCGCTCGTCGGTCTGGGCCAGTTCGTTTCGCAGCCGGATCACGTCGGCGTCGTCTCCGGCGGTCTGTGCCGCCGGCCCCGGATCGCCCTGAGAGTGCCCCGAGAACGACTCGACGGCGGGGTTCGTCTCGCCGTCGACGACCGCGCTGTCGACGTGGTCCACGTGCTCCGCGCCGACCGCAACCGGTGCGATCAGGGTGGCCGCCAACGCGACGATCAGGAGCGCGACGACGGCTCGAAC
This sequence comes from Halorubrum lacusprofundi ATCC 49239, assembly GCF_000022205.1. NCBI lineage: Archaea > Methanobacteriati > Methanobacteriota > Halobacteria > Halobacteriales > Haloferacaceae > Halorubrum > Halorubrum lacusprofundi. The sequence goes on from NC_012029.1 coordinate 1,620,345, forward strand.
GCCCGGGGACGATTCCGCCCGTGTCATGCGTGTCGTAGTGTGCGCGGCGGATTAAGGGCTGTTAGTGAGTTTGTTGACACGAATTGCCAGCTGACGAGACGAGTCGGCGCGTTGAGGACAGAAGCAGGACGGCCGCCTCAGATCGCGCGGATCCGCGTCATCCAGAAGTCATGGAACGCGTCGTCGAGCGCGTTTCGCGGCTTCCCGGTCGCGTCGGAGACATCGGTGATGTCGGCGTGCTCTCTGACCTCGCCCAGCACGCTTCGCTCACCGACGACGATCGTCCGATCGATCGGGGCATTGGCGTCGAGATCCGCCAGCGCTGCGGTCGCCTTCTTCAGGTGCTCGTCGATCTGTCCCTCGCGGCGGCGCTCGAACCGGCCCTGCGAGAAGCCGCCCTTCGAGTGCGCCTCCTTCACGTCGGAGGTGAACCCCTCGAACGCGACCCGCTCGTCGCCCTCGTAAACACCGAGCGCGAAGGTGTCCGACCGGACGAGCGCGAAGGCGAATCGTCCGGTCGGGCGGAACCACGACTCGTCGAGTCGGAACCGGTCGCTCCACCGGTCGAACGGTGCCGGCTCGATCGGGGGCGTTAGCGCCGCGCTCACGGCGCCGGTGTCGTCGGCGATGACGACTGCGGGAGCGGCTCGTCGGACGAGACGGGTTCGGTCGCCGAACCACTCCGCGACGCTCGACGGTACCGCGTCGTCGTCCGGAACGAAGGCGGTGAGAAGCCCTTCGGGGTCGTCGCTCTCGACGGCGCGGAAACGCCCGAGTGCATCGGCCAGTCGTGGATCGTGAAGATCGCTGACGCGCCGAAACTCGACCGATTCCTCCGCGCCTTCGGTGCGGTCGAGGCGCTCCTCCAGCGACTCGATCCGGTGTTCGAGTTCGTTGACGCGCTCCTCGGCGCGCTGGCGGTCGGCGACCGCGTCGGACCGGCGCTGCTCTTCGGCCTCGGCGCGGCGTTCGAGGTGGCGTTTCTCCTCTTCCAACTCCTCGATCCGCTCTTTCAGCCCGGCGCGTCCGAGCAGCCTGTCGATCATACCGAATCCGCGACCCCCGGCGACCTAAAAGGTGCGTCTACGGCGGCGGCGTGAGCGCTATCGCTTATAAATGACGAGCGGTGGCGCGCGCCTGCGAGCGGCCGCCCTTGGCGGCCGCGAGGAGCGCGTGCGAGGGAGTCGGCCACTCGAAGCGAAGCGGAGAGTGGCCGACGAGGCTGGGGAGGCGTGAGGTGCGGTGCATTGCGGTCGGGTGGGACTCAAAGGGGCAGCCGTGAGGAGCGCGGAGGCGTTCACGAGAGCAGAGCTCTCGTGAGCCAATCAGAACGCTTCGCGTTCTGATGACGACGCAAGCACCGAAGGAACGAGCAACGCGAGTGACGAGGAGCACAGCGAGCGTGCGCGCTCCTCACGGCAGCGAGGCGCGAAGCGCCTCTGGCAGCCGGCGGCGAAGCCGCCGGCGACTGGGGCTTTGGAGGTGTTCACCGTCGATCCGTCGGCAACCGCTTATAAGCGATCGGCTGAGGCTTTGGAGGTGTTCGCCGAGTTAGCAGCCGCGTATAAGCGATCGTCAAGAACGTCGACTCCGAACATACCCAAGTCAACACCCGAGTATTACGGAGAATCGAGGAGAAAGCCTCGCGCTTTAGCGCGGGGATGAATCCGACATTACCCTCCACAGTCCACCATTCGATGGCACGACTGGATATTCCACGCTGCGCCAATACACACCTTCAAGTAATTTTGTCTACATAGGTTACGTATGGCGAAACAGGTCGTTACCCGCACCTACACTGCTTCCATACGGAACCAGTCTCGGGTGCAAGACGACCTTGATTCGCTCGGGTTCGCCGCCTCAAAACTCTGGAACGTCGGACGGTGGACGTGCAGTCGGATCTGGGATAAAATCGATCACATTCCCACCCACAACGAACTCACCACGTACCTCAAAAACCACGAACGCTATGATGACCTGCATTCTCAGTCAAGTCAGCGAGTCCTTCAAGAACTCGCTGAAGCGTTCAACGGCTGGTACGGCAACCGACAAAACGGAGATACGAAAGCGAACCCGCCCGGCTACCGCAAACACGGCGACGAGCACCCGCGCTCAACAGTCACCTTCAAGCAGAAAGGCTTCAAACTCGACACTCAGTACGACCGAGTTCGACTCTCAAAAGGATCGAACCTGAAAGAGTATTGGTCGGACTTCGTACTGTGCAAGTACCAAACTCGCCCCGATGTTGACCTCTCCACCGTGGAGAACGTCCAACAAGTCAAGATTGTATGGACGGGTGACGAGTGGGAACTACACTTCGTCTGTAAGGTCGAAATAGACGTGGATGAAGCCCCCGGTGAGAAGACGGTGGGTGTTGATCTCGGTATCAACAACTTCGCCGCACTCGCCTACGAAGACGGTCACAGCGAGCTGTACCCGCTTAACTGCTTGAAACAGGACGACTACTACTTCAGCAAGCTGATTGCTCGGTGTGACAACTCGGACTCCGAGCAGGCCACCCGGCTGAACCAGAAGAAGTCGGCCCGCCGAACCCACTACTTCCACACCCTCTCCAAGCATATCGTCCAGCGGTGTGTTGACGAGGAAATTGGAACTATCGTGGTGGGCGATCTCTCCGGCATCCGTGAGGATGAGGAGAACGGCGAGTCAAAGAACTGGGGCAAGCACGGTAATCTTGATTTGCACTCGTGGGCGTTCGACCGGTTCACCGGCCTCCTCGAATACAAAGCCGAGATGGAAGGCATCACGTTCGAGCAAGTGTCTGAGCGGGATACCTCGAAGTCGTGTTCGTGCTGTGGCCGGAAGCATGAAGCCAACCGTGTTGAACGCGGGCTGTATGTCTGCGATGAGTGCGGCACAGTGGCGAACGCAGATGTGAACGGCGCTGAGAACATTCGGCAGAAAGTATCTCCGAGTTCACCGAATCTCTCGGTGAATAGGAGTAACGGCTGGTTGGCACAGCCATCGACGTTGTTGTTTGACAAGGAAACTGGTGCGTTCGCACCGCAAGAACAGGTAACGTCGTAAACCACAATATCCCAACTCAGCGGTGCAGTGCCGTGGGAATCCTCGCGCTTCAGCGCGGGGAGGATGTCAAGCGTTCGCGAACGGCTCCCAGCCCTCCCACCGCAACAGGGTCTCGGCACGATCTGCGTCCGCCAACAGCACGTTCCGCCGGTCCGGGAGGGTGTCGTCCGCGATTTCGTGGGGAATCGCGAGCGTCCCGCTCGGCACGTCATCATCGCCGCTGACCGGGATGTGGCCGCCGCCAACCTTCATCACGAGAGGGGCGTCGAGTCGCTCAACTCCCTCGCCGTCAGCGTATAGCTGCTCGTTGACGTGCTCGTGGTCGACCCGCTGGATGACGGCCCGCTCGCCGCCGTGGGGTTCCACGTACAGTTCCCCTAGGTAGTAGCCGCTGGAGAATCGCTCGAACATACTGTGCATGGTAATATCTGTCATGGACACGCATAAGTGTTTCTCGGAGGTGATCGGTCGTGGTAATCACGCGAGATGGTGACCGTCGACCTCACTCCGAAAATGCGCTCTCACCTGCGACAGTTCGCCTCGCCGCCCGGTCTCACTCCTCGTCCGAGCGCCGCGCGACCTCGTGGCGCCCGAATCCGTACCGTAGCCGGTTCGCGAGCCGCCGCGAGAAGCGCCCCTCGTTCCGGGAGTCGAACCGCTCCGCGAGCGCCTGATAGATGATCGGGACCGGGACCTCCTGTTCGAGCGCCTCCCGAACCGTCCACGTCCCGGTGGACCCGCCGGCGACGTGGTCGGCGACGTCGCCCAGATCCGACCCTTCCTCGTGGAACGCCTCCTCGCACAGTTCGAGGAGCCACGACCGGATCACGGCACCGTTGTTCCACGTGCGCGCGACCGACTCCATATCGAGGTCGTAGCGCCCCTCGGTGAGCAGCTCGAACCCCTCGCCGTACGCCTGCATCAGCGCGTACTCGACGCCGTTGTGGACCATCTTCACGTAGTGGCCCGACCCCGACTCACCCATGCGGTCGTGGCCGGCCGGCCCGGTCGCCACCGCGTCGAAGATCGGTACGAGCGCCTCGTAGGCCCACTCAGGGCCGCCGATCATGAGCGAGAAGCCCTCCTCGGCGCTGGCGGGACCGCCCGACGTGCCGCAGTCGAGGTAGGCGGCGTCCGTCTCCTCGGCGCGCCGGACCGACTCCTGAAACTTCGAGTTCCCGCCGTCGACGACCACGTCGTCGGCGTCGAGGTGGGGCTCCAGATCCGCGAGCGTGGCGTCGACCGGCTCGCCGGCGGGCACCATGAGCCAGATGCGCTTGCCGTCTTCGTCGCTGTCGTCCAGCCGATCGCAGAGGTCCGCGACCGAGTCCGCGGCGGTCGCACCCGCCTCCGCTGCGGTCGCCGTCGCCTCCGCCGAGAGGTCGAACGCGACCACGTCATGGCCCGCGTCGAGCGAGCGATTCACCACGATCTGCCCCATCCGGCCGAGTCCGATGACGCCGAGTTCCATGCGCGAGGGGTGGCGACCGGCCGCCGTAGTGGTTCCGGTTCGGGGCTCGCTCCGGCGCTCCACCGCTTCGGCACTCTGGCGCTGGCGCCTGACGAAGGACGCCCCAACGACTTTGCTCGCGGCGTACGTGTGGTACCCATGATCGGTACTTCCCAAGCAGCGTAATCAGCTGAATTGAATCGCTAAATTAACCACAAGAAAGTGTCTGGATCTGGATGTGTTCACCATACCTGATCCAGACGAGTACCTTTCGGCGTCGGATGTCAAAGACGTAGCGGAAGAGGTCATTACGCCACTCCCGTTGCCGGGTGTCGAGGGGAGCCCCCTCGACCCCGGCGACATCTGGCTCGTCGTCATCCTAGCCTGCACTAACCAGAACTCGATTTGGGACACCTGCAACGATACCGAGGGAACGCCGTGTGACGACACTGTCTTGAGGTGGCTCCACACACTCAACCGTCAGTGGCTTGAGGTCGTTGCCAACCTTCTGCTCGCACGGCTCGCCATGACGATTTTCGACCCTGACCGGTCGAGAACCGTCTCCATCGACTTCATCGACAATCCCTACCACGGCGAGCACCATGCTGAGAAAGGCGAACTCTGTTCGATGGCTCCTAAGGACGGGACTACGACCTGCCACCGCTACTGCACGGCGTACGTCGTCTCGAACGGGAAGCCGGTGACGCTGGCGATGACTTACGTCCGCAGTGACGAAGATGAGGCTGACGCGGTCGAGCGCGTGCTCGCCCGCGTCGAAAACTATCCCTTCGAGATCGATCTCTTGCTTGCCGACAGCGGATTCTACAACGAGCGCGTCATCCGCCGCGCTCGTGATATCGCCCCAACGGTCGTTCACGTGCCCAAGAAGGGCGAGCGCATGAAGGACAAACTCGAAACTCACAAGTCGTACATGACGACCTATCGCATGTACAAGGACAGCGAGCGGGAACTGCGCTTCCCGCTCGCGGTCGCTGTCTCCTACCAGAACGGAGATCGAGGCAAGCACGGCGAGGTCGTTCGTGGCTACGTGGCGTGTGGCGTTACTGATCGCTCAGCGAAGCAGGTCGAACACCGCTACAGGAAGCGTTCAGGCATCGAAACGACCTATCGCTTACTTCGGCAAGCACGCGGGATCACGACGACGCGTGATCCCGTCGTGCGGTTTGCCATCATGTTGGTCGCGGCATTGCTGGAGAACCTGTGGCTGGTGCTACGGTGGGCGGTCGTCGCCCGCCCACGGCGGGGCGGGCGCGACCTGCCCGAGGAGTTCACGTTCAAGACGTTCTGTGACTGGATTCGTCATGAGCTGGAAGAGGAGTTACGCCGCCGGTGGAAGATCAAAGCGAACGGGGTTGGAGTGCCAGCATCACAGGCAACGGCCGCGGGCTGACCGGGGTCAGCCCACGGCCTGTCAGTTGGCGGTGAGCGACAGCTTTCGGCAGATACCGTCGAAATCCGGGTAACATCGTCTGTCCAAAGCGGTGAATTGGAACTTCCTCGATCTACTTCGTGGGAGCAGCCGAGACTGACCGTCAAATTATACAGAAAGTGACTATTTTGTGGCGTTCAGGCAGCACCCTCTCGACTCGTTCGGGAAGTAACGATGATACGTGTTACCGAGAGCGACCTCGACTGGACTGACACGGAGCGCGGGGAGACCCGGTTTCGCCGAAAGCAACTCGCGGAGGCCGCCGACGGCGACCGCATCGGGTGCAGCCTCTACGAGCTTCCGGCCGGCGCGAAATCGTGGCCGTACCACTATCACACCGCCAACGAGGAGGCGATATACGTGCTGTCAGGAAGCGCTACCCTGCGACACGACGGAGAGACGGTCCGGATCGAAGCCGGAGACTACGTCGCGTTCCCGGCGGACGAGTCCGGCGCCCACCGCGTCGTCAACGAGGGTGACGATTCGGTCAGATACCTCGCGATGTCGACGATGACCGAGCCGGACGTGACGGTGTATCCCGACTCGGAGACGTTCGGCGTGTTCGTCGGATCGCCGCCGGGCGGTCGCGAGGAGCGATCGCTGTCGGGATACTATCAGATCGACGACACCGTCGACTACTGGGAGCTGTAGCCGGCCGACCGAATCCTCACGGAGCGCCGCCGTCGTTCGTCGCCTCGGCCTCAACCTCCCGCTCGCCGAGGTGCGCCCGAAGCGCGTCGACGTCTTTGTTTCCCGCGCCGGTGTTCAAGAGGACGACCGTGTCGTCGGGACCGAACTCCCCCGACTCCGCCAGCGCGAACGCCCCCGAGACGCAGGCCGCGCAGGTCGCGCCGACCTCCAGCCCCTCCGCCCGAGCGACTTCGATCGCGGCGTCGAGGATCTCGCGGTCGGTCGTCGCCACCGCGCCACCCTCAGACTCCCGGATCGCGTCGAGGATGAGCGGGCTCGCTCCCGGGTCCGGGATCGCGATCCCGTTGCAGGCCGTGTCGACCTCGTCGTCGGGAACCGGCTCGTGGCGGTCGGCTCCCGCCTCGTATGCGTCGACGACGGGTGCACAGCCCGCCGCCTGCGCGGCGTACATCGGGACGAGTTCGTCGGTCCATCCCAACTCCCGAACCTCGTGGGCGGCCTTGTGCATCCCCACGAGGCCGACGCCCCCGCCGGTGGGGTAGACGACGCCGTCGGGCGCCTCCCAGTCGAGCTGTTCGAGCAGCTCTAACGCCATCGTCTTCTTTCCCTCGTGGCGGTACGGCGTCACGAACGTCTTTGCCGAGTACCAGTCGGGGTGTGCGTCCATCGCGTCGGCGTACGCCCGCCCGGCGTCGCCGATCTGCGAGTTGCCGTCGATCGGATCCGTCACGGTGAGATCGGCGCCGTGGACCTCGGTCATCGCCTTTTGGGTGAACCCCGCCCGCGACGGGAGGTACACGTGCGCGTCCAGATCCGCACGGGCCGCGTACGCGGCCGCTGCCTGTCCCGCGTTGCCGGCGCTGTTCAGCGCGATGTCGGCGGCGCCGTGCTGGCGCGCGGCCGTCATCGCGAGCGACTGCCCTCGGTCTTTGAACGTTCCCGTCGGGTTCGCGCCCTCGTCTTTTAGGAGGACCCGTCCCACACCCATCGCGTCCGCGAGCGCCGGACACTCGACGAGCGGTGTCGCGCCCTCACCGAGCGACACCGCCGCCTCCGGCGCGAACGGCAGCAGCTCCCCGTACCGCCACATCGACTCGAACGGGCGTTCCGCGAGGTCCTCGGGTGAGAGGTCGACTCGATCGAGGTCGTACGCCGGGTCGAGGATCCCGCCGCAGTCGGGACACTGATGCGTCGCGGTCTCCGGATCGAACGTCCCGCCGCAGCCGACACACGAGAGCCCTGTGAACGCGTCTGTCGTTTCCATGAGTCTCGATCACACGCCCCCAACTTCGGTCCATCGGTACCGGGACCCGATTCCGGCTTTGGGATCGGATCCCGGGATCGAGTTCCGGTTCTGGCGACTGGCTACTCCACCGACCGCGAACATCGATCGACCGCCGCGGTCCTTTATAAACCCGAAACGAATGAAGGGGCAACGAGAGGGTCCGGCGGGTCCTCTCTCCACGTATGACCCGACTAACGTTGCGGCTCGACTTCCCGAGCGGCTCGTGGCTCGGTGACGTGTCTCGGGCTCGACCCGACGCGACCCTCCGCACGACCGAGACCGTCGCCGCCGTCGAGGGAGACGTGACCGCGCTTACCGTCACCGGCACCGACCGCGCGGAGACGGTGGAGGCGCTGCGCGCCCACGACCGCGTGGATCGGATCGACATCGTCGATCGGACCGGTCCCGCGACGAGGGTCCGAGTCGTCGCACCCGCGCCGCCGCCGCACGTCGCGGCCGCGCGAGAGGTCGGGATACCGATCGAGGATCCGGTTGCGGTGACGGACGGGCGCGCGACGCTCGACATCGTCGATGACCGCTCCCGGCTCACCGCCTTCGGGCGACGGCTCACGGCCGAGGGCGTCACTGTGGGGATCGAGGCGAGCGACGCCGACGAGGAGCCGATCCTCACCGACGCCCAGCGCGACCTCGTTCTCGCCGCCGTCGCCGCCGGGTACTACGACACTCCGCGAGAGTGTACGCTCACGGACCTCGCCAAGGCGCGCGGCCTCGCGAAGTCGACGTGCAGCGAGACGCTCCACCGGGCAGAGGGCCGGGTGTTGCGACGGTTCGTGGCGGGCGAGTTCGACGACGAGGACAGCGAGACAAGCGTCGGGAAAGGGATCGGTGACGAGTCAGAGCGGGAGCCCGACCGGGATGGCCACCACAGAACCGTGACGGCGCTTGGCACTTAAAAAGGCGTGCGTGTTTCTGGCTCAAATATCCGTAGCGACAGCGACGATCACTTATAAATAATCGACTCTCCGCACCGATTCACGAACTTCCGTTATCGATCAAGAGACAGTCTTCAGCGATCCGCTGTTTCGGACAAAACGAAGTCGGCGAGAAGCGAACCAGCTACTCCCCGTCCAGCGCCTGCCACGAGAGCCGCGGGTCTCGCGCGGCGCTCACCTGATCGATCCGGCTCGCAGCCGTGCGGTTCGGGGCCGCACCGAGCGCCTCGTCCGAGTCAGCGTACGCGAGGTTAAACGCCTCCGCGAGGTCGTCGAGCGACGACTGCCCCTCGATCTCGGTCGGCTCGGTCAACATCGCTTCCGGCACCATCTCCGGCCACTTCGTCGTCGGCGGATGGACGCCGAAGTCGAGCATGCGCTTGGCGACGTCGGCGGCGTCGCGGTCGCCGGCGGTCGCCGCGAACTCGTGGTGGAAGGGGCCGTACGGCACGTCGAGGTCGATCCGCTCGGCGAGGTAGTTCGCGTTGAGTACCGCCTTCGCGGCCGCGTCCGCGAGCCCCTCGTCGCCGAGGCGAGCGATGTACGCGTACGTCTTTATCAGGACGAGCCAGTTGCCCGTGAATCCGTGAACCTTCCCGATCGTGTTGTCCGGCTCGAACGGCTCGTAGCCGCTCCCTTCGTCCGCCTCCCGGACTCGCGGGGAGGGGAGGAACTCGGCCAGCTCGTCGACGACGCCGACCGGGCCAGCGCCCGGACCGCCGCCGCCGTGCGGGGTCGCGAACGTCTTGTGGACGTTGTAGTGCATCACGTCGAACCCCATGTCGCCGGGGCGACCGCGGCCGAGCAGGGCGTTGAGGTTCGCGCCGTCGTAGTAGAGGAGTCCGCCCGCGTCGTGCACGATGTCGGCGATCTCCGCGATGTCGCGCTCGAAGAGCCCGACCGTGTTCGGGTTGGTCAGCATGAGCGCGGCGGTGTCGTCGCCGACGGCCGCCTCAAGCGCCTCGACGTCGACTCGCCCGTCGTCGCCGGATGGGAGTTCGACCACGTCGTAGCCCGCCAACGCGGCGGTCGCGAAGTTCGTCCCGTGCGCGGAGGCGGGGATCACGACCTCGGACCGGTCGTTGCCGTGGTGCTCGTGGTACGCCTTCGCGACCGCGATACCGGTGAACTCGCCGGCGGCGCCCGCGGGCGGCTGGAGCGTGACGGCGTCCATCCCGCCGATCTCGCCGAGGTACTCCTGGAGCCGGTACTGCAGTTCGAGGTTCCCCTGCGCGGCCCGCGCCGAGCGGTCCGGGTGGATCGCCGCGTTCGGGTCGACAGCCACGTCCTCGGTGAACTTCGGGTTGTACTTCATCGTACAGCTCCCGAGCGGGTACGGTCCCGAGTCGATCGCCCAGGTCATCTGCGAGAGCCGGGTGTAGTGACGGGCGATCTCCGGCTCGGAGGGGGCCGGCAGGGTGAGTTCCTCGCGCGTCAGCTCGTCGGGAAGCGGCGACGACTCACGTACGTCGACGGTCGTCTCATCCTTCTCCGAGAGCAGCGGCTCGTGAACGTCCTCGTCCGAGCGCGCGTAGTCAGCCTGATCGTGGATCACTCAGATCACCTCCTCGAAAGCGGCGACGAGACCGTCGGTTCGATCCGCGTTCAGGTCGGTGACACACACCTGCAGCAGGTGTTCGTCGATCGCGTGGACCGCGAACCCCTCGGTCTCTAAGTCTCCCGCGATAGCTGCCGCGGGCTGGTCGACGCGCACGGCGAACTCCCGGACGTGGTGGCGGTCGTGGACCGGTGCGGCCGCGCCGCTGAGATCGTCGATCCGGTCGGCGAGCGCGGCCGCCTCCCCCACGCAGTCGTTCGCGAGGTCGACGAGCCCGTCGGGGCCGAGCGTCGCCGCGTGGATCGCGGCGCGGAGCGCGACCCACGCCTGATTCGTGCAGATGTTCGAGGTCGCACGCTCCTTCCGGATGTGCTGTTCACGCGTCTGGAGCGTGAGCGTGAACGCGCGGTCGCCCGCGGCGTCCTCGCCGGCGCCGACGAGCCGCCCCGGCACCTGCCGGAGGAACTCGTCGCTGCAGGCGAAGATTCCGAGCCCCATCCCGTAGGCGGTCGGGAGCCCGAGCGCGCCCGCCTCACCGACGACCACGTCGGCGCCGACGCTCGCCGGCTCTTGGAGCACCGACAGCGAAACCGGGTCCGACCCGAGCGTGAACAGCGCGTCGGCGTCGGCCGCGAGGCCACCGATCGTGGCCAGTCGCTCCTCAATACAACCGCGAACGGTGGGGTTCTCGGCGTACACCATGACCACGTCGTCGCCGGCGCGGTCGGCGAGCGCGTCGACATCGGCGTTCCCGTCGGCCATCGGGTACGACTCGACGGTCAGGTCAGCACCCGCACAGTAGTTTTCGAGCACCGCGCGCTTCCCCTCGCGGAGGTGTTCGGGGACGAGGACCGCGTCGCCGGACGTTGAGCGGACGCGATCGGCCAGTGTTGCCGCCTCACCGAGCGCAGTGGCGGCGTCGTACATCGAGCAGTTCGCGATCGGGAGCCCGGTGAGCTCCACGAGCATCGACTGGTACTCGAACAGCGCCTGCAAGAATCCCTGTGAGATCTCCGGCTGGTACTGGGTGTAGCTCGTGAGGAACTCGGCGCGGTCCGCGAGGTGGTCGACGACGCTCGGCACGTAGTGGCCGTAGTGGCCCCGCCCGAGGAACTCGACGATGTCGTCGTTGCGCGCGAATATTTGCGAACACTCCGCGCGGATCTCGCGCTCCGAGCGCGACTCGATCCCGAAATCACCGTCGAACGCGACGGCGTTCGGGATGTCGAACAGCGCCTCCTCGTCGTCGACACCGATCGCCGAGAGCATCGCCGATGTCTCGGCATCGGTATGGGGCGCGTACGGCGTGCCGCTAGTCCCGCTCATCGGTGTGTTCCGCCCTGTTCGTGGTCGTTCTCGCGTTCGTTCACGGGTCGTTGATCGAACGGTGACGTGGGGTCGAAAGGTGACGTGGTCATGGTCGTGTGTCTGCTGTGGAGATCCGTCCGGGGTCGCTGTCGGGAGTTTCGGCCTCCCGCCAATTCGGGGGTAGTCAAGCGATCTGGTCGTCGTACTCGTCGGCGTCGAGCAGCCCCTCGGCGTCGCCGCCCTCGACGGGCTCGACTTCGAGCAGCCACCCGTCCCCGTACGGATCCTCGTTGACGAGCTCCGGGCGATCGAACAGCTCCTCGTTGACGGCGACGACCTCGCCGGACACCGGTGCGTACAGGTCCGAAACGGCCTTGATCGACTCGACGACGCCGAACGCCTCGCCGGCGGTGATCTCGTCGCCGGCCTCGGGCAGTTCGACGAACACCACGTCGCCGAGCTCGTCTTGCGCGAAGTCAGAGACGCCGATCCGAACGGTGTCGCCGCCGGTCGTCACCCACTCGTGCGATTCCAGGTACCGTCTGTCGTCGGGAACTTCGAAGCTCATTGGTCAGGGTCGTCGCGGTCTGTTCGCTCTCCGGCGTGCGAGCGCTTCACGCCGCCGGTGTCGGATCCGACCCGTCGGCTGGTTACGGGCGGGATCCGAGGTCGAAGCGCGGTCCACGACACGTGTACGTCACCCTTCTGACGACGAGGAAATAAAAGGTATGTTCGCGGCGGTCTTCCGGCCGTCTCACGTCCACCGGTCGAGCCCGGTCTGAACCTGCGACTCCGCGATGCGTTCGAACCCGCGTTCGACCTCGTCGGCGGCGACGCCCCACTCGTCGACGACGTACTCGCGGGCGGCGTCCACGTCGGGGTTCACCGCCGTGTCCACGTCCACGTCCGTCGCTGGCGGGTCCATGAACAGCTCGCGGATCGCCTCGGCGTTCGGGATCTCGACGCCCCGCGCGTCGAGGACGCCCCACAGGTCGCCGTGCTCTCGCACCGCTTTTACCGCCGTCTTCGGCCCGATCCCGCGGACGCCCTCGTTGAAGTCGGTGCCACAGAGCATCGCGGCGTCGACGAGCCCCTGTCGGTCGAAGCCGAGGTCGTCGAGCGTCGCCGCCAGATCCATCAGCTCCGGATCGCCCTTGCTCGTGAGCTGGCGGAGCGTCGTCGGCGCACCGAAAAGCAGCGTGTCGTAGTCCTCGCTGCCGGCGTGGTCGACGGTTCCGGTCGCCGCCATGTGCGCGCACTGCGCCTCGCCTTCGGCCGGCGCCTCGACGATCGGCACGTCGAGCAGCCGGAGCAGCTCCCGAGTCGTCTCCTGAATCGTGTCGGTGAGCCGCTGCGTGCGGGCCTCCAGTCGCGCGGCCTCGACCGCATCGCCGCGCTCCTTGGCGGCCACCCGGCGCTCTTCCGCCTGTTCGCGCTTCTCGCGGCGGTCGGCGACCTCGTCGGCTTTTAGCTCGGTCACCGCCCCGTCGAACACCATCACGGGAATGAGGTCATGTTCGAAGAACTTCGGGAGCCCCTGGACGATCCCAATCAGGTTGGCAACCTCGACGCCGTCGGTGGTGGTGTACGTCTCGTCAGCCGTCCACTTCACCGTCGTCGTGAGGTACCGGTACAGCCAGTTGTGCGCGTCGACGGCGACGACGCTTCCCTCGATCTCCGCAAAGGAGATGTCGCGAATCGCTGCGAGGTCGCGCAAGTCCGCGTTTCCCATTACCCGTCCGATCGCCTCCCGGTGTATTAAACGGTTGAGACGGCTCGCGGGTCAGTCGGTCGATTCCTCGCCGCCGTCGGGCTGGCCCATCGGGGTCGATTCCGGATCAGGCGCTCTTCCGGGGAGCCAGTCACCGATATTGGTGGCGACGTAGTCTCGGCCGCCGAGACCGAATGCGATACCGATGGCGAGAGCAATACCGGCGGCCAGCCCCCACGCCGCGGCCTGTGCAAACGTATTGAGGATCTGAACATCGACACCCATCGTACCCAGTCCGATGACGGTTACAACGAAGTAGAGGAAGACGCGCAACCCATCGGCGAACACGTCGGTGTAGCTAGTCTCCGTGACCGTCTCCGTGTGTGCGGCGATATCGGCAACGAAGTCCGCGAGAACGAAGCCGATAACGATGATGAGCACGCCGGCGATGAACGCCGGAAGGTACGACACGGCGGCTGCGATCCACTCCGACAGGAGTTCGACGTCGAGCGCGTCCGCCGCCGTGAGTATCGCCAGCGCGTACACGAAGTACCCCGCGGCGCGACCGAGACTCCGTGATATCGCCCTTTCGCTCCCACCGAGAGCCCCGCCAAGCGGCGTGTTCATCACGAGCCGATCCACTTCGGTCCGGTCAACAATGCGTCGGACGGCTCCCGCGACGAGGCGACCGATGATCCATCCGACGAGCAGGATGACTACTGCGCCGATGAGTCGGGGCAGGAAGGCGATGATATCCGCTATGCTCTCTTGTAGATACCTCGGTTCGCCTGGAACGTCGATCTGAAGCATGAGTGGGTCTGTGAATCCCATGATATCCATTATTGAAATGTGGACTAATTGTTATTATCGTCTTATTTTGCAAGCCTCGATGCCTACTCTCACACATCAGGATAAATATTATATTTCATTGAAGTATGACCGGCGTACCATCTCGTTCGCGTCAGACGATTGTTCAAGTACGTCGGTCTCTGTTGAGATTTCGATGGACCCGTCAAGACACGGCGCGTATCGTCCGAACTTTGGCACGGTCCTCGCCGTCGATGCACCGTCGATGTTCCTCGTCCCACGGCGGACTCCGTCCGCCCCGATACCGGTGATGTGGGACCGTAGTGTGGTGTTTATCTGTCTCGGCCGATTACGACAGACATCGAATGGTTTCCCCGTTCGACGTGCTCGGATTAGACGACGACGCGGACGAGGCCGACGTCGAGCGGGCCTACCGCGAGCGGGTGAAAGAGGCCCACCCGGACCAGGGCGGGACCGTCGAAGAGTTCCAGCTCGTCAGGCGCGCCTATCGCGAACTCGGCGAGCGGGACCGAAACGGCGACGCCGACGACGAGACCGATCCCGCCGACATCGATCTGACCGACGAGGCTGGCGAGGTCGACGCGGTGCAGCCGGTCCGTGTCGAGTTTCTCGACTACGAGGCGATCGACGACTACGGGTGGTCGCTCGACGACGACGACCTATTTCGGAAGGCGTCGCACGCCGACCTCGACCCCGCGGCCCACGGTCGTCTGCTCGTCCACCCCGACGAGAGCCTGCTAGAGGCGGCCGAGCGGAGCGGCTTCGGCTGGCCGTTCTCCTGTCGTGGCGGTGCGTGCGCGAACTGCGCCGTCTTCCTCGTGGAAGGGGAGCTGTCGCAACCGGCCGACCACATCATGCCCGAGGAGCTGGCGGAGCGCGGGTTCCGGCTCTCCTGTAACGGCTATCCGGTGAGCGACGAGCTGAAGGTCGTCTTTAACGTCAAGCAGCTCGCCGAACTCGACGATCTCATTCTCCCGCCGGGACCGTTCACCCGACGGTGACACCGGGTCGGCCGGGCTTTTGGACCGCTCTCAGAACGCCTCGGCGACGGCCGCGACGATCGCGTCCTCGACCGCGTCACGCTCGCCGGAGAGGAACTCGATTTTCCCCTCGCGGAGGCCAGCGGTGGTGACGTCGGCGCCGGGCGCCAGCTCGGCGGTGCGCTCGGCCACGTCGCGGACGGACACGTCTGCGGTCGTCCGGAGGTATAGCTCGTCCATACCGATTCCGACCGTCGCGTACGCCTCGCCGTTCGCGTTCCGGCGGTGGAGGTCGTCGAGCAGGAGCGGCGTCGGCGGGAAGTCGTAGCGATGGGTGTAGCCGTCGGTGTCGAGAACGGCGAACTCGACGCCGTCGACCGCCTCGGTGACGACGTTCTCGGTCGCGGTTTTGATTTCCGTCTCCAGCTTCTCGCGGAACTGCTCGGAGACGTGGGCCGCGAGGTTGCCGCTGTCCTCGAAGAGGAGATCAGCGACGAGTTCGCGTTTGTCCTGATACGACTGATAGTACGCCTCTAAGGCGACCGCCTCGCGGAGCTCCGCGACGCGCTCGGCGTCATAGCCCGCATCGCGGGCGAGTTCGACGTAGCGGTCGGGGGTCTCCGCCCAGTAGCTCACCGCGGGCAGGTGCCGGAGGTCCGTTCGAACTTCGTCGTTGACCGCGGAGGCCAGCGAGGCGACGAGCGCGCCCGTCGAGAGGTCGGCGTCGACCCCGTCGATCTCGGGCGAGACGAGCGTGTCGACGGCCTCGCGCGTCTCGGGATCGGCGACCTCGGCGTCGACGACGACCGCGTTGACGCCGTAGACGGACAGCAGGTCGATCCCGTCTGCAGACTCAGTTGTGGAGCCGGTGCCGACGAGCAGGAACAGCGGGAGCTGCTCGTCGTGACGGTCGCGGTCCTGCAGCATGCGGGTCGCGTCGTTCGTCGCCGCGTCCATCCCGTACACCGGGTCGTCGAGCGGCCGGCGGGTGAAGTAGTGGTACTCCGCGTCGCTTTTCGCGTGTTCCTCGCGGATCAGCGGAAGAACGGCGCGCTCGACCGCGGCACCGGCGACGTAGCCGTCGGCGGTGGCCGGGTGGCGCACGACGATCGGCCGCGATTCGAGAACCGCGCGGCGGATCGCCTCCGCGGCGTCGAGCAGCCCGTCTGCGAGCTCTGCGACCGTCTCGTCGCCCGCGAGCGGCTGGAGCCCCTCCGGACGGGCCTCGGCGGTGAGCGCCTCGGCGAGTCGACGGCGGACGGTCTCGGCCTCCTCGCCCTCCAAGAGGACGAGCGCCTCGGACTCGACCTGCACGTCGCCCCGGTGGCTCTCGACCTCACCGTCGATCCGCACCGCGTCGCCGATCTCGATGTCCGGGTACGCGCGGACACCTGGCTCGACGAACGCGGCCACGTCGACGACACCCGTCTCGTCGAGAACCTCGAAGACGGTCGGGCCGCCGGTCTGTCGAACGCTGACAACTTCGCCGTCAATCCGCGCCGCATCGCCGACGGCGTCGGTGAGGGTACCGATCTCGACGCGCTCGCGCTCGTCGTCGAGGTCGTCGTCCTCGGCGGATTCGTCAGCGCCGGATTCGTTCTCACCCTCGTCAGCGTCGGATTCGTCGCCCTCGTCGGTTTCGTCAGCGCCGCCTTCGTCGTCAGCTTCGTCAGCCTTAGCGACCTCGTCAGCCTCAGCGGAGACGTCCCCGTCGCCCTCGTCGGGCTCGGCAGCCTCATCGACATCGGCTGATTCGTCGTCGCTCGCGTCCGCTGTTTCATCGTCGGCCACGTCGAGTTCGTCCGGCTCCGCGTCGGCTTCCGCGTCTGACTCCTCGCCGCCCTCCTCAGGAAGGTGCTCGGTGTCGCCGTCCTGCACGAGCACGCCGCGGAACTCGCGGTCGGCCTGCCGGATCGACCACGCGAGGTCGATGTTCCCGTTGTCACGAACGCCTTTCACCTGCACGAACACCTCGTCGCCCGGCTCCCAGCCGAGGCTATCGAGCCGTCGGTCGAGCTCCGACCGGTGGAGGAGCCCGGTCACTCCCGGCGAGAGGTCGATGAACACGCCGAATTCGGCGTAGCCGTCGACGACGCCGCGGTAGAATCGGTTCGGAACGAGCTGCTTCGGGGAGTCGCCTCGGAAGTCGAACACAACGTCCTCTTGGTGTGGATCGCAGATGCGACCGCCACCGTCGATGTCGACGCCACAAATGATACAGGATCCCATTTGAGTACACCGAGAGTCTCGGGCTTAAAACGGTTGTCGAAAGCCTCGCGGGAGCAAACGGCCGACTACGGGTGCCCCGGCGGGCGCCTCCCGTGACCGCCCACAGCGTCACCCGATCAGGGTCCGAACCGCGGCGAAGACGCGGTAGCCGACGCCGTACCCGAGAAGAGCGGGCGGAACCCCGGCGACGAGCGTACGAAGCAGAGTCGTTCCGTGGACGATACGGAAGCCGATCAGCAGTAGTACCGCTGCGTAGGCGCCGCAGACGACCCGCAGTTCAGGGATCGGCGGTCCCGCCAGCGCCATCGGTGAACTGGCGTACGCGACCACCTGCACCGTCTCGCTCACGCCGCCCCGGTCGCGCAGCGCGATCCCGTCATCGAACTCGACGCTGGCGAGGATCACCGACAGTGTCGCGACCGCCGCGGTCAGGTGGAGCCCCACCGGCGCGACCAACACGACCACGAGGAGGAACAGAATCGCCGCAGAGACGGGAACGGACACGACGATTTCGGGGACGACCCCCGGCTCCGAGACGATCCAGCCGAGCGCGTAGGCGGCGGCGACGGCGACGGCGAACGTCAGCGCCGGGGCCTGATCGCCGGGCGCCACGCCGTTCGCGAAAAGGCGACGCGGCCGGACGAGCGCCTCGATCCACGCCCGAGCGAGCGCACGGGGCCCGCGCGCTCGCCCGCCTTCTGGATCCGCGATCCACGATGTCACGAGCGCCCTTCGGACGGGTGGGATAACGGGGTTCCGGTTCGTGTCGTCCCCCGGAACACACCCGGAGTAGCCCGCCGTTATCTCGTCTGATAGACGGCGCGTAAAGCCTTATACCGCCCCTCGCGGAGGGGAACGCGAATGTGCGCGTTCCGGAACGACGAACGGGGGTTCACCCCGATAGCCGGCTCGGGGATGCTCGTCGGCATCGTCGTGGTGCTGTTAGCGCTCGTCGGCGCCGCGGTCTTCGGGCTGATCGACGGCGTTGCGCCCCCGGACGCGGAGTTCGAGGTCGAGACGGAGGGGACAGACCTCGTGGTCGTCGCGGCCGGTCCCGAACCAGTTCCGGCCGAAGAGCTGTACGTCCGCGGCGAGGACCCGGACGAGGCGGTGCAGTTCGGCGCGTGGCCCGGCGACGGCGTCGTGCAGCCGGGCGATCGGGTGACCGTACCCAACGCCACCGGGAACGAGAATCTCGAGGTCGTCTGGGAACCCGTCGCGTTCGACACGTACGAGACGCTCGGTACGTACAACGGCGAAGACTCGGCGATTGAGGGTAGCTCCGGCCGGGACCCACTTGGCGCGACCGGCGTTTGAAACCGCTCGGCAGGCGCTACTCCACCGACACCCACTCCCCGCGCTCGTCGGCGCGTTCGACCGCGTCGAGGAGTTTTTGCACCTTGTACCCCTGTTCGAACGACGGCTCGAACTCGCCGCCCTCGGCGACCGCCGAGAGGAACTCGTAGTTCTCGTGGACGAACGTGTGCTCCCAGCCGATGACGTGACCCGGCGGCCACCAGTGGTCGACGTACGGGTCGGTCTCGTCGGTGACGAGCACTGTCTGGTACCCGCGGTCGTCCTCCCGGAGCACCTCCAGCTCGTTGAGCCGCTCCAAGGAGAACTTCAAGCTCCCCTTCGAGCCGTGGATTTCG
This sequence comes from Halorubrum lacusprofundi ATCC 49239, assembly GCF_000022205.1. NCBI lineage: Archaea > Methanobacteriati > Methanobacteriota > Halobacteria > Halobacteriales > Haloferacaceae > Halorubrum > Halorubrum lacusprofundi. The sequence continues at coordinate 1,639,448 of NC_012029.1, forward strand.
ATCGCGTGGTCGTTCTTGTGGCCCTCCGCGAATCGGGTCGCCTCGAAGCTCCCCATCGCGCCCGACTCGTAGGCGACCTGCGCGGTGTAGGCGTCGTCGACGGTCACGTCGCGATACTCCTCGACGTCGCCAGCCTCGTCGTAGACGGGCCGCTCGTCGACGAACGTCTGGAGGTGGCCCGAGACGCGATCGATCTCGCCGACCTCGTCGCCGACGAGGAAGTCCGCGAGGTCGAGCGTGTGCGCGCCGAGGTCGCCGAGCGCGCCGGAGCCCGCCGTGTCGGCGTCCATCCGCCACGCCCACGGCGCCTCGGGGTCGACCAGCCAGTCTTGGAGGTACCGCCCACGAACTTGTCGGATCTCGCCGAGTTCGCCGTCTTCGATCAGCCCCTTCGCGTACCGGATCGCGGGGATGAACCGATAGTTGAACGCGGTGCCGGCGGGCACGTCGGCGTCGGCCGCGGCGTCGCGCATCGCCGCGGCCTCGTCGAGGGTCGGCGCGAGGGGCTTCTCACAGAGAACCGGAACGCCCGCTTCGAGGGCCGCGATCGACGGCTCCGCGTGAACGTGGTTCGGGCCGAGGTTGTAGAACACGTCCACCTCGTCGAGCGAGTCCTCCCAGTCGGTCGCGGTGTGCGAGAATCCGAACCGCTCCGCGGCGTCCGCGAGCGCCTCCTCGTCGCGCCCGACGAGGGTGTGCCGCTCGATGTCGGGCGCGTCTGGGAAGAACATCGGGAGTCGCGCGAGCGCGTTCGCGTGCGCCTTGCCCATGAAGCGGTACCCCAGTACGCCGATTCGTAGTGGTTGCTGTGTCATTGGTTTATCCTCCGCTTACTCCGCCCAGTAGGCGTCGCCCGGTTGCGTCTCGAAGACGGCGCGGTCGAGCACGTCGACCGCCTTCTCTAACCCCTCCCGCGAGGAGGTCAGCGAGTCCTCGTGTTCGATCGACAGCGCGCCCTCGTACCCGACCATCCGGAGCGTCGAGACGACGTCCTTCCAGTGGCTCTCGTCGTGGCCGTAACCGATCGAACGGAACAGCCACGAGCGATCGCTCTCGTCGGTGTAGCTCGTCGTGTCGAGTACGCCCTTCACGCGCGCGTTCGCGTCGTACACCTTGGTGTCCTTCGCGTGGAAGTGGTGGATCGCGTCGTGGTCGCCCAAAAATCGGATCGCCTCGATCACGTCGATCCCCTGCCAGTAGAGGTGCGAGGGGTCGAAGTTGGCGCCGATCCGCTCGTTCGTGGCCTCCCGGAGCGCGAGCATGCCGGTCGGCTCGTACACGAGCATGTTCGGGTGCATCTCGATGGCGACATCCACCCCGTGGTGGTCTGCGTGTTTCGCCAGATCCGTCCAGTACGGGATCGCGACCTCGTCCCATTGATACTCGTGGGCGTCGGCGTGTTCGCTCGGCCACGGCGCCGTGATCCAGTTCGGCGTCGAGTCGCCCGGCGCGCCGGCAGGAAGGCCGGAGAAACAGGTGACCGTGCCCACGTCCAGCTGGTCGGCAAGCTCGATCGCCTCGCGGAGCTCTCGGTCGGCCGCCGCGGCGCGCTCCTCGTCGGGGTGGAGGGGGTTGTTGTGGGTCGCGAGCGCGGAGATCCGGAGGCCGTGTTCGTCGAGTAGCTCCCGAAGCTCCGCCTGCGCCGCGTCGTCGTCGAGTATCGCCTCGCGGTCGACGTGGTCCTCGCTGGGCCACCCGCCGACGCCGAGTTCGACGGCGTCGACGCCGATATCGTCGAGGTACGCGACCGCGTCGTCGATCGATTCGCCGCCTAAGGGGACGGTTAGCACACCGATGTCCATGGACGAACGTATTACAACAACCCGAATAAATATTCGGGAAATTCTATTTGAGCGGGCAGCGCGTCGGATCGTCGAGTTCGATGCGTCCGGTTCGAACTGGCCTCACCCGCGCAGGCGACCGTTTCGCCCGTCGTCGCGCCCGTCGAACCACATGAGGTTTTAACGGGTGGAGCGTGTATGGCGGGTATGGGAATCCTCTCGCGCGCCTCCTACGTCATCCGCTCGAAGCTGAACGCTCTCCTCAATCGGACCGAGGACCCGACGGAGTCACTCGACTACTCGTACGAACAGATGCGCGACGAGCTCCAGGACGTCAAGCAGGGGATCGCCGATCTCACGACCCAGAAGAAGCGACTGGAGATTCAAAAGCGCAAGCTCGACGAGAACGTCGAGAAGCACAACCGACAGGCCCGCGAGGCGGTCCAGCAGGACCGCGACGACCTCGCGCGGAAGGCCCTCGAGAAGAAGAAATCGAAGATGACGCAGATCGAGGAGCTCGAAGGACAGATCGCGAAGTTAAACGACACGCAAGAGCAGCTCGTCGAGAAGAAGAACAAGCTCCAGAACCGCATCGAGGAGTTCCGCACGAAGAAGGAGAGCATGAAGGCCCGCTACCAGGCCGCGGAGGCGTCCTCGCGCGTCTCGGAGGCGATGACCGGCGTCGGCGACGAGATGGAGGACGTGAGCCGCTCCATCGAGCGCGCCGAGGAACGCACCGAGGATATGGAGGCGCGCGCTGAGGCGATGGACGAGCTGGAGGACTCCGGCGCCTTCGAGGACGCGCTCTCGGACAAGGACAGCATCGACCGGGAGCTGGATAGCCTCTCGACGAACAGCGAGGTCGACGCCGAGCTGGAGACGCTGAAAGGCGAACTCGGCAAGGGCGAGCCCGCGAGCGACGACGCCGGGGAAAGCACCGACGAGGAGATCGACACCGAACTGGCGGACATCGAGTCGGAGATCGACAGTGACGATCTCGAGGCCGACCTCGATGGGGACGACGACGCCGACGAGGAGGTCGACGTGGAGTTAGAGGAGTCCGAGGTCGACGCCGACGAACAGCGGAACTGACGCGCTACTGCTCCGCGCTCGGGCGGGCGCCGGTCCCCGCCCGCTCCTGGTCCCCGAGCCGGATCTCGCCGCCTCCCATTTCGATCCCGTCGTACTGGTCCTCGGCGAGCAGCAGCGACCCGTCGAGGTCGGCGTAGTCGAGTAGGGGCGCGAGCTGCGCGGCCGCAGCGATCGAGGCGTTCGACTCGATCATGCAGCCGCACATCACTTCCAGCCCGTGAGCGCGCGCGGCGGCGATCATCCGTTTCGCCTCCAGCAGGCCGCCGGTCTTCATCAGCTTCAGGTTCGCGATGTCACACCGGTCGGCGATCGCGGGGATGTCGGAGAGCGTCACGCAGGACTCGTCGGCGGCGACGGGGAGCGCCGACCGCTCGTAGACGAACCGGAGCCCCTCCGGGTCCTCGGCGGGCACCGGTTGCTCGACGAATTCCACGTCGCGATCGGCGAGCCACTCGCACTTCCGGACCGCCTCGCGGGGCGTCCACGCCTCGTTCGCGTCGACCCGGAGCCGGGCGTCGGGCGCGGCCTCGCGGACCGCGTCGATCAGCTCGCGGTCTCGGTCGGTCCCGAGCTTGATCTTGAGGATCGGGTAGCCGGCATCGACCGCGGCCTCGGCCTTCTCACGGACGCGCTCCGTCTCGTCGAGTCCGATCGTGTAGGAGGTCGCGGGCGCGGCCGTGGGGTCGAGCCCCCAGAGACGGTGGAGGGGGACGCCGAGCCGCTTCGCGGCGAGGTCGTGGACCGCGATCGAGACGGCGGCGCGGGCGGCGGGGTTGCCGTTGACGACGGCCGCCAGTTCGGCCTCGATCTCGTGGAGCGCGTGGGGGTCGCCGACGCGCTCGACGGCGTCGAGCAGATCCGGGAGCACGGCCTCGACGGTGTCCGCGGTCTCGCCGTAGTGAGCCGAGGGAGCCGCGCCGCCGACGCCGGTCATTCCGGCCTCGTCCGCGATCTTCACGATCACGTTCTCGGCGTCCGTCTGGGTGCCCCTGAAGATCGTGAACGGGTTCTCCAAGGGAAGCGAGACCCGCTCGAACTCCGTTTCGAGGGTCATTCGTCGGCGACCCCTCCATCGGCGGCCGCGGTCCCCTCACCGAGCCCCGCCTCGACGATCCCGTCCACGATCCGGCCGGCGCCGTCCCGGACCGGGTCGGCGGCTGGGACGCCGGCCTCGTCGCCGAAGTCGGTGACTGCCTCCGCGGCGGCCGCGTCGTCGTCGACGTCTTTGGTGTTGAGCGCGCCGGCGACGATACTCGCCTCGTTGACGGGCGCCGCGAGCCCCTCGTAGAGGTCGACGTAGTCGGCCAGCGGCGGGAGCGAGAACGACTCGTAGCCGTGGACGGCCTCGCGGCCCGCGGCGTGACAGAGCACCAGCCCGTCAGCCATCGAGCCGTGGAGGATGCCGCAGGTGACCGCCGAGTAGGCGGGGTGGATGATGCTGCCCTGCCCCTCGACGACGAGGAGGTCGTGGTCGTCGCCGACCTCGACGAGCATGTCCTCAACCGCGCCGGCGGTGAAGTCGGAGACGACGCGGTCGATCGGGTTCCCCCACCCGGCGATCATGATCCCGGTCTGGCCGGTCGGGACGAACGCGGCGTCGATCCCGCGCTCGCGGGCGGCTGCGACGATCTCCAGCGAGGCGGTCATCTTCCCGACCGAGCAGTCGGTGCCGACAGTGAGCACCACGTCGGCGTCCACGTCGCCGGAGGCGCCCGTCGCGACCGTGAGATCGTCGTCGGGCTCGCGCACGTCGACGAGGTCGACGCCGTGTTCATCGGCCAGCGCGACGAGCTCCTCGTCCCCGTTTAAGAAGTAGTGGAGCCCGCTCACCACGTCGCAGCCGGCCTCGATCGCGGCCTCCACGTCGGACCGCCACGACTCGTCGAAGCCGCCGCCGATCGGCGCGATCCCGATATATAAGGCGTCCACGTCGCCGTCGGCGGCCGCGTACGCGTCCGCGAACGACTCGACGATCGGCGCGTCCGCCACGTCGGGGACGTGGTCGTGAACCCGGTCGCCGGCGCGGTCGCGGTCGAGCACGGCGCGAACGTCTTGGTCGCCGTAGCGCATCACACCGAGGGCAGTCTTCGCGCGGTCGGGGAACTTCTCGTGGGCAAGGATGACGATCCGGTCGTCGCTCATGGTGGGTCGCTCGCCCCGGAAAGGCTTAAAAGGGTCGAGCCGCGGTCGGATCGTCGATTCGTCGCGTCGGCGATAGCCTCGGCTCAGTCGAGGTCGAGCGCAACGTCTGACTGCAGCCCGGCCGCCTTCACCGTGTTGTACAGGAGCATCGCGCGCGTCATCGGGCCGACGCCGCCGGGGACGGGCGTGATCGCGCCAGCGGCCTCCTTCGCCGACTCGTACTCCACGTCGCCGACGAGCGCGTACCCCTTCTCGGTGTCCGCGTCGACCCGGTTAATCCCCACGTCTATCACGGTCGCGCCCTCCTTGAGCATCGAGCCGTCGATGAACTCCGGGACGCCGACCGCGGCGATCACGATGTCTGCGGTCGCCAGCTTCCCTTCCAAGTCCCTCGTCCGCGAGTGGCAGACGGTCGTGGTCGCGTTGCCGATCGGCCCCTTCTGGATCAGGAGGTTCGCCATCGGCTTCCCGACGATATCCGACCGGCCGACGACGACCGCGTCGGCGCCCTCGGTCTCCACGTCGTACGCCGCCAGCAGCTTCTGGACGCCGTGGGGCGTGCAGGGTTTAAACCGGGCGTCGCCGGCGACGAGCCGCCCGACGTTCTCCGGGTGGAAACCGTCCACGTCCTTCACGGGGGCGATCTGCCGGAGCACGCGCCGCTTGTCGACGTGGTCGGGAACCGGCAGTTGGACTAAAATCCCGTGCACGTCCTCGCGCTCGTTGAGGTCGTCGATGGTCTCGTACAGCTCCTCGGCCGGCGCGTCGGCGTCGATCTCGACGTGAACGCTCTCGATGCCCACCTCCTCGCAGTCGCGCTGTTTCATCGAGACGTACGTCTCGCTCGCGGGATCGTCGCTCATCAGCACGGTGGCGAGCCCCGGCGTCACGCCCTCCTCTTCAAGCGTCTCGACATGTGCGGCCACGTCGTCGCGCACGTCGGCGGCGACCGCCTCGCCGTCGATGATCCGCGTCCCGTCGGCGTCCCCGTCGCTGGTCTCGGTCATATCGAAACCGACGGAGAGTGGATATAAAAACGACGCGGGATCGTGCCTAGATCCGACTTAAATATGGTCGAGATGTGCGAGAGTGTGGATCGATTTACGGTCTCGTCGGCGGCGATCCGGGACAGAACGGTCCGCTACTCCGGAAACAGCTCCTCCTCGCGTTCGACGGCGTCGATGGCGGCGACCTCCTCGGGCGTTAACTCGATCTCGGCGGCCGCCAAGTTCGCGCGGAGGTGACCCTCGCTCGACGCCTTCGGGATCGTCACGACCGGTTCTTTCGCGGTCGCCCACGCGATCGCGACCGCCTCGGGCGTCGCGTCGTGGGCCTCTGCGACCTCGACCACGGCGTCGATCTCGCTCACTCGACCGCCCGCCAACGGCGAGTAGGCGACGACCGTGTACCCGTGCTCGCGGGCGTGCTCCAGAAGTTCCGGCCGGTAGAACAGGGGGTGTAGCTCCGTCTGGTGGGCCGCGAGCGGCGCGTCGAGGGTGTCGATCGCGCGGTCGAGCTGGTCGACCTCGAAGTTGGAGACGCCGACCTCGCGCACGACCTCCTCGTCGACGAGCCGGTCGAGCGCGGGGAGGGTCTCCACCGGGTCGTACGCTCCCCGTGGGCGGTGGACGTACAGGAGATCGAGCGTCTCCACGCCGAGCAGGTCGGCGCTCTCGCGGGCGGTCGGACCCACGTCGGCGGCGCCGAGGTCGTCGACCCACAGCTTCGTGGCGACCGTGACCTCGTCCCGGTCCACGTCGCTCGCGGCAAGCCCCTCGGCGAGCCCGTCACCGACGACCGCCTCGTTGCCGTAGATCCGGGCGGTGTCGAGGTGGCGGTAGCCGAGCGAGAGTGCGGTCGCGACCGGCTCCGGGTCGTCGATTCCCATCGTTCCGAGGCCGACGGACGGAAGGTGCATGCCGGCCTTTCGGACCGACCGACGCAAAAACCGATCGGCTCGACGATCGAGCGCCTCTGCCCGGTTCAGATTTTCTCGTCGGTGTCGACCGGCGTCCGCCCGCAGATGCTCACGAGGTCGTGGAGGTCGTCGATCTCATAGGTGGGCTGACAGGAGAGCTCGGTCGAGCGTCGGTGCGGACGCCGGACGAACGCGGAGTCGATCCCGGCGTTGTCGGCGGCGAGCACGTCCGACTCGTTGTCGCCGACGAAAATCGCGGTCTCGGCGCCGAGGTCTTCGAGGGCGCGCTCGATGTAGTACGGCGACGGCTTCTTCCGCGAGAGGCTGGCGATGGAGGGCTCACGGCCGTATGCGACCTCGAACCGCCCGGAGAGCCCGAAGTGGTCGAGGACCGCGTCGACGGTTGCCTGCTGGTTCGAGGAGACGACCCCGAGCGAGGCGTCGAGATGGCGGAGCGCGTCGACATCGTCGTAGGGGGTCTTCCGCCCCTTCCGAGCCGCGTCGACCTGCGCGGCCGCGGCGGTCTCGTCGCGAACCCGCCAGAACTCGACCGGGTCGAGCCCGTAGCGCTCGCAGATATCCGTCAGAGTAGCGGGGTCGACGCCGATGGCGATGTCGTCGACGTGGGCCAGATCCGGGTCCTCGATGCCGAGGCTCACGAAGGCGTCCCAGGCGGCCTCCCTGAGGGTGTCGAACGGAGTCCGACCGACGAGGACTCCGTCCTTATCGAGGACGACGGCGTCGTACACGCCCTCCTCTCCGTCGGTAACCGGCAAAAGCCTTTCACCGGCTGGCGGAGTCCCAGCGACCGCCACCGCCCCCGCACTTTCAATACCCGGCGCGTCCAACCTACAGATTGGACCATGAACATTGTTGATATTGCGGTGCCGGAGTACGTCGAGGTCGACGTCAGTGAGCGACTCGCTAAGGTCCGGTCCATCTTCGAGCGCGAGAACCCGAAGGGGATCATCGTCACCGAGGACGGCGAGTACGCGGGCGTAGTGGGAGAAAAACAGCTCATGCGCTCCCGGATGGAGGACGACACCAAGGTGTCGGCCGTGATGAAATCGGCCCCGTCGGTCGACCGCCACGAGGACCTCCGTGAGACCGCCCGGCTGCTCGTCGAGGGCGACGTGAAGATCGCACCGGTCTACGAGGGCGAGAAGCTCTACGGGATCGTCACCGTCGACCAGATCCTCGAGGCCGTCCTCGACAGCCTCGACGCGATCACCGTCGGCCAGATCGCAACCGAGGACGTGATCGGAATCAACGAGAAGGACACCGTCGGGAGCGCGATCAACCGCCTTCGCGAGAACGGGATCTCCCGGCTCCCCGCCCTCGACGAGGACGGCCACCTCGTCGGCGTCGTCACCACCAACGACATCGTCGAGTTCGTCGTTCGCGATCAGGAGCGACAGGGCAGCGGCGACCGCGCTGGCGACATCGACCGGATGCTCGATATCCCCGTTTACGACATCATGTCGAGCCCCGTCGTCACCGCGACCGCCGACGAGACCGCGGAGGCCGTCGTCGAACGCATGTTCGACAACAACGTCTCCGGGCTGGTGGTCACGCCGAAGGGAGCTGACACCATCGCGGGCATGGTGACGAAAACCGACGTGTTGCGCGCGCTCACGTTCACCGAGCAGGACTCGATGGACGTACAGATCACCAACGTCGCCCTGCTGGACACGACCTCTCGTGAGCACATCGTCGAATCCATCGAGCAGGTCGCGAGCAAGTACGCGGATATGCACGTCATCCACGCGCACGTCCGGCTCCACGCCCACAAGGAGAAACTCCGCGGCACCCCCCTGATCCAGTGTCAGATCCGCCTCCGCACCAACGAGGGACAGGTCGGCGGCTCCGGCGAGGGATACGGCGCCGAACACGCCTTCCACGTCGCGCTCGACAAGCTGGAGCGCAACGTTCTCGAAATCAAGGGCGTCAACGCCGACGAGGAGTACCGCGGCCAGCTCCTCCGCAAGCTCGGCGAGCTGTAAGCCGGTAGCCCGTCTGACGCGACGGGCGCTCGCATCGTTGCCTTCGACCGACTCTGGGCGTCTCGCCGCGGCGGTTTCCGCTTCCGTCTCCGCTTTTGCGCGCGTTTCGCCTCCGTTCTCGCCCTCTCGACGCGGCTCGATGTTCGACTATTACTCGCGACCGCCGCGTCCCCCGCGCCGCCCGACGAGGAACGCCGCCCCGAAAATCGCGAGGACGCCGATCGCGGGACCGAAGCCGGGCGTTCCGTCGGCCGACTCGTCTTCGTCGCTGGTGTCGTCGCCTCCGGACTCCCCGTCGGTCGCCACGCCAGATTCGGTATCGATCCCGTCGTCTTCCGCGTTGTTCTCATCATCGCCGTCCGCTAACTCACCGTCGACCGGATCGTCTTCGCCGTCTGTCGGGTCGTCGGTCGCGTTCGTCGGGTCGTCGGTCGCGTTCGTCGGGTCGTCGGTCTCGTTCGTTGGATCGTCGGTCGCGTTTTCGGGCTCGTCAGGGTCCTCCGTGCTCGGCGGTGGCGCGGGACCGGCGCCTGCTGTGCCGCCGCCACCGCCTGCTGTGCCGCCGCCGTCGGATTCGGCGTCATCGCTGCTGACTGCAACGAACGTGAGTGTCTTTTCGCTGTCGGGAGTCGTGGCGGTTACGGCGTATGTCCCGGTCGCTGCACTCGATCCGAGCGACACAGAGACCGATTCCGACTCGGTATCGCCGACCGCAACGTCGCCGATCACCACGGGATTGGGACTCACGGAGCCGCTCCGATTCAGCGTGACGTCCACGGACGCGTCGTCGGTAACGCGCCCGTCGTTTCGCACTGTGAGCCCGAAGCCGCCGCTCGATCCCTGTTCGATTTCGTCATCTCCCGAGAGTTGGGTGATAACGAACGCGCCACGAGGAGACAGCGAGACGTTCAGCTCTCGAGTGTCGTTCGCGGTGAACGTGAGCGTCTGACTCTTCTGTGCGTATCCGTCCGCGGAGACAGTTATCTCCCGCTCGCCGCGTTCGAGAGCGTCGAGCGCGTAGGTTCCGTTCGCGTCGGTCGTGGCCGTCCGTTCCCCGTCTACCGTGATCGTCGCGTCCGGGATCGCCTCGCTGTCGGTCGCGTTCGTCACCATCCCGGAGAGAGACCCTCGCTGTGGGATTAGTGCGAAGCTCTCGCTTGCCGTCGCGTTCGGCGAAACCGCGATGTCGGCTACCGTCTGGGTATCGAAGTCCGGCGCGTCCGCGGTGGCGTTGTAGGTGCCGGGACGGAGATCGACGGAATAGGTCCCGTCGCTGGCCGCGTCGACGGCCGCGACCGCTCCGCCCGTCTCGTCCGTGACCGTCACGGTCGCGTTCGACGGGAGATCGAGTCCGTCACTCGCGCCAACGACGCCGCTCAGCGTGCCGTTCCGGAGCGCGAGCGAGATGTTCGCGGTCGCGGTGTCCCCCGACCCGGCCAGGGCCACCGTCTGATCCGCCGGGGCGTACGTCGCGTTGCTCGCGATGACGGTGAGATCCGTAGCCGGAACGTCGATCGCGTAGGTGCCCTCAGATCCCGTTATCGTCGTTCCTACCACTTCTGTACCGTTCTTCACAACCACGTCGATCTCGGCGAGGGACGCGTTCGTCTCCGCGTCGGTGACGGTACCGCTGATCGTCCCGACGGCCTCCGCGATCCGGATCGACGCCGAGGCGTCGTCCTCGGGGGAGACGACCGTCACGGTCGTCTCGCCGGTCCCGAACCCGCTCGGCACGGTTCCGCTGAGCGAAACCGTCGTCGTGTTTCCGGGGCCGAGCGAGACGTTCTCCGCGCCGAGGGCGCTGGCGTTGCTCGCATTCCCGGGGTCGACGAGGCGGAGTTCGACGGTGCGGTTATCGCCGGCCACCTCGCCGTCGTTCGTCACGTTCACCGTGGTGGTAAGCGGTCCACCGCGTTCGACGGTTTCGGGCGTGGTGAGATCCGTAACCGTGTACGAGGGAGGTTCACGGACAGTAATTGTCGACGCTTGACTCGAATCCTCAGTGTAGACGCCGTGCGAGTATTCGTCCGGATCGGTCTCATGGGGGACGACGTAGGTGAACGAGACGGTCGTCGCTTCGCCGGGATCGAGAGAGACGGTTGTGTCGTTACCGACGGTTCCGTTAAATTGGTACTCGACAGTTCCGGTTCCCGGTCCGCCACCAGTGTTGGTGACCGTTGCGGAGGCTTCAACCGTCGCACCGGGGTCCGTTTCTTTGGGGCCATCAAACTCAGTCACCGTGAACTCGTCGCTCGTGACCGAAGAGACGGCTTCGAATCCGTCCACAATTCCGGCCCCGTAGCGGTCGTCGGGATCGGCCGCGTTCGACGGGTGGTTCGCGGTATTACGGAGCGTGTCGTAGAGCTTGTCGTCAGAAACATCGCCCGACGACGCCGACAGCATCAACGCCGCGACGCCGCTGACGTGCGGTGCGGCCATGGAGGTGCCGTCCTTTCGGATGTAGGTACCGCCCGGTTCCGCCGAGTATACGCTCACGCCTGGCGCCGACACGTCCGGAACCACGTACTCGTCGGGCCAGTCCGCGGGGGCATCACTTCCCCACGCGCTTGACGTGTTGATCGTCTCTCCGCTGGAGAAGTCGGCGACGCCGCGGCTGTCGTTGACCGCTCCGACCGCGAGCGAGTCGTAGACGTTCCCGGGAGAACTCGACGTTCCTTGACCGATGTTCCCGGCCGAAACGACCGCGATCTTCCCGGCACTGCGAGTGTTCCGAACCGGTTCGATGAAGTATGGTAAGTGCCCGTCCGCACCGAGGCTCATCTGAAGCACGTCGACGTCCGGATCCTGCGTCGCGTGTTCCATTCCCGCGACGACGCGGACGAACGTCGCGTTGGTCCCGTCGTCGTCGAACACCTTGATCCCGTGGAGCGACGCGTTCGGTGCGACGCCGATTGCGGTCCCACTCGCGTTTCCGCCCGCGACGGTTCCGGCGACGTGAGTTCCGTGCCCGTCTCCGTCCGACGCATCGGACACGTCGTCGCTCACCAGATTCCCGTCCGCGTCGTACTCCGCCCACCCGCTCACCGTTAGGTCAGGATGGTCCGGGTCAATTCCCGTGTCGATCACGGCGACGGTCGCGCCCTTCCCGCGGGTCCCGAACGTCTCCCAGACCTCCGGCGCGCGCACCATCTCGACGCCGTAGGTGGCGTCGGTGTCGGTCGAAGCGGTCGAGACGTCCTCGGGAGTAGGCGCGGGCGGTAGACCGGAGGTCCCGATCGCCTGCGAACCACCGTCGCCGGGAGTCGTCGTTGTTGCCGAGTCGAGTTCGACTTCGAAGTTCTCGTGGACGCCCTCGACGCCCGGCACATCAACGAGCCGATCCAGCGGGACGCGGTCGGTGTCGACCGTGACGAGCATCGCGTTCGCGAGCCAGAAGCTTCGTTCGACCGTGACCGCGGACCGTCCCTCAGCGAACGATTCGAAGTCGGCCTGCGCGCTCGCGGCGTTCGTTTTGAGGTCGTTCGTCGAGAGCGTCGACGACCCCTTCGAATACCCCACTTCGCCGTCATCGGTTCCGATCCGAGTGCCGCCCGCGAACCGCACCACGAGCTTGACGGTGCCGTTCGCCGAGCGCAGGTCGGAGGCGATCACATCGCCGTCGGCCGTCGAAACGGAACCGACCGCGGCGGGATCGGTTCTGCCGGAATCAACCGCCTCAGTGCTGCTCGTAACCAAACCGCCAGCGACCGCACCGGGTGCGACGGCGGCCACGATCAGACAGGCGACAAGAACGAGCGTGGCGGCAGTCGCGGTAGAAAAGGGAGACGAGGGGATCACTACCAATCACGTCGGCGCGACCCCCATAACTCTTCACGTCATGTGCGACGCTTCTCACATCACGCGCGACGCTTACGTCTCGGCGCTCTCAGCCAGCCCGTCGGCGACGATCTGAAAGGTGGCGGTGTCGCCCGCGGGCTTCGAGCGATGCTTCTCCAGCGTCACCCGTCGGTTCCCGCCGCGGAACCGGTCGACACGGACGATCGCGCCGGTCCAGTGGTTGAGAGTGTTACCGCCGAGCGCGCGGTCGCGATCGCTGTCGGGATCGGTGAACACTTGATTCGTGATGACGACGGCGATGTCGTGTCGCCGGGCCAGAGACAGGAGGTGCGTCACCTGCTTTGCGACCTTCCGGAGTGACTCTCCGCCCTCGGTGTCGCCGGCGCGCTCCAGTCGGTAAAAGCCGGTCGCGGAGTCCAACACGATCAGCTCGATCTCCTCAGCGAGCTCCTCGGCGTCGCGGACGGCCTCGCGTTGGTCATCGAAGTCGTACGCCTCGGAGATCACCAGCCGCGAGGCGATTTCTTCGACCGTCTCGTCGACGTCAGGGCGATTGGCCCGGCCCGCGGCCATCTGCTCGAATCGGTCGATGGAGAGCCCCTCGGTGTCGATGTAGAGGGCGCGGTCGCCGCCGGCCGCGACCTCGACGGCCGCCGCGAGCGCGAGGTTCGTCTTGCCGGCCGCTGGCGGGCCGTACACCTGCGTGACGACCCCGCGCTCGAACCCCCCGCCCAACAGGTCGTCGACCGGCCGACAGCCGGTCGGGATCGGATCGCTCACTGACGAGGGCTTCGCTCGCGCTCGTATTTAAACGGTCGATTGCGGCGGAGATGGGTCGATACCCGTCGCTCGTTAGAGGAACAGCCGTCGCTCGTCGGTGTATTATAAGTGTGAAAGAACGGAGATGGCGTCGATCACGTTGAACGACGCCGAGATCCGGTATTGCGTGCGGACGCGTTGTCCGCGATAGTATCGTTAGTTGCGCGTCAGGTTCGTCGCTCGGGGTCCCTTGGGGGACGACTCGATGTCGAATTCCACTTCCTGACCCTCCTCGAGGTCCGGGCCGCCGACGTCTTCCATGTGGAAGAACACGTCTTCGTCGTCGTCGAGGTCGCCGTCGTCAGTCGAGATGAAACCGTAGCCGCCAGTGTCGTTGAAGAAATCAACCTTACCGTTTGCCATTGCAAACAAACATACCGCCCGTTCGGGGATAACCCTTGCGAGGGTCACGGTACCACGACCTCCTTGAGACAGGCTCACGTCCGCACGAAAACACGCTCGCTCGCCTGTGTTCAGCGCGTGCGATCAGCCGCGGGGTTCATTTATGGGCAACCACGTACGTCAGGTAACGACATGGATCGCCGCCACTTCCTCCGCTCGTTCGCCGCCACCGGCGTCGCTGCCGGCACGACCGCTACGGCCGGCTGTGCCGGAGTTCTCGGCAACTCCGGTGCCGAAGGGACGGTCCTCGGCCCGCCGGAACAGACCCGGGGCGACCCCGTCCACCCGATCCACGGCGACGAGATGCCCGAGTTCACTGTGCCGGACCCGATCACGGGGGAAGAGATATCGACCGAACAGTTCGAGGGCGAACGCGCGTTCCTGTGGACTTCGTTTTACACCAACTGCCCCGACGGCGTCTGTCCAGCGCTGATCCTCCGACTCCGCCGGGCGCAGGAGTACGCTGCCGAAAAGGGATTCGGCGACGAGGCGGCGTTCCTCCCGCTCACCTTCGACCCAGAGCGCGACACGTCCCAAGTCCTCCACGAATACGCCGGTCAGCAGGGCGTCGATCTAGACGCCGGCAACTGGCACTTCCTCCGTCCCGAGAGCTACGAGGCGGGCAAGGAACTGATGATGGACAGCTTCGGCCTGAAGATCGAGAAGACCGACGGCGAACGGTACGAGAACTTGGAGTACGCGTTCCCGCACTACGGCCTGATCTTGCTCGTTAATAAGCAGGGGATCGTCGAGCGGTCGTACCCGCGAGGCCCGAGTACGGACATCGAAGCGCTCGTGGACGATTTCGAACGGGTGGTCACTGCGTGAGGCGTCGCGACCTCCTCGCCGGGCTCGCGAGCGTCGGCGCCCTCGGCGGAGCGGGCGCCGTCGCGACGGGGCGCGTTCCCGACGCGATCGGCGGAGACGAGCTCGGCGGCAGCGAGGCCGACGGTGACAGAGCGGAGCCGATCGAGCCGGTGACGCTCGACACAGTCGAGGCGCCCGGAAGTCGGGACGGAGAGGTGACGCTTCCGATGCCTGACCGCCCGACATTCGTCGACTTCTTCGGAACGTGGTGTCCCCCCTGCGAAGAGCAGATGCCGGCTCTCGCGGAGGCCCACGATCGGATCGGCGACGAGGTGCTGTTCGTCTCGGTGACGACAGAGGACGTCGGCGGCGCGGTTACCGAGGAGACGGTCGCCAACTGGTGGCGCGAGAACGACGGCGACTGGCTCGTCGCGGCCGATGTCACCGCCGAACTCGCGGCCCGTCTCAACGTTGGTGGCTACCCGAGCGCTCGCGCCATCGACGCGTCGGGACGCGTCCGGTGGGCCACCTCCGGGACGCACACCACCGAGGAGTTCGTCGACGGCATCGAGCGAGCCCTCGACCGATGACAAGACGAGGCGACCGATGACCGACATCTCGCTCGCGACCAACGTCCCGTTCGCCGTGACCGCGGGCGTCGCGACGTTCTTCTCGCCGTGCGCGTACCCGCTCTTGCCGGGGTACGTCGGGTTCTACGTGAACTCCGTCGACGCCGATTCTGCGTCGGTCCTTGGGGCGGGAGCCCGAGGGCTTGCGGCCGCGGTCGGTGTGCTGGCGACGTTCGCGCTGCTCGCTGGCGCCACCGTCCGGATCGGCTACTCGACGCTGGCAAACATCACCGTCTTCGAGACGCTCGTCGGCGGATTGCTCATCGTTTTCGGGCTACTCGTGGTCTTCGGGCGCACCCCGTCGATCTCGGTGCCGCTACCGAAGCGACGCACCGGCGTATTCGGATTCGGCCTATTCGGCGCGGGATACGCACTGGCCGGCGCCGGCTGCGTGGCGCCGGTGTTTCTCGGCGTCGTGGCCCGGGCAATTGCGCTCCCGTCCGAGACCGCAGTAATCCTATTGGCCGTCTATGCCGGTACTGTCGCGGTCCTCATGGCCGCGACGACCGTCGCGACGGGCGTGGGGCTCATCAGCAACGCCAACCGGGTGATGGCCCACGCCGGTACGCTGAAGCGGCTCGCGGGCGCAGTGATGATCGTCGCGGGCGTCGGACAGCTGTACCTCTCGCTCGTCGTCTACTGATCGCTCGCGGCCGGTGACGGTCGGTGCGGGGACCTCCGTGTCTTGCTGTCCTTCTTTCGCTCAGATCGCGAATGGCAGAGAAGGATATCCGTGTCGGCGTTCTGAGTAGGAGCATGTATTCCACACGGCGGCGGTATCTCCGCGGTATCGGCGGCGGGTCGGCGCTCCTCGTCGGCGGCGCCGGGTGTCTCGGTCGCGGCTCACCGAACGGCGACGATAACGGGACGCGTCCTTCGGGGACGGGCGGCCCCGGTATCACTGTCGTCTCGGTCGACGGCACCGACGACTCCCCTGTCGTTCCCTCCGTCGAGATCGTCCGCGAGGCCGCGACGGAGTCGTCGCCCCCGCGGCTCCGGACGACCCTCGAGAACACCGGCGATGAGCCCGTAACCGTCGGCGAAGGGCGAGCGGTCCACCTCGAGTACGTGACCGACGATTCAGGGGCGCTCGTGTTCCTCCCGAGCGACGGGGAGTTCCCGGCCGAGCCGGGCTGTTGGCGACTCACCGACGGCGTCGCCGTCACCGAGGAGTATCGCACGTTCGAGATCGACGCCGGCGCGTCGAGCCGCCGATCGGTCGACCTCTACGCGACTCCCGGCGAGGACGCCTGCCTCCCGGTCGGGGAGTACCGGTTCGAAACCCCCATCTCGATCGGCGAGCCGGGCTCGGAAACGGGCCCGTCTGACCGGTGGGGCCTGACAATCCTTCTGGAGTGAACGAGCTGCCGGCGTCGCGAGAGTACCTCGACGGCCGTCCGGCACCAAGATTCATATTCGATAGCGAGGAACAGGTCCGTAGCCGAACCTACGGGTTCGGTCCCCGCATATGAATCTCGATCAGTTCACCGCCGAGAACGCACCGACAGCGAGCGACGAGACGTTTCAACGCGAGAACAGCTACACCTTGGACGTCGACGTCGACGGCACCGTGATGGCGAAGGCCGGATCGATGGTCGCGTACACGGGCGACATTTCGTTCACCGGAAAGGCCTCGGCAGAGGGAGGAATTACGGGCTTCCTCAAGGAGGCCGCCACCGGCGAGGGAACGCCGATTATGAGCGTCGAGGGCGAGGGTCACGTCTACTTCGCAGACGACGGCAAGAAGGTACAGGTCGTCGAGCTCGGCGCTGGCGAGTCGATCACGGTCAACGGCGAGGACGTGCTCGCGTTCGAGGAGTCGCTCTCCTACGAGATCAGCACCATCGACAGCCTCGCTGGGGCGTTCGCGGGCGGCTTCAGCAACGTCTACCTCGAAGGGCCGGGCTACGTGGCGCTCACTACCCACGGCGATCCGATCGTCTTGGAGCCGCCGGTCGCGACCGACCCGAGCGCGACCGTCGCGTGGGGCGGTACCTCCCCGAACGTGGAAGTCAATCGGAGCCTCTCGGACATGATCGGTCAGGAGTCGGGCGAGCGCTACCAGATGCGCTTCGAGGGTCCCGACGGCTTCGTCGTGGTCCAGCCGCGCGAAGAGCACGTCTAACCAGCGACCGCCCCACGTTTCTTATTTCTTCTCGCGCCGCGCGTCACCGCACCGGTGAACCGCCGGCTATCTTTTTGGCTCGGCACTCCGAGCTTCCGATCGATGGACGAGCGCGCCGAGCACGACGGGCCGCCGGACGCGGCGGCCCCCCCCGGTACCCCAGACGATCGCAGACTCACCGACGCGACCGGGGTCATCTGGAAGACCGACACCGCGACCGTCACCGGTGCCGAGGCCCTTTGCACGGTCGAGACCGATCGACTCGCGGCAGCCGGCGTCGACGGGGATGATCAGCGACTACCCGACGGTCAAAACCGGTGAAACGGGAAAATCGATCTTTATCGCGCCGCCAGCCAGTCCGCGAAGTCGCCGGTGAGGAAGTCGACGTAGTCGACGATTCCGAGGTACAGCGAGACGAGCACGACGATCACGATCGGGATCCGGACCGCCCAGATCCACGCGTCGTCGAGGCCGCCGATGTCGGCGATGCCCTTCCGGAGCTCGTCGCGAGCGACGTCCGGGATAACCCAGCCGACGAACAGCGCGAGCAGCAGCGAACCGAGGACGAGCAGGATGCCGTCAGCGAGCAGGTCGTACAGGTTGAGGAACATCAGATCGATGGTGACCGGAACCCCGAGGAGGAAGACCGCGGTCCCGAGCGCGACCGATGCCGGTACCCGAGAGACGCCGAGCTCGTCGATCAGGTACGAGACGAGCATCTCCAAGATGCTGATCGCCGACGAGAGCGCGGCAATTCCGACCATCCCGAAGAAAACGACGCCGAGGATCCGACCACCAGGGATACCGGCGAACGCCGCGGTGAGGCTCACGAAAATCGCGCCGGGACCGCCCGTGCCCGGTTCGATCCCGACCGAAAAGAGGATGGGGAAGACGACGAAGCCGACGAGGACCGCGACGAGCGTGTCGAGCGCGGCGATGATACCGGCGTCGGCCGCCAGGTTCCGATCCTCACCGAGGTAGGAGGCGTAGGTGATCATTACGCCCATCCCGACCGAGAGGGTGAAGAACGCCTGCCCGGCGGCGGCCGGCAGGATCTCCGTCCAGTTCGCCGCGATCGTCCCGAAGTCGGGCGAGAGGTAGTAGCTGTACGCCGCGCTCGCGCCGTCGAGCGTGAACCCGTACGCGGCCAGCCCGAGAAGCAGCACCACGATCACGGGGACCATGACCTTCACGCTCAGCTCGATGCCGCGCCTGACGCCGGCGGCGATGATGCCGATGACGAGCAGCATGAACACGGCGTGGAACAGAAGCGTGTCGAGGCCGGTCGAGACCGTCCCGAACAGCGCGTTCGCCTCGGCCGGATCGGTGAGCGTGAATCCCTCGGTGATGCCGATGAGGGTGTACCGGAGGAACCAGCCCGCGACGACGCTGTAGTACGACAGGATGATGAAGCCGGTGACGACGAACAGCCAGCCGGCGTACGACCACGCCCCGCTACCCAGCTCCCGCAGCGCGCCCACGGGATTCCGGTCGGTCCGACGGCCGATGACGAACTCGACGAGGATCGCCGGGAACCCGATGAGCGCGACGAACGCCAGATAGGTGATCAGAAACGACGATCCGCCGTACTGGCCGGTGATGAAGGGGAACCGCCAGATGTTCCCCAGTCCGACTGCGCTGCCGACCGCGGCGAGGATGAACCCCGTCCGCGTTGCCCATGTCTCGCGTGCCATTTGTGTGCAGGATCGAAACCCCGGACCCCCTAAAAACGTGTCTCTCCGCCGCTCTTCCCACTAATCATCAAACATGATCAATCGGTCAACGGATGCGGCAGAAGGAGCGGTTCGGCGCGCGTGTCCCCTTTGAGGCAGGCGTGTCGACGCCGCATCGGGGACCGTGAATTTAATAGCCGGACGGCGACCTCACGGGATATGGAACGCGTAGACGTCGCGATCGTGGGTGGCGGTCCGGCCGGATCCGCCGCAGCGCACGCGGCCGCGACCGACGGCGCCGACGCGCTCGTGCTCGAAAAGGGGGTTCCCCGTGCCGACCGCGACCGGCTCGGTCCGGATTCGACCGATGCCGCTGGCATCCTCGACTACTGGGTCGACATCATGGGGATCCACCCCGACGAGTTCGACGACGGGATCGTCCAGCGCGAGCTGAACCGCGCGGAGTTCCGCGGTCCGGACGAGTCGGCGACGCTCACAAGCACCGGAATCGACTCCTCGTACGACAAGTTCGGCTACACCTTCCACCGCGCCCGCTTCGACGACTGGCTCCGCGACCGCGCTGAAGACGCCGGCGCCGAGTACCGCGCGGGCGTGTCGGTCCGCGGCGTCGACACCGACCCCGCTGTCTCGCCCGAAAGCGACGACCCCCGACACGTCGTCGAACTCGCCTCCGGCGACACGGTCGGCGCGGACTTCGTCGTACTCGCCGACGGCCCCCAGCGCACGGTGACGAACAAGGTTCTCGACGAGTACCTCCCCGCGGACGCGGCCGCCTCCGACCGGCTCGCCTCGCGGACGGCGAACCACATCGCGTATCAGGAGTACCGGCGCGTCCCCGAGGAGGTGTACGAGGAGGTGAACGACGCCATCGTCTTCTGGTGGGGCGTGATGCCCGGCGAGACCGCGTACCCGTGGATCTTCCCGAACGCCGACCGGGTCTGTCGGATCGGTCTGACGATGCCGATCGGGCTCGATATCGACGACTTCGACCGCGACGCGTACGCGCTGCTCGACGCCGACGACGAGTCGATCCCGCGGGGCAGCGAGTACGTTCGACGCCTCTTAGAGTGGCAGTACGGCGACGAGTACGATATCGAGGAGGACTTCCCCATCGTCGAGGACGCGGGCAAGCGGAACGGGACCGAGACGTACCCGATCTCCTCGACGCGCCCCATCGACTCGCCGACCGAGGTCGGGATCGCCGTCACTGGCGGCGCGATGGGAACCACCTCAGCCTTTCACGAGGGCGGCGACCACGTCGCGGTCCACACCGGCGCACTCGCGGGCGAACTCGCCGCCGCGGGCGACATGGCTCCCTACAACCGGCGATGGAAGGAGTCGATCGGGGACGAGATCGTCCGGAACGTGACGATGGCGGACATGGTCGCCGACTACGGCCCCGACGACTGGAACCGGATCATCGGCGCCGCCGACGCCATGCTGGCGGCCGATGCCGGTGACGGGCTCCTCGCGCAGCCGTACCGCTCCGGCTGGGAGTCGGTGAAGCTCTTGGCGGGCTACAAGTGGAACAAGCACCGCGTCAAGAAGGACTACGTCGGTATCGACGAGAGCGAGTACGTCTACTGAGGCGGTTCGTTTTCTGCGGTCGCCCGCGATGGTCGTCCGCGGCGGTCTACCGAATGACCGGTGCGGACAGCTCTCGCGGCTCCGTCGCGACTCCCTCGATGTCGACCGGTTCAACCTCGTGTGTCGGCCACTGCCCGGTCTTCGTCAGCGTCTCGGTCCGGTCGGGCGCCACGAGGTGGGTGTCCTCGCTTTTGGCTCCCTGTACGGTGGGGTTCCACGCGTAGCCCATGGGCCACCGAACCGGCTCGTTGCTCTCGGGTGTCGCGATCCACTCGCGGCCCGCAAAGCCCGCCGCGCCGCCCTGGTGGTGCTCGCGCCACTCTCCGGCGAAGCCGACGGCGTCGTACGCTGTTCGGATCGTATCGAACACGTCGCCGGCGGTGTCCGGGCCATCGGAGCCCGTTAGCTCTCCGGCCGCGGCGGCCTCGGTCGCGGCGAGCGCGGTTGCCTCGACGCGCGCGGCCGCGCGATGGCGCTCCTCTAGCCAGTCGGGGGCGTCGAACGCGACGGTTCGGGTGAGCGAGGCGTAGAGGCCGGCCCGCTCGGCGGTGACGGACACGAGCGCGTAGTCGCCGAGCGTCGCGTCACTCGGGGTGTAGTGGCGGTAGCGCTGGGCGCGCTCAGCGCCGCCGACGAGCACGACCGGGGTGTCGACGTCGCGGGACGCGAGCGAGATGTCGATGCCGGCGGCCACTTCGTACTCCGGGTCCTCAGGTTCGAGGTTGCGGCAGACGGTCTCGACGGCGGCGGCGGCCTCCCGACCGAGTTCGCGGTAGCGCTCGACATCATCGTCGGTGAGGGGCTGCCGAAGCCGGCTCCCGTCGACGCGCTCGAAGCCCGGTACGTCGAAGTCGGCGGCCGCTGGCGCGGGAGAGCGCTCAGTGACCGCCTCAGCCAGCGAGTTCGCGTGCCACGGGAACGACTCGACGGCGACGGCGTCGGGGAGCTCCTCGTCGGCGAGGCGGTCCGCCTCGATGTCGTCTGTGATCACCCGGAGATCGCCGTCGTAGCCGGCGGCCCCGACCCCGAAGTCGGCGTCGGCGTCGACGACGTTGTCGCCGCCGGTGAGCCACGCGAACCCGTTCGGCTTGGCGAACCAGACCGCTTCGAGCCCGCGCTCGTCGAGATACGCGTCGAGCCTCTCGG
The DNA here is from genome assembly GCF_000022205.1 of Halorubrum lacusprofundi ATCC 49239. NCBI lineage: Archaea > Methanobacteriati > Methanobacteriota > Halobacteria > Halobacteriales > Haloferacaceae > Halorubrum > Halorubrum lacusprofundi. The sequence goes on from NC_012029.1 coordinate 1,661,391, forward strand.
TGCGGGCGGCGAGATCGACCATACCCGATGATTCTCACCGAGCCAGTAAAACCGGTCGGAACCCGGCCGGCTCGTGAGGAAGTGGAGAGGAATCGGACCGATGAATCGACCGACCGTACCCCCGCGTCGGCGACCGAAACGAAAGGTTCAATTACGTCCCCCGGATACGAAGAAATGCGTCAGTAAGCCCCTGCGGGTTGGTAGTCTAGTCCGGTTATGACACCTCCTTGACATGGAGGAGGCCGGCAGTTCAAATCTGCCCCAACCCACTTGCGCTGCGCGCGTTTCTCAAGGAGACTGTCCCCGCGCCGTGCCGGGGTTTGTTCCTTCCAGCGTTCTCAATTGAACTGCGGAGCAACGCTTCACGTCTCACCACAGGGCCGTACAGCGATTCACTCTCAAGGAGACACGGAAGTGATAATAAACTGCCGGTAACTGCACATTGAGGGTGATTACAGACGATCTCCTCACAGCCAACTGACCACATTCAACAAGGCGTATCCGGAGTGTATTCTTTTATATACCAGATCATCTCTGTATTTCATAACCCCGCCGCCATACAGCGATTCTCGCAACATAACTTAGTGGCGCGGTTGTTGTTGTGTAGACGTGTGAAGAGTCGAGTCATACTGAGAGTAGAGGAGAAGGTGACGAAACGTGTGAATGCTAACCCCGATTCACTGATATTAAAACGGTAGACTGAGATGGCATAGCATGGAAGAACATTGGATGTGGTATCTTACCGGCATGGTTGATAGTGTCGGAGTTTTCAGCGGAAAAATCAAAAAAGACGACGAGTTCTCAATAGGATACAGATTCACTCCGACGCTCTCAATCTCTCGAAATGAAAAGAAAGAGGTAGTGTTGGGAATGGTTGACGAGTATTGTGAGGATCACGGAGTGATATACCGGACAGAAAATCGGACAAATGGAAGTTCGCAGATAATCATCTACCAACCCGAGTCGATAAAGCGGTTCATTGAGCCGATATTCTCTGGCCTAATTCAACAGCAAGATGAAGCTGAGATCATGCTCGATGAAATCCTCCCGATGGTAGAAGACGGAAAGCACACTACCAAACGGGGAATGTTCGAGATTGCTGGACACCTCGATACGCTACGAGAAAGTGTTTTCCGAGGTAAAAAGGGAAAGTACACTCAGGGATACTTCGGACACGAATGGCAAGAAGAGTTGTTCTAACTGCTCAGAAGACGACTCTCGACCAACTCAGCGGCTTCCCTGTGAGGGTCAGAGCCAAGTGTTCAGCAAGTTTGTGGACTTATCATTACGATGGGACGCGCTCTGTTGACGGATCGAGAGCGGGAACTCATTGAGGGGGAGAGTGAGTCGGATGACGACCTTCGGTATCAGGCTATCTCTCGCATTCGTCGCAAGATCGAGGGCGAGATGACGACCGACGTGGAGATTCTACGAGAGCATCATCCCGATCTCTACGAGGAACTTCGAGAGGTCGTGTGTGGTCCGGAGTGAACCAGCGCATTGAAGTGGAGAAGAGCTACCCGACTCAATGCAATAATATCCACCAGTTAGAACACTGACCGGCATACGCGATCGCACACTAAGTAGCTCCGTCTGCGGGTTTTCCGGCTGAGTGTCTGATTTTTCGCTTTTGTTTACGAACTATCGCTCAATTACAGTGTACCTGCCGAACGTAAGATTAACCTATACATTTCAGCAATTTCTTCACATTGAGTCGAAAGGTTATATTCACTCGAAATCATCCAGCACACCATCGAAGACCTCCGAAGCGAGGGCGACGAGAAGGCCGCTAACAAAGCCGAGAAGAAACTTCTTCCCTCATAGCCCCCATTCCTCTCGGAAGTAGTCGGCGTCGTATTTGGAGCTTTGACGTGGCTGTATCGGATACTCTGCTAATCCATCAACAACCTCCATTGCCTCAATGAATTTTTCCTCGGACTTAGGACTCCCATTTTCAAATAGCGGAAGCACTTGATCGAGGAAATACTCAGCTCGATCTCGTTGTTGAATGAAGCCGTCGACAATGGGATCGAGGAATTTTCGAATGTCTTCTCCGTTTTGAATTTCAAGTCGGTTTGATTTTTCGAACTCTTTTATCTGGTATGTTATTGTTGTATTTTCTAAGTATTCATCAATCATTCCGAAGACCGATTTCACGTCCGTCGGTCGGCTGAAATAGAATTTCGGAAGTAGAATATACCCAACGTTATTTCGATTGTCTTTCTGGACATTGATTGTCATTGTAGCTGACGTATCAACCGCTCCAGTAAGATACCATAACCAATGTTCTTCCACACTAACCAGCTTTTATTTAGATATATAAACACTGGTAATTCTCTGGTTCTAACTCTTAGATGCGATATTCGACAGGTGTAGAGTAACCTGAACCAGAGAGCATGGAGGGTCGTGAAAGCCACCAGCTTCCCTCTCACGCGATTCTATGACGTACCACCGAGCAATCATCGCGGAATGAATCTGCTACCTGAGTGGCTTGTTGCTCCTTCCAAGGAACAGTACATTGAGCCGGAGGAGTTCCTTCCCACTCAATGCGTTGGAATATCGAACGAGTAACCGAACGAATTGTCATACTACATTTCGGGAGTCTCTTGCGGGGACGAATCCCACCTCAAAGTATGGTTTTTCCAAAGCCTTCCTATACTACATTATACCCTGCCTTCGGAAACTACTCAGCAAATTCCACGTGTCCGTACTTCTGCGCTTCCTCCAAACGAACATTCGAGAAATGAAACGCACCACCACGGCCCGCAGTCCGTTTATCGAGATACCCCTGTTCGGCAAGTGTCTTGAGGTGTTTTCGGGTGGAGTTCTTGGAGATGGTCACACACTCAGCTACCTTTCCGACCTTCCACTCCAAAGCCTTCCAGTCATCGAAGTTTCGGATTGTCTCAATCACCTGCTTCATTCCGTTCTTATGGGTAATCCACGAGTCAACGGTAGCGAAACGCTTCTTGGCCTCTACCCACTCCGGAAGTGCCGACGTGTGGACGTACACAGTTGCCCCCTTTTCTCCGTGTTCCTCGGTACGTCCGAATCGCATAGCTGCTTGGAGAACCTTGTTCTGGATCTCTGCTTCCATCGCACGATTCCCGAAGGGCCCATAGTCGGTATTTTTGCCTTCAGTTCCTTCCTGTCGCTCTACGGAAATATTGGCCAGCGCGCCCCACTTCTCGATTACGTCGTCGCCCGGATGGGGATTTCCGAGAATAACGCCGACCCTTGTCGTCCCGAGGGTGTTGATACCCTTCAGACCGCCATAGTTCTCTGTCTGCGTGACCAATGAGTTCAGCCCATGATTTTCGTACTGATTGAGGCCCTTCTTAGAGGTGATAACCCCGGGGTTTCTGCCTTCAACTTCTGCGATCTTTTCCACAACGGGTATATCGACGGTGGGGGACACTCCCTCTCCACCCTGATAGGCGTTCCAGTTGTCTGTGGTCTGGACGAGATTAAGTCCGAGGACACTCTCAAGATATAGCTGCTTCTGGTCGTCATCGAGAAGAGGAATCCGCTCAATATCTGCTCCCATTACGAGTTCCCACAGTTCGATGACTGGCGTTCCATCGAGGACAACAACGCTCTCCGCTCCTTCGAAGTTCGGAGGCAAGAGGAACGACCATTGGTGATCGGTATTTCGAGCAGCTACTTTTCCACGCCCGAGGTCAGCAAATTGCCATCGGTTATCCAGACGCTCCTTCTCAAGATTCGCCCGTGTCATCAACGGGGCGAGAGCGTGTGCTGACGAGTTCGAATTTCGAAGAACGTGGGCAGCGTCATAGTCAGACCAAACGTCCTCTTTCCACGCTTCGACTTCGTCCTGAAACTCTGACTGCCGTTCAAGCAATTCAGCGTAGTCGTGAAACGGTAGGCGGTCTTCCTGTTGGAGATATGCCGTGACAGCTGGTGGGACGTGTCCTGTGAACTCCTGTACGAACGCGTCACCCGGGAACTCGTCGACCGCTACGTACCGTTCATCAGTCCAGTCGGTCTGGTAGGCATGGAGATAGTGGCCAAGGAGAACATCGTAAGCATCTGTATCGATATTGAGCTTCTGGATATAGGGACATTCCCCATCGTGCTGGCAAGCCAGATTACTACTGACCAACTTGCTTGCCTGCTGGTGAATCCTCTCTCCCCTGATCCCCTGCCGATACAATCCGAGAAGTTCCTTTGTGCGCTCATCCGCAGGTTCTCCATCGTCGTCAAGTGATACACTCTCACAGTCTCGGTGGAACGAAGGTAGGCGCTTTACTGAGAGATTCAGTTCGGCACACCAGTTCTCATACTCGTTCAAGAGGTCGTGGTGGGGAGCCAAAATCGTCATTTGATTATCCGTTTCTGCCCCCCATTGGAGAACTCCGTAACTCTTGCCCGAGGCAGGAAGTGCCTCAATGAGCGCAATCTCCGAGGTAGAGAATCCCTGCTGGATCACGTCGTCACGGTGGGATCGAACACGCTCTTTGGTCAGTTCTTCCGTCAGTTCAGCCGGTGTAGATGATTCTGTGGACATATCTGTTGAAAGGAAGTACGAAACGCGAGACAAACTCATATCCTCAATGTGTCAAGCACTCCGAAAGAAATCCGGGAGTTGCGACTCGTAAGTTGGGAGTCCCGCGAGAATCTGCCTTCACTTTATGGACAACGTCCAGTGGTAAATAAGTACCCAAATTCGTGTACTGCGTCGATGTAACCGGCAAACTGAGTGAAGAAATAGAGGGTGGTGTTGGGCGCTCGAACCCCCAGGGTTTGTGCCGAGGATGATGATTAAAAAACGGCTTCGCTACTCCATCCCGAACTCCTCGCGGCGAAGTTCCCGCTTTTCGCTTTCCGTCCGGGCATCGTAATGCTTCTCCAGCGTCTTCACGGAGACGTTCATCCTATCGGAGAGGAGTTCCTTTGTGTGGCCATCGTTGAGCCATGCTGTGATCGCGGACCGACGAATTGCGTGAGGAGGAACCGAACCAGGACACCGTGCGGCTGCGTCCCGTCGCTGCGCGGCTTCGCAACTATCTGGATCCCTATCGTGGGGGCACCTGCCCGCGTACACGCAGGGGCGCGTCATGGAGTTAATGTGGCCACGTATGTTCGACCGAACAGGACGACCTTGTTCCGTCGTGATTAGTGGTTCCCGTCCGTGGTCATCGGTTATGTCGTGCCTGTACATTTCGACGTAGTCGTCGATCACGTCACACACCCATTCATGGAGATTCACTTCACGTTCGGCTCCGTACTTGTTCTTGAGCGGTGTACCAGTCTCCGCACGGTGTTCCACCTCAATGAACTGTTTCTCTGAATGGTAATCTCCAAGATCGACCGCTCGGAGAGTTCCCACACGGAACCCGGTGTCCCACAGGAGCGAGAATACCGTGTGTTTCAACGTCCCATATTCGTACTTTTGGAGGTATTGGAGGATCTGTGCGGACGTCTCCGAGTCGATCATCGTGTCCCGAGAGTCATCTTCGGGAACCGGCATCAAGATGTTCTCCGCGAGGTCTTCAACCAGACTGCGTGATTCACACCACCGGAGGAAGACGCGAAGGACAGTCATCTGATTGTAGAGTGTGACTTTGTTGATACCATCCTCGTCCCGGCGATGGATTTTGAAGTCGGAGATGTGGAACCCGTCAAGTTCGTTGACGTAGTCCAGACCTTCGGCCTCACACCACTCAATGAACTGTGACAGCAGGGATGAGTGGTTGTAATAGGTGGACTCAGAAATGTCCGCCCGGCGTTCGTTTAGGTACCGTTCTACTGCGCGTTCGGGTTCGATTTGTCGGGTCATCAGTGTTTCCGAATCGCCCGACCCTGTGTGGTACGTGCGCGGCGTTATACCGCAGATCTTGAATCCGCGGGAGCGCCGAATCTGCCGCAGGCAGACGTGAGAGGCGCTGAGGAGGCCGGCGGTTCAAATCCGCCCCAACCCACTTCTACTTGCGCTTTAATCCACTAGAGGCCGGTATTCGTGACGGGAAATAGTACTACTGCCCAACTGATATTGCAACGACCCCAACGAAGTTGTCGCTCTGGGAGACGCCGACAGCACCGCGGAGTAGGCGGCAATTTCTCTCTACAGAGCGATTTGATGGGACCTACCACGTGCTCACTGACCGGTGAGAGGTGATACCACTAACTCTGAAGATTATCGGCTCAAGGCCGATCTATTCGGAATTCGCGTCACACGAATCGCAAGACGATGCTACTGCCGAGTAGGCTTGACCAACCGAAATAACGGGGATCGAGTCCGACCGAGACCGACGCAGTATGGTCGGAACAAGACCTGTTTCTCAGAGTGGCTGTCGGCTCCAATGGGGACAAACGACCGCTGGTACCACAGACGGAGGCGCTACGTCTGCTCCGCCGTGGTCCCTTTCGCTACTCCGTCAGGACGAGGTGTTGGTGTCGTCGTCGGGAGTGTCTGTGCCGTTGTCGGGAGTGTCTGTGCCGTTGTCGGGAGTGTCTGTGCCGTTGTCGGGAGTGTCTGTGCCGTTGTCGGGAGTGTCTGTGCCGTTGTCGGGAGTGTCAGTTCCGTTGTCAGGGGTGTCGGAACCGCTCTCCTCACCGCTGCTTTCCTCCTCACCGTTTTCTTCGTCCTCCTCGTCGTCAGGCGCTTCCATGCCAACGATGTACGGAGCAACGATTTCCTCGACTTCCGATCGGGAGCGCGGCGCGTCGATCACATTCGGGAAGTTCGTATCGCCGTTAAGCGTCCGCAGGTACGAGGCGTGGCGGGCCTCGACGCTGTGGATCCCGAGCGCCGGGACGAGGACGGCATCGTTCTCAATGTAGGGTGCGGCACCGGCGTACGCGGAGACACCGACATCCTCGATCTGTGCGGCCATTTCGAGGAACATCATTGGATCCTCTACCGTCTCCCCGAAGTCGAACTCCGGCTCCTCAACCGGCTCGCCGCCGAGTTCCTCGACCGCCGCCCCGAGGGCCTCGGCGTGGGCCTCCTCGTGAGCCTGTATCGTCTCGAGCTCTCCGAACATCCCATCGCGGAGCGGGTCGCCCTCGCTGAGGGTGTTCATGAAGGCCTCCTCACCGATGTTTTCCAGCCCTTGCGTGTAGAAGCTCGCTTCGAGGAGTTCGAGCGTTCGAGCGTAGTTGAGGATGTCGACGTCGTCCTCGAACTCGTTTTCGACCGGCTCTTCGACCGGCTCGCCGCCGTCTTCGCCGTTTCCGCCGTCTTCCTCATCGTCCATCTGGGCAGCTCCGGACCCAACGAACGCGCCTCCGAGTGCGAGACCGCCGAGCGCACCGGCCGATCCGGCCATGAACTGTCGCCGCGTGTTGATTCCCGCACTATCCGCCAATCGTTCGCCGTCGTCTTCGTTCGGATTCACCACACCCCACCGTAGGACGGGTCGGTCCTTTGTTATATATCTGGTATTATTGTTCCATCCGGCTTACAAACGCGAGCATGATACATTACTGAGTCGGACGAAATTTCGAGCGCACCTACGCAATCTCTCGGTATTCCGGACACGCTGGGAGTAATTCCGTCGTACGTGGCTTATCGGTCCGTATATGATTTATCATTTGATATTTTCGGTTCGGTGGAGCTAATTGACTCTCGCGCCGTCGAGAACGTGCGCGGTAGGCCGCCACGCATGAGTGCGACGGACGGCGTCGATACGCAACAGGTCCTGGCAGCGCTTCACCGCTCTCCCTACTGAAGCCCCCGACGTCGGAGTTCATCCGCGGAAGGTACAAGGCGCTCGTCGCCCAACAGTGTGGTATGTCATCACCGCTCGCAGACGAGCCAGTTGAGCCGGCCGACGAGGGAGCCGAACCGCTCACCGACGACGAGTACGCCGAGTATCTCGCCGAACTCGGTCCGGTGTGGGAGGTCGTCGACGACCACCACCTCGAAGCGACCTACGAGTTCGACGACTTCGCGGACGCGCTGGCGTTCACGAACGAGATTGGCGAACTCGCCGAGGCAGAGGGGCATCACCCCGATCTCCACCTCTCGTGGGGCGAGGTCGGCGTCGAGATGTGGAGCCACGACATCGGCGGGCTCCACGAGTCCGATTTCGTGATGGCCGCGCGGATGGATCGTATCTACGATGGGGACGGCGGCGACTGAGCCGGGATCGATCGGGATACGGTCGCCGAGTTGTTGCCGAGTAGTCGCCGAGTCGTTGCCGAGTAGTCGCCGAGTGGTCATCAAGCGACCGTCGATAGGCCGGGGCGGCAACGAACGGTTTTAAACCCCTCCCGGCGGAAGTGGGAGTAATGAGTGCGAACGTCTTCCTGGTCCCGATCGACCCGGAGAACTTCGATCGAACGGTTCAGTCTGCGGTCGACCTCACTGAGTACGACGACCGCCCGGACCCTCTCGCCGACCTCGACGAAGTCCGTCTGTGGGCCGTCGACGACGACAGCGGGAACGGCTCGACGTTCGAGCGGATGGAAGAAGGCGACCTCCTCCTCTTCTACCACGACGGTGAGTACCTCGCCACCGGTCGCGTCGGGACGGCCTTCGAGGACGAGGACCGCTGGGTCTCCAGCACGTTCTGGACCGCGTTCCCGACGACCCGCGTGTACACAATCACCGACTTCACGGCCGCTTCCGCCCCGAAGCGCGCGGTCAACACCATCTTCGACTACTCCGCGTCGTACACTCCCGGGTTCATGCGCGTCGCCGACAGTCGGGTGAACGCCGAACTCTCCTCGATCGAATCCGCGATCGAGCACTACACGAAGCGCAACGCCTGAGCGCGCCGCCACCACTTTTCCGAGTTCCGTCCGTTCTCCCGTTAGACCGCGTCGATCAGCATCTCGTAGGCGGGGCCGTAGCGCTCCGTGACGCGCTCCGGGTCGCCGCGTTCGTCGCCGGATAAGGCCGGTAGATCCACTGTCGCGAGCGGCTCGATCATCTCCGTTACGGTTCCGGTATGCTCCTCCATCGTCCCTTCGCGCGGGCTGCCGGACGCGACCGCGCGCGCCTTCGCGTATCGGTCGCCGGCATAGATTCGCGCGCGACCCGGATCGACGACCGCCACCGCGTCGGGCTTGACCGGTCCATCGCGCGGGAGCGGCCCGGCAATGTCCGCGTACGACTCGACGACGACGGGCACCGACGCCGCCGCGACCCGCGCTGCGAGGCGGTCGAACGCCGGGAGGTAGTCGGCCGCCATCACGTCGTTGAACGCCGCTACGTCGTCGACCCGAGTTGCCTCCGCGAGCGGGAATCGGTCGGCGAGACCGTCGGGAAGCAGTCCCGCGGCCTCGGCCGCCCCGTTGACGACGAACCGGGAGCCGCCCTCGGTCGTCACCCGGTCGCAGAGGAACGTCCGGTCCGTGTCACCCAGCATGCCGGTTCGGTCGGGTGTCGGCCGCCAGAGCCGGTGAACGGGATTTATCGACTCCGGAGTGATCGCCTCGGGACGGCTCCGCTCCCCAACGCTCGCCAGCGATCGCGTGCTCGCGGCCGCGAGGCGTCTCGCGTCTTTCCCGTAGAGCCGCCCCGAATCGCTTGCGATCCGGTAGTCGTCGTGGTCGTACCAGTAGTCGTTGCCGGCGCGGGGTTTGACGCCGACCGCGTCGCCGGCGCGGGCAGCGAGGTCTGCCACCAGCCCGGTCGAGAACGTCGTCTTGCCGGCGTCAACGCGAGCACCGCCGGCGACGAGGATCACTAAGGCGTCTGGTCGGTCCGGGCTCACGCTCCGTCTTGCAGGTCGGTGTCCCCTTCTCCTGCTCCCTTTTCACCGTCGATCGCGTGCGGCGCGACCCCGTAGTAGCCGGGACCGTCCTCCGCCAGCGGCTCCGCGATCACGAGGTCCTCGGCGTGAGTCATCACCCAGGGAATCGCCCAGTCGATCAGTACGGCCTCGGTGTCGGGGTCGATCTCGGCGTCCGGATCTAACTCCTGCAGCAGCCGGGCGATCTCCGGGATCGTGTACATCTGATCGGACTCGAACAGCTCTGCGGGTTCGTAGAAGTCACACGGGTACGTCGCGTCGAACGTCGACTTCGGCTCGGGCATGGGCGTGGCTACGGCGTCGCGTTCATAAACGCTGCCGATACGGGTGACAGAGAGCCATTCCTCGCACTGAGAGGTGGCACCAAAGCTCGGCGGTCGATCATCCGAAAAAATCTCGGGGTTCCGACGCGCGCGTCGCGGCGCGTCCGAGCGTGGAGCGTTACTCGAACAGCTCGACGGCCTGCTCGTAGCGGGTCGCGGGCTCGTTCCAGTCGACGACCTCGAAGAAGTTGTCGACGAACTCGCCACGAGCCGGGCCGTAGTCGTGGTAGTAGGAGTGCTCCCACACGTCCAGCGCCAGAATCGGGTGACCGCCCCAGATCGCGCCCTGGTCGTGCTTGTCGACCACGACGTTCCGCAGCTGGTTCGAGAATGTGTCGTACACTAAGAGCGCCCAGCCGGACGCGGCGGACGCCGCCGCCTCGAACTCGCCCTTCCAGGCGTCGTACGAGCCGAAGTCCTCCGCGATCCGGTCGGCCAGCGCGCCATCGGGCTCGTCGCCGCCCTCCGGGCTCATGTTCTGCCAGAACAGGTCGTGCAGGATGTGACCCGACGAGTTGTGGGTCACGTTCCGGATCGCCCCGCCCGACGACGAGAAGTCGTGCTCTTCGCGGTTCGCTTCGAGCGTCTCCTCGGCCGAGTTCCACCCGTTCACGTACCCTTGATGGTGCGTGTCGTGATGCCATTCCAGCACCTGCTCCGAAAGGTGCGGTTCCAACGCGTCGTAATCGTACGGCAGCGGATCAAGTTCGTAGCTCATCGTTGTATCACCTGTCACCAACATGTTCCGGAAACCTGTTAAAGATAATGCGCCACATGATATCACACGTCACCTGACACGACGGATCTCGAACGCCCGGATATCGAACGCTCGGCTCGCGGTTCACATCGGCGCGGGATCGGAGAGGTGAGCCGATCGGTCTCGGTGCCGTTCCGAGATGTGACTCAAAGGGGTTTCTCGGTGTGTGCGAGACGCACGCGGCGCCGAGTGCGCCGCGCGCTGACGGTGGGACTGGGATTCGAACCCAGGAAGCCGTGAGGCTACCGGTTTTCAAGACCGGCGCAATAGGCCGCTCTGCCATCCCACCGCACCCGGACCGTTGGGAGCGTCCGACTAAGTGGTGTCGGTGTCGGTCGGGCTTGTCGCGTCGGGCGCCCGAAGCCGGTAGTGGATCGCGAACACGACGAGCGCGGCCAAGACCGGCGGTACGACGCCCGCGACCTGCGGGAGCCCGTAGAGGGCGCCGACGACGACCGACTCGGTCGGATCGCGGAGTTCCGCCGGCGCGGAGATGACCATCCCGACGTACAGCGAGATGAGGAACAGGAACCCGCCGTACGCGAGCTTTCGGTCGTAGCCCGCCTTCACGGGGTCGCCGCGGCGGTGCCGACGAGCGACGAACAGCAGGGGAGCGAGCAGCGGCGCGACCGCAGCAAACCCGGCGATCACGTACAGCGACCGCGAGAACAGGAACGTCCCGCTCTGCACCTCCGCGGTCTCGGCCATCCAGACGACGAGCGCGAGAGTGACCACCGTCGCGATCAGCCCGGCCGCGAGCGCCCCGATCACGCCGTACACGCGCATCGTCCACGACTCCGTCTCGCGGATCGCATAAGGGATCGCGCCGAACACCCCGCGGTAGCTGTCTGCCATCGCCGGCGCTACGGCCGAGGGCGAATTAAACCCCTCGTCGCCGGTCGCGACCGCCCCAAGAACGTGGTCGACACCTACAACGTCAGCGGCCGCTGGTTTTTATACACCCCGCAGAGACCGACCAATGTGGGACTGTACGACACGTACCTCGCCGTCCGCCACCGGCTCCACGACGGCGACCCGCCCGAACACGTCGCGATCGTCATCACCGAACGCGACCTCCTCGCTAACGGCGCGTTCGACACCCTTTCGGCGGCGCTTGGGTGGGCCTTCGAGTACGGCGCAGAGCGCGTCACCGTCTCAGTATCTGTGCTCGACGCGGCCGTCGTCTCGACGCTCGTCCGCGAGCTCCGACGGATCGACGCCCCTCGACGGGTCGTCGTTCGAGGACCGGAGGACGAAGTGCTCGATGGCGGCGTGGTTGACGGCGGCGTAGTCGCCGGCAGCGTGGTCGACGGCGGCATTGTTGACGACGGCGTAGTTGACGACAGCGCGTCCGAGTCCGAAACCGCTCCCGGAGACGAGTCCGGAACCGACTCCGAACGGCGACGGCGCAACAGGAGATCGGACGCCGAGGGACAGCGCGACGGACGACTGGACGACGCACCGATCCGGATCACGGTCGGGCTCGGCGGGAAAGCCGAGTTCGCGGCCGCAGTCCGGGAGCTCGCAGTCGACGTGGACGCCGGCGACCTCGATCCGGAATCGATCGACCCCGCCGACGTCTCGGACCGGCTGGTGTTCCCCGAAGAGCCCGATCTCGTGATCAAAACCGGCGCCGAGCGGCTCTCGGACTTCGCCATCTGGCAGTCGGTGTACGCCGAACTCTACTTTACCGATGTGAACTGGCGGGACTTCAGAAAGCGGGACTACCTCCGGGCGGTGCTTGACTTTCAGGATCGACAGCGGCGGTTCGGTCGGTAGGCGGTCTCGATCTTGCGGCTTACCAGACGAACTGGAACAGGAGCGTGAACGTGACGAGCGCCCCGACCGTCGAGAGGAGCGGGACGACGTTCTGCATCAGCACGACGCGTGCGCTCGTGCCCGGGTTGAACAGATCCGACGCCGAGGGGATGTCCGACGGGTCGCCCTCGCCGATCGGTCCCGTCTCGTCGGCCTTCAGCGCGCCGACGGAGACTTTCGGCTCCTTCTCGCCGCTAATTCCCTGTTTGACCGTCACTGTTCGTGTCGCGCGCCCCCAGCCGAGGCCGACGATCGACATCGTCGCGATGATGACGAACGACGCCGGAATCCCCACCGCCGAGAGGCTGATGACGATTCCGGAGGAGACGCAGGCGACGACGATCGCCGCGGTCAGCGGGAGGTCGGTGATGTCGTTGCCGAGCGTGTCGAGCGTCCGGCGCGCGATCGTGAAGGCTCCGACAGCGACGGCGGCACTCCCGAGGAGGATCATCGGTGTCATCTCGACGTTGTCGAGCGCGACGAGCGGTGCGATCGCGTTCGCGATGTTCGATGTCCCCGAGGAGAAGGCCATCAGACAGCCGATCGCGATGACGACGAACCCGCCGACGAACTCGCGGCGCGTCGTGTTCGGTCCCGGGACCGGTTTGGGGATAATCCCAGACCGGTCGAACACGAACAGCGAGCCTTCGGTGCTTTCGATCGCCACCCAGCTGTCGATCGCGGGGTAGAAGTATCGGCCGACGACGCCGGAGACCCAGAACCCGATGATCGGCGCGACGATCCACCAGATAGCGATTTCGCCCATCACGGCCCGGTCAAGGGTACCCGTCGCCAGTCCAAGTCCGGCGATGGCGCCGACCGCCGTCATCGACGTCGATGCGGGCACGCCGGCGAAGTTGCCGACGAAGAGCGCGCCTCCGATAAAGAAGAGGACGACGATGCTCGTCTCCAGCGTGAACACGTTTCCGCCGGTGACGAGGTCCTCGCCGAGCGTCGTCACGACGCGCTGGCCCAACGTCCCCGCGCCGATGAAGAAGAACACCGACATCAGTGCAGCGGCCCCGGACTTGGAGAGCACATCTGCACCGACCGCCGGCCCGAACGCCGGCCCCGTCGTCGCACCACCGATGTTGTACCCGACAAACGCTGCGACCACGAACCCGACGAGAAGTAAGGCCTCAACCATATATCTGTTATAACAATACACGGCGGGTTAAGCGAACAGGTTTCCGCGCCCCGATAGGCGCACGGACGATCCGATCGATCGGCGGAGCCGGAAGAGCCGTTTAAAAGCTCGACACGGATCGCGTCGCCAGCGAGTCGGATCCGGGAGTATTTGTCTCGCGGTGGCCTCCGATCGGTCATGCGAACGCTCGTCTTCGACGGTCGGACCGGTGCCGCCGGCGACATGATTTGCGCCGCGCTGATTGCGGCCGGCGCCGACCCCGACGCCCTTGCGCCTGTGACCGATCGGCTCCCGGTCCGGTACGAGATCGGCGAGACGACCAAAAACGGGATCCGGGCGACGACCGTCGACGTGCTTCTCGACGGCGACGACGACGATCACGATCACACTCACGGTGACGGTCACAGCCACGGCCACAGCCACAACCACGGCGACGGTGACGGCCACGACCATGCTCATGAGCACGGTCATTCCCATGAGCATGATCACTCTCACGATCACTCTCACGATCACTCTCACGATCACACCCACGATCACACCCACGATCACGCCGAGTCCGAACACGCCGAGGGTGCCGGCGTCCACCGCACCTACCCCGAAGTCGTCGCGCTCGTCGAGTCGATGGATCTCCTCGAATCCGTCGAGTCGCTCGCGCTCGACGCTTTCGAGCGGCTCGGTCGCGCGGAGGCGTCGGTCCACGGCACCGAACTCGACGAGACCCACTTCCACGAGGTCGGCGCGGACGATGCCATCGCCGACGTGGTCGGCGCGGCGCTCCTCTTAGACGATCTCGACCCCGAGCGGGTCGTAACGACCCCAGTCGCGACGGGCGGCGGCGAGGTCGAGATGAGCCACGGCGTCTACCCGGTCCCCGCGCCGGCGACAACCGAGGTCGCGGCTGGCGCCGATTTCTCGGTAGTCGGCGGGCCGATCGACCGCGAACTCCTCACGCCCACGGGCGCCGCGATCCTCGCCGCGGTCGCCGAGGGCGCCGACGCGATCCCCGACCTCGACGTCGACGCCACTGGCTACGGGGCGGGCGACGCGACCTTCGAGAACCACCCGAACGTGCTCCGGGTGCTGGTCGGCGAGGGACGCGATCTGGAGGTAGGCGGGCGCGATCACGGCGACGCTCCCCACCACACAGACGACCACCAAACCGACGACCACCACACCCACGGCCTCGTCCACGACGACATCGCCGTCCTCGAAACAAACCTCGACGACGCCGATCCCGAGGTACTCGGCGGGCTCCAAGAGACACTCTCGCGCGCCGGCGCCCGCGACGTGACGATCGTTCCGACGACGATGAAGAAATCGCGGCCGGGCCACCTCGTGAAAGTGATCTGCAAGCCCGAAGACGCCGAGGCGATCGCGGAGCGGCTCGCCCGCGAGACGGGGACTCTCGGCGTCCGCCACTCCGGCGCGAGCCACCGGTGGATCGCCGAGCGCGACTTCGAGACGGTAACGCTCTCGATCGACGGCGGCGACCACGAGGTGACGGTGAAGGTCGCTTCGACCGCCGACGGTGACGTCTACGACGTGAGCGCCGAATACGACGACGCTGCCGAGGTCGCCGAGACGACTGGGCTCCCGATCCGGGACGTGCTCCGTCAGGCGGAGCGAGAGGTTCGCGATCGGCTCGACGAGGAGTAGACGCTGATCGGGACGACCCCGGTCACCCCGGCGGTTCGACTCGCTCGACGCACTCCGGCTCGACGCCGAATCCATCGGCCAGCCGGTCGGCAACGCAATCGGCGACGCGCTCGGCGGGTCGGTCCGCGTCCGGGACTGAGAGGGTCGCGACCGCCTCGACGATCGTGTCGTTGAGCCCGGGCTGGAGGCCGGCGATCGACAGGTCCTCGACGTCGACGCCGTCGACTCGCTCCAGTTGCGTGCGGACCCCGGCGACGAGGTCACCGGCGGCGGCCTGCGAGACGCGCACCGTTACGGTCGCTTCCACGGTCTGCGTGTGGATGGCTGCTGCCATAGCCCCTCGCCGCGAGTCGAACGCGGCGCGGACCGGTCCGCGGCCTCGAACGCGAGTCCGCCGTTGGCGGACCCGACGCTCGCGAGGGGCACGGTCACGCCCGGCGGTTGGCGGGCGACACAGCGACGGCTGGAGAAGTCGGGATGCGGTCCGTCCCGCGGGGAACTCCCCAGCCGACGCGCGTCACGCGGTCGGGCGGACGGACCGTGTCTCCGGAGTCCCGTAGCCGTTCCAGCCGAGGAGCGCGCCGCTGACGAGAGCGGCGGACGCCGAGTCGACGGAACGGAAGCGGGTCATGCGTGGACTCCGGCGGCGCGAAAACGCCGTTACCGTTCAATCTGTTGGGTAGTTATTAAATCTATGGCGACCATGTGAAACGATACCGAACATCTTACAGATGGGAGGCAACCGATCGAGCCGCGACCGCGAATCCCGCGTAGATGACCCATATCGCCCGGTTCCGGCGAGGGCGAGACGACAGGCCTATGACGAACGCCCGACCAGTTGCGCGTAAGCAGCCACCGTTATGATCGAGCGAATCCACACGTCGGACGTCGAACCGGACGCGGACGAGGTCGCCATCGCCGGCCACGTCCACGAGATCCGCGATCTGGGAGGCCTCGTCTTCCTCATCGTGCGCGACCGCGAGGGACTCATCCAGATCGTCTTCAAAGAGGAGCGCGAGCCGGAGCTGTTCGAGGCCGTTCAGGACGCCGGCGCCGAGGACGTCGTCCGCGTCGTCGGGAAGCCGCTGGAGAGCGACCAGGCGCCCGGCGGCGTCGAAATCGCGCCCACCGAATACGAAGTCATCGACGAGGCCGACTCCCCGCTCCCGCTCGAGATCTCGAAGGACATCGAGGTCGACCTCTCGACCCGGCTCGACAACCGTGCGCTCGACCTCCGGAAGCCGGAGACGCTCGCGGTGTTCACGCTTCGCTCGAAGCTGATGACGGCGATGGAGGAGTGGTTCGACGACGAGGGGTTCGTCGACATCAAGACCCCGCTCATCTCGAAGGGCGGCGCCGAGGGCGGCGCCGAGCTGTTCCCGATCCTCTACTACAATCAGGACGCGTTCCTGTCGCAGAGCCCCCAGCTGTACAAGCAGATGCTGATGGCGTCGGGCTACGAGGCCGTCTACGAGACGGGTACCGCGTTCCGCGCGGAGGACTTCGCGACCTCCCGACACGTCTCCGAGATCGCGATGTTCGACGTGGAGCTCGCGTACATCGACGACCACCACGACGTGATGGACGTACAAGAGAAGTCGCTGCGCCACGCGCTCCGCGCGGTCGCCGAGAACGCCGAGCGCGAGCTCGACCTGCTCGACGTCGACCTCGACGTGCCCGAGGACGACTTCCCCCGGATCACCTTCGACGAGGCGCTCGACCTCCTCGAAACCGAGTTCGGGCACTTCCCGGACGACCCGACCGACCTCGACACGAAAGGCGAGAAGCTGCTCGGCCAGCACTTCGAAGAGCAGGGCCACCCCGCGTTCTTCGTCGTCGGCTACCCCGACGAGAAGTTCTACTACATGCAGGACGTCGAGGGCGACGACATCGCCTCGCGGAAGTTCGACCTCATCTATAAGGGTCAGGAGCTCTCCTCGGGCGGACAGCGCGAGCACGACGCCGACCGCATGGTCGAGGTCATGGAGGAGGAGGGCGTCGAGACCGCCAACTTCGAGTTCTACATCGAGGCGCTCAGCTTCGGCACCCCGCCCCACGGCGGCTACGGACTCGGGATCGACCGACTCGTCCAGAAGGTCGCCGACCTCGACAACATCAAGGAAGCGATCATGTTCCCGCGCGACCCGAACCGGCTGGAGCCCTAACCGGACCAACAGCAGGCGAGCCGGTTCACCTCGCGAATCGGGTTCACCTCGTGAATCGGTCCGCCGCGTGCGCAGAATCTCTTTCCTGATGTGGTCTGCGGCCGACGACGCAGTCGCAGCCGTCCGATCTGTTCTTTTATAAGTAATTCTTGACATCGACGGAACGGCGCCGTCGAGCCGTCTACCGGCATTTAAACCGAGTAAAATCGGGTGCAACTCGGCTGAACGGCTTGGGGTATTAAAGGTTACAGCGGTCCGAGAGGGAACCGTCATGAACGCGATCCGAACGACACTGATCGTGGCGCTGGCCACGGTGGTACTGATCGGGACCGGCGCGGCCGCCGGTGCCGTCGCGGCGGCCCCCGGACCGGACGACGCTCCGGGAGACGCGGGACCGCCGAGCGACCTGCCGGATCAGGTTCCGGACTTCGTCGGCGATATTCTGAATAACGTGAACGACTTCCTCTCCGGCGGCGTCGACGACCTCGGCGAGACCGTGAGCGACATCGCCGGCGACGGCGCCGGTGCGGGCGACGAGGCCAGTGAGAACGACGGCTCCGGTGTGAGCGATGGGGAGGAAGCGTAACGTGACGGACCGCACGCCCGACTTCGACGCGCTTGACCGGCGAACCTACCTGCAAGCGACCGGCGCCGCCGCGCTTGGTGCGGCCGGGCTCGCCGGCTGCGTCGGCCGCGCGACCGGAACGCTCGCGACACAAGTCACCGACCAGCCCGCCGACATTGCCGACTTCGCGTCCCTCGTAGTTACGATCGAGGGGATCTGGCTCGGCCCCGAAGGCGCCGAGAGCGGTGCGGACGGGAACGTGACCGACGACGGGAACGCGACCGACGGTGACGACGCCGACGGCAACGAGACCGACGGCGGGAACCAGACCGACGGCAACGAGACAGACGGCGACGAGGACGACAGTACCGAACCCGCCGGCCGTGAGTACTACGAGTTCGACGAGCCACAGGAGGCCGACCTCGTCCAGCTACAGAACGGGGAGACGCAGCTGATCGACGAGCGCGAGCTTTCGGTCGGTACGTACCGGTTCCTCCAGTTGAACGTCTCGAACGTCGACGGCACGCTCGCCGAGGGCGGCGAGGCTGAGGTCGACCGCCCGGGGAACGCGCCGCTGACGTTCAACGCGGAGTTCGACGTTCGCGAGAACACTCGAACGGTGTTCACCGCCGACTTCGCTCCGGTCCGTCGCGGGAACGGACGGTACCTCCTGCGACCGGTTCCGAGCGGGATCGAGGTCGACTACGAAGAGACGGACGGCGACGGAAGCGACGATAGCGGCAACGAGACGGAGTAGCCGGCGACGCGTCGCGTTCCCCTCGGTCCCCCGTTGAAGCCGCGGTCCGGCTGTGGTCAACTGCGGTCCGACTGCAGTTCGACCGCGGCTTCGGGGTTAGGGCTGGGAGCAGTCCCGGGATTCGGGGACCAGGGGAATGCACGCTCGCATCGGTCTCCTGTCGGAGGCACACGACCCGTTCGATCGTCCCGCCGCGGTTCAACTCGGCGGGACGCTCGGGTTTCGTTCGGCGCAACGGCGTGAAACGGCGCCTGCCGCGCCGAAGCCGATCACGCGGTCGGCGACGCGCGATCTCTTATAAATGTCCGATACAACGGTCCGGCGAGCAGCAGCGTTCCGAGACCGGCCATCGCGACCAGCACGGTCGGATCGATCGAGGCAGTGCCGCCGTTCGCGAGTCGGTCGACGGAGACACCGATCGCGACGCCGACGATCGCCCACGGGAGTTCCCCGAGCGCCGTACCGAAAAGTAGCGACCGGAGCCGGATCCCGGACCCGCCGGCGGCGAGCGAGACGGCGTCCGAGGGGACCGGCAGCAGACGGGTCGCGGTGACGGCCCGAACGCCGCCGGTGGCGTCGGCCAGCCGCTCGCCCGCGCCGCAGAGCCGGTCGGCGATCTGCGAGCCATCGCGGGCCCGAACGCGCCCGGCGCGAGCGAGCCAGTACGGTGGAAGCGCGGTCGCGACCATCGCGGCGACGCCGATCGGAACCCCGGCCCACCCGTACCCGAAACCGGCGACGACGGCGAGTAGCGTCGTCGGCCACGCGAGGAGCGGCCTGATCGCCGTCAGCGCGATCAGCGCGGCGCCGAACCGGACCGGGTCGTCGGCGAGCCACGTCAGCGGCCCGAGAACGGCGTCGGGGGAGACGACCCACGCGACCGCCGAGAGCGCGGCCAGCGCGACGCCCGCGAGCACGTACCCGGCGACACCGGTTCGGCGATTCACGAGCGGTCGTGCTCCCTCGGGCAATAAACGCTTTGTGGAGCGCTCCGGCTATTTAAGTACCTTTGTCGCCCAGCGGTCTACGACAGTTTCTCGAGCGCCGCGAAGAAATCCGACGGTGGCCCCGCGATCCGCATCGGCGGGGTCGTTCGCTCGACGGTTACCTCGGTCGGGGCGGGAAGGGTCGTCACGTTTCGCCCGTCGCTGGCGACGACGACTTCGTCGACGCCCTCGACCGCCACGGTCACGGTCGCGTCGGCGTCGACCACGATCGGGGGCATCCCCTCCTCGGCGACCATCTCGTTGACGACGAGGCCGCTCACCGCGGGGTGGACGAGTGGCCCCCCCTCCGAGAGGTTGTACGCGGTCGAGCCGGTCGGCGTCGCGACGAGAACCCCGTCGGCGTGTCCGCCGGCGTACCGGCTCCCGTCGACGCGGACCTCGTAGTCGATTCCGGCGCCCGGGCCGCGTCGGGCGCCCTGGATCACGACCTCGTTGGCGGCGGGAACGGAGGTCCACTCGTCGGTCCGGGCGGCGAGCCGCGGCGCCTCTCGCACGTTCATCTCGCCGCGGTCGAACGCCTCGACCTCGGAGACGACGGCCTCCTCGGCAGCCTCTGGGGGGACGGCGTTGAGGAAGCCGACCTCTCCGAGGTTGACCCCGACGATCGGGGTGTCGCCGGCGTTGCGCGCGACGAAGAGGAACGTCCCGTCGCCGCCGACCGCGACTGCGAGGTCGCAGTCCGCGAGGGCGTCGACCTCGCGACCGGCCGCCGGCTCGCCGAGCGCATCGGCGGTCTCCGCGTCGAGCCAGACGGACGCCCCGGCGCCGGCGACCGCGTCGCGCAGCTCGTCGGCGACGGCGACCGCGCGCTCGCTTCCCTTCCGCGCCACGATTCCAACCTGCATGCGCCACCGATTCTCGTCGCCGGACAAAAGGATGCGGACATCGGGCCGCGGTTCCGGAAAGTTTCAAGCCGTCCCCCCGCCTTGCCAGAACTATGCCGACCCCTCACGGCCGACTGGAACCATGAGCGACGAGGACGACTGGTTCGAGCGCGCGTTGCGGGACAGCGACGCGGACAGCGATGCGGCCGAGGGCGACGAGGACGACGAGACCGGCGAAAGCAACGAGGACGACGAGACCGCCAACGGAGACGAACCTCCGGCCCGCGAAGCGTCCGATCCCGGGGGAGGCGACGACCGCGCGGACGAGCGCGGAAGCGACCCGTTCGGCGGAATCCGGAACGGCGAGCGGGATCCGTCGCGAGAGGCCGGGGACGACGTCGATGAGGACAACTTCGCCGGAGACGTATTCGGCAGTACCGAGTCTGAGAGTGACTCGCCGAAAAGCGACCTGCCGGAGGGAGACGATCCGTTCGGCGGCGAGTCGTTTGGCGGCGACGACCCGTTCGGTGGCGGATCGTTCGGCGAGGAGGACCCGTTTGGCGACGAGTCAGCGAATGACGGTACCCCCGATCCGACCGGTTCTGGAGGGGGATTCGGCGGCGGGTTGTTCGGGGACGACGATCCCTTTGACGGCGGGTCAGCGGGCAGCGGATCAGCGGGCGGCGGGTCAGCGGGCAGTAAGTCCACTGACAGCGGATCGGCAGACCCCTTCGGCGGGTATCGGGGGAACGCCGCAGGCGACTCCAGTGGGCCGAACGATGTCGGATTCGGTGAGTTCGACGGCGGAGAGGGTGGCGGTGCGTCGCCGGGGTTCGACGTCGATCCCGACGAGTTCGAGTCGTCGATCGAACGCACCGACATCGGAATCGAGGGGCTCGACGAGATGATCCTCGGCGGGGTCCCGCGTCGCTCGCTGTTGTCGGTCATCGGCGGTGCCGGGACCGGGAAGACGACGTTCGCGCTCCAATTCCTTAACGAGGCGCTCGAATCCGACCGGAAGGGAGTGTACATCACCCTCGAACAGACCCGCGAGTCGATCCTCTCGACGGCCGAGGAGAAGGGGTGGTCGTTCCGCGAGCACGCCGAGGCGGACCGGCTCGCGGTGGTCGCCATCGACCCGATCGAGATGGCGAACTCGCTGGCGTCGATCCGGAATGACCTCACGCGACTCATCGCCGAGTTCGACGCCGACCGGCTGGTGCTCGACTCCGTCTCGCTGCTGGAGATGATGTACGACCACCCGGCGAAGCGCCGCTCGGAGGTGTTCGGGTTCACCCGCTCGTTAAAAGAGGCCGGCGTCACCACCCTGCTTACCTCGGAGGCGAACGAGAAGAACCCCTACGCCTCCCGCCACGGGATCGTCGAGTACCTCACCGACGCGGTGTTCGTGCTCCAGTACATCCGCGGTACCGACTTCCGCGAGATGCGCCTCGCCGTCGAGATCCAGAAAATCCGCGACGCGAACCACTCTCGGCAGTCGAAGCCGTACGAGATCACCGACACCGGGATATCGGTGTACGGACAGGCGAACATCTTCTGACGAACGCTCTCAGGCAGGGCAGAGTGGATTCACACGACTGTGTTGAATCGCCATACGGCGTTCGAAATCACTGTTTCACGAACCGTTTGATGTTGTAGACTGCACACATCAGAGCGATCTCTCGGAACTCACAGAAATTGTGTCTGATGAACAGAATTCAACAGCGCCAGACTGGTTTGACATCCTCCCCGCGCTGAAGCGCGAGGATTCCCACGGCACCGCACCGCTGGGTTGGGATGGTTACGGTTTGTAGCTACCACATTGGGCGGCTACTGGCTGTGCCAATCAGCCGTTACTCCTATCCCGGCATGGGATTCGGAGATACTTTCGTTGACTGCACCCGATTCCGACACAGAAGGGGTGCCTTCTGCTTGGAACCGTCGAATCCCGATATTGTCCGATTGATTGGGCGGGCAGGCCGCCTCGGTTTATCGTTAAGACAACAAGCGGCTAATTAAATCCTTGCAATGTTGGATTCATCCCCGCGCTGAAGCGCGAGGCTTTCTCCTTGATTCTCCGTAACGCGGGTCTACCGGTCTCACGTTCCGGATATGGTCTTTATAACTATATTCACAAGAGAAATATACGCAAATGGAATGGAACGAGGTCACGTAACTGACGACGACGAGGGCAAAGCAGTAGTCGATTCTCACGGTGAAAAGATCGGTATGATAACGGAGGTCAAATCCGGGACCGCGTACGTGAATGCGGACCCCGGGCTCGCTGACACCATCCGCTCGAAACTCGGCTGGTCCGACGCCGACCAAGACGACTATCCGCTTGAGAAGGACCGCATACACACAGTAACCGACGACGAAGTTCGACTCAAAGACTAGTCTTAGGATAAACCTTCCAGCAGAGTACAGACTACTTTTTCAATTCTCTTGGCATACCTGTGGCTCGCGGTATTGCTCGCCACAGGTATGCACCGTCCGGGAGTCACGCGAGCGAAGCGAGCGTGACAACGGATGGTGCACGAACGAAGTGAGTGCACCGTCCGGGAATTGAACCGAAATCAGACGTGCTCGCTCACTGCGCTCGCTGCGCGCGACTGATAGGGTTCAATTCTCTTGGTATACCTGTGGCTCGCGGTATTGCTCGCCACAGGTATGCACCGTCCGGGAGTCACGCGAGCGAAGCGAGCGTGACAACGGACGGTGCACGAACGAAGTGAGTGCACCGTCCGGGAATTGAACCCGGGCTATTAGCTTGGGAAGCTAATGTCCTACCACTGGACCAACGGTGCTCACTCGAACATCTCTAACCGTCCCACTTCAACGTAGCGTTTCCGGTGCCGGGAGCCTCACACTTAACCCGTCGCCGGCGGAGTCGTCTCCATGCACTCGGAGCCGAACGAGACGAACGCGGCGGTCGATCCGGCTGCCGTCGAGCGCGTCCGCGAGCGACGCACCGAACTCGCACCGGCGCTCGGCCGGACGTGGACCGACGGTGACCCGTGGCGCTTCCTCACCGACCTCACCGCGATCGGGAGCCGGATGGCCGGTAGCGAGGGCGAGCGCCGGGCCGCCGAGATCGTCGCCGACGCGTTCGAGCGGGCGGGGCTCTCCGCGGTCGAGACGCGCCCGTTCGAGATGGCGGCGTGGGAGCGCGGGAGCGCGACGCTCCGCGTGACGGCGCCCGGACGCGACGGCGCGGCGGCGACCCGCGAGTTCGAGGCGCTCGCGCTGCCGTACTCGCCGGGCGGGAGTGTCACTGGGGAGCTCGTGGACGTGGGGTACGGCACTCCCGCCGAGATCGACGAGCGGGAGGTTGAGGGCCGGATCGCAGTCGCGTCGACGACGACCCCGGAGGGCGGTCGGTTCGTCCACCGGATGGAGAAGTTCGGGTACGCGCTCGACGCGGGCGCGGTCGGCTTCGTCTTCGTCAACCACCTCGACGGCCAGCTTCCCCCCACCGGATCCCTGACCTTCGGCGAGGAGGCCGAGGCCGTCGCCGTCGGCGTCTCGAAGGAGACCGGCGCGTGGCTCCGGGAGTACGCGGCCGGAGGGGACGGCGGGGTCGCCGCCGAATCGAGCCCCGCTGCGCAGGCCGAGCTGTCGGTGACGGCGACGACCGAGCCGGGCGAGAGCCGGAACGTAGTCGGTCACGCGGGACCGGACACCGACGAGCGGCTCCTCCTGCTCGCGCACTACGACGCCCACGACATCGCGGAGGGCGCGCTCGATAACGGTTGCGGGATCGCGACCGTCGCGACCGCCGCGGGAATCCTGACCGAGGCGGACCTCCCGCTCGGCGTCGACGTGGTCGCGGTCGGGGCGGAGGAGGTGGGGCTCCTCGGTTCGGAGCAGTTGGCAGAGCGGCTCGACCTCGACCGGGTGAAGGGAGTGATCAACGTCGACGGCGCGGGGCGGTTCCGCGACCTCGTGGCGCTGGCGCACGCCTCCGAGACGGCTGCGTCGGTCGCCGAGGCGGTGTCGACGGCGACGAACCAGCCGATCGCTGTGGACGCGGAGCCGCACCCGTTCTCCGACCAGTGGCCGTTCGTCCGGCGCGGGGTGCCGGCGATCCAGCTACACAGCGACTCCGGCGATCGGGGACGCGGCTGGGGACACACCCACGCCGACACCCGCGACAAGGTCGACGACCGAAATGTTCGGGAACACGCGATGCTCATCGCCCTGCTCGTCGCCGAGTTCGCAGCCCCCGAGCGCGACGCGCCCCGCCTCGACCGCGACGACCTGATCGCGGCGTTCCGGGACGCCGACTTCGAGACGGGCATGCGCGCGGCCGACCTCTGGCCGGCCGGCTGGGAGTAGCGCGGGAGCAGACCGCGTAGTTCACGATTGGTCCGTCCCCGCGATCCGGTCCCGGATCGCACCCGTCGCCGCGGCGGCGTGTCGGGCGTCGCGGTACCGTTCTCCGAAGGCGACCCGCGCGCTCTCGGCCGCCTCGGGGTCGACCTCGAACGCGACGCCCTCGTACGACACGTCCCAGAGCACCAGCGGTTCGGGCGGTGCGGGACCGATCCCAAACTCGCCGGAGATCGGTTCGGAAGCGAGCAGGCGGTCGATCAAGGAGGGGTCTGCCGTGCCGCGACCGACCGCGCGGACCGCGGCGACGAGCCGGCGCACGAGCGCCCGCGGGAACCCTCCGGCGGACACTTCGACGACAAGGATGTCTCCCTCCCGAGTCGCGGTCGTGGTCAGATCACGGACGGTTCCCGTCTCGTCGCTCGTCAGGTTGTGGAAGTCCTGTTCGCCCGAGAGCCGTGCGAGCGCGTCGCGGACGCGGCCGTCGTCGACGGCGTGGTCGTGATCGGTCTCTTCGACGCGAGCAGGCGCGTACAGGTGGTAGCGGTAGGTCCGTCTGACCGCGTCGTGGGTGGCGTGGAATCCGGCCGGTACGTCGGCGGCCGCCCATACCCGCACCGAGCCGGGGAGGTGCCCGTTGAACGCTCGCGGCGTGAGCCAGTCGGGTGCTTCGAACGCGACCGTCTGCGCGACCGCGGAGACGCCGGCATCCGTCCGCCCCGCGGCGGCGTATCCCGGCGGCGTCGCGTGCGTCGGCCCGTCGCCGCGGTCGAGGATCCCATGTTTGGCGAGCGCCCGAAGGAGGGTTCCTTCGACGGTCGTCGCGTGGGGCTGGCGCTGGAAGCCGGCGTACTCGCGGCCGTCGTACGCGACTCGGAACGCGCGCGTCGCCGCCGAGGCGTCGGTCACTCCGTGTCGGGATCGTCGCCCGCGTCCTCGGTATCACTCCCGTCCTCGGTATCACTCCCGTCCTCGGCGTCCTCCGCCTCCTCCTCCCGGTCGACCATCGGCACGGTGACAACGGGAACGGGGGAGACGCGCACAACCTTTTCGGTGACGCTGCCGAGCAGGACGCGCTGGAGACCGGTGCGGGTGTGGCTCGGCATCACGACGATATCGGCGCCCACGTCGCTGATCGCGTTCTCGATGACGTTGATGGGCTCGCCGCGGACGACGTTGCCGATCACGTCGACGCCGGCCGCCTCAAGCTCTGCCGTCACGGTCTCGACTCGTTTTTCGGCCGCGTCCTCAACGCGCTCGGCGAACGCGCCGACTCGGGGGCCGCGCAGCGTCTGCGCGACCGTGTCGATCGCGGAGACGACGTGGACGGTCGCGTCGTATCTCTCCGCGAGGCTCTTCGCGTGCGGGATCGCGTCGTTTCCTTTCCCGCCCGGCGCCACGGGGAGGAGGATGTCGTCGTACATACGGGACGGTCCGATCGCCGGGTGCAAAACGGTACCGACCGTCGTGGCGGGGGGGAAACGGTATCGGTCGTCGCGGTAAGAGGCGCCGGCCGCCGAGACGACGGCGCTACACTCCGAGCGCGTCAAGCAGGTCGAAGCCGACGCCGGCGTAGCCGACGAGCTTGAACCCCAGATAGATCCCGACGATCGCCACCACGCCCGGCAGTTCGGGCGGAGCGGGGATCGGAACGCGGAGGAAGGCGAACAGCGCGCCGACCGCGAGGCCGACGACGAGCGCCGCGATCGTCACCACGGGCGTGGAACTCATGTCGCCGATTCGGCGGCCTCGATTCATAAGGGCGACGTTCTGTGCCGGTTCAGACAACTGTCACCTCGCCGCCGCCGATCGACCGCCTAGAGCGCGGATGGGCAGGGTTTTCAGACGGGCGCTCCTCCGCAGAGACATGGCACGAGAGGTTTCCAATCCCGACAACCCGCAGGTGACGCTTCACACGAACCACGGCGACGTCGTCGTCGAGCTGTTCGCCGACCGCGCGCCGAAGACGGTCGAGAACTTCCTCGGACTGGCGCGTCACGACCCCGCCGCCGACGCGGATCCCGCCCGTGACACGAACACGTGGGAGGACCCCGAAAGCGGCGAGGTCCGAGGCGACTCGCTGTACGAGGGGAACGTCTTCCACCGCGTCATCGAGGACTTCATGATTCAGGGCGGCGACCCGCAAGAGAGCGGCCGCGGCGGCCCCGGCTACCAGTTCGACGACGAGTTCCACGACGATCTGACTCACGACGGTCCGGGAATCCTCTCCATGGCGAACTCCGGCCCGAACACGAACGGCTCGCAGTTCTTCATCACGCTGGACGCCACGCCGCACCTCGACGGCAAACACGCCGTCTTCGGGCAGGTCATCGACGGGATGGACGTGGTCGAGGAGATCGGTGCCGTTCCCACCGACCGCCGCGACGAGCCCCGCGACACCGTCGAGATCGAGCAGATCACGGTCGAGGAGTAAGTCTGCGTCAGCGGCACCATTTATAAGTAACCCGGACACGGGTCCGATTTTTCGACGGCACCGGACGATCGCGTAGTGGTCGCTGACGGCGGGCGGCGAACGACCCGGGAGGGCCGGCTACGCTTATAAGTGGTTGCTGGCAGATCGACGACGAACATCGCCAAAACCCCAGCCGCGCTTGGCTACCCCTTTGAGTCCTATCCCGCACAGCACCGCAACCGCACCTCACACCTCCCCAACCTCGTCGGTGATCCTCCGCTTCGCTCCGGACCACCGACTCCAGCGAGAATCGGAGATTCTCTGGCAGCCGGCGCTACGCGCCGGCGACCTCGCGCGGGCTGCTCGCGACCGTCGAGGGCGGCCGCTCGCAGGCACACGCCACCGCACGTCGTATTTATAAATCCTCTCAGTCTCACCACACCGGCGCGAGCAACAGCGCGACTGTGATCGAGATGAACAGGAGCTTCAGGGCGGTGTTGACGGCGATCACCTTCGTGCCGAATTCGGCGCCCCAGATCCCGTACTGGAAGGGGATCGAGCGACGGAACGTGGAGACGGCGAACGAGAGGATACCGCCGATGAGCAGGCTCGCGACCGCGGTCCGAAGGGTGAAGATCCCCTCGGCGGTGCCGGCCAGCGTCACGGCACCGGCGGTCGTATCGAGGGTGTAGACGGCGATCACGGGGACCGCGGCGCCCGGGAGTCCTAAGAGTCCGGTGATCGGCTCCGCGACGCTCGTCAGGGCCTCGACGTCGTAGTGGGTGACGAACGCGATCACGAGGGTGTAGACGACCGCGAGCCGCGGGACGGTCCGGCGGAGCGTCGACCACGACTTCGTCGCGGCCTCCCGAACGCGCTCCCGGCTCGTGCGCTCGTCGGCGTCGGGACCGGTCGCGTCGACCTCGGCGAGCGCGGAGCGGTCCACGTTGCGCTCGGACAGCAGAACGCCGCCCGCGAGGACGCCCGTGACGGTGATCGCCAGCGCGATCCCGGCGCGCGCGGAGACGTAGATAACTCCTGTCTCCACGCCCAGAATCGGGATCAACACCGGGATGTAGTAGGTAAACACGTGCTGGACGAACCCGAAGAACGTGTTGATGGTCACGGCGACGAGCGTCGCCCGGTCGTCGAGCAGGCCGGACTCGCGGTACTCGGCGAGCGTGGCGTACCCCGCCGTCGTCGACGCCGCAGTCGTGAGGATCGCGGTGCCGACCTCGTCGGGGAGGTTCGCGGGTCGG
This sequence comes from Halorubrum lacusprofundi ATCC 49239, assembly GCF_000022205.1. Lineage (NCBI taxonomy): Archaea > Methanobacteriati > Methanobacteriota > Halobacteria > Halobacteriales > Haloferacaceae > Halorubrum > Halorubrum lacusprofundi. The sequence goes on from NC_012029.1 coordinate 1,690,139, forward strand.
GTGAGCCACCCAGCGAGTCCGGCGACGTACCGGATCAGCCCGAACGCGACCGCGACGTTGGCGGCGAAGACGCCGACCGCGATGAACGCCGCGATGCGCGCGAGCCGCGGGGCCACCTCAGTGAGCAGGGCGACGAGTTCGGCGGCGACCGATTGCACTACCGCCCCTACTCGGTCGGCGACCTAATGCGCATCGGAAGGCGTGAACTGGCGGGCCGGCTCCCCGCCGCCGACGCGCCGCGCGGGGCTTATGGGACCCCCGGCCGAACGCCCGATAATGGCACCCGCCGAAGACGACATCTCGATCGAGGAGAAGCGCGTGTACGCCGGGACGGCGGGCCGCACCGACGCGTACGTCGCCACCGAGAGCGGCGTCGTCCGGGTGGCGCTGTCGGCCGACAAGATCGGCGCGTTCGACATGGTCGCCCGCGAGCCCGCCCGCGACGCGGCGGTCCTTCCGCGGCGAGACGCCCCGGACCTGCTCGGCGTCGCGACCCCGGACGGGCTCCAGGTCGCGCCCGTCGGCGACGACCTCGCGTTCGAGCCCGTCGACGTCGACCCGGTCGGCTCGAAATCGCTTGTCGCCGTCGGCGTCCACGACGACGCGTTCCTCGTCGCGGGCGAGGACGGCGAGATCAATGGGATCGAGTTCGGTGACGAAGAGTCAGATCCGACGGCGACCTCGATCGGGACCGTCTCCGACCCGCGCGCAGTCGACGGCCCCCTCGTCGCGGCCGCGGACGGGGTCTATCGAGTCTCAGGCGACGGTTCCGAACTCGTCTCGGTCGGCCTCGACGACGCCCGCGACGTGGCCGGATCCGGAATGCCCCTCGCGGCGACCGCCGCGGGCGTCTACTGGCTGGGCAACGGCTGGATGACGGCGCTGGAGGGCGACGCGACCGCAGTCGCCGCCGACGGTGACGGCCACGCGATGGCGGTCGTCGACGGCGACCTGTTCGTCCACGCGGACGACGACACCGAGTGGGACGCCGGGGCGTGGACCGCGGCGGACCTCCCGGTCGACGAGGTACCGGTCGCGCTCGGTTACGGTCCCGGCGTGTCGGTCGCGGTCACCGACGCTGGCACCCTCTGTGTCGACGCCGGTGACGGCTGGCGGCACCAGGTCGTTGGCGTGCGGGGGGTCGCGGGCGTCGCACTCGCGGTCGTGGAGTGACGAAATACGAAGTAGCGCCTCAGTTTGATTTATAAGTGGATAACGGCAGACCAGCGGTGAAAACCACCCAAACCCGGGCCGCTCAGCTGTACGCTGGCGGAGTCATTTATAAGCGGTCGATCGACACGAACACCACTAAAGCCCCAGCCGCGAGGTGGGCGCACGCTCGCTGCGGTCCTCACTCGGTCGCTCACTTCATTCGCTCCCTCGTTGCGGTCCTTGCTTCGCCTGCGCCCGCCTCGCGGCTGCCCCTTTGAGCCCCACCCCGCACCGCACAGCACCGCAGCCTCACACCTCCCCAGCCTCGTCGCTGGCACCCTCCGCTTCGCTCCGGGGGCCAGCGACTCCCTCGCGGCCTCCTCGCGGCCGCCCTCGGCGGCCGCTCGGAGGCGCGCCACCGCATTGTTCACTTATAAACAAACGACCCGCCTCCAGTCCGGGCGCCCGCTCTACGCGCTCGGGAGTTCGATCGCCTCGCCGTCGACGTAGACAGTCGGGTTTCGGAGGATTCCGTCGAGGTGGACGGGCGCGTCGGTCTCGCCACCGATCCCGGCGTTGTCGCCGATCGCGATGTGAACCGTGCCGCCCGCCTTCTCGTCTAAGAGGACGGAGCCGACCAGCTCGTCGACGCCGACGTTGGTCCCGATCCCCAGCTCTGCGAGGTTGTACGCGGCGTCCCCGACCGACTCCGCGGCGGTTTCGAGCTCTTCGCGGACCGCGTCGTCGCTGACGGACGTGACGAGCCCGTCCTCGACCTCGAACGTGAGAGTTTGGTCCTCGTCGAGCAGGCCGTAGGGCATCATCGTCCCGTCGACGACGTACGTGCCGGTCGCGGTCTCGGGCGAAATAAAGACCTCACCGGCCGGCAGATTCGAGAAGTCGCCCGGCTCGTGAACCATCCCGGTGTCGGCGAGCCACTCGCGGTCGCCGATCCCGAACGTGATGTCGGTGCCCGCGGGCGAGGTCACCCGGACCTCGTCGGCGTCGGCGACCTGCGCGAGCACGTCGTCGCAGGCGGCGTCGATCGCGGCGTAGTCGGCGTCGAGCCCGGTGGTGAACACGTCCTCCGTGATCCCGGGAAGGGTCGCGCCGCGCGCTCCGGCGTCGCATGCGGCCCCACGGGCGCGGGTGTGGCTCAGGCTCTTCGTCGTCGGCGCGAGGAAGGCGTCGCTCTCGGCCATCGCGGCCGCGACCGGCGCGGGCGGCTCGGTCCCGTGCTGGTCGGCCGGCGGATACCGGAGGATCGTCGCATCGTCAGTGATGGCGCTCACGGCCTCGTAGAGCGCCTCACCGATGGGCGCTCGCTTGTCGTCGGTGACGACGACGACGGATTCCCCTGGGGCGACGCGCAAGCACTGCTCGACGGCGGTCTCGGCCGCTTTCGCAAGATCGCTCGACATACCCGTCGATCCGCGACGCCGGGCGTTAGTCCTTCCCATCGCTGGCTAATTTACTCTATTTCGAAATCCAGTTCCATACTCAGCACGCGCGAATTAACCGACTGATTACTCTCGACGTAGTTAATTTCTCATTAAATCTCTCGAAAACATTATACTGCTCGCCGAGCGACTGGGATCCATGATACGCGTGGGCGTCAACGGGTACGGGACGATCGGGAAACGCGTCGCGGACGCGGTCGCGGCCCAACCGGATATGGAACTCGTCGGCGTAACGAAGACGAGTCCGGATTACGGCGCCGAGGTCGCGCTCCGGCGCGGATACGACCTGTACGCCGCGATCGACGACCGGGCCGCCGCGTTCGAGGACGCTGGGCTCGCGATCGCCGGGAGCCTCGGCGATCTGCTCGACGCCGTCGACGTGATCGTCGACTGCACGCCCGCCGGAATCGGGGAGCGCAATCGACCGATCTACGAGGCCCACGACACACCCGCGATCTATCAGGGCGGCGAGGACGCCGCGATCGCGGACGCCTCCTTCAACGCCCGCGCCAGCGGGGCGATCGGCGACGCCGGCTCGCTCCGCGTCGTCTCCTGTAACACGACCGGGCTCTCGCGGCTCCTCGCCCCGCTCGACGAGGCGTACGGCATCGAGAAGGCCCGCGTGACCCTCGTTCGGCGGGGCGGCGACCCGAGCGAGACCGATCGTGGTCCGATAAACGACGTAGTGCCGGACCCGGCGACGGTCCCCTCTCACCACGGTCCCGACGTGAACGCGATCCTCCCAGATGTCGACATCGACACGGCCGCGCTGAAGGCGCCGGTCACCGGCATGCACACTCACAGTGTCAACGTCACGCTCGAACGGGAGCCGACCACGGCGGAGGTGCGGGAACTGCTCCGCGAGGAGACGCGGCTGTTCCTGATCCCCGAGCGCGCCGGTATCGACGGCGCTGGGGCCCTGAAAGACTACGCGTCCGATCTCGGGCGGGACCGCGGCGACCTCTGGGAGAACTGCATCTGGGAGGAGTCGATAAGCGTCGAGGGGCGGGACCTATACCTGTTCCAGAACGTCCACCAGGAGGCGGACGTGGTGCCCGAGAACGTCGACGCGATCCGCGCGCTGGCGACCGATATCTCCCGAGAGGAGTCGGTGGCGCGGACGAACGAGGCACTCGGCGTCGGGCTCGACAGCCTGTTGTCCAAGGACGGAGCTACCCGCGATCAGGTCGCTGCAGACGACTGATCGAAGAGTTCGGTGTCTGTGTCCGCCTCACTCTGCGGGGGTCGTCACGAGGAACGTGCGCCCGCCGCGGCGTTCGAGGTGGACCTCGCTGTCCTGTACGCGGTTCAGCCGCGCACGATCGGCGATCCGGTTGGTCCGACATTCGGTGACATCGACGCGGGTCGGCGTCGCGTACCGCGGTCGGTCGTGGCTCGTCGCGCTCATACGTTCAGGGAGGACCGGAGCGCCGGTATAAGCGAGCCATCCGCGGAGTGAAAGTGAAAGTAAAGGTGTTACCGGTGTGAGCGGGGAGACGTACCCGAACGACGCGACCGACACTACGCGACGCGACCGTTCCCGAACGACGCTGCCTACCGCCGGAGTCCCGCCTCCTCGTCACCCTCGACGAACCGCACGGTGAAGTAGTCGTAGTCGCCGTAAGCAGCGTCGAGCGCGCCCAACCACCAGTTCCAGCGCTCGACCAGTGAGGAACCGTCCGGCGCGTCGCCGAGGTGATCGATCACCCCGGGCACTGTGAGGGCGTGTCCCCGATCTCGGGAGGGCTGCCCCGAGTCGGCGAGGTCGCGGGCCGCTCGGGCGACCGCCCGCCGTTCGGCCTCGGTCCCGCCGAACTCCGCCGCAAGAGCCTTCTCCAGACGCTGTCGGTCCATGGGCGAACCTACGAGACCTGAGTATATTAGTCGCGTGGTGGGGGGTGGCACGTCCGGTGTCGACGACGCGCCGGACCCTCGTCTTCGACCGGGATCAGAGCCGGGCCGCGAGTGCGAGAAAGAGGAGGCTGAACGGTGCCGTTAAGAGCGTCAACAGCACCCCGGCCGCACCCTCACCGGCTGCGAGGGCCATCGCGAGGCCGACGACGAGCGAGGATGAGCCCACGATCGCAAGGATGACGCGCTCCGGGACGCTGGCTCGGTCCGGCCCGTCGCTCCGCGCGAGCGTCGTATCCAGTCCCCGCTCGACGTCGTCGGCGAGGTGGGTTGGAACGAACAGCCACGGTGTCGAGCGGTACCACGCGTTCCCTCGGTACGCGAGCAGGAACACGGTCGTCCACGGGAGGTCGATCCGGCGCGTCCGGATCACGGACCCGAGGTCGTCCGAGCGCGTCCGGTCGTGGCTCCGGTAGGTCCGATCGATCGTCTCGGCGGCTGGGTCAAGCCGCAGGTCCGTCCCGCGCGATCTCGCGATCACCGGGAAGAGCGTGGCGAACCCGACGAGCAGCGGGGCGAACCCCGAGAACAGCGATAGCGCGGCCGAGAACGGACCGGGACCGATCGCCGCCGCGATGCCCGCGAGCACGGCTCCAGCCCCGGCGAGGGTCCAGCCGAGACGGAATTGCGAGGGGTCGAACGAGTAGTTGCCGAACTGCGACCGCAGCTCTCGGCGTCGCTCCGGGGAGGTCAGGTCGTACGCTACGAGCCAGTAGAGCAGCGACATCGGCCCGCCGACGAGGAGGATGACGAGTACCACCCACATCGACGCCGGCGGCCCGCCACCGCCGAGCAGCGAGAGGCCGACACCGGCAGCGACGAACAGCAGCGTCGCAAGGACGAGCACGCCCACGGTCACGCTCGCGCCGAACGCCAGCGACCGCAGGCGCTCGAACCGAACCGGTCCCCACTCGATGGGCTCCGTGTCGGGATCGGTGTCGGGGCCAAGGAGAGCGACGGAATCGACCTCGGAATCCGCGTCGCACTCTCGGTCGGCCGGCGACTGCGTCCCGTCGATCGAGGCGCTGGAGTCGGAGGGCATAGCCGGTCGTTTGACCGGTGACGGCTTAAATTTCGGTCGCCGCATCGGTCGGAAAACGGGTGTCAGCCGCTCCGATCGGGGTCGCGTCCGCGTATTTAAAATGAGAACAGACGCGGCGGCGAGTATTTACCCCGCGACCGGGAACAGAAGGGTATGACTGACTGGCGCGCCGTCGGCTACGGGTTCATCGTGATGTTGATCGCCGGGCTGCTCGCGACGTTCGCCCCAATCGTCGGCCACATCGGCGCGGGGCTAATCGGGGGGTTCGTCGCCGGCTACGTCGCCGGCGGCGGGCTGCTCTCGGGGACGTGGCACGGCCTGCTCGCGGGATCGGTGAGCGGGATCGTCGTCACCCTCATTCTGGCCGCGTTCGGCGGGCTCGTGGGACTTGCTGGCGGTCCCATCGGTAGCCTGCTGGGCGGCGCGGGCGTGCTGGTTGCCGGGCTGTTCCTGACGCTCCTGTTCGCGATCGACTCGGCGCTCGCGGGCGCGATCGGCGGCGTACTCGGCGACTGAGTCGCTTTCTTCGAGATCACTCGGGCCGGCGGAGTCGGTAGGTGTTGCCTGCTGTCGGCGCGCGCCTGTGAGCGAGCCGAAGGCTCGCGAACGGCACCGTGCGAGGGAGTCGGAGCGGCGCTTATAAGCGCCGCTCCGACGAGGCTGGGGGGGGGGGGCGTGAGGCTGCGGGGTGGTGTGGGGTGGGGTGGGATTCAAAGCCCCAGCCGGCGAGGACGAAGCTCGGCGCAGTAAGCACCGCAGCGAAGGAGTGTCAGCGACTGAGCGAGGCGCACAACAAGCCGCGCGAGTCGTCGCCGGCTGGAGATTTGGAGGTGTTCACCGCCGATCTGCTAACAGCCATTTATAAGCGAACTGCTAGAGCGCTGGAGGAGTTAACTCCCAGATCGAGGTCATCTATTTATAAAGAATATCGACCGAGTACGCTCTACGCGCTCTCGACCGCGTCGAGGACGGCGTCGTAGTCCGGCTCGTTCGTCGGGTCGTCGGAGACCCAGTCGTAGACGATCTCGCCGTCGTCGTCGATCACGAACACCGCCCGATTGGCGACTCCGTAGAGGCCGAGGTCGGCGATGTCTATCTCCAGCCCGTACGCTCGGATCGCGTCGCCGGCCGTGTCGCTCACGAGGTCGAACTCGATCCCGTGCTTCTCGCGGAACGCGCCCTGCGAGAACGGGGAATCGGCGCTGACGCCGAGCAGCGTCCCGCCGGCGTCCTCGAACTCGGCGACGCGCTCCTGAAACGCCACCATCTCGCTCGTGCAGGGGGGCGTGAACGCGCCCGGGAAGAACGCGAGCACGACCGGCCCGTCGCCGATGTGATCGTCGAGGTCGAACGATTCGTGGTCGCTCGTGCCGACCGTCGCGGTGAACGTGGGTGCGGCGTCGCCTGTGGATACCATCGTCATGTAATACGAGCGACTTGTCCAAAAGGCTTGTCGCGCTCACGTTCGGGACCGGGATCCGTTTTGGTCGTTGACCCCGCAGATCGCCCGGGAGCCGAGCTACTCCCGATCGAGGTACTCCTGTTGGATCGCGACGACCTCGGCGGAGTCCTCGCAGGCGGCGTACCGCCGGAGCGGTTCCTCGTTGAGTTCGAGGAACGTCTCGCCCCACGTGAACTTCGCCATAATCCGTTCGGCGTGGTCAAGCTCGCCGAGGATCGCGAGCGCGGCCGCGAACGCCTCGACGGTGGTGAGCTGCATCGGACGCCCGAAGTTCACGGGGTTGGCGGCGACGAGGTACGGGAGCGCGCGATGCTCGCCGGGGAGGCTGAACATCTTCTCGCCCGCTGACTCCCACGAGCAGTCGAGCGCGACGAGCGCGTTCTCGTTGGCGAGGTCGGCGTCGGCGGGTGACAGCGCGCGCTCGGCGTGGGGGTTGAGCACGATTCCGTAGGGCGTGTCGCGGTCGGAGCGGTGCAGTTCGGCGAGATCGAACCGCGCGAGCTTCCGGGCCGTACACTTGTCGGGGTCGTCGTCGCCCTCGTACCGAACGTGGAGGTCCACGAGTACGAGATTGGTGGGTTTGTTTATAAGCCGTGCGGAGCGTCAGGGGATGTCGGCAACGTTACGGGCGATCGGTGACACGTGATCGACGACTCCGCGGTGAACACTCACAAAGCCCCAGCCGCGCTCGGCTGCCCCTTTGAGTCCCACCCCGACCGCACAGCACCGCAACCTCACACCTCCCCAACCTCGCCGCTCGCTCGGGGCTCTCTTCGGTCGCCCACATCGCTCGCGGCGTCCCTCGCGCGGCGCTCTCTTCGGTCGCCCACATCGCTCGCGGCGTCCCTCGCGCGGCGCTCTCTTCGGTCGCCCACATCGCTCGCGGCGTCCCTCGCGCGGCGCTCTCTTCGGTCGCCCACATCGCTCGCGGCGTCCCTCGCGCGGCGCTCTCTTCGGTCGCCCACATCGCTCGCGGCGTCCCTCGCGCGGCGCTCCTCGTGGCCTGTCGGCCACTCGGAGGCGCGCGCCACCGCAGTTCGGTTTATAATCGATCGTCGCCACAACTCGTGCCGAACCCACTTCCCACCCCCAAAACCTGATACCGTCAAACCGGCCCGGTACCGGCGGGGTTTTTCCTCGTCGCCACCCACCGGTTCGTATGGAGCTGTTCGCCGTTCCGGGCCTCCCGGAGATCCGGGACGGAGACGATCTGGCGGCCATGATCGACGAGCGCGTCGACCTCCGCGAGGGCGACGTGGTCGTCGTCGCCAGCACGGTCGTCTCCAAGGCGGAGGGGCGGACCTTCGACCTCTCGGACTTCCCGGCGAGCGAGCGCGCGGAGGCGGTCGCCGACCGGCTCGCCGAAATCGCCGGCGAGGAGAAGGACCCGCGCTTCGCGCAGGCCGTCATCGAGGAGTCGACGGAGCTGATCATGGAGGCGCCGTTCCTCCTCACTGCGACCCGCTTCGGCCACATCGGCGTCAACGCCGGAATCGACCAGTCGAACGTCCCCGACGGCGACCTACTGCTGCTCCCGGAGCGCCCCTCCGAGAGCGCGGCGCGCATTCGCGAGGGGATCGCGGCCGACCGCGTCGTCGTCAGCGACACCTGCGGGCGCCCGTTCAGACACGGCCAGCGCGGGGTCGCGATCGGCTGGGCCGGGCTCCCGGCCAGCCGCGACTGGCGCGGCGAGCGCGACCGCGACGGCCGCGAGATGGGCGTCACCGTCCAGAACGTGATCGACGAACTCGCGTCGGCCGCCAACCTCGTCGCCGGCGAGGGCGACGGCGGCACCCCGGTCGTCGTCGTCCGCGACTGGGAATTCGGCGACCACGACGGCTCGGACAACCACTTCCGCGAGGTCGAGGGCGACTTCGTGCGGCAGGCCCTCCGGCAGTGGACATTCGACGACTAACCATGCTCGGTATCGAACTCACCCCCGAACACGACCTGCACCGCCTCGTCGACCTCGGCGTCCGCGCCGAGGCAGCCGGCTACGACGCCGTCTACTCGACGTGTCACTACAACAACCGCGACCCGTGGGCGTTCCTCTCGCAGCTGGCGACCGCCACGGACTCGGTCCGGCTTGGCCCGGGCGTCGCCAACCCCTACGAGACCCACCCGGTGACGCTCGCCTCGCGAGTCGCCACCCTCGACGAGCTGTCGGAGGGCCGCGCCGTCTTCGGGCTCGGCCCGGGCGACCCCTCGACGCTCCGGAACCTCGGGCTCGAAGACGAGCGCGGGCTCCGCCCCGTCTTAGAGGCGTTCAAGACCGCCCAGAAGCTCTGGGCCGGCGAGCGCGTCGACCACGAGGGCACCTTCGACGCCGCGGGCGCCGGACTCAACTACGAGCCCCCGCAGGGCGCCGACATTCCGGTCCACGTCGGCGGCGAGGGCCCGCACATGTGCCGGATGGCCGCGAAACACGCCGACGGGCTGCTGTTCAACGGCTCGCATCCGAAGGACCTCGCGTGGGCTCGCGAGCAGGCCGACGACGGGCTTGCCGATCGACCTGACCATCGCGGCGACTTCGATCTGATCGCCTACGCCGCGGTCTCGGTCGCCGAAGACGAGGCGGCGGCCCGCGAAGCCGCCCGCCCGCCGGTCGCGTTCATCGCCGGGGGCGCGGCGCCGCCCGTCTTGAAGCGTCACGGCATCGACCCGGCCGCCGCCAGCGAGGTCGGCGACCGCGTCTCGGCCGGCGAGTTCTCCGCGGCCTTCGAGCGCGTGACCCCCGAGATGATCGACGCGTTCTGCATGGCGGGCACCCCCGAGATCGTCCGCGAGCGCGCCGCCGCCGTCGCCGAGCACGCCGACGGCCTCGTGGTCGGGTCGCCGCTCGGCCCGGACCTGGAAGGCGCGGTCGACCTCGCGGCCGAGGCCGTCGACGGCCTCTTTTAAATCGCTCGCGAGGTTCTCGCGGATCGAGAATCGGGAATCGCCCCTGATAACTCCGGGGTGAGCTTCATAACCCGCTTGCGTCGAGTTCCGTGCATGTCGACGACACGACAGCGACGCCCGGGTCTCCGCGGGCGGTACGAAGACCTTCTGTGGGGCATGATGGACCGCCTCGGGATCTCCGAATCGATAGAGCGCAAGGTCGTCACGGCCGTCGGGATTCAGTTTCTCGTCACGGTCGGGATCTTCCTCGTGCCGTTTCTGGTCTCCGGGACGCTCTCGTACGTCCTCTCCGGTGCCCTGTTTCTCGGCGCCGTCCTCGCGATCTACAACACGCTGCTCATCGTGCGGCGCGACTTTGTCGCCCCGCTCCGACAGCTGGAGACTGGCGCCGACGCGATCGCTTCGGGCGAGGTTGACGCAGTCGACGCGGTCGGTGCGAAAGACGCCTCCGGCATCGCGCTGGCCGGCAGCGACCAGCCCGACGAGATCGGGAGCCTCGTGAACTCGTTCGCCGAGGTCGAGCGCTACCTCGGGACCGTCTCCGCGCAGGCGGAGTCGCTGGCGGCACAGGAGTTCGACGACCCCGCGCTCGACGAGGATGTACCGGGCGCGTTCGGCGATTCGCTCGACGAGATGGCCGCGAACCTCGAAGCGTACACGACGGAGCTCGAGTCGCTCGTCGACGCCTTCGGCGACGCGGCGGGACGCGCGCGTGACGGCGACCTGACCGCGACGATCGACGACGGAGCGCTGGCGACCGACGAGGATCGGTACGTCGAGCTTGTCGGGAACTACAACCGGCTCGTGACCACGCTCGGCGGGACGGTCGGGGAGGTCGCGTCGTTCACCGGCGACGTCGCGGACGCGAGCGGTGACGTGCGCGCGAGCATGGACGAGGTCGACGACGCCAGCGAGGAGGTCGCACGCTCGGTCCAGGAGATAAGCAACGGCGCCGCCGAACAGACCGAGGAGTTGGAGTCGGTCTCCGGCGAGATGAGCACGCTCTCGGCGACCGTCGAGGAGATCGCGGCGTCGGCCGACGACGCGGCCGCGACGGCCCGAAACGCGGCGGAGCGAGGGCAAGCCGGCCGCGAGGAAGCGGCCGAGGCGATCGAGGAACTGGAGGCGCTCGAAGCCAGCATCGCCGAGACGGCGACGGCGGTCGAAGACCTCGTCGACCGGGTCGGCGAGATCGACGAGATTGCCTCCGTGATCGACGGGATCGCCGAGGAGACGAACCTGCTCGCGTTAAACGCCTCCATCGAAGCGGCACGGGCCGAGGGCTCCGGCGACGGGTTCGCGGTCGTCGCCGACGAGGTGAAGGCGCTCGCCGAGGAGACCCGCGAGGAGGCCGCCGAAATCTCCGGGCGCATCGACGAGGTGCAGGCGGCGTCCGCGGAGACCGCCGCCGACGTGGACGAGATGGAGTCGCAGGTGTCGGACGGCGTCGACACGATCGAGTCCACGCTCCGGGAGTTTGAGGAAGTCGTCGAGGACGTGACGACCGTCGACGAGACGGTTCAGGAGATAAGCGAGGCGACCGACGACCAGGCGCGGACGACGCAGGAGGTCGTCGACATGGTCGACGACATCGCCTCGGTCAGCCGGCAGACAGCGACGGAGGCGGAGACCGCTGCCGCCGCGGCCGAGGAACAGACCGCAACGGTGTCCGAGGTCACTCGCCGGGTCCACGCGCTCTCGGACCAGTCGGACGAGCTGCTCGCGACGCTCGACGAGTTCGACGTTCCCGAGAGCGATGAGGACTACGCGTCCCCGTCCGGGGTGAAACATCCCGGAGCACCGGCTGCGGGCGCGGACGACGACTGAAGAACGGACCGATATCGTGAAGCGCTACTCCGTCGGACCGCGACCGCCGAGTGAGGGGAGCGTCACGCCGATCTCCTGTAAGAGGGCACCGACCACCGCGTAGCCGAATGCGGCCATCGCGCCCCCGAGCAGGATCTGCCCGACGACGACGAGGAGCGCCGAGATCGGATCGCCGGCACCGAGGATCAGGTCGTTCAAGAACAGGTCCACGAATCGTCCCACGTCCCCGACGAGCCGGGAGACGACATCGATGAGCGCCATCATGGCCGCGAGTTGGACCGGGGGGTACTTGGGTGTTGAGTTCGCGGCCGTCTCTCAAAACTGGTACAGCGGACTGCGACCGGCGGCCACCGATTTCGATAACCGAACGGCTTACACCCGACCGACACGGACCTGTTCGTCATGAACGCCCTGACGGACCTGTTCGCCGAGAACACGCTGTTGTGGGTCCTCACGGGGGTCCTCGCGTACTCCGCGGCCGCGATGTGGCTTCGGAACCGCGGGGCCCTCCCCGACTCTGTCCGCGTCTCCGGACCTGTATTGACCCTCCGCACCCTCCGTGGTCGAGCGTTCCTCGACCGGCTCGCCGCGCCGAAGCGTCTCTGGCGGGCCGTCGCGAACCTCGGACTCGGCGGTGCGCTCGTCGCGATGGTGGGATCGTTCATCCTCATCCTCTCATCGGCGCTCTCGGCGATTCGCACCGTCCAGCCCTCCGCGATCCAACAGCCGCAGAACTTCCTCATTATCCCCGGCGTGAACGACTTCCTCCCCCTGTCGGTCGCACCCGAGATCGTCGCCGGGCTCGCGGTCGCGATGGTCGTCCACGAGGGGGCACACGGCCTGCTGTGCCGCGTCGAGGGGATCGACATCGAGTCGATGGGGCTCGTCTTCTTCACGTTCCTCCCCGTCGGCGCCTTCGTCGAGCCGAACGAGGAGGCGACCCAGGAGGTCTCCCGCGGCGCCCGTGCCCGGATGTTCGCCGCCGGCGTCACCGCGAACACGGTCCTCACGGTCCTCGTCTTCGCGCTGCTTTTCGGTCCGGTCGTCGGCGCCATCGCGCCGGCGCCCGGCTACGCCGTTGGCGAGGTGACCCCCGAGTCGCCGGCCGCAGCGGCCGATATCGCGCACGGCGACCGGTTGGTCGCGGTCGCGGGGACGCCGGTCGACACCGCGGACGAGTTCGAGGCCGCGATCGCCGACGCCGGCGAGACGGTGAGCGTCACGGCCGACGACGGTGACGGAGAGCGGACCGTCGAGGTTGAGCGCCGGCTCCACGTGATCGGGTCCGCAGGTGGGAACCCGCTCGGCGTGACGATCGAGTCGGAGCCGGTGGCGATCACGTCCGTCAACGGCGAGTCCGTGGCGACCGAGCAACAGTTCCTCGACGCCGTCGGCGACGCCGAGCGCGCGACGGTGACCGTCGACGCCGACGGCGCGGCCAACGCCACGATCGATTCCGAGACGACCGAGATCCCGATCGGTGCGTACGCCCTCGGCGTGCAGGAGGACGGGCCGCTTCACGCCGAGGGTGCGCCCCTCGGTGAGCCGCTGACGATCGTCTCGATCGACGGGGAGCGCGTCCGGAATAACGACGAGCTCTCGGCAGTGCTCGGCGAGCGCGAGCCCGGAACGACCGCCGAGGTCGTCGCGTACGACGCCGACGACGAGCGCGTCAGCTACGACGTTGAGCTCGACTCGCACCCGAACCGCGACGGCGGGTTCATCGGCGTGGGCGTCTTCCCCGGCTCCAGCGGACTCGCGCTCGACGACTTCGGCGTCTCGGAGTACCCGGCCGGCGCGTACCTCGAACTGCTCGGCGGCGACGGCGGCGAGGGTGCGACCAACGGGCTCGCGCTCACCGGGCTCACGGACTCCCCGCTCGGGCTCGTGTTCGCCTCGCTCATCCTCCCGCTCGGCAGCCTGTTCGGGCTCCCGTTCAACTTCGCGGGATTCACCGGCGAGATGACCAACTTCTACGTGGTTGAGGGCGCGTTCGCCGCCTTCGGCGGCGGGACGTTCCTGCTCGCGAACCTCCTCTTCTGGACCGGGTGGATCAACATCCAGCTCGCGCTGTTCAACTGCCTGCCGGCGTTCCCGCTCGACGGGGGCCGCATCCTTCGGATGGTCGCCGAGGCGGTGGTCAGCCGGGTCCCGATCTCCGACCGGCATGCCGCGGTCCGAACGATCACAGTCTCCTCCGGGCTCGTGATGCTCGCCGGGCTGATCATGATGATCTTCGGCAACCAGATCCTCGGGGCGCTCGGGCTGCTCTAGTCCGGCGTCGAAGATCGAGTGAGCCCCTCGCGACCTTCGACGAATGGGAAACGCGTTTCTCTGTGGGGCGAAAGCGTAACCCATGAGCCACTCACGCACCGTCGAAATCGAGGGCCACATCATCGACAGCGGGACGATGCAGCGCTGTTTCGGCGCGGTGATGGATCTCGGCGGCTCCTTCGACGTCGAGCAGTTCGACGTGGGAAAACACGAAGATGTGGAGTCGTACTGCCGGATGGCGGTGTCGGCCGACGACCCGGAGACGCTCCAAGCGATCCTCCACGAGCTCCACCAGAACGGCGCGGTGCTGGAGAACCCGACCGACGTGGAACTCGTGGCGGCGCCCGCGGACAAAGTCGTCCCGCCGAACTTCTACTCCACCACAAACCACCCGACAGAGGTGCTGTACGACGGCGAGTGGATCGACGTCGAGCGGATCGAGATGGACTGCGCGCTGATCGTGGAACCCGACGGCGGTCCGGATGGGGATCCCCGAGCGTACACGAAGGTGCTCAACGCGGTCGAGGAGGATGATCTCGTCGCGACCGACCAGTCCGGAATCCGCGTGAACCCTCCCGAGCGCCCGCGCAGCGGGGGCGGCGCGTTCGGCTTCATGCAGGGCGGCGTCTCCTCTGAGCGCCCCTCGGAGTCGACGATCCGAGAGGTCGCCGAGGAGCTCCGCGAGGTGACCGAGGCCGGCGGGAACGTGATGGTCGTCGCCGGCCCCGCGGTGATCCACTCGGGAGCGGGCGACGCGCTCGCCGAGCTGGTCGAGGCAGGCTACGTCGACGCGCTCTCGGCGGGCAACGGCTTCGCCACCCACGACCTCGAGCGCTCGCTGTACGGCACCTCGCTCGGGATGGACGTGGAGACGCTCGAACACCCGCGGAAGGGCCACAAACACCACATCTGGACCATCTCGGAGATCATCCGCGCGGGCGGGATCGAAGCCGCCGTCGAGGACGGGATCATCGGCGAGGGCGTGATGTACCAGTGCGTGCAAAACGATGTCGACACCGTGCTTGCGGGCTCGATCCGCGACGACGGCCCGCTTCCGGACACGATCACCGACGCGGTCGAGGCGCAGAACGCGATCCGCGATCAGGCCCACGACGCCGACATCGTGTTGATGCTCGCGACGCTGCTCCACTCCGTCGCGGTCGGGAACTGCCTCCCGTCGACGACCAAGACCGTCTGCGTCGACATCAACCCCGCTACCGTCACCCAGCTGCTCGACCGCGGCTCGGCGCAGGCGGTCGGGATGGTCACCGACATCGGGACGTTCGTCCCCACGCTCGCGGAGTTCGTGCTGGAAGGGGAGGAGGCGGGAGCGAACGACGAGGCGGCGATCACCGAGGACTCAGACGCGTGACCGCCGCCCTCCGGCCGTACGATCCCGAAACCGACGCCGACGCGCTGTACGAGATGAAGACCGCCTTCGAGCGCGGGCTTGGCGAGTCGACCGGCGGGGACGAGAAGGCCGCCGCCTACGAGGGGAAGCTTACCGACGACTACCGCGAGTCGTGGCTCGCGTGGGTGGATCGGTGCGTCTCTGACGACGAGCGGTGCGTGACCGTCGCGGTCGAGGAGGAGGAGGGCAACGACCCGAACCTCGTCGGCTACGTCTTCGTGCTCCCCGAGCGCCTCGCGATGATCTGGGATGCAGCCGTGATCAACGAGCTCTACGTCGTGCCTGAGTCTCGCGGAACCGGCGTCGCCGACGAGCTGATGGGCGCCGCCGTCGCGCTCGCCGGCGATCAGGACCTCCCGCTCGACCGGATCGTGCTCGACGTCGACCCCGCGAACGAGCGGGCCCAGCGGTTCTACGACCGTCACGGCTTCGAGCAGTGGGGCGAGATGGTGGCGCGTTCGCTCGACGGCTGAGTCTTCTAAGCCGCCGATCGGCGCCCGAATCTTCTGAACCCGGGAACCCCGGACAGGAGTTATGTGGGTGCCGGTACCATCTCCACGTATGAGCTATCTTGTTGCAACCGACGGATCGACCGAGAGCGACAAAGCCATCCGGTACGCCGCGCGGCAGGCGGTCGCGTTCTACGAGACGCTGGTGATCGCCCACGTGTTAACGCCCGACTCGGAGCTCATCGATGGGACGCTCATCCTCCCGGGCGAGGAGGCCGCCGTCGAGGCTGGCGAGGATATTCTCTCGAACGCCCGACGGCTCGCCGACGAGGCGGTCGGCGACGAGTCGATCGACATCGAGACGCAGTTGCTCACCGGACGGCCAGCCGATGCAATCACCGGGTACGCCCGTGAACAGCCGGTCGACGCCATCTACGTCGGCCACCGCGGGCTGAGCGAGGAGCGCGAGCAGGTCGTCGGCAGCGTCGCGAAGAGCGTCGTCGACAAGGCCAACGTGCCCGTGACGGTGATCCGGTAGCGCCGACGAATTCCCGGTGCGTCCGAGACGACGGCAATGACCACCCATACCGTACCTTCAAAACCGGTTGGACGCGTAACACGAGTCGATGACGGATGATGTACTCGTCACGGCGGATTGGGTGGAATCGAACCTCGACGCGTTCCAGGACGACGACTCGGACCTCCGGCTCGTCGAGATCAACAACCCGACCGTCACCGACGAGTCGGAGTATACGCCCTACGAAGAGGGCCACATCCCGGGCGCGCTGAACTTCGAGTGGGACGAGGTCTTCACCGATGAGACGGAGCGCGACATCGTCTCGAAGGCGGACTTCGCCGAGCGAAACGGCGCGGCCGGCATCGACGCCGACACGACGGTCGTGGTGTACGGCGGCGGTCGCGTCCCGAACTGGTTCGCGCTGTTCGGCTACTGGATCTACACGTACTACGGCCACGACGACGTGCGCGTGATCGACGGCGGGAAGGGGTACTGGGTCGACAACGACTACCCGCTCTCCACCGAGGCGCCCGACTTCACGTCCCGCGAGTACGAGGCCCGCGGTCCCTTCGAGAGCGTCCGCGCGTACAAGGACGACATCGACAAGGCGATCGAGGAGGGGATTCCGATGGTCGACGTGCGCTCGCCCGAGGAGTTCTCCGGCGAGGTCATCGCCCCCGAGGGGCTCAACGAGACGGCCCAGCGCGGCGGCCACATCCCCGGCGCGAGCAACGTCCCGATCGGGACCACCCTGAACGAGGACGGCACGTTCAAGAGCGCCGACGAGCTCCGCGAGCTGTACGCGGACGCCGGCGTCGACGGCGACGAGTCGACGATCACCTACTGCCGCGTCGGCGAGCGCTCGTCGATCGAGTGGTTCCTGCTCCACGAGCTGCTCGGCTACGACGACGTTCGCAACTACGACGGCTCGTGGACCGAGTGGGGGAACCTCGTCGGAGCGCCGATCGAGACCGGCGAGTAAGCGGCGTTCGCGTCCGCGCCACCGCACCATCATTTATAAGAGATCATCTCGGCCGCTCGCAACTGTTTATATACCGTATCGTCGCCACCAGCGTGCGATACCCACTCCCGTCATCGATCGCTGCTGTTCCCGCAGTGACCGCGACCGGATCGGAATGTGTCCCTGCCGAGAATTTCGACAGCGCCACGGGTTCCGGTCGCAGGAAGTCAGCGCTCCGCTAGTCGTCCAGCGAGGCGACCGCGGTCCGCTCCGCGCCGATCCGGCGGTCGAGGAAGTCGTCGAGCAGTTCCAGCGACCGGATCTTCTGGTCGATGTCGCCGGAACCGTGGCCCTCCTCGCCGAGCTCCTCGTACTCGTAGTCGACGCCCTCCTCGAAGCCGGCGTCGTCGAGCGCGTCCCGAAGAATTCTGGCCTGCGAGACCGGCACCCGCGGATCGTTCACGCCGTGGACGATCAGGAGGGGCGCGTCGAGGTTCTCGACGTGGGTCACGGGACTGCGCTCGCGGTAGAGCGCCTCGTTCTCGTCTGGCTCGCCGAGGTTCTTCACCATCAGCTCCGTCCGGAAGTGCGGCATCGTGTTCTCGTACATGTCGAACAGATCGCTCACGCCGACCCACGCGATCCCAGCGGCGTACAGGTCGGGGTACTGGACCATCTGCCAGTTTGCCGAGTAGCCGCCGTAGGAGCCGCCGTAGACGGCGACGCGATCCTCGTCGAGCCAATCGTATTCGTTGAGGACGTGCTCGACGCCGGTCGCCACGTCGCCCTGCTCGGCGCCGCCCCAGTCGTCGTACAACTCCTCGACGAACTCGCGGCCGCGCCCGGTGGAGCCGCGGTAGTTCACTTGCAGCACCGAGTAGCCGCGCGCGAGCAGGAACTGCACCCGGTAGCTGAACTGCCGACTGTCGCGGTGTCGTGGGCCGCCGTGCGGATTCACGATAAGCGGCGAGGGGCGGCGGCCGGAGTCGAACAGCAGTCCCTCGATCTCGAACTCCTCGTAGGGGGCGTGATCGACTGCCCGCGCCGGGGTCTCCGGAACGCCGTCGGAGACGAACGAGACCGTCTCGGGCTCGACGAAGTCGTCGGGCGCGAACGGGCCGTACTCGGCGTCGAGAACCGTCTCCGTCGCGTCGCTCGCGAGGTCGTACGCGACCAGCTCCGGCCGCCGGCTCGACGTGGTCCGGTACGCCAGCAGGCGGTCGTCGGCCAGTCGACCCTCAGTCACGTTGGCGACGCCGGCCGGGAAGTCGAGCTCGCGCGCCTCACCCGTCTCGACGTCGTAGATTACGGGCACCGTCACGGCCCCGCGCGTCCGGCTCGCGACGAATTGGTCGCCGGCCTCCAGGAAGTGGCTCGGCGACTCCTCGAACTCGTCGCCGCCGAACCAGGTCACGTCGGCGGCGCCGGAGACGTCCCCACTCAGGTCGACGATCCCGCTGCGATTCAGATCCTCGGTGTTGTCGCTCACGAGGAGTCGGTCGCCGTCCGGCCCCCAGTCGATCGGGGCCGCCTCCGCGCCCACGTCGCCGATATCGAGGTTCCGTGGGTTCGACCCGTCGGCGTCGGCGACGTACACGTCGAGGTTCTCGTAGGCGTCGGTCTCGTTGGTCGCGTACGCGATCCGGTCGCCGTCGGGCGCCAGTTCGCCGGCGGCGACGGCGCGCTCGTAGTCGGTGAGTTTCGTCGTCTCGTCGCTCTGCAGATCGTGGCGATAGAGGTTCATCTGCCCGTCGCGACTGGAGCCGAGCAGGAGCGTCTCGCCGTCCTCGCTCACGCTGTGGAGACGGAGCTGGCCGTCCATCTCGACGATCGGCTCGCTCTCGCCGTCAAGCGACATCGCCCACACGTCGTGTTGTTCGTCGCCGTCCTCGTCCCGATGGTAAAAGAGCCGGTCGCCCGACGGATCCCACTCGAACCCGGCGCGGACCGAGCGCGGGACCTCGCCGTCGCTCAGCTGCTCTCGGTTCCCGTCGCGCGGATCGAGGAGGTGGAGCTCGTTTCGGCCGGTCACGTCGTAGTAGAGGGCTACCGTCTCGCCGTCGGGGGACACCCGCGGGCTCGCGATCGTCGGGAGAGAGGCGAGTTCGCGGAGCACGTCGGCGTCGTCAGTGTCAGACATCCGATCGCAAACGGCGAGCGTATCACCTTTAAGGTTTCCCGGCCGTGCAAACGTATTTACGGTTATGTGTTGTATTGTGGTGTGTGCAACAGAACGTCGGTGCGACGGACAAGCGCGTTAGAACCGCCCTCGGAGCGGTTTTCGGGATCGCCTCGATCGGGACCCTCAGCGGTGCTGTGTCGCTCCCCGAGATCGCCGCGCCCGTGCTCGGTGTCGCCTCCCTCCTCATGCTCGGCACCGCTGCGACCGGCGTCTGCGGGCTCTACGCGCTGCTCGGCGTCGACACGTGTCCGGTGTCGGCGGTCGATTCGCGGTAGGTCGGTCCAGTCGAGCGGTTATTTATAAGTGGCCGTGGCTGTCGTCGTCGGCTCTTTATAATTCGTCGTCGACTCGTTATCAATCGTCGTCCGACGCGGCGTACGTCTCCAGCGCGGTGAGACGCCCGTCCGCGACGGAAAAAACGTCCACGAACGCGAACACCTCGTCGCCGTCGGCGTCGAGCAGCCGGCCGTGGACGGCGACGCCGGGACCATCGGGGTACACCGCGTCGACGGCGTGGCTCGTGTCCGTCATCGGGCGCTCGTCGCGCATGAACGCGACGAAGCGGCCGCGGCCCTCGAAAGTGCGGTCCGGGCGTCGCTGGACGAACTCGGGGGCGAGCAACGTAGCGAGCCGGTCGTAGTCGCCGGTATCGAGCGCGTCGTAGTACGCGCGGACGAGCCGCGCGGGATCGTCGGTCGGAGGTGTCGTCACGCCGCGAGCGCCTCGAACTCCTCGGCCGAGGTGCGGGTCCCCTTCGAGAGGACAGCGTCGCCGGCCCGGAGGGTGGTGTCGATGTCGTGACCGACGAGCCACCCCTCGTCGGGCCGGCGGATCGCGATGACGCTCGTCGAGATATCAGTCGCGGGGATTCCGTTCTCGATCCGGGTGCCGTCGAGGTTGCTCCCCTCGACGATCACGGTCCGGGTGATGATCTCGTCGGACTCTTGGACCGCCATCTCCACGACGGGGTGGACGCCGATGTCGCGCATGACGCCCTCGGTAATCTCCAGGGCGGCGTCGGAGATCTCTTCGGTCGCGACACCGAGGTGTATCAGCCCGCGCAGCGACACGGGGTCGTCGGCCTCCTGGGCGGCCCGGAGGGTCCACGCTTCGAACCGCGACTGGAGCGCGTCGACCTCGATCTCCAGGTTCGACACCTCTTCGGCGAGCGCCTCGTTGTCGAAGAGGACAGAGCCGTACGCCAGATCGACCGCCAGCTCCGAGAGATTCTTCATCAACACGATGGAATCGACCGCGCGCTCTAAGTCGTTGATGGCGGGCTCCGGTGGCTCGTTCGGGTCGAACGGGTCGCCAGTCAGCGTCGGATGGACATCGACGACCCCCGTTTCGGGCCCGCGGAGGAGCGTCACGTCGCCGACCTCGATCTGGGTCTTCGGGCCGGGGTTGAAGATCCAGTCGTCCTCGCGCCGGATCGCGATGACGCGTACGCCCGTCTTCGACTCGAGGTCGATGTCCTTCAGCGTCCGCCCCGCATACGCGGAGTCGGCCGACACGGTGCCGCGGACAAGCGTCTCGACGCCCTCGGTGAGCGCGCCGCGCATCGCGTCGGGGAGGCCGATCTCCTCGGTGACGATCTTGGCGATGTCGCCGGCGGCGTCGGAGATCTTGTCGGCCGCGCCGACCACACCGAGTACCGGCGCCAGCGTCTCGGCCTCGTCCGGGCTCCGGGCCGCGAGCATGAGGCTCATGCGCGCGCGCATCTGGAGCACGTCCATTCGGTGTTCGAGTTCGACGACCTCGTGGGCGATCGTCGGGCTCCCGTGGAGGACCGCGGAGTACGACAGGTCGATCAGCAGCTCGGCGGTGTCTTTCATCTCCACGAGCAGGTCCTTCACGCTCGTCGGCTCGTACCGGACCCGCAGCGGTCCGTCCCGCCCGTCGAATCGTCCCATGCGATCACCGTCTCCGGCTCCGAGTAAAAGGCTTGTCACGGACCGGCTGTCGAACGCCGTAACACGGCGTTTCAGACCGCTTCGCCGGCGACGTAGGCGACCGAACTCGCTTCCGGAGCCTCGCTCTCACCCGCCTCACCCGCCTCGATCTCCTCGGCGAGGTCGACGAGCGCGAGCCACCGGAGGAGCCGATCGGCGCGCTCGCGCCACGTCGCCTCCCAGTTCGGGTCGCGGGCGCGGTCGTGCCGCGGGACCGACTCTCGGGTCGCCGCAAACAGTCCTTCGGGGGTAAGCGGGTCCGCGGGCGAGGCGTCTCTCAGGGCGGTAAGCGCCTCGGGAACGAGAAGCACACCGTCGCGGAGCCCCTCTCGGACGCGCTCCGGGGTCGGCTCGGCGTCGGTCCTGACGAATCCTCGGGATGTCTCCCGGGCCAGTCCGAGCGCGCGCAGGAACGCCAGCCAGTCGTTCGCGGTCTGGCGGTCGGAGAGCCCTCGGCGCTCGCGGAGCCGGGCACAGCAGTCGTCAGTGCTTCCCGGGACGAGCGGCACCGCCCGCTGGAACGCGCGGAGGTCATCGAGCGAGTCGGGGGGTTCGGGGACCGGCTTGAGACGCATCGTGGGGACCGCCTCAGCGGTAGCCGAACGACTCCGCGAGCAGCTCCTCGTCCGTCTCGCCGACCGTGTAGACGGGGCCGTCGACGACGTCGACGGTGACCTTCGCGGGCGCGAAGACGCGCTCGTCGACCTCGTAGAAGTCCCAGTCGGCGTCCTCGAACACCTCGACGAAGGGCGTCCCGTACTCCTCGCGGGCGGTCGAGACGATCTGGTCGAAGCGGTCGTCGTCTCGCGCGACCTGCAGGTGAACCTCCCCACCGTAGGCTAAGGCGTCGTTCGTCCGCCCCATCGCCAGATCCTCGTCGCGGGTGGCCGGGGCCATCGGTGCGGCGCCGGAGGCGTGGAGCACGTCGGTCGGCTCGTAGCCGAGCTCAAGCAGGCGGAAGACGGCGAGCTCCGCGGCGCGAGCCGCAGTCGCGACCGAGCCCGCGGTGGAGCCGGTCGCGTAGGCCGGCAGGAACACGCCCTCGGCCTCGACCTCGGCGAGGTCGGCGACGTGTTCGGCGACCTCCTCGGTCGGAAGCGTCGTCGACTCAACGGTGAGCGTCGCGAACTCGGAGGAGTCGTAGTAGCCGACGCGCTCGAACTCGGCCTCCTGTCCGACGAGCGCCCGGGCCGGCCCCGAGCCGAGTCCTTCGAAGCCGGAGTCGAAGGCGAGTTCCCAGCCGGCCTTCTGCGAGCAGAGCAGCGCGATCGCTGGGTGGTCGGTCGACAGCTCGACGTACTGACGCGGCGCCCCTGCGACCTCGCCCATGCGGGTGCGGAGATTCGCGAGCCCAGCGGTCTGGATCTCGGCGAGCAGCAGTCCCGCCTCGACGCCGCCCGCGGCGTCGATTCCGAAATCGACGACGGTGGCGCCGTTGTCCAGCTCGTAGCCGACGACGTCGAGCTCGCCGGCGAAGTCGAGCGCCTCGTCGACGAGCTCGATCGCGGTCCGGTTGATGCTTTCCATGCCCGACCGTTCTCGCTCCCGCAGTAAGTGGTTTGTCAGTCGTCGTCGTCAGCGTCTCAGTTACCGTCGCCGGCGGCGACCGGCTCGACGTGGAACACGTACCCCTCGTACGCGTCGTCCAGGTTCATCGGGGATTCGACGGCGGTGTGGTCCACACAGAGGAACGCCGTCGCCTCCACGGCGCCCGCCCCGGTTTCCTCCTGGTACCGCTCGGTGACAGAGAACGCCACGGGCTCGGAACAGCCCCGGCGGTGGCACTCGGTCGGCGGATCGGGGGTCGGCTCCAGTTCGTCGCCGCGTTCTCGGGCCTCCGAGATGTCTCGCTGTATCTGTCGGCGCTCCGCGTCGCGTGCCTGTTTGTCGCGCCCGGATTTGGTGTCCGCCATACGTCTCCCGTCGCGCTTCAGCCGCATAATGCTACGGCTGATTTTGACGAATGGCTCGGCTGACGCTCGCGGAAAGTTGGAGCCAATTCTCGCTTCCGATCCTACCAGAAGCCGCCGCCTGAGCCGCCTCCGCCCCCGTCAGGCCCCGGCGGACCACTCGGTCCGCGCGGCCCGCTCGGACGTGGATCGGGGTCGATCTCCACCAGTTCCGACTCGGCGCGCGGGTCGATCTCGCGGCCCTCCTCGTAGCGCACGAAGGAGAGGTAAAAGGGCTCGCCGCAGCTGGGGGCGTCGCGCGGTTCACCACTCGTTTCGCCCTCGTCACTCGTCTCGCTCACGTCCGGCCCGCGCACGCCGTCGTGCGGGTCCCAGTCGACCCCGTCACTCTCGCCGCAGACGAATCGGACGCCGTCGGCGTCGTCGCCCTCGAACGGCTCCGTCGGGTCGACGTACGTCCACCCTTCGAGGGGGTACGGCGTCACCGACTTGTCCGCGAGGTAGCCGTCGCGTTCCAGCTCGACGAGGGTCCCGCAGTGCGGACAGTAGTAGGTGACCGGATAGCTCATGTGGATCGTACGGTCGTTGTTTATAAAGGATCGTCGGCGGGTGAGGGAATGGAAGAGGTCCGGTCAGTGAAAGCCGCGGTCCACGTCGTCTTCGTCGATCAGGTCCTCCAGCTCGGACGAGAGAAGCTCCTCGGCCTCCTCGAAGGTGTCCGAGAGCTCGTCGAGCTCGTCCGGGCGGCCGTCGAACTCGTAGTCCATCGGGCCGAACGCCGGCGAGTCGATCGCCTCCATCACGTCCTCGAACAGGTGATCGGGGCTCGTAGGCGCCTCCGCGTGCACCTTCAGCGTCTCGCGGAGTCGGGTCGCGGCGTCCTCGGCCGCCGCCTCGTCCTCGGGCGGCGACCGCACCGCGAACCGTCCGGCCGACTCCTCGTTCGGGAGCAGGGGATCGAGCTCGTCGTCGACCCGGCGGGCGATCTTCGCGCCCACGCCGCGGAGGTCGCGGGGGTTCTTCGCGTACGTCTTCAGGTGGTAGACGCCGACGCTCGGGTGGCCGAAGTAGAGGTCCTCACCGAGCCCCTCGCGTCTGGAGCCAGCGACCGCGCGCCAGCCGTCGGGGTCGGTCGAGTCGCTTGCGACATCGGCGAGGATGTCGTCCCAGTCTCGCACGCGCATGTCGACGGATCCTTATAAGTGAGCGCGCTTGAGCGTGTCGGTGAGCGTCGATCGCCTCAGTCGTCGGCCGTGCGATACTCCGCGAAGAACAGCCACAGCGCGACCGCCAACAGTCCGACGCTGAAGATGCCGTTGACCGCGCCGAGGACGAGGAACGCGCGTCCGCCGAGGACCCAGACGACGCCGAGCGCGATGACGTGGACGACGCCGACGAGGTACACCGCCGGACTCCAGAACCGGGTGAAAAAGAGGCCGACACCGAAGACGAAGCTCCCGGCGACCGCGAGGAAGTGCGGCATCCCGGTCAGCGTCCAGACGTAGAGATTGATCCCGGCGATCCCGACCGAACACAACAGGCCGAGCCAGTAGAGCGCTCCCCACGATCCGACCTCGTCGACGCGGAACAGGGGCGCGGAACCGGTGTCGGTCATGGGGAATACACTCAGAGCATCGTCAAAACCGTTGTGCCGGGAGCGAGCCGACGCTGCCCCAGAACACGCGAGGTACAACAAGACCCGAAAACGGAACGTATCGAATCCCTCGCGGAACAGGCCCCACAGCATGAGACCGGCGACGTGGACGCTCACGGCGCTGTCTGCGAGCGCGACGATCCCCACCGACAGCGTTTTTCGAGGTCGCCGCCGATGACGGCCGTGAACGTTCGGGGGCCGATCCTCTCCGTCGGAGAGACACGCACGGTGTCGACGTCGTACGGCGATCGCGAGCTCCGGGAGCTCCGGATCCGGCCCGACCGCGGCGCCGGCGACGCGGTCGACGTGACGCTGTGGGGCAAGTGGACCGAGACCGCCGAGCACGCCGAACCGGGCATGGAACTGCTGGTCACCGACGCCGAGGAAGACGAGTTCGGCGGCGAGACGGGCTACGCGACCACGGGCGACTCGTGGGTCGTGCTCGAACCCGACTTCCTCGTCGACGTGACCGGGATCCGGTCGTGGGTGCAGTGCCCGCGGATGTACTATTTAAACAAGCTCTCCGGGATTCCGCTGAACTACCCGGTCGTCAAAGGGACCGTCGTCCACGAGGTGTTCGGCGACCTGCTGCGCGGGATGGAGTTAGAGGACTCCGTCGTCGACCGCGTTGAGGAGGCGGGCCTCGAACTCGGTCTGCTGGGCTACGAGCCCGAGGAGGTCGCCGACGAGGTGCGCCGGAACGCCGCCGCGATCGAGGGGTGGCTCTCGCAGGGCACGCTGACCGACGAGGACACGTGGCGGTCGGAGTTCACCCTCATCTCGCCGACGTTCGGCTTAAAAGGACGCGCCGACGCGCTCCGGCGCGGGACCCCCGTCGAGCTGAAGACCGGGAAAAACACCAAGCGGGAGCCGCGCTTCCACGACAAGATCCAGGCGGCCTGCTACGCGCTCATGCTTGAGGAGCGCGGCGTCGATCCCGATATCGGCACGTTGCTGTACACGAAGAATACCGCGCTCGATCGCAACGAGGAATCGGGCAATCTCGCGCCCGCCAAGGAGTTTTCCGTGGGTCAGGGCCTCTTGCAGTTCGTCGTCCGCGAGCGCAACGCCCTCGCGGCGATGGAGTGGCGCGCGCTCAACGACCGCGGCGAGCGCCCCACCGTCCCGACGGGGTACGAGGCCGACGCGAAGTGTCAGTACTGCTTCGAGCAGGACACCTGCATGGTCGTTTCCGGCCGGCTCGATCAGGAGTCGAAGGCGGGGTCGGTCGGCACGCCGGTCCCCAACGAGGAACGCGACTACTTCGACCGGTTTTACGTCGCCTTAGAGGAGGAGCGGCGTGAGACCCACGCCGAGTACCGGAAGCTGTGGGAGCAGACCCCAGAGGAGCGCGCCGCGGACGACCGCGCGCTGATCGATCTGGAACCGGTCTCACAGACCGAGATCGACGACGCTCGGTGGGAGCTCCGCGCTCGCAAGCCGGGCGACGCCGTCTCGAAGCTCCGCGAGGGCGACGTGGCACTTGCGAGCGACGGCGACCCCGTGACCGGCCACGGCGAACTCGGCCGCATCACCGCGCTGAGTGAGGACGAGGTCGTCGTCGAGACCGACGAGCCGGTCGAGCTCCGGCGGCTCGACGTGTACCCCTCCGAGATCTCCGTCGACCGCTCGCTCACCGCGCTCCACGACGCGATCTTAAAAGGGAGCGAGGCGCGCAAGGACGTGCTGTTCGGCCGGCGCGAGCCGGAGTTCCGGGATGCTGCTGACCGCCCCGCCGACGCCCCCGAGGCCTACATCGACAACAACGCATCCCAGAACGAGGCCGTCTCACTCGCCGTCGACGCCGAGGACGGCGCACTGATCCACGGGCCGCCGGGCACCGGGAAGACGTACACCATCGCTCGGACGATCCGCGCGCTCGTCGAAGAGGGGAACCGGGTGTTGCTCTCGGCGTTCACCAACCGGGCGGTCGACAACGCCTTGGAGGCCCTGCGCGATCAGGGCTTTGACGAGGTGCTCCGTGTCGGGAGCGAAACCGGCGTCCGCGACGACATGCAGGACGTGCGGCTCGTCCAGCGCGGCGACCCCAACGCGAAGGCCGCCGAACTGCGGGACGCACCGGTCGTCGCCGCCACCACCGCGGCCTGCGGCTCTCGCGTCCTCCGCGAGTGCGAGTTCGACGTGGCCCTCGTCGACGAGGCCTCACAGCTCACGGAGCCGGGCACCCACGCCGCGATCAACCGTGCGGACCGGTTCGTCCTCGTCGGCGACCACGAACAGCTCCCCCCGGTCGTGCGCGCGGAGAACGACCTCCAGACCTCTCTCTTCCAGCGGCTCATCGAGGAGTACCCCGACGCGAGCGTCATGCTCGACCGCCAGTACCGGATGAGCCAGCGCATCCAGGCGTTCGCCTCCGCGGAGTTCTACGACGGCGCGCTCCGCCCCGCGACCCCCGAAGTCGCGGGCCAGACCCTCCGCGACCTCGGCGTCGACCCCGCCGACCTCCCCGACGGGCTCGCGGGCGGCGTCGACTTCGACGACCCGGACGGGACCCGCGACGGGAACCGGAACGTTCGGGAGGCCGAGCGCGTCGCCGAGATCGTCGACGCCTACGTCGCCGCCGGCGTCGATCCGGACGACATCGGCGTCATCGCCCCGTTCCGAGCGCAGGTCGCCGAGATCGGTCGGCGGACCGCGGTCACCGTCGATACCGTCGATCGCTTCCAGGGCTCCTCGAAGGAGGTGATCGTCGTCTCGCTGGTCGCGACCGGCGATCTCGACGGCCCGATCTTCGAGGACCACCGCCGGATGAACGTCGCGCTCACGCGGGCGAAAAAGCAACTGACGCTGGTCGGCGACGACGATGCGCTCGCCTCGGAGCCGTTCTACGCGCGTATGCTGGAGTGGGCGCAGCGGTGAGGGGGCCGGTGGCTCGACCCCCTACTCCACGTCCGCGTCGGGGTCCGTATCGGTCACGATCCCCGGCTCCTTGCTCGCGATCACGACGATCCGATCGGTGAGGTCCTCGATCGTGTTCGCCAGTTCGTCCAACAGGATCGCGAGCTCTCGGTAGACGAGCGGCTGGTCGATGTCGGTGTCGGCGAAGGCGGTCTCGATGGCGTCGTTGCGGAGGTCGTCGCACTCGCTTTCCAGATCGCGGATCGCCTCGATGCCTTCGGTGAGCGTCTCGGTGGCGTCGCTCCGCGCAAGCCCGCGGACGAACCTTTCGACCACGTCGCCGAGGACCGCGGTCATCTTGGTGATCCGATCGGCCATCTCGCGCATGTCGCGGAAGGAGTCGGTGTCCGCGTCCGGCCGCATCATGGCCACCTCCTGAACGATCCGTTCGGTGTGGTTCGGGACCACGTCGAGCTCCTTATAAAAGTCGAGCAGCGCGGACTCGTTGAAGTTGATCCGGGTGTTCAACAGGCCAATGTCGTCCGGGCCGGCGTTGGTGATGACGCCCGTGATCTCCCTGACTTGGTCGTCGCACTCGCTTTCGAGGGCGGCAATTTCGTCGACCGTCTCGCGGTACGGGCCGCCGCTCGCGTACTCGTCGAAGGCCTGCGGGAGGAGGGCGACGCAGTCGTCGATCCGATCGAGGTACGTGGCGGTCTGGGCCTCGAGTCGTTCCCCGAAGTCGGCGTCGGTGGACATGTGCTGACCCACGCACGTTGGGGCTAAAGAGGTTCCCTCGCGTTTCGTCGATCGTGAGGGTTCGGGCGTTCTCTCCGGTGTCTGCAGTCGCATAGCTGCGCCCGGCTACAGCCCGTCGACCGTGTCGAGCGCCGCCTCGATATCGGGAACGTCGAACCACTCGCGATCGGTGTACGCGTTCGTCCCGGCCGCGTACAGCTCGGAGACCGCGTCAACGACCGCCTGCGGCAGCGGTTCGGGGTCGCGCTCGCAGAGTTCGCGCCAGTCGTCGATGTCGCGGTCGGCGACCGCCGTTTTTGCCTCTGTCACGGCCTCGACCCACGCGGGGTCGTTCGCCTTGTACCACTGGCGGACGACCTCCTTCGAGATCCCCCGTCCCCCGTAGGAAAAACGATTCTCGTCGAACGTGCCGACCACGTCGGCGACGCGGAGTTCGCCGTCCGTGTACAGGCACTCGATCTTTCCGTCCTCGTGGACGAAGCCGGCCGCCTCGGCGCGCTCGGTGACGACCCGGTTCACGTCGCGCGCGAGCGATTCGAGAGCGTCGATGTCGGCTCTGCCGGCGATCTGATCGGCCTCGGCGCGGGTCAGGTAGCGGTCCTGCTGTTCGTACTTCGTCGAGAACTCCACGACCGGCTCGGGGAGGTCGACCGGCCCGTCGGGCCACTCGTCGGCGTCGATATCGGGGTCCGCGTCGAGCCCGAAATCGGCGGGGTCGGCGCGCCGCCGCAGGCTGGACCCGACCGGGACCCGGTTCCGGAAGACGACCTCCAGCGGGACGAGGTAGTTCTCCCCGCCCGCGGCGTGGAAGGCGTCGTAGTCGTAGCCGGCCTCGGGGTCCTCGTAGGGAAGGTCGGGAACCTGCGTCAGGTCGATGGCCATCTCCGTCGGCGGGGCGGTCGCGTCGGCGAGCGGGACGATCCCGGTCTCACCCTCCTCGCCCGCGTCAACGTCCCGGCCGGGATCCGCGACGCCCCGGTAGTGGGTCGGGATGCCCTCGTCTTCCAGCAGTTCGAAGTTGAACGCGCCCATCGCACAGAGGCTCGCGCCCTTGCGCGGGATCGCGTCCGGCATCTGCCCCCAGTCGAACACCGAGTAGGCGTCGGTGAAGACGAACCGACCCCGGCCGAGCGAGTCGGCGGTCGCGGGCTCGTCGACGCGGAACTCCTTGACGCTCGTCATACTGCACCCGGCGACCGCCTCCCCCATGAATCTTTCACTTACGTGGTCACCTCTATCCGGTTTTGACGGGAACGATCCACGGTCGTGGCTATACTCGTCGGAAGGCCTGCCGTCGAGGAGGACGGCCCCGACTAGCCCGCATCGAAAGGACCACGCCGCTCGCGGGCGCACCGCCGGTATGCACGATGCGCGCGAGGTCGTCGTCCTCCGGTACGGCCACCGGCCGGGCCGCGACGACCGCATGACGACGCACGTTGGGCTCACGGCCCGAGCGCTCGGCGCCGACCGGGTGATCTTCCCAGACAACGCCGGGCAGTCGGCGGAGACGGTGCGAGACATCACCGACCGGTTCGGCGGCCCGTTCGCGGTCGAACTGCGCGACGACCAGAAGGCGATCGTCCGGAACTTCGAGGGCGTCGTCGTCCATCTCACGATGTACGGCGAGCGCGTCCAAGACGTGGAGGGAGACGTTCGCGAGTCGATCCAAGGGGGCGACGGCCTCCTGATCGTCGTCGGCGGCGAGAAGGTGCCGTGGGCGCTGTACGAGCGCGCCGACTTCAACGTGGGCGTGACGAACCAGCCGCACTCCGAGGTCGCCGGGCTCGCCGTGTTCCTCGACCGGCTGTTCGAGGGGACGGAGCTGGACCGCGAGTGGGAAGACGCCGACCGGCGGGTGATGCCGGAGGCGACCGGCAAGACGGTGATCGACGCCGACGAAGAGCGCAGCGACGGGGACTGATCCGGATCGGGGCGTACCATCCTCCGGTGGTACCGGCGTCGCACCGCTCGTCACCGTCGGCGAAACCGGTCGCTCAGCAGTCCTCGCTCTCGCGGTCGACACCGCGGCGCTGGCGCTCCCGGTCGTCGTCGACGACCTCGGGCGTGCCGCTCAGAATTCCTCGCATCCCCGACATCGGCTCGCCGACCTTGAGCCCGTGGCTGGTGATCTGGAACTCGCGGATGGTCCGCTCGAAGTCGCTCGTTCGCTTTTTCAACACGCCGATCGCCTTCCGCATCTCGCCGTGAACCTCCAGGTGGCGGAGGAAGACGATGTTGTCCGCGAGGTAGCTGATGTTCTCCATCGTCGCCTGAAACTCTCCCGTGACGTTCCGCGTCTCGTCGACGAAGATCGCCGTCACGCCCGCGTTCTTGAGATATCGGCCGAGCGCGTGCATCTGCTGGAGCATCATCCCCTCCTCGCCGCGCAGCGTCAGCCGGTACCCGGCGATCCCGTCGATCATGACGATGTCCGCGCCGCGCTCTTCGACCTCCTCGCGGACCATCCGCCCGAACTCCTGTGGGGACCGCTCTAACGCCTCCACCTCGTTCACCTGGAGGGTCCCTTTCTCCATCATCTCGTCCACCGGGATGTTTACCGCGCGCGACCGAGTGAGGAACGTCCCCTTGTTCTCCTCGAAGAGATAGATGACGGAGCGTTCCCCCCGACCCGCGGCCTCCTTCATGAACTGGGTGCTCAGGGTTGTCTTCCCCACGCCGGTCGGCCCGCTCACGACCGTGACGGTCCCCCGTTCGATCCCGCCGTGGAGCAGCTCGTCGAACTCCGGGATCCCCGAGGAGATCTGCTCGAACGTGGCGTCCTCGTCGCGCTTTCCGGGCTGGAGCGCGGGGTACACCTCGATGCCCGAGTCGGTGACCCGGTAGGCGTGCTCCCCGCTCTGGGTCGCCGATCCGCGGAACTTCGGGACGCGGACCGTCTTGCCGTACTCCGCCGCGTCCAGCCGGATCGTCCCGTCCGTGATGAACTCGAGATCGTCCGTCGGCAGCGATTCGGTGTTCTGGACGGTGAAGAGCACCGTCGCCTCCCGGTCTTTCAGGAAGCGCATGAACCCGACCACCTGCTTCCGGAACTGGTAGTCGTCGGACAACAGGAAGCGGAGCTGGGTCAGCGGGTCGACGACGACGCGGTCGGGGTCGACCGCGGTCACGCCCGCGACGATCTTGTCGGTCAGCGGCTCCCGCTCGACCTCGGCGGGCGCGAACACCTCGTACGAGTCGTCCTCGACGAACACGTCCGCGCTCGGGCTGAGATCGAGGAACTCGATGGCGTCGGTGTCGAAGCCGAGCGCCGCCGCGTTCGCCTTCAGGTCGCGGAGATCCTCCTCGAGGTTGATGAAGAGCACCGTCTCCCCCTCGTCGACGCCCTGCTGGAGGAAATGGAAGCTCAGGATCGTCTTTCCGCTGCCGGCCTGACCGCGGACCATGTAGCTCCGCTCCGGGACGAGCCCCCCCGACAGAACTTCGTCGAGTCCCCGGATGCCGGTCGAAGCGCGACCGGCAAGTGGTGTTGACATACGACTCACACCGCGTCCTAGATCATTATAAATGGGTAACTCTTAGTGGTCGCGCGGTCGTCTTACAGGAAGCATGGCCTCAGACTCCGAGGGGACCGACGACGACCTCCCTTCCGGAAGATCGTCCGACTCGGACGACGAGGCCCGCGTTCTGCTTTTCATGCGGTCGGGTCGCGATCGCGAGCTGGTGGCCGAAGCCATCGGCGACCGGTTCCGCGTCGAGGTGACGACGGACGCGGCTGCGCTCGAATCGACGTTCGACTGCTGCGTCTTCGGCACCGGCGAGTTCGACCGGGTCGCCGGAGCGATCGAGCCGCGGCGGGAGCGCGCGGCGCCCGCCTTCCTCCCGTTCGTGCTGCTCGCGGGCGACGACGCGTCGCCGGCGGCGGCGGAGGCCGCGTGGGACCACGCCGACGACGTCGTCGAACTCCCGGTGCGAAAGCGGGCGCTCCGCACCCGGATCGGGAACCTCGTCGAGCGGCGACACACCTCCCTCCGGCTCGCGGCTCGCGAACGGAAACTCGCCGACACGGTCGACGACCTCCGACTCAAAGAGCGCGCGATGAACGAGGCACCGGTCGGCATCACGATCGCGGAGTCCGGCGACGACGGGAACCCGATCGTGTACGCGAGGGGTTCGAGGCGCTCACCGGTTACGGCTCGGAGGTGTTAGGCCGGGACTGCCGGTTCCTGCAGGGCGAGGGGACGAACCCGGAGACCCGGGCGACGCTCCGCGAGGCCATCGACGACGAGCGGCCGGCGTCGGTCGACATCCTGAACTACCGGTGCAACGGCCAGCAGTTCTGGAACCGGCTCACGGTCGCCCCGATCAGCGACGCGGACGGGGAGGTCACTCACTACGTCGGCTTCCAGACGGACATCACGGACCGGAAAATCCGCGAGCGGCGGTTGGAGGTAATGAACCGCGTCCTCGATCACAACCTCCGGAACAAGATGAACCTCCTCGCCGGGTACGCGGACCTGTTGCGGAGCGACCTCGACGACCCGGACGCGCTCAAATCGGTCGAAGTGATCGCCGAGACGACCGACGACCTGATGCGGATCGCGACGGCGGCCCGGAAGATCGACCACACGCTCTCGGCCCCCTCGCCGGCGGCGACGAGCGCCGGGCTGCGCGGCGGGATCTCGCAACTCGCGAGCCGGATGCGCGATCGGTACCCCGCGGCGACGATCACCCTCTCACTCCCCGAGGACGACTCGCTCGACACGACGGTCGTCGGGCTGCCGACGGCGATCGAGGAGGGAGTGGAGAACGCGATCAAACACAACGACAGCCCGAACCCCGCCGTGGACGTTCGCGTCGAGCGACGATCGCCGGAGTGGCTCGCGGTCGAGATCACCGACAACGGTCCCGGCATTCCCGACCACGAGACCCGAGTCCTCGACCGCGGTGAGACGCCGTTAACTCACGCGGACCGACTGGGTATCTGGCTGATCTACTGGGTCGTGAGCAAGGCCGGCGGCGAGTTCTCGGTCGACACGTCCGCCGAGGGGACCACGCTCCGACTGGTCGTGCCCGCGAACCCCTGATCTCTCGGCGGCGACCGCCTCCGTGCTCACAGCGCCCGTTTCGACCGGATCCGTGCGAGCCGCGTTCGCGCCTCCTGCCGGCTCGTCCCTCGCACTCGACCAGTCTCGGCGTCCGCCATCGAGATGAGCGAAAGCCGGTCGAGGAGCGGCGGCCAGTCGGCGGCACCCGCGGCGTCGCTGGCGAACGCAACCGCGTTTCCGAGTCCCTCGCGCTCGGCGGTCCCGACCCGCGCGACCGTCCCGTCCGCGTCCCGACGCCCGCCCGCGACGTAGAGCCGGTCGCCGACGGTCGCCGGGACCCACGCCGGCAGAAGCAGTATCCAGAGCGCAACGCCGACAACCGCGTACGCCCACGACGGGATCCGGTCGCGCTCCGGCTCGTACCCGTGGATTCGATTGACGCGACGGTCCGCCGCCGTCCGGTCGCCGCGGTGCCCGACGAGCAGGGTCGCCAGAAGCGCCACCGTCTCGACCGCTGCGAGCGCCGGGAGCAGCGCGGTCGCGACGAGCGCTTCCCGAGTCCGGAGCCGGACGAGCGCGTGCCGGAGCGCCGCGTCCCGGTCGGCCTCCGGCAGCGAGAGGAGCCGCGTCGAGACGACGAGCCGCGAGCCGCGGTGGCCGTCGGCGACGGCAACGTTGGCGGCGTCGGCGCGGACGACCGTCACTTTGGGAGCGTCGACGCCGACCTCGTCCGCGAGCGTCGCCACGCGGTCGGCGACGAAGTCGGCGGGGCGGTTATCCAATTCGGCCTCGGGGAGCCGGGCGATCCGGCGGTCGACCACGATCGGACCGAGGAGCGCGGAGCCGCCGAGTCCGACGACGACGGCGGCGATAATCCCCCCGAGAACGCCCGGGCCGGCGACGCCGAGGCCGGCGGGTCCGAGGAGCGCGGCGGCGGGGACCAGCGGGACGGCGGCGAGCAGGACGGGGACGGCGAGAAGCGCAAGCACGCCGACGGCCCGGCGGACACGCGTTCCGCCCGTCGGAGATTCGGCTCCGTCGGACTCCTCCGAGCCGTCTCGCTGGTCGCCGCCGCCGGTCGATGCCATACGACCGTGTCGTGTCACAGGCGGGGTAAAGCTTTGCCGGAGGCAATCGACGGCGTTAGGTTACTGTTTTTCAGGCAGTGAGACGGTCAGTACGGGGACGTCTGCGACACGGACGATTTTCTCGGTGACGCTCCCGAGGAGGTACCGTTCTAGGCCGGTTCGGCCGTGCGTCCCCATCACGATGAGGTCGATATCGCGTTCTTCCGCGTAGTCCAAGATGGCTCGGGCAGGTGTCCCACTCAGAATCGATGCCTCCACAGATCGCAGACCCGCGTCTTCGGCTCGATGAATGACGTCGTCGACGGCTTGTTGCCCTGCTTCCTCTAATGCAGTTAGCACCTCAGCACTACCGAACTCTCCCGAGACGGCGGTGAGATCGACGACGTGAATGACATGCATCGCTGCATCGGTCGCCTCTGCGATAGTTATCCCGTGATTCGCAGCAACGTTCGCCGCGTCGCTGCCGTCCGTCGGAACGAGGACCGTCTCGAAGTCGGAATCGAGCGTGGTGTCCTCGTGGACGGTAAGGACGGGCACCGGCGAGGTGCGAAGCGTCCGCTCGGTTACGCTGCCGAGGACGAGACGATTCAACCCTGTTCGTCCGTGCGTCCCCATCACGATGAGATCTACGTCGTGGTCTCTCGCGTAGTCGATGATCGTCTGGTGGACCGGGTCAGCGGTTTCTATGACGTGAGTCGTCGCTGAAACGCCGACGTCAGCCGCCTGATTCCTGAGTGTCGCTAGCGTCTTCTCCCCGCGTTGAGTTCCTTCCTCAGCAACTTCCGATTCAACGTCAGCCGGAGGCTCGTCCAGTTCAACGACGGTAATCGCGTGGAGCGAGGCGTCGAAGCGTTGTGCGAGGTCAAGCGCTGTTTCAGTTGCTGTTCCCGCAGCAGCGCTCCCGTCTGTCGGAACCAAGATCTCGTTGTACATGCTTCGCTCTTCGGGTTGATACACTGTAAAGTCGATCTCGACCGTATCTACGGATCAATTGCGGTTGACGAAAAGATGCTCCGCCTTCACGGCCAGCAGTCCCGGCTGTACGGCGCAGTCGATCCGTATACGAACGAGGTCCTTCGCGTGAGCCTCTATCCGACCGCAACGAAACAGACGACACGATGGTTGCTGACCGAGCTACACCAGCGCTACCAGCTTGATGACGCGGAGTTTCTCGTCGATAACGCAGACAATCTTGGTCGCGTTCTCGCTGAAGATGGCTATCGATTCCAAGCGCTCGCGGTCGGGAGCGACAGCGGGACGCCGCGGCGCGGAAAAGGGGATCGGACTCGGCAAGGGCGGACAACCGCAACTGCGGTCAGCGGTGACCGTTTCTTCCGGAGCTTTTAACCCGGTTCTCTACCAGATCCACGTAATGGCTTTTGAGGATCTACTGAACGACCCCGTCATCCAGAAGTACCTCCACGAGCTGGTGGGGCCGACGGGGATGCCGGTCGCGGCCGCACCGCCCGACGGTGAGGTCACCGATGAAGAGCTGGCGGAGGAGCTCGGGTTGGAGCTCAACGACGTCCGACGCGCGCTGTTCATCCTGTACGAGAACGACCTCGCCACCTACCGTCGGGTGCGCGATGAGGACTCGGGGTGGCTCACGTACCTCTGGACGTTCCACTACGACAACATCCCGGAGAATCTCGAAGAGGAGATGTACCGCCTGCTCGACGCCTTAGAGGAGCGCGAGGAGTACGAGCGCACCCACGAGTTTTACCTCTGTGAGGTGTGTTCGATCCGCTTCGAGTTCGGCGAGGCAATGGACTTCGGCTTCGAGTGCCCCGAGTGCGGCTCTCCGGTCGAGGCGATGGACAACGACCGGCTCCGCGAGGCGATGGGGCAGCGCGTCGAGAAGCTCCGTAACGAGCTCAACGTGGACGTGACGGGCTAATGGTCGTTCTCGCAACCAAGTGCTACGTCGAGGGTGACGCCCGCGACCGCGCACTCGACGGCATGAACTCGCTGGTCGCCAACGACATCGGCGAGCTCGACGTCGACTGGCAGGTCGGCGTCCGCGACGACGACTTCGTGCAGGTGGACGTGAGCGGCGAGGACGCCGAAGTCGCTCGCAACGTCCTCGCGGAGACGTGGGGCGAGATCGTCGCCCACGACGACGGACTGGAGGCCGGCGAGGAGTACGTCGGTACCCTGGAGTCGTGGGACGACGACGGGTTCGTCCTCGACGCCGGCGTCGACGTGCAGATTCCGGCCGACGAGATCGGCCTCGGCAGAGGGTCGCCCGAGCAGGTCGTCGAGCGATTCGGACTGGTCCAGCACCTCTCCGTGCGGTTCGTCTACGGCGGCGACGTCGGCGACCCGGACGCCGAGCCGAGCCGGCTGTCGGACGCCGAGCGCGACCGCCTGTACGACTGGCAGCGCGGGGACGGTCGTCTCAACGTTAACTCGGCGACTCGCGGCGAGGTCCGCGCGACCGTGAACCGTGCGGGTCACGCGCAGGACATCATCACCGTCGAGCGACTCGGGCTCTTAGAACAGAGCGTCGTCTGTACCGAGGACACCGACCCGCCGGGGCTGTTGGCCTCGATCGGCTCGTATCTCCCGGCGGAGATGCGCTGCGTCGTGTAATCTGTGAACCGACGCTTCGCTCTCGCTCTCGCGGTCGTCGCGCTGCTCGTCGTCAGCGCCGGGTGTCTCACCTACATCAACGACGGCGGCGAGGTCGCGAACGAGACACTCGACGCCGAGCCGCCACAGGCGTACGACTTCGCGACCGACCGCGACACGGCGATCAACCTGTCGACTGGGACGCGGTACACCGCGGTGTACAACGTCTCCGGCGTCGACGAGATACGGTTCTACCGGCAGACCCCGTACACGGGCGATCAGCCCTTCGAGTTCGAGGCGTTCCGGTATCAGTACCCCGACGGCGAGGTGGTTAACGGGAGCGAGTTCCGCGCCCGCGGCGGCGAGATCGATCGCACCCCCGACGAGACGTGGGTCCGGTTCGACGACGAGATGGACGGCGGACGAATGGCCATCTCGGCGTCCGGGTCGCCCCGTCGATTCACCACGCTCACCTACATCGAGGGATCGTACGTGGTGACGCTCCCGCCCGGGTTCAGCACCGACATGCCGATCGTCGGGCACGTGTCGCCGCGCGGTTACGAGATCGAGACGATCGACGGCCGCGATCAGATCACGTGGGATTCCGTCACCAGCGGGTCGGTCGTGGTCCAATCGTACCGCGAGACCGATCTGCTCGTCTTCGGGGTGATCCTCGTGATCGCCGCGATCGCCGCCGTCATCGGGACGGTCTACTTCCGGCGACAGCTGGAGGAGCTTCGCGAGCGACGCCGGCAGATGGGTCTCGGCGTGTACGAAGACGACGAGGACGACGAATAGCTCCCCCTTCCGTCGGCAACTTTGCTTTCGGACTGGCGCCCTTTTTCAGTGCGCGACGCCTTGTGCGGGTATGGACGCCGCAATTGTCACCGTCGGGGACGAACTCCTCGTCGGTGATACCGAGAACACGAACGCGACGTGGCTTTGCGGCCGGCTCGCCGACCGCGGCGTGACGGTCCGCCGGGTAACGGTCGTCCCCGACGAGGTCGCCGAGATCGCGCGCGTCGTCAACGAATACTACGCCGAGTACGACGCCGTGCTCGTCACCGGCGGGCTCGGACCGACGCACGACGACGTGACGATGGAGGCGGTCGCGGCCGCGTTCGGGCGCGACCTCGTCGCCAACGATCAGGCCGCGGACTGGCTCGCGGAGCGTGGGTACAGCGCGGACGATCTGGTCGCCGAAACGACCCACCTCCCGGCCGACTGTCGACCGCTCGCCAATGAGGCGGGCGTCGCGCCCGGCGCCGTCGTCGAGTCAGTCTACGTTCTCCCCGGTGTTCCGGCGGAGATGGAGGCGATGTTCGAGTCGGTCGTCGAGGAGTTCGAAGGGACCCCAACCCACACCGTCGTCGTCGACGTCGACGAGCCGGAAAGCGAGTTGCTAGAGCGATTCACGGAGCTACAGGAGACGTTCGACGTGACTGTCGGATCGTACCCCGGTGAGAGCGTACGGGTGAAGATCACGGCGGCGGCCGCCGACGAGGCGGAGCGCGCCGCCGAGTGGGTTCGAGAGCGGTCGGAGCTGGTCGATTCGGAGAACTGAGGACTGAGACGCAGACTTACCGGTATAAGTACGCGAGCCACAGCGCGGTGATCACGAGGCTCGCGACGAGCACGGCGGTCGCGGTCGCGTCGATCGGGAGCGGCTCGACTGGGGCGGCTTCGAGGATCATGGTTCGCGCTTGTTCTGGGGGCGCCTTAATCTTGATCTTCCCGCGGCGAGACGCCTCCCGCTTAAGGGCTCGCCGCCGAAGGACCGGACATGCACGTCGGATTCGTGGTGAACCCGGTCGCCGGGATGGGCGGCCGCGTCGGGCTCAAGGGCACCGACGGGAAGGTGGCGGAGGCGGTCGCGCGCGGCGCCGAGCCGCGAGCGCCGGACCGGGCGCGGCGGGCGCTGGAGCGGCTCGCGGCGGTCGCGCCCGAGGCGCGTATCTCGACCGCCGCCGACCCCATGGGCGAGCGGCTGGTCCGCGAGGCCGGCTTCGAGCCGATCCGCGTGGTCGACCCGTTCGACGGCGCGACGCCCGACCCCACGGAGACGACGGCCGACCACACCGCGCGCGTCGTCGAGGCGTTCGTCGCCGGCGACGACCCGGTGGACCTCGTCCTGTTCGTCGGCGGCGACGGCACGGCGACGGACGTGGCGACGGTGTTGGAACGGACCGGAGCCGAGATCCCGATGCTCGGCGTCCCAGCC
The DNA here is from genome assembly GCF_000022205.1 of Halorubrum lacusprofundi ATCC 49239. Classification (NCBI taxonomy): domain Archaea; kingdom Methanobacteriati; phylum Methanobacteriota; class Halobacteria; order Halobacteriales; family Haloferacaceae; genus Halorubrum; species Halorubrum lacusprofundi. Next base: position 1,729,708 of record NC_012029.1, read on the forward strand.
GGCGTGAAGGTGTACTCGTCCGTGTTCGCCGTCTCGCCCGAGGACGCCGCGGCGGTCGCGGCGACCTTCTCCCGCACCGAGCGCCGCGAGGTGATGGACATCGACGAGGACGCCTACCGCGAGGGGGAGGTTCACCCGGAACTCCGAGCCGTCGCGCGCGTCCCGGTCGCCGAGGACCTCCAGTCGTCGAAACAGACCGCGAGCGGGACCGTCGAGTCGCTCGCCGAGGGCGTCGCCGACGACATCCGCGAGCGGGAGGGCGAGGGCGTCACCTTCGTGCTCGGCCCGGGGTCGACGGTCGGCGCGATCAAGGAGGAGCTCGGGTTCGAGCCGTCGCCGATCGGCGTCGACGTGTGGCGCGACGGGGCGGTTATCGTCCGGGACGGCACCGAGTCGGAGATCCTCGACGCGCTCGGCGAGGAGAACGTGATCGTCGTCTCGCCGATCGGGGGACAGGGATTCGTCTTCGGCCGCGGAAACCCGCAGCTGTCGCCGGCGGTGATCCGGCGGTGCGACCTCCGGATCGTCGCCTCGCGGACGAAACTCGACGACGTGCGGGCGCTCCGGGTCGATACCGACGATCCCGACCTCGACGCGGAGCTCGCCGGGTGGGTGCGCGTCCGCGTCGGCAAGTTCGAGACGCGGATGATGAAAATCGCTTAAACCGGCCCGTCGCCGTCCGCGAAGAGGAAGTACACCTCGCCGAGTACGACCGCCGCGACCGCCGCGAGCGGGACGACGAGGACGCTCCCCGCGCCGAGCGCGTACAGCGCGCCGCCGAGAAGCACGCCGGCGACGAGGACGGCAAGCCGCGTGACGAGCATCCGCATCGGTTCGGAAAGGGAGTCGAGCACAGGTGATACTGGTGTCGAACGATGAAAAATCGACGGCCCGGTAAGCTCCGCAGAGACGGCGAAAACGCACCCATGCGACGGCGTTTTAAATACGGACGCCGTATCGTGCTATATGATGACACAGATCGCCGAATCTCCCGAGGTATGTGGAAGAATCGGCGGGACCGGCACGGGCAACAAGCTTATTCCCGAACCGGGTGCAGTTACTGACAACCCCCGCGAGGAATCATGAACGAAGTCCAACTCGAAGTGGCGAAAGCGTACCCGAACGACTCGGGTCGCGGCATCGCCCGACTCGACCCCGATACGCTGTTGCACCTCAAGCTCTCGCCCGGCGACATCATCGAGATCGAGGGCGCGGAGACGACCGCCGCCAAGGTCTGGCGCGCCGACCGCCAGGACTGGAACACGGACACGGTCCGCGTCGACGGCTTCACCCGTCAGAACGCCGACGTGGGCATCGGCGAGCGCGTGACGATCCGGAAGGCGGAGGCCGAAAAAGCCGAGAAGCTCGTCTTGGCTCCGCCCGAGGAGGCGTCCGTCCAGTTCGGCTCCGACGCCGCTGGCATGGTGAAACGCCAGATCCTCAAGCGGCCGGTCGTCGAGCGCGACATCGTTCCCGTGATGTCGTCGACGAACCACCCGTTCATGCGATCGCCCGGACAGGCGATCCCGCTAATCGCGGTCGACACCGAGCCCGACGGCGTCTGTCTGATCACCGAGGACACCGAAGTCGAACTGCGCGAGGAGCCGATCTCCGGGTTCGAGAAGACCGGCAGCGGTATCACCTACGAGGATATCGGCGGGCTCCAGTCGGAGATCCAGCGCGTCCGCGAGATGGTCGAGCTGCCGATGAAACACCCGCAGATCTTCTCGAAGCTCGGGATCGAGCCGCCGCAGGGCGTCCTCCTGCACGGCCCGCCGGGCACGGGGAAGACCCTGCTCGCGAAGGCGGTCGCCAACGAGACGAGCGCGTCGTTCTTCTCGATCGCCGGCCCGGAGATCATCTCGAAGTACTACGGCGAGTCCGAACAGCAGCTCCGAGAGATCTTCGAGGACGCGAAAGAGGAGAGCCCGAGCATCATCTTCATCGACGAGCTCGACTCGATCGCGCCGAAGCGCGAGGACGTGACCGGCGAGGTTGAGCGCCGCGTCGTCGCGCAGCTGTTGACGATGATGGACGGCCTCGAAACGCGCGGACAGGTGGTCGTCATCGGCGCGACGAACCGCGTCGACAGCGTCGATCCCGCACTCCGGCGCCCCGGGCGCTTCGACCGCGAGATAGAGATCGGCGTCCCCGACGAGGTGGGTCGCAAGGAGATCCTCCAGATCCACACCCGCGGGATGCCGCTCTCGGACGACGTCTCTCTCGATCACCTCGCCGACGAGACGCACGGGTTCGTCGGCGCCGACATCGAGAGCCTCACGAAGGAGGCCGCGATGAAGGCGCTTCGGCGGTACCTCCCCGAGATCGACTTAGACGACGAGGAGGTCCCGCCGAGCCTCATCGACCGGATGATCGTCAAGCGCGACGACTTCGGTGCCGCGTTAAATGAGGTGGAGCCCTCCGCGATGCGCGAGGTCCTCGTCGAGCTCCCGAAGATATCGTGGGACGACGTCGGTGGGCTCAGTGAGGCCCAACAGCAGGTTCAAGAATCCGTAGAGTGGCCGCTCAGCTCGCCGGAGAAGTTCGACCGGATGGGCGTCGACCCCCCGAAGGGCGTGCTGCTGTACGGCCCGCCCGGCACCGGGAAGACGCTGATGGCGAAGGCGGTCGCCAACGAGACGAACGCGAACTTCATCTCGGTCAGGGGGCCACAGCTGCTCTCGAAGTGGGTCGGCGAGTCGGAGAAGGCGATCCGGCAGACCTTCCGGAAGGCCCGGCAGGTGAGCCCGACCATCATCTTCTTCGACGAGCTGGACAGCCTCGCGCCTTCGCGCGGGCAGGAGATGGGGAACAACGTCTCCGAGCGCGTCGTCAACCAGCTGCTGACGGAGCTCGACGGGTTAGAGGAGATGGGCGACGTGATGGTGATCGGCGCCACCAACCGTCCCGACATGATCGACCCCGCGCTGCTGCGCTCCGGCCGGTTCGACCGGCTCGTCATGATCGGACAGCCCGACCAGGAGGGCCGCGAGCGGATCCTCGAGATCCACACGCAGGACACGCCGCTCGCACCCGACGTGACCCTCCGCGAGATCGCCGAAATCACCGACGGCTACGTCGGCTCCGATCTGGAGGGCATCGCCCGCGAGGCCGCCATCGAGGCGCTGCGCGACGACGACGACGCCGAGGAGGTCGAGATGAAGCACTTCCGGCGCGCGCTGGAGTCGGTGCGCCCCACGATCAACGACGACATCCTCGCGTACTACGAGGAGGTCGAAGAGCAGTTCAAGGGCGGCAGCGGCAACGCGATCCGCGACACCGGCGGCAAGATCGGGTTCCAATAACGCTCTCCGCGTCCTCACTGCGAATCACGTTCCGCGCCTTTTAACCCCAACATCGACCAATAACGGATATGTCCCAGCCGCGCGTCCCGGGCGACGACGAGAACACGCTAGAGCTGCCCTGCGGGCAGACGATGGTGGCCGGCGAGCTGGATCTGGGGATGCGTGAGTTCAAGTGCGATTGCGGCGAGACGCACGCGGTCGTGATGGACGTGCATCCCCCGGAGCGGTTCCTCCCGGACTTTCTGGTCGAGGTGCTCCGCGAGGCGATCGAGACCACGAGCGAGGAGATGCCGGAGTTCGACACGCCGCATCTGCTTGGGGTCGTCTTAGAGGAGTTTCCGGAGGCGGTCGTCGCGTACGACGCCAGCGAGAACGCCGACGTGGGGTACGCGATGGCGTGGGTGACTGAGTTCGACTCGCGCCGACTCCACGAGATCGTCGTCGAGCTCGTCGTCGAGCTGATGGAACACGCCGTGAGCCACGCCGACGACGACGAGGCGCTCTCGGCGTTCGAGCAAGAAATGGTCGAGTTCGACGTGGCGGAGTTCGTCGATCAGTATCGCGCTGAGCGCGACCTTGAGGCCGAAGACCCGTACGCCTGAGCGCGAGGCCGACCGCGATCTCGGGTTTGGGGGTCTCGGATCCTTTTAAAACGCCGTCCACGATCGGTGGATCAAACCCCGATAACGACCGCTACAGCTATTGTGTCAGACTATTGTCTGACTCCCGTCTCACTGAACCCTATATGTTCGGAGACCGTAGGCAAGACGTATGAGCGCCGCTGAATACGACCGGTACGACTGGATCCGCGGCGTGCTCGCCGCGGCCGACAAGCCGCTGACGGCGCGGGAGATCCTCGCACTCGCCGGGAAATGCGAGGAGATCGACAGCCCGCACCGCATCGCCACCGTGTTGGGGCGGTGGGCCGAGCGCGGCGAGGTCGAGGTCATTGCGGATCGGCCGTATCGATACCGGCTGGAGGCCTGAGCGGGAGGACCCACGATCAGTCCGGTCCGAACCGGAGCGCCTTCTCCTCCGGGTCGAGCGTCGCGACCGCGCCGAGCGGGAGCGGGAACGAGGGATCGGTGTGGCCGAAGTCGTAGCCGAAGCCAGCGACGGCGTCGGGCACGTATCGTCCAAGCTCCCGAGTGACGACGTTCTCTAGCTCGGCGGGGTACTCATCGGGGTCCGGATCCCACTCTAGCGGCGGTGCGTTGGTCCGCGGGCGACCGACGAGCACGCCGTCGAACCGCTCTAACAGCCCGCGCTCACCCATCGCGCGAAGCGTGTAGCCGACCTCGCGCGGCGGCGGTACGTCCTCCGAGGTCTCCAGCGCGAGGACGGCCCCGTCGAGTCGGTCGGGCGCCGGGAGGTAGCGGTCCGTCTGGAGGTGCCACTTCACGATCGCGAACGTCCCGCCCCACACCCGACCGCGGACCGGTTCGGCGGAGTCTCCCTCCGGCCCCACCCACATCGTCGGGCCGGGGGTATCGTCCCACTCGCGGGGCTCGCGAGCCTCGAAGTCGAACCAGTCGTCGGTCCACTCGTCGGCGGGCACGATCCGGCCGAGCGACTCCTCAAACAGCGCGCGACGGAGGTACCGCTCGGTGTAGGTGTGGAGATCGGCGTCGCAGACGAGGTCCGGGTGGACGCCGAGCCCGTAGCTGACGATCCCGCGGTTCCAGAGGAACAGCCGGAGGTTGTCGTTGTCGCTGTAGCCGAAAAAGCGGGTCGGGCTCGCCGCGAGCGCGTCCCCGTCGAGGTGTCGCAGGACCCGAATCTGGTCGTCGCCGCCGGTGTACGCCATCACGGCGCCGATTTCGGGATCCGCAAAGGCGTCCTCGATGTCGGCCGCGCGCGCCGCGGGCGACGCCGGCTCGTCGCGGTCGGGATCCGCCGTCGGGAACACCCGCGTCTCGACGCCGAGCCCGGCGAGTCGTTCGCGACCGATCTGGAGCTTCGTCGCGTCGGGGGGCCGAGAGGGAGCCACGATCGCGAGCGCTTGGTCGTCGCCGAGCGGCGGGGGCGTGGTGAACGCCATACTGACGGGCTGCGTCAGGCATCCTGATAAACCGTCGGCATGCTTGGTACCGACGCTCATGCGATATGGGACGACATACCTTGCGAAAATCGCAAACTTGCTGCGAGATTCGTATTCTATCGCCGACCTTATTACGATGAACGTATTCCGTCCGCGTAATGAGCGAGGACCGGACGATACTACTCATCGGCAGCGGACCGATCCAGATCGGACAGGCGGCCGAGTTCGACTACTCCGGGGCACAGGCGTGCCGCGCCCTTCAGGAGGAGGGCGCTCGCGTCGTCCTGGTGAACTCGAACCCGGCGACGATCATGACCGACCCCGAGACCGCAGACCGGGTGTACATCGAGCCGATCACGCCCGAGGCGATCTCGGAAGTCATCCGGATCGAGGAGCCCGACGGCGTCATCGCCGGACTCGGCGGCCAGACCGGGCTCAACGTCACCGCCGAACTCGCGGAGGAGGGAATTTTGGAGGAGTACGACGTCGAGGTGATGGGGACGCCGCTCGACACCATCTACGCGACGGAGGACCGCGACCTGTTCCGCCAGCGGATGGAGGGTCTGGGCCAGCCGGTTCCCGCCTCGACGACCATCTCGCTCGACGAGGGCGAGTCGGTCACCGACTTCGACGAGGAGGCCTTCCGCGGGCGCGTGCAGGCCGCCGTCGACGAGGTCGGCGGGCTCCCCGTTATCGCCCGGACGACGTACACCCTCGGCGGCTCCGGCTCCGGCGTCGTCGACGACTTCGAGGAACTGGTCGAACGCGTCCGCAAGGGGCTCCGCCTCTCGCGGAACAGCGAGGTGCTCATCACCGAGTCCATCGCTGGCTGGGTCGAACTGGAGTACGAAGTGATGCGGGACGCCGACGACTCCTGTATCATCATCTGCAACATGGAGAACATCGACCCGATGGGGATCCACACCGGGGAGTCGACGGTCGTCACCCCCTCGCAGGTGATTCCCGACGACGGGCATCAGGAGATGCGCGACGCCGCGCTTGAAGTAATTCGGGATCTGGGCATTCAGGGCGGGTGTAACATCCAGTTCGCGTGGCACGACGACGGGACGCCGGGCGGCGAGTACCGCGTGGTGGAAGTGAACCCGCGCGTCTCCCGCTCCTCCGCGCTCGCGTCGAAGGCGACCGGCTACCCGATCGCTCGCGTCACCGCGAAGGTCGCGCTGGGCAAGCGGCTCCCCGAGATCGACAACGAGATCACCGGCGAGACCACTGCCGCCTTCGAGCCCGCCATCGACTACGTAGTGACGAAGGTGCCACGCTGGCCCATCGACAAGTTCGACGACGTGGATTTCGAACTCGGCACCGCGATGAAGTCCACGGGCGAGGCGATGGCGATCGGCCGGAACTTCGAGGAGAGCCTGCTGAAGTCGCTCCGCTCCTCCGAGTACGACCCCGCCGTCGATTGGCCCGCGATCGACGACGAGACCCTTGAGACCGAGTACCTCGAACGCCCCACGCCGGACCGCCCGTACGCGATCTTCGAGGCGTTCGACCGCGGCTACACCGTCGCGGACGTCGAGGACCTGACCGGGATCAAGCCGTGGTACCTCGAGCGGTTCAAGCGCGTCAGCGACTCCGCGCAGGCCGCGCAGAACGGCGAGTTCGCACAGGCGGCCACCGCGGGCCACACCAACGCCGACATCGCGGCCCTCGACGGCGGCGTCGACGTCGAGACCGTGGAGGAGGACGTTCCCGGCCGGACGTACAAACAGGTCGACACCTGTGCCGGCGAGTTCGCCGCCGAGACCCCGTACTACTACTCCGCCCGTCAGTCCGAGTTCAACCGGGGACCGCTGAAGGGCGACGCCGCGGCCGGCGAGCTCGTCGTCGACAAGAGCGTCGACAGCGTGGTCGTCGTCGGCGGCGGGCCGATCCGGATCGGGCAGGGCGTCGAGTTCGACTACTGCTCGGTCCACGCGATTCAGGCGCTTCGCGAGCTCGGTATCGAGGCGCACGTCGTCAACAACAACCCCGAGACCGTCTCGACCGACTACGACACCTCCGACGGGTTGTTCTTCGACCCGATCACCGCCGAGGAGGTCGCCGACGTGGTCGAGGCGACCGGCGCCGACGGCGTGATGGTTCAGTTCGGCGGACAGACGTCGGTCAACATCGGCGAACCGCTCGAAGCGGAACTCCAGCGCCGCGGGCTTGACTGCGAGATAATGGGCACGAGCGTCGAGGCGATGGACTTAGCGGAGGACCGCGACCGGTTCAACGTCCTGATGGACGAGATGGGGATCGCCCAGCCGAAGGGCGGCACCGCGACGAGCGAGAGTGAGGCGCTCGAACTCGCTCACGATCTCGGGTACCCCGTCCTCGTGCGCCCCTCCTACGTGCTGGGCGGGCGTGCGATGCGGGTCGTCGAGGACGACGCGGAACTCGAAGAGTACATCGAGGAGGCGGTCCGGGTCTCACCCGACAAGCCGATCTTAGTCGACCAGTTCCTCGACGACGCGGTCGAACTGGACGTCGACGCCGTAGCGGACGGGGATGACGTGCTGCTCGGCGGCGTGATGGAGCACGTCGAGAGCGCGGGCGTCCACTCGGGCGACTCCGCCTGTATGATTCCGCCGCGCTCGCTGGGCGAGGAGACGCTGGCTCGGGTCCGCGAGGTCACCGAGGACATCGCCCGCGCGCTCGACACCGTCGGCCTGCTCAACGTCCAGCTCGCGGTAACGGGCGTCGGCGACGACGACGCCGAAAGCGAGGTGTACGTGCTGGAGGCGAACCCGCGCTCCTCGCGGACGGTCCCGTTCGTCTCGAAGTCGACGGGCGTCCCCATCGCGAAGCTGGCTGCGAAGGTGATGACCGACGACCTGACGCTCGCCGACCTCGACGTCGACGAGCAGATCCCCGAACACCGCAGCGTGAAGGAGGTCGTCCTCCCGTTCGACCGCCTGCCGGGATCGGACCCGCGGCTCGGCCCGGAGATGAAGTCGACCGGCGAAGTGATGGGGACGGCCCGCTCGTTCGGGAAGGCGTACGACAAGGCGCAGGACTCGACGAACAAGCCGATCCCCGAGTCCGGTACCGCCGTCGTCGACCTCTCGGCCGACGAGTTCCCGGACCCGGACACCGAGGCCGGCGAGTCCCTCGTCGCGGGGTACGCCGAGCACTTCGAGCTGAGCGAGGCGACGGACCTGATCGAGGCCGCGAAGCGCGGCGAGATCGACCTCATCGTCTCCCGGCAGCGCGAGCTGCTCGAAGTGGCGGTCGAAGAGGAGATCACCTACTTCTCGACGCACGCCTCCGCGAAGGCGGCGCTCGAAGCTATCGACCACAAGGGCGACGACCTCGACGTGATGGCCGTCTCCGACCGGCCGAAGCGCGTCGAGAACTGGGGCGCCGCAGAGTAGACGGCGGCTCGACCTCCGGGCTCTCGACCTCGGACACTGTTTATAAGCGCCCTCGGGATCGCGGCGATCGTTTATAAGCGATACGCGACCTGCGCTCGGCTATTTATAAGGCTTCTAGCGTTCCGCGGTCCACGTCCTCGGCGGCCATCGGCTCGCCGCCGTACTCCTCGACGAACGACTCCACGTCTTCTTCCTCGCCGAACGAGATCAACTCTGGCCCCATCGCACCGACAACCTCGCTGCGCGCGACGACGGTGAGATCGATCATCCGGGAGAACGCCTCGCGCTCGACGTGCGAGGAGAACATCGTGTCGGATCCCTCCTGAAACACCTCCTGATCGACGAGCGAGTAGTCGGTGAGGAACGCCGCCCGGACGGTTCGTCCCGCGTCCTCGGCGTCGAACCGGTAGGTGTACGTGCAGGTGCTGCTGCAGAACTGTCCCGGCCGCCCGCCCTCCGGCTCGTCGTCCTCGAAGTGGATCTGTCCGACCGGACCGGGGTGGTCCGCAATGATCATGCCGCACTGGTCGCAGGCCCGCTCGCCGTCGAGCGAGACGGGAGTGATCGACGCGCTCTCGTCGCCCAGACAGCCGGCGGCGGCGAGCGAGAGACCCGCGCCGACCCCGGCCAGCAGGCGTCGACGCGACACCGACAGTGGTTCGGTTTCGGTCATCAGCGGATATTCGAAGACGACCGTCTTAGGCCCTCGGGACCGATTCAGACGCCTGTTCGAGGAACGAACCAGATCCGCTAAACCCTCCGCGATCGAAGGTCCTCCGTGACGCGTTTCGATCCCTACGGCGACCTGCCTCGCGCGCTCCGAATCGCGCTCGTCGCGCTCCTCCTCGTTGCCGCCGTCGCGACGGCCGGGGCGTTCGCCGCCGACCCCGAGGCGACCGCGCCCTCGCCGGCCGCCTACGACGACGTGGTCGAACTCGGGCTCTCCTCGGAAACGGACGCGCTGATGGCGGGGTCGGCGAGGGTGCCGCGGACGCAGGTCTTCTACTCGCAGCTCCAGTACGTCGTCGGGTACAACGGCGTCGAATCGTTCGCGGCGACGCTGGACGACGGTCGAACCGAACGCCAGTTCGGCTACCCGATCGCCGCCTACGTCGAGACGTTCGACGGCGCCCGACCGGGGACGATCGAGACCGGGCTGTTCGCAGCCGAGTCCGCCGGCGAGTGGACGCCGGCGGCGGAGGCGACCTACGTCGTCGGGAGCGACGCCCGGAGCCCGGCGGGCGAGACGGTCGTCCCGTTCCGCGAACGGGGTGCCGCCGAGGCGTTCGCCGCCGACCACGGCGGACGAGCGGTCGACTGGGAGACGGTCCGAAGCCGGTCGTTCGATACGGACTCCGCGGCGACGGTGCGCGCGATGGCCCCCGAGCGCTGGGCCGGAGCAGACGGCCGGATCGCGGCCGCCGAGCGCCGCGCCGACAGACCGGTCTCGGTCGTCGTCGGGGAGGACGCGCCGACGATCGAGGCGGCGGTCGCGGCCGCGCCGGCGAACACGACCGTCGTCGTCCCGCCGGGGACCTACGAGGAGACTCTGACGGTGAACGAGTCGGTCACGATCGCCGGTGAAGACGCACAGATCAGCGGTGACGGCGACGGGTCGGTGATCACGGTGCGGGCGCCGGACGTGGCGCTCACCGGACTCGCGGTCGACGGGAGCGGAGGACAGACCCGCGATCCGGAGGCGGCGCGCGAGGGTCGCGCAGACGACGGTGGGGTCAACGGTTCGGACGACGGCGAGGTGTGGGACACCAACATCCAACTCGGCTACGGTCACGGCGATGCCGGGATCCGCGCGATCGGCGCACCGGGACTCGTCGTCGACGACGTGACGGTCGAGGCGAACGCGAGCGGGCTGCTCCTCCGGGAGGGCTCTCACGCGGTCGTCCGCGACCTCCGAGTCGACGGGGCGGATAGCTGGCAGGACGGCTTCATGGGAATCGCGGGGATGGGGTCGCGAGTGACGGTGACCGACAGCGCGTTCGAGGGCGGCCGCGACGGGATCTACCTCCACCGTGCCGACGGCTCGGTCGTCCGGAACTCCACGTTCACCGACAATCGGTACGGGACGCACCTCATGTACACGGGCGACGCGCTGATCGCCGACAACGCGTTCCGCAACGAGCTGTTCGGCGGGATCACGGTGATGACCCGTCCCTCGGGCAACGCGATCGTCGGCAACGACGTGCGGAACTCCAGCGCGGGGGTGCAGGCGTCTGGTACCCGGACGTACGTCGGGTACAACACGCTCGTCGGCAACGAACTCGGCTTCTCGACCAGCTCGCGCGGGTCGCTGTACGAGCGCAACGTGGCCGCGAACAACGAGCTGGGCGCACGAGCGACCACGGTCGTCCCGTCGAGCCGGATCGTCGCGAACGACTTCGTCGGCAACGCGGACCACGCGACCGCCGGGGCGGGCGCGCTCCGGGTCTGGGCCGACGGCGACCGCGGGAACTACTGGGAGGGGGCAAACGTCGGGGTCCACGAGCCCGGCGAGCGAGCGTACCGCCCGACCGCCCCGGTCGACGCTGCCCTCCACCGCGAGGTCGCCGCGGTCGCCGTGCGCGAGTCGCCCGCGGTCGCCCTCCTCGACCGACTCCGGGGGACCGTTCCCGGGGCGCGCTCGGGGAGCATCATCGATCCGGCGCCGGCGGCGGAGCCGTACTCGCCGGACCGGATCGACGCCGCGCTCGACCCGGACGCGGGACCGGTCCGTGCCGACTGGCGCGCCGAACTGGGCGACGGTAGCGGAGAGAGCGACGAGGACGCAGCAATGAACGCACACGATCGGAACGCGACGAGCGGGGGTATCGGGCCGAGACCGCAGCGATCTGACCGGACGACGGTGCCGACTGTCGAGGGAGCGACCGCCTCGATTCGGGGTGTCAGCGATGCCTGACGAGACCGTCGCCGCCCTGTCGGATGTCACCCGGACGTACGGCGGCGTGCCGGTACTCGACTCGGTGTCGCTTACGGTCGAACCGGGTCTCACCGCCGTGATCGGCCCGAACGGATCTGGAAAGTCGACCCTCCTCGGAGTGCTCGTCGGCGCGACGGCGCCGACAGCGGGTGAGGTCCGCCACCCCGGCGCGACCGGGCCGAAGCCGATCGGGTACCTCCCGCAGCGGGTGCCATTCCGCGAGGGGTTCACGGCCCGCGAGACGCTCGCGTTCTACGCGCGCCTCGTCGGCGACGACCCGGACGCGGCGCTCGACCGGGTCGGGCTCGGCGACGCCGGCGATCGGCGCGTCGAGGCGCTCTCGGGCGGCATGCGTCGCCTGCTCGGCATCGCGCAGGCGGTCCTCGGCGACCCCTCGCTCGTGGTCCTCGACGAGCCGGCGAGCGGTCTCGACCCGGGGATGCGCGAGCGCGCGTTCCGCGCGGCCGCCGATCAGGCCGACGGCGACACCGCGGTCGTGGTTTCCTCGCACGCGCTCGACCTCGTCGACGACCACGCCGACCGCGTCGTGGTCCTCCGTCGCGGGGAGGTCGCCGCCGAAGGACCCCTCGACCGGCTGCTCGACGAGCACGGCGTCGCCAACGCGAGTGAGCTGTACCGCGTCGTGATTGGGGAACTGGGTGCGCCGGCAGGAGATGAAGGCGAGGGGCCCGACGACGAGGACGAGAGCGACGGAGAGAGTGACGACGGTGACGATGAGGGCGAAAGCGACGGTGACGATGAGGGCGAAAGCGACGGCGACGATGAGGGCGAAAGCGACGGTGACGATGAGGGCGAAAGCGACGGTGACGATGAGGGCGAAAGCGACGGTGACGATGAGGGCGAAAGCGACGGTGACGATGAGGGCGAAAGCGACGGCGACGAACCGGAGCCGACGGTCCACGTCACGGGGGTGTCGGACCGATGAGCGGCCCCCTCACCGGCGTCGCGACCGTGTTCCGACGCGAACTCGCGACGGTGGTCCGAACTCCGGGCTACGGCGTGCTGGCGGTCGGACTGCTCGTCGCCGTCGGCGGCCTCCTCGCGGCGGGCGGCGGGGGCGCCACCGGGTTCGTGCCGGCGGTCGTCGACCTGCTCCTCCCGACCGAGGCACTCGTCCCGCTCGTCGGGGTGGTGTTGGGGTACCGCGCGCTGCTCTCCGACGGCGCGAGCGGGGAACTCGCGGTGATCCGGACGTACCCGGTTCGGGTCAGCGAGTACGTCGCCGGGGTGTTACTGGCGCGGACGGTTGCGCTCGTCGCCGTGGTGGGCGTTCCGTACGCGGTAGTCGGTGCCGGGGTCTGGCTGACCGTCGCGCCGGACACGGGGATCTTCGCGACTCACGCCGGGATCGACTCGCCGGTGTTGTACCTCCGGTTCCTCGCGTTCGTCCTCCTGTTGGGCGCGGCGTACGTGTCGCTCGCGGCCGCCGTCTCGGCGCTCGCCGCGAGTCGTCGGAGCGCGATCGCGCTCGGGGTCCTCGCGCTGGTCGCGGGCGTGCTCGGCGGTGACCTCCTTCTGCTCCGCTCGCTCGGCGGTGGGGCATCGCCAGCGACGATCTCCGGATCGCTCGCGCTGGCGCCGAACGGGGCGTTTCGCGGGCTCGTCTTCGAACACGTGATCGGCGTCGCCTTCGCGCCGGAGGGTGGGTTCGTCTCGACGAACCGCGCGGTCGGATCGCTGGTCGGCTGGGCGCTTCTCGGCGCTGGCCTCGCGGGCGCGGCGCTGGCGTACGGCCGCCGCGTCGACGCGCTTCTCGAACGCGTCCGGAGCAGAATCGCCGGCTGAGAGAGCCCGTGAATTGGATAGTCGTCGGTCAGTCCGAGGCCGCGTCGTCGCTCACCGTTCCCGGGGCGTAGGCGTACACCGCGTAGAGGACGACCGCGGCGATCAGGAAGTCGAGGCTGTGTTCGAGGAAGTGATGGACCGGCATGGGCACGACGCCGAGGACGGTGCCCGCGCCCACGATCGATCGGGTGAGGAGAGCGCCGACGGCGACGCTTATAAGGGCGTACTGCGCGCTCCGGCGGCGGCGGTACGCGACGACGCTCACGAGAAAGAGCAGTCCCGTGCCGACGCCGGCGACGAACACGGTGGCGAGCAGCGGTAGCGACCCCTCTACGCCCCACCCTCCGGCGGCTACGGTCGCGGGAATCGGAATCACGCTGTCGAGTCGTACTGCGGCGAGCGACAAGAATACACTCCCCGTCCGCTCCCGCGCTGAGGGAACGCCCGCGCCCCTTTTAAATGCCGATCCGGTAGGTCACGACGAACACCCATGCCGGACACCAGAGCCCGGATCCGCCGACACGTCCGCGAGACGCCGGGCGTCCACTTCAACCGGGTGGGCCGCGACCTCGACATCGCCACCGGACAGGCGCAGTACCACCTCCGTCGGCTCGTCCGCGACGGCGAGATCGCGGTCGAGCGGATCGGCGGACGCGCCCACTACTTCGACCCGGCCTTCGACCCGTGGGAGCGGCGGACCGTCGCCTTCCTCCGGCGGGAGACCGCCCGCGAGATCCTCGTTCGGCTCCACGCCGACGGCCCGACTCGGTCGACGACGCTCGCGGACGAGCTCGACCTCGCACGCAGCACCGTCTCCTGGCACGTCTCGAACCTGGTCGAGAGCGGGATCGTCGAGAAGTCCGACGAGCGACCCATGCACCTCTCGCTCGCGTTCCCCGAGCGGACCGCGACGCTCTTCGACGAGGTGTCGCCGTCGCTCCCGGACCGGATCGTCGACCGGTTCGTTCGGACCGTCGACAGCCTGTTCGAGTGAGGGAGTTGCCCCCGCTCGCGGACTCCTCCTCTCGCCGTCGCGTTCGTCGATCGCACCAGATCCGTTAGGGCCGCCCCCGGCCACCGATCGACCATGCGCGAACTCGGGGCCGGCGTCGACTCGCTGGCCCGTCAGACACTCGTCCCCGCGACGGCGACGTGTGAGCCAACCGGGACGATCCACTCCGCCGAACCGCTGAGTCTCGGCGTGTTCCTGCTCGTCGGGCTCCTCGGCGGCGCCCACTGTCTCGGAATGTGCGGGCCGCTGGTCTCGACGTACGCGGACCGGATGCGATCCGACGCCGCCGCCGACGGTAACGGCGGTAACGGCGGCCCAGAGAGGACCGCACGAGCCGGCGGAAGCGACGATCTCACCGTGCGACAGGTGCGCCAACACGCGCTGTTCAACCTCGGACGAACGGCGAGCTACGCCGCGATCGGCGGGCTGTTCGGCCTCGCGGGGAGCCTCGCGTTCGTCACCGGCCGGACGGTGACGACGGTCGCCGACGACGTCCACGCGCTCACGGGATTGGTCGTCGGTGCGGTCGTCATCGCGATCGGCGTGCGGTACGCCCTCCGACTGGAGCTCCAGCGTATTCCGGTTCCCGGGATCGAAGCCGCCTCGGGGGTCGTCACCGGCCGGATCGTCCCCCGAATTGATGCGTGGGTCGGCAACTGGCGGATCGTCGGGCTCGGCGCCGCGCACGGGCTCTTACCGTGTCCCTTGCTGTACCCGGCGTTCCTGTACGCGTTCGTGCAGGGCAGCGCGCTCGGCGGCGCGGCCGCGCTCGCCGCGCTCGGGCTCGGTACCGTGCCGGCGCTGTTCCTCTTCGGAACCGTGTTCGGGTCCGTGAGCGTCGACACGCGGATGCGACTCCACCGCGCGCTGGGTGTCGCCTTCGTCGCGCTCGGGTACATCCCGCTTCAGCACGGCCTCGCGACGCTCGGCGTCCCGCTGCCGCACCCGCCGATCCCGTACTACTCGCCGTTATAAGCATCCGGATACTCCGGTTGTGAGGAGCCGTTCGACGCCCGCACCAGACCGGTTATGCGCCCGCGGGCCGTCGTTTGTGGCATGAAACGCCGGGCGCTGCTCGGAGGGATCGGCACGGCGACGATCGGCGCAGCCGCCGGATGCACGTCCGCGCTCGGCGGTGGGCCGGAGGGCGTCGTGCTCGATCCGCAGGAGGACCAGATCGCGGACAGCGAGGACCTCGCGTATCCCGCGTACGGCCAGTCGCTGCCGCCGTTCGAACTGCGGGACCCGATCGCCGGGATCACCATCGACAGCGAGGCCATCAATCGGACCGCGATCGTGACCGGGATCTTCACCTTCTGTCCCGCGGAGTGCGGGATCCTCCTCCGACGGCTCGTCGGGGTGCAACGCCGCGTCGCCGACGCGGGACTGACCGACGAGACGCTGTTCCTCCCGATCACGTTCGACCCCGAGCGCGACGACGAGGCGGCGCTGCGCGACAACGCCGAGTCGATCGGCGCGGACCTCGAATCGGGCAACTGGCACTACCTCCGCCCGGAGAGCCCGGAGCGAGCGAAAGCCGTCGTGGAAGACCGGCTCGGAATCGGGTTTGAGCGGACGACAGAGAGCGATCGGGTGCGGGGGTACGACTTCACGCACGTCGTCGTCACCCTGCTCGTCAACCCCGACGGGGTCGTCGAGCGCGCCTACCGGGGCGAACGGATCGACCGCGACCGCGTCGCCGGCGACATCGAGGCGGTCGCCGAGGCGTTCGACGGCGAGTGAGTCGAGAAGGGAACGCACAGTTGCTGGGGGAACGCACAGCCACCGGGGGAACGCACATGACGACCGAGCGCGTACGTCCCCGACAGTGAACATCGACATTCTGCTGTACGACGGGTTCGACGAGTTGGACGGGATCGGACCGTACGAGGTGTTCGACTACGCGTTAGGCTACGCCGCGGAGAGGGCGAGCGACGGTGCGGACGACGGCGGGACCGACGTCACCGAGCGACCGGGCCGCGTCCGATACGTCACTCTCGACGAGCGCGAGTGGGTGACCGCAAGCCACGGGACGCGGGTCGGCGTCGACGGCGTCCTTCCGGGGCCGAACGCCGACGAGGCGTCCGACCTGCTCGTCGTCCCCGGCGGCGGCTGGACCGCGCGCGACGAGGACGCGAGCGCGTGGGCGGAGGCACAGAAGGGCGACGTGCCGCGCGCGCTCGGCGAGTACCACGCCGCCGGTGTTCGGACCGCGGCGGTCTGTACCGGTGCGATGCTGCTCGCGGAGGCCGGCGTCACCGACGGGCGGCGCGCGGTCACCCACGCTTCGGCGATCGACGAGCTCCGCGAGTCGGGCGCCGCGGTCGTGGACACGCGCGTCGTCGACGACGGCGACCTGCTCACCGCGGGTGGGGTGACCTCCGGGATCGACCTCGCGCTCTATCTCGTCGAACAGGAGTTCGGCGAGGAGATAGCCGACCGCGTCGCGACCGTCATCGAGTACGAGCGTCGGTACGAGGTCGCCGGTGGGGAGGTGCGCAGCGAGGAATGAGAGAGTCGGAGCAGAGCGCGGCGAGAGCGAGGTCGTCGGGACGAATCGCGGCGTTCAACCGGTCGAGACCGGTCAGTTGCCAGCGCCGTCTTCGGGTAGGGGCGCGGTGTCCTCGGCGCCCTCACCGGCCTCGTTGGTCGTGGTGTCGCCAACGCCGTTGACCGTGATCACGGTGCAGTCGAGCTCGTCGCGAAGGTACGTGTCGATGTCGGGGTCGGAGAGGAGCTTCTGGACCATACGTCGCCAGCGTCCGGCCTGCTTCGAGCCGATGACGACCACGTCGGCGCCCTCGGCGACGATCTCCTCCAAGATGGTCTCCTCGACGAGGAACCCCCGGCGGACGACGTACCGCGCGCGGTCCAGCCGGCCGATTCGCTGTTCGACGGCGCGTTTCAGGTCGCCTCGGGAGACGCCGCCGGAGTTCTGGTACAGATCAACGTGGAGGACCGTAAGATCGGCATCCCGATCCTCGGCGACTTTCGCCGCCTCTCGCAGCGTCGCCTCGGAGTGCGACGACGGCGGGAACCGGACTGGAACCACAACGAGAGTCATGTCTCTACTATTGCATGCGGGGGATAAATACGCTATCGGTGCGAATAATCGAGTTGAGAATTGGGGCCTCTTCTTCACGCGACGGGAGCACCTGCGATCGCTGCGAACTGCTCCGGATCGAACCGGATGCCACCGACGGTGTCGACCCACGGGAGCCGTCCCAGCCGCTGGGCGCGCCCGTGCGAAAGGCGAACAATGGCGAATCCCGACTGATGGTGGAGCACGAGCCGACCCGACGTCCCCACCAGTCCAAGCAGGCCGGTAACGAACGCGTCGTGGTCGACCGCGTCTCGCCGCTTCATGAAGAAGAACCCCTCCGTCTTGGGGTCCGGTCCGGCGACCTCGATGGACGCGCCGAACCGCTCCGCGATGGTCATCGGCCCGCCGCCATCTGCGTCGCCTGTTCGATCCACCTTTCGGCCCTGTTCGTCGACGCTTGCGTTATCTTGGCGACGGTGTCCGGATCGAGCGCCGCCAGTTGTGAGACGTTGCGAACGCCCTTTTCACGGAGTCGGCTCGCGTACGTCGGGCCGATTCCGGACACCGCTTCGAGCGCAATCGACTCGCCGTGGCCGCCGAGCCGTTTCTGGAGTGCGACGATCTGTTCGACCGGAAGCGACAGTTCAGCGGCGATCTTCTCGGGATCCAATTTAATCAGAGAGTCGAGATCGGTGACGCCGGCGCGGCGGAGCCGTTCGACGACCGCCGCGCCGTTCTCGGGGTCGACGTCGACGATTGCCCGCCTGAACGCTTCCATGCGGGCTCGCTCGTCGTCGGCCTCGGGCTTCTTCGACTGGCTGGTGTCGTCGGCTTCGGGATCCTCTGACTGTCCGGTGTCGTCACTCTCGCTTCCCGCGTCGGCGTCAGATTCTGGAACCGGTTCCGCGGTCGGCTCGTTCGGCGTGTCCGGCTCGTTCGGTGTGTCCGGCTCGCTTTCCGGCGCCTCGGAAAGCACAAGATCGACCGGCGATCCGGGCTCGGTGACGGCGTAGGGCTCGGGGAACTGCTCGATGACGGTCCCCGGTGCAGTCTCCGGGTCGGTAGCGCGCTCGACCGTTCCGACAGCGAGGTTGGCCGCGGCGAGCCGGCGCGCCGCGACCTCGTGCGGCTGGCCCCGAAGATCCGGTACGTCAGTGTACGTCGGCCCGGCGTCCTCCGTCTCACCGCGCGGTGCGCGTAGCCGGAACGAGACCTCGCTGAGGTTCGCGGACACCGACGACTCGTCCAGCGACGGCAGATGCATCCGAATCCCCTCGTCGGTCTGAATCACGTTCGTCTTGAGCGTGAAGTCGACGTCGTCGACGCGGTAGCGCTCGCTCGCCAGATCGTCGTCGGCCTCTTGGAGCGCCGCACCGAGGTTCGCGAAGACCTGCTTCGGCTCCAACGCCGGCCGCTGTGCTTCCAGCTCTCCGACACGCTCTCGAAGCTCCTCGCGCTGCGCTTCCACCTTCGAGAGCTGGCGTTCGAGGGCGTTCCGCTCGCTTCGAACGTCCAGCACGTCTGTCTGCAGGCGAACGATCGACTCCTGTTGATCGGTGATCACCCGTTCGACCGCCGCCCGCTCGACCGTCTCGAACTTGCCAACGTCGATCTGGGGGATCTCCTCTAGCTGAAACGTCTCGGCGTAGCGAGTCGTGTCGGCATCGAAGGCGTACCGATCGCTCATGGGTTGCGAGACTCCGGTGGGACGGGAGCGATGCGGAGTCGCACTTCGCTGGCGATCTCGGCGTCTATATCGTACTCGTTCGCGGCGCGGTGATTCAGCGGGACGGCGCTCACGACCGGCTTGTAGGCACGGACCTCGTTGGTCTCCGGATCGCGGATCTCCTGCCCCTCGATCGACAGCGTCATCTCTAGGTCCGCTTCGACGTCGGCGAACCGGAGCCACGACGCGTCGAGGTCGTACGCGAGGCTTCCGTCCTCGATATCGCGGTCGATCGCACGCTGGACCTCCATCGAGCGGCGGTCCAGCTCCTCTTGGCCCTCGGCGACCGAGAACGCGACCGTCCGGATGAACTCCTTGAGCGGTCGCGCGAGCCACTCGTCAGTTGGCATGCTCGCCTCCGTCGCTGGCGGGGCTCGTCTCGCTCGCGTCTTCCGGTCCGACCGCGGCCGGCATCGGGGTCGGTTCGAGCCGCGCCGCGAGCCGAGCGTTCGCGCCGGCCTCGCGGTCGAACGTTCGCCGGTCGATCACGGACTGCGTGCCCGCTCGGAGGTCGAACGCCCGATCCGCGTGCTTGTCCTCCGGTCGGTCGTGTTCGGACTGGTCGCGTTCCGCGACACTCACATCCACCTCGACCTCGATGGTCGCGTCGCTGAATCGGTATCGGGCGGGCGTGAGCCCGAGTTCGAGCAGGGATCGGCGCTCCGTCGCCGCGGTGTCCGTCGTGACTGTCCCGTCCGACTCGATGGTACGAGTCAGCGTCGGGACGACATCGATCTCGGTCTCCGCGAGCGACGTGAGCGTCTCCGCGGCGTGCGCGTCGAGCGCGGTCTGGGCGTCAGCGACGCCCGCGGCCAGCAGGTAGACGAGGTCGTCGAACGGGACAGCCGCGACCGGTTGGGTCGGTCGAGCGGGGGCGGTACTGCGCGGTGGTAGGTGATGTGCTCGTAGTGGCATGGGTCTCACTGTTGCCGCTCTCCGTCCGCCGTGTGGACGGGTGCGAAAACGCACGCGTGGAGTAGCGGCGGGGTCGATCACTCCTCGTTGTCTTCGGGCTGTCGCTGGTCGATCGTCTCGACTTCGGGGAAGAGGTAGGGCGGTTCCGGAACCGGGACCATCGTGGTCTTCAGTTTGCTCGTTCCGTGGACCTCCTTGCCGAACTTCCGGTTGTGGCTCACGTCGGTCTGGATGCTCCCGCCCCACAGTCCGAATCCGGCGTGCGCCTCGGCGCTCACGTCGATGTCGGTCTCTCGTTCCGTGGTCGTCTTGATGTCCATCTCGACCTCGATGACGGCCTCCGAGAACTGGTAGAAGGTCGGGAACAACCCGGCCTGCAGCAGCGAGACGTCGATCGGGGTCGCGGAGGAGTAGGTGACCTCGCCCTCCGAATCGATCGTCCGCGTGATCGCCGGGACGACCTCGATCTCCGTCTCGGCGAGGACCTTCGCGACCTCGACCGAGTTCATGTCCAACTGGTTCTGTGCGTCCGCGATACCCTGACCCATGCTCGCGATCATCTCAGGGAACGGTACGTCGAGTAGCTCTTGCCCTACGGACATTCTTAATTAATTAACGTAATAGATATTAAATACGTATGTCAGAAGTTGGAGAGCATGTTGCCGGTTTTGAGATGATCGGGTGTCCGCCAGCGATCGTCGAAAGCCCACCCTACTCGGTTACGAGAGGCTATCTGAGAATGTAATGGGACCTTACTTCGGTTCGGTGAGTCAAAAGCAACTAAATCTAATCTCATTCTGATCGACGTCTCTCCAACCCTCTGAATAGAGGAAAGATGTAAGCCTTCCGCGCAACATACACGCGGTGTATGTCCCTGCTCGAAGCGTATCGCGCGGATCTACGAGAGCTAGTCGCCGCCCTCGACGATCGCGGGATCTTCCGACCGGGCGAGCGTGAGGCGTGGGACGAGGGGATCGACGACGCCGACGACGTGAGCGAGCTGCTGATGACTGCGGAGGCGCTGCACAAAGCGATACTCGATCGCGAGGGCGTCGACGAGGTCGTTAGTGAGCATACGAAGGAGCGGACGCGGGCGTTTGTATGACTCCTCAGATCGCTTCTAAATTAGTTCGTGCTAGAGGTTTTTGATCTCTTTCTCCATATTTTATAACTACCATACAACCCGGCAAGAAGTAGGAGGATGAGCCAGTAAACACCGAGTCTGCTGAAGAATGGTTTGCGTACTTCCAACATCATCTCTTCAGTTTGACGATGTGTGGCCATCTCGTCATATTGAGAATTGAAAATTTGAGCTTCAGCATCAAACGTAACAGTTCGTGGATCCAATCCTGAATCTGCAATGAATCTCCCACCAAGTATCGATATCTCCGCCACTTTGGACTCTCCCGGTGCAAGATCAAAATGAATTTCTGACAACTCTCCATGAAGAACGTAATTCGTCCTTGCGTTAACTGTTAGATCCCCTCTGAGATCGTTCTCGCTCGGGTTGGTTATTTTCACCCTCAGATGCATATCGTCCCTCTGTGAAATGACACTGTCAGCCAATTCATATTCAATGTTAAGCGGCAAACCCGGGTTGTAATCGTAACTTACGTCGCCATTATCCGGATTTTCATTCATTGCCACATAATCAACAGAATATTCCTCAGTGACTGTTTGACCTGCGGGAAGAACTTGTCCGGCAGCTACGAAGGTGAAAACCAAAAAAATGGTACAAGCTGCCAAAACGACACCTATGAGCGCCTCAGCATCATCATCATATCCATTTGAACTCCCAGATGTAGAAGGACTTTTCCCGCCTACTCCATGACCGTGTATATTTTGATGACAGGACTTACAGACTGTCTTCAGATTACGGTATCTATGAGATCCCCCTTTTGAAATTGGTTTCTTATGATGAGCATGAAGCTCTGTGTTACCACGTTTGCCACCCAGCGAACCACACTTTTGGCATCGATAACTGTCGCGTTTATATACCTTTTTCCGGCGAGAATTCCAATCTGAGGGGTACCGATCTCCCATTCATAGTACCCAAAACATACTGTCTATTTAAGAACAGTGTCACCATACTTAGATGCAAAAACACCGTTATGACTGCTCTAAGGACCCAAAATATACAATATAAACATACTATATTTATTCTATAATCTTTATTGCTGAAAAGATATCTCCCTTCCACACCTGATCGAGCGGCGTCGGGAAGCCGGCCATATACTCGATCACGTCGTCGAGCGCGACCAGCAAGCCGATGAACGCGAAGCCGGCGCCGATCGCCGGGTAGTAGGGCCAGATCGACGCGAACCCGAACAGCGCCAGCGCCACGACGACGTAGAAGTGGTTCGGCGCAAGCGCGTCCCTCACGATCAACACCCGCTCGCTATCGCTCACGAGTATGAAGAACCAGTCCGCCTTCCCCGAATTGAACTCGCCGAGACAGTCGGGGCGTGCGGCTCGCTTCGCTCGCCGGTCCGGGCTGTGACTCGTCTGCTCAATTCGGGCCGGTTAGACGTTTGACTGCTCACGTTGTTCGCAGCAGAAGTCCGCCCTCCCCGAATTGAACGGGGGACAAGTCGATCTACAGTCGACTGCTCTACCAGGCTGAGCTAAGGGCGGTTACCGTATTCTACCCGCTGGATCCGACTTAAGGGTTCCCTTTCAAACGCGGTGTGATCCGCTGTACCGCGGACAGCTTGGGACCCCTCACCGCACCCACCGCGCGCGGTTTTTAAGTCGCTCGCGGCGGCAGCGCGGGGGTATGGCCGACGGCGACGATCGACAGGCGACGTTCGGGTCGGACGAAAGCTTGGAGATCGACACGACACCGAGGACTTGAATCGGGTGACGACCGCGCTCCGCAAGAACCCGATTCCGCTCTTGATCGCGGACCACCGTATCGCGGGCGGACCGTACGCAACGACTCAGGAGGTTCGGGGGGCCGTACGGCGCGTCGAGGGGATCTGAGGCGACTAATAAAAGCCACCATCGGGTGGCCCGGTCACTCGGACGTTCTCCCGTCAGTTACGGCCGCGGCGCGGGCCGTTCCACCGACCGAGGAACTCGCCGCCGATGTTCATCGACTCGATCGGCTGGGGCGCTCGGTCGTACTCGTAGATCAGGTAATCGACGTCGGCGGCCGCCCGCGCGACGTTGGCAACGGCTTTCATGTTGACGTCGCCCTCGTCGATCTCGACGAAGCCACCGTCCTCCATGTTCTTCATGTGGATGGAACTGATCTTGTCTTTGTACCGGCTGATGTACTCGGTGGGGTTCGCGCCGCCGGTCTCGACCCAGCCGACGTCGAGCTGCAGGTGCACGTGGTCTTCGACCGCCTCCGCGAAGACGTCGTAGCCGGTCTCGTCGGCGTCGTCGAGCTGCTGGAACTCGTGATTGTGGTTGTGATAACCGAACTCGAGTCCGTGATCGGCCATGTGGTCCGCGGCCGTGTTGACATCGTGGGCTAGGTCGAGGACGCTCGACTCGGTGCTCCACGTGTCGGGGCCGATGTACGGCTCGATGAGGGCGGGTTCGCCGTACTGGAGGTATCGTTCGGCGACGGCCTCAGGATCGTCGAGCGTCTCGTCGAGTCCCTGGTGGGCACTACTCATCCCCACGCCAGTCTCGTCGATCGCGTCGGTGATCGCGTCGACATCCGAGTCGTCGCTGATCGTGAACGGTTCGAAGTAGTCGTAGCCCGCTGCCTCCATCTCGTAGATCAGCTCCGCCGTCGAGAGGCCCGACTGGGTAAAGGAATAGAACTGAGCGGATGTCGGAACCGACTCCGCCGCGGATCCGGAATTGGCCTGATCCGGACGGGCCTGTACGCTCCCCATCCCGGCGGCACCGAGTCCGAGCGCACCGATCCCCCGGAGCACGTTCCGGCGCCCAGTCGAGAGTGTTTCATTTGCGAGACGATCTCCGTCTGTCGTTCGATTATCATGTGACATACCGTTTACCTCTTGCCGCACCATCTGCCCGGCCGTTCCGGATGGTGCAAGTTGTCATGTGCCAGTATTGATATATAAATCATTATATTTATATCATTATATTTATGT
Source organism: Halorubrum lacusprofundi ATCC 49239 (assembly GCF_000022205.1). Lineage (NCBI taxonomy): Archaea > Methanobacteriati > Methanobacteriota > Halobacteria > Halobacteriales > Haloferacaceae > Halorubrum > Halorubrum lacusprofundi. The sequence goes on from NC_012029.1 coordinate 1,753,944, forward strand.
TAAGAGTCTCATACTCGATGACACACCGATCTGCAAAGGAGCGTCCGAACCCCACATATCGACCGCCTAAGCGGTTGTGGACGACCGGTGTGACCGGCAGACGCCGCGCGGGGTTTTTAAGTCGCTCGCGGCGGGAGCGGAGGTATGGCCGACGGCGACGATCGACAGGCGACGTTCGGGTCGGATGGGAGCTTGGAGACCGACACGACGCCGGACGCGACCGGCGACAACGACTTCGGCGAGGCGAAGGAGCCGAACGAGACCGACGGCGGGTACAGCCGGTACGTCGTCTCCAGCCTCCTCCAGAAGGCGGTGCGCCGCTCCGACGAGGAGATCGCCGCGTGGGCCGCGTGGGAGCTGGCCCGCTCCGGCTACGCCTGGAACCTCTGGGACCGCCTGAACCTCTACGTCGTCGAAGACCTCCGGGCTGGCAGCGACGTGGCCCTCACGATCGAGCGCTACGAGGAGCTGGCCACCGAGCGCTGGGAGCCCGCCGAGTGGAAGGGTCGACTCTGTGCGATCCACGCCGCGCTGGCGGCCGCCCGCGCGCGCTCGACCCGCGAGGCCTCGAACGCCGACGCGTACTTCTCCGCCGTCGCCGAGGTGCGCGCCGAGGCGCACGAGCGCGACGAGGAGCCTGCTCACGACTTCCCCGTCGGCGACCTCGAACCGGAAGGACAGTTCGACGCCATCTTCGACGGCCACACCGGTGAGGGCGCGCGGCGCGACCGCGGAACGCACTTCTTCAAGACCCACGGCGCCCGAGTCGGGCCGGAGGGTGAAGACGACCAGAGCGCCCGCTGGGAGCGCCTCGCATTGCTGTTAGACGACGAGACCGACTACTCGCCGGCCGACCTCGACCGCGCGCTCGAACCGGTGGACCCCGAAGACCCGTGGGGCGAGCCGGCGACGGAGTCCGGACGGGACTACACCGACGAGACGACTGGTGCGGACACCGACACCGAGACGACTGAGGGCGACGCGGACACAGCCCCCCACGACGACGACGATTCCGATCGGAGCGGTTCGCTCTCCGACTTCTCTGAGTAGCCTCGGGGCGCTCACCCCGGCGTCACCTCACTGCCTATCCGATCCTCGAACCGCCAGCAGCGCGGCCGCAACGAGCGCGACGAGCACGACGCGAGCGCCCTCGATCGTGGGCAGCCCCGACGCACGGGCGGCGGGGTGGAGAGCCGTCGTTCGTCGACGATGTGTCGATACCCGCTTTCGCTAGCCCTTATCAGCGTCCCTCCCGTAATGTTGCTCATGGTGAACGTAGCAATCGTCGGCGGCGGACCGGCCGGGCTCAGCGCGGGACTGTTCACGGGCAAAAATGGGCTCGACACGGTCTTGTTCGACACGGACGGGACGTGGATGCACAAGGCACACCTGTTCAACTACCCCGGAATCGGCTCGGTCGGCGGCAGTGAGTTCCTCGCGACCGCTCGTCAGCAGGCTGACGACTTCGGGGTCGACCGCTATCAGGGCGAGGAGGTCACCGCGGTCGAGGCGGCCGGCGACGGCTTCGTCGTGACCACCGAGGCGGACGAGTACGAGGCCGATTACGTCGTGCTGGCGACAGGCGCGAGCCGCGACCTCGCCGAGTCGCTCGGCTGTGAGTTCGACGGCGACCTCGTCGACGTCGGCGTCTCGATGGAAACGAGCGTCGAGGGCGCGTACGCGACGGGCGCGATGGTCCGCGCCGAGGAGTGGCAGGCGGTCATCTCGGCCGGCGACGGCGCCGCCGCGGCCCTCCACATCCTCTCGAACGAGAAGGGCGAGCACTACCACGACTTCGACGTGCCCGACACCGCGACCTCGGTGTTCGGCGGCCTGATCGACGACGAGTAAGCGCCTGACTGCGGCTTTTCTACCGCTTTCGCCGCCGGTTCACGACTCGTACTCGGCCCAGACGTACCGCGTCCCGTAGCTCCGGTAGGGTCGCCACGCGTCCCCGATATTGCGCATCTCCGCGCGGGTCAGCTCCGCGCCGTCGTTGTACACCTGCTCGATCCCCTTCCGCACCGCGAGGTCGCCAAGCGGGAGCACGTCCTCGCGGCCCAGCGCGAAGATGAGGTACATCCGGGCGGTCCACTCGCCGACGCCGCGTATCTCGGTGAGCGCGGCCACGACCGCCTCGTCGCTCGCGTCCCCGAACCCCTCGCGCGTGAGGTCGCGGTCGCCGTCGCGGAACGCCGCAGCGGCCTCGCGCAGGTACTCGACTTTGGTGCCGCTGAGGCCGGCCTCGCGCAGAGCCACCTCGTCGGCGGCGAGCACGTCGTCGGGTGTCGGAGCGCCGCCGAGCACGTCCACGAACCGCTCGTGGATGGCCGCGGCGGAGGCGGTCGAGAGCTGCTGGTTCACGATGGAGGTACAGAGGCGCGCGAACTCGTCGGCAGCGGGCTCGATCGTAAGCCGGCCGTGCCGGTCGATTAGCCGCGCCATGGTCGAGTCCTCGCGCAGGGTCGCCGCGACTCGCTCGTTCATCGGAGAGCGATTGGGACCGGAGACGGGAGTCAGTTTCTCCTGTGAGACGCACGTCGATAAACTTACGGCTCGTTTTTCGTTTGGAAGATGGAAACGTTCAACCATGACGGTTCCGACCCCTTTGGTATGCAGCTCGAAGACGTCCAGCGTGTAACGGTTCTCGGCGCCGGAAACATGGGCCACGGCATCGCGGAGGTGGCCGCGCTCGCCGGCTACGACGTGGCGCTGCGGGACATCGAAGAGGAGTTCGTACAGGGTGGCTACGACCAGATCGAGTGGTCGCTCGGCAAGCTCGCCGAGAAAGACCGGATTGGCGAAGATGAGGCAGACGCCGCGCTCGACCGCGTGGAGGCCTTCGTCGACCTCGAAGACTCGCTCGCCGACGCCGACGTGGTGGTCGAAGTCGTCCCTGAGAAGATGGCGATCAAAAAGGACGTGTACGACGAAGTCGTCGAGTACGCGCCCGAGGAGGCCGTCTTCGTCACCAACACCTCCAGCCTCTCGATCACTGAACTCTCCGAGGTCACTGACCGGCCCGAGCGCTTCTGCGGCATGCACTTTTTCAACCCGCCGGTGCGGATGGACTTGGTCGAGGTCATCTCCGGGAAACACACCTCCGAAGACACCCTCGAACTGATCGAGGGGCTTGCGGAGTCGATGGGAAAAACTCCGGTCCGCGTCCGGAAGGACAGCCCCGGGTTCATCGTCAACCGCATCCTCGTCCCCCTGATGAACGAGGCCGCGTGGATCGTCGAGTCCGGCGACGCGACGATCGAGACGGTCGACTCCACGACGAAGTTCGACATGGGGCTCCCGATGGGCTCGTTCGAGCTCGCGGACCAGGTCGGTATCGACGTGGGGTACCACGTCCTCGAATATATGCACGAGGTGCTCGGCGAGGCGTACCGACCCTGCCCACTGCTCGTCGAGAAGGTCGAAGCCGAAGAGCTGGGGAAGAAGACCGGCTCGGGGTTCTACGACTACGAGAACGGCGGCGCGGAGATCCCCACGGACGCGATCGACGCCGATGTCCGCAAACGCCTGCTCGCGGTGATGGCCAACGAGGTCGCCGGACTCGCCGGCAACGACGTGGCCGACGCGCCCGCGATCGATCGTGCCGTGATGCTCGGCGCCGGATTCCCGGACGGTCCCGCAAAGCTCGCCGATAGCGAGGGGCTCGCCGAACTCGTCGACGTCCTCGACGACCTTCACGAGGAGACGGGCGAGAAGCGCTACGAGGCGACCGACTTCCTCCGCGAGGCCGCCGAGGCGGGGAGCTTCCACGGTGACGAGAGCGCCGACACCGACGGAGAGACCGACGGCGACGCACTCGCCGCTTACGACACCCTCAACGTCGCCGTCGAGGACCGCATCGGCCACGTCGAGATCGACCGCCCGCATCGGATGAACACGATCAGCGGCGAGCTACTCGACGAGCTTTCCGACGCCATCGACCGCCTCGACGCCGACGACGATGTGCGGGCGATCCTGCTCTCCGGAGCCGGCGACCGCGCGTTCTCCGCGGGCGCCGACGTGCAGAGCATGGCGGCCGGCGGCGCAGACCCGATCACCGCGGTCGAACTCTCGCGGCAGGGCCAGCAGACGTTCGGCAAGCTCGAAGAGTCGGACAAGCCGGTCGTCGCCGCCATCGACGGTTACTGTCTCGGCGGCGGGATGGAGCTCGCGACCGCGACGGATCTCCGGGTCGCCTCCGAGCGCTCGGAGCTCGGCCAGCCGGAGCACAACCTCGGGCTGCTCCCGGGGTGGGGCGGCACCCAGCGGCTCGCCCGCATCGTCGGCGAGGGGCGCGCGAAGGAGATCATCTTCACCGCCGACCGCTACGAGGCGGAGACGCTGGCGGACTACGGCTTCATCAACGAAGTCGTCCCCGACGACGAGCTCGACGAGCGCGCGCGAGAGCTGGTCGAGTCGCTCGCCGCCGGCCCGCCGATCGCACAGAAGTACACGAAACGCGCGATGCACGCCGGTCGCACCGACGGCGAGGCCGGCCTCGAAGTGGAGGCGATGGGCTTCGGCCACGTGATGAACACCGACGACCTCATGGAGGGCGTCACGGCGTTCATGGGCGACGGCGAGCCCGAGTTCGAAGGGAAGTAAGGAAGTAAGGAAGTAAGGAAGTAAGGAAATAGCGGTCCCCGGCGATTTACTCCTCCAACCGCGCCGCGAAGAACGTCCAGTTCGCGTCGTCGCCCTCGGCGAGCGAGTCGTCGGTCCTCCATTCTCGTTCGACGGTAAATCCGGCGTTTCGGAGATGGTCTCGGGTCGCCTCGACGCCCGCGATGTGCCACTGCATCTCGACGCCCGTGTCGAGCCAGTCCGGGTTCGTCCCGCTCCACTCGTCCGGCCCCTCCGAGCAGAGCAGCCGCCCGCCGTCAGCGAGGACGCGAGCAAACTCGTCGACGGCTTCTTGATGTTGCTCGCGCGGGACGTGGATCAGCGAGTGGTACGCGGTCACCGCGTCGAAGGACCCGTTGCGGAAGGGGAGCCCCACCATGTCTCCTTGCGCGAGCGCCACGTCGGGGACGTTCTCGGCGGCCAGCTCCAGTTGCGAACGCGAGATGTCGGTCCCGACGGCGGTCGCCGCCGAGTCCAGATCTCGAAGCACCGGCGTCCCCTGTCCGCAACCGGCGTCGAGGACGCGCGCCGATTCGGAAACCCCGTCGAGAAACCGAGAGAGGACTTCTCGCCCGTGACCGTCTTCGTTCCGGTCCGCGGCGTACGCCTCCGCGAGTTCGTCGTAGCCGCGGCGCACGGCGTCCTTGTCGACCATGCGGAGAGATACCGGGGCTCCACTATTCAAACTGCGGGAAAGACGGGCACGGCCGCCGGAGCCGTCGTCTTAGACGTACCCTTCCTCGACGAGCAGCTCGCCGTTGAGCAGCGAGGCGCCCGCCGCGCCGCGGATCGTGTTGTGCGCGAGGCAGTTGTACTTCATGCCGGCGTTCGTCGCCTGCACGCCGCCGGCGACGATGCCCATCCCGCCCGCGTACGTGCGGTCGAGGCGGGGCTGGGGGCGCTCCGGCTCGTCCTCGCCGAACACCTTGATGAGCTGGTCGGGCGAGCTGGGGAGCGCGGCGGCGCCCTCGAACGAGCGCATTGCCTCGCGGAGGTCAGCGGGCGACGGGTCCTCGGCGAACTCGGCGAAGACGTTCTCAAGATGACCGTCGAGCGTCGGGATCCGGTTACAGGAGGCGGCCACGTCGGCGCCGTGGAGGTGGACCTCCGCGCCGTCGAATTCGCCGAGAAGCTTGCGCGACTCCGTCTCCATCTTCTCCTCCTCGCCGCCGATGTGCGGGATGGCGTTGTCGATGATCTCCATCGAGGTAACGCCGGAGTAGCCGGCGCCGGAGACCGCCTGCAGGGTCGAGACCCGGACGCTCTCCAAGCCGAACTCGTCGATCGCTGCGAGGGTGGGGACCATCGTGATCGTCGAGCAGTTCGGGTTCTTCACGAGGGCGCCGTCCCAGCCGCGCTCGTCGCGCTGGACCTCGATCAGGTCGAGGTGACCGGGGTTGATCTCGGGGATCGTCAGCGGCACGTCGGCCGCCATGCGATCGTTCGATGAGTTCGAGGAGACGACGTATCCCTCCTCCAAGAACGCGGGCTCGACCTCGCTCGCGACACCCGAGGGGAGCGACGAGAAGAGGAGGTCCACGTCGGCGTCCGCGATTCCCGCGGGCGTCGTCTCCGTGACCTCCATCTCGGCGACGTCGTCCGGGATGGGTGTGTCCACGCGCCACTTGGCGGCCTCGCGGTAGGTCTTGCCCGCGCTGTCCGCGCTGGCGGTGACCGCGGCGAGGTCAAAGGTCGGGTGGTCGTCGAGCAACTGGATGAACCGCTGTCCCACGGCGCCGGTGGCGCCAAGGATGCCGACTCGTACTGACATTGCGCGTGGGTCAGTCACAGGGACGTAAGTGCGTTCGGATACGCGCCGATTCCGCCGGTCGAAGGCGCGGTGTGAGGTGCTCACGTCCGGATATCGGACCGTTAGATCGTCGCCGATCGCGGGCTTCACGCAACGAACAGTCGGCGTCGGTCGAGCGCCCCAGCGATCGTGTCGGGATCGAGGCCGATCCCGGTAGATCGGTCAGTTCTCGGTCGTGGTGAGGTATTATATACTCCGGCGTGTCAATAAGTAGCAATGACCAACTTCGGAGTACTGTCCATCGCTCCGCCGCTGCTCGCTATCGCGCTGGCGATCGTCACCCGCAAGGCGATCCTCTCGCTGTTCCTCGGCATCTGGTCGGGGGCGGTGATCTACACGGGCGGGCTCGGAATCGTCCAGACGTTCGACTGGATCGTCGCGGCGATCGTCGCTGACGATGGGTTTCAGGCGACAATTCTCGTGTTCACGCTGCTGCTCGGCTCCGGCGTGGCGATGGTGTGGAACCTCGGCGGAACCTACGCCATCCGCGACTGGGCGATCGAACGCCTCGACACGCAGCGCAAGGCGGGACTGGCGGCATGGGTTCTCGGGGTGATCCTCTTTTTCGACGACTACGCCAACACCGCTATCGTCGGCTCGGCGATGAAGGACGTCTCCGACCAGCTCCGGATCTCCCGCGAGAAGCTCTCGTACATCGTTGACTCCACCGCCGCGCCCGTCGCCACGCTGGGTATCTCCTCGTGGGTCGCGTTCCAGCTGTCGCTGATCGAGGAGGGGTACTCGGAGGCAGGCGTCGCCGAGGCGAACAGGCCCAGCACCTTCGAGGTGTTCCTGTCTTCGATCCCGTTCAACATGTACGCGATCCTCGCGATCGCGATGGTCGCCATCGTGGTGCTGTGGGGTCGCGACTACGGGGAGATGCTGACGGCCGAACACCGGTCGTGGACGACCGGGAAGGTCACCCGTGACGAGGCGGCGCCGATGCAGGACGTAGCCGGCGAACTGGGCGAGCCGCCGGCGTCGACGCCGCGGCTGATCAACTTCTTCGCGCCGGTCGCCGTCCTGATCGCCGTCACGGTCGCGACCGCGTTCTGGTCGGGCGGCTTCGCGCCGACGGGCTTTCTGTCCGATCTCCTCGCGACCGAGTTCGGGAACGCGGGCGACCGCCTGTGGAGCGCGGTCATCGGGGCCGACTTCGCGACCGCGCTGATGATCGGTGCGTTCGGCATGGTGCTGTCCGGGTTCGTACTCGGGAAGGTCTACCGGATCTTCGGGTTCGGCGAGGCGACGGAGTACACGGTCGACGGGTTCGGGATCATGCTCACCGCGGTGTCAATCCTCGTGCTCGCGTGGGGGATCGGCGAGGTCATCTCCGCGCTGGGGACGGGCCAGTACGTTGCCGAGGCGACGGTCGGGACGGTCCCCGCAGCCGTCCTCCCAGCGCTCGTGATGGTCGTCGCCGGCTTCATCGCCTTCTCGACGGGGACCTCTTGGGGAACGATGGGAATCATGACGCCCATCGCGGTCCCCATCGCCTGGGAGATCACCGGGGGCGGCGCGGAGGGCCACACCCTCGTCGCGGTCATGGTCGGCGTTATCTTCTCGGGGGCGATCTTCGGGGACCACAGCTCTCCCATCTCCGACACGACGGTGCTGTCTGCGACGTTCACCGGCGCGGACCTCATCGACCACGTCCGCACCCAGATCTACTACGCAGCCACCGTCGGGCTGGTCTCGGTGGCGCTGCTGCTCGTGTGGGGATTCGTCGGAATTTCGCCGTTCGTGTTGCTCCCGATCGGCGTCCTGACGCTCGTCGCGCTCGTGTATCTCCTCTCCGAGTTCGACGCCCGCCGCCGCGGGATCGATCCCGTGTCGGTCTCGGAGCCGCAGGTAGACGACGGCGACGGCGTGATCGTGGGCGGGGTCGAGCAGGACGATTGAACGGCCTGCGACCCGTCTCATCGACACAGCGCGCGCAGCGGTCCTTTTAAACCCGGCGGGCGGCTATCTGCAGACGCGCGCCCTCAGTCCCCGCCCGAGTACTCCCCGATGGGAGCGATGACAGTGCGGAGAACCCAGGCGCGTCACATGTGGTCGCTGACGCGACCCGCCCGTCGCCGCGCAGGCGATCGCCCGCCACGAGGGTTTCCCGGTTGACGCGGCACGCCGCCGGAGATGAGACCGGTCGTTAGTGTCGCGGGCGACATTTCGAATACCACAGATACGTCTCTCGATCATCGCCGATACATACCCCGAGAATTCCGCACCTCCGGTACGAGAGCTACTCCCGTGAGTGTCAGCAATCGGCATGGGGTATTAGGCTTGGACCGGACGTAGAAACGAACAATGACAGCGAGAACTGAAACCGCGGCGGTCGTCGTCGTCGGCTGCGGTCCCGGTGGCGCAGTCCTCGCGTACCTCCTAGCCCGGAGCGGGATTGACGTCGCGCTCGTTGAGCGTGCCGCCACGTTCGAGCGTGAATACCGAGGATTTGGCTGGAATCCCGGTGTGGTTCGTCTGTTCGACGAGATGGACCTCCTTGACGATGTGCTTGCTCTGGCTCACGAGACGGTCACAGAGGGTTCGTTCTCGCTGTACGGCGAGGAGAGTACGGTTCTCGACTTCGATCTGCTCGATACCGACTATCCGTATGCGCTGCTGATGGAGCAGCCAGCGCTGCTCGACTGTCTCGTCGACCGCGCCAACTCCTCCGACAACTTCACGTTTCACCCTGCGACTACCGTCACGGACATCTGTACGAACACCGCAGATGGAATTCGGGGGGTAACAGCCCGAGACCGAGACGCCGACGAGGATGTCGAGTTCAAAACGCAGTGCGTTGTCGGAGCCGATGGTCGCTACTCGACAGTTCGCGCCAGCGCCGGCATCGATCCAGGGCTGTTCGAGTCGCCGATCGATCTCGTGTGGTTCAAGCTCCCTCGCGGCGCTATCAATGCGACGACGCAGGGTCGAATCGACCGCAACGGTGTCCTCCTATACTTCGGTCTGGGTGGCGGCGATCTCCAAATTGGATACCTCATCCGAAGCGGTGAGTGGCCCTCGATCAGGCAAGCGGGGTTCGACGCGTTCCGGGAGCGGGTCGCAGAGATCGACCCGCGAGTCGGCTCAACCATGGCTGTGCAGTTGGATGGGTTTCGTGATACCAGTCTCCTCGACGTTGCTCCGGGAATCGCGGACAGTTGGAGTCGGGACGGGCTTCTTCTCATCGGTGACGCCGCGCACACTGCAAGTCCCATCGGTGCACAGGGAAACCCGCTCGCCGTCGAGGACGCCGTCGTCGCGCACAGTCTTCTCGTCGAGAAACTCACTGGCACGGACGGAATTCTCGAACGCAAAACCCTCCACGAATTCGAGGTTCGACGACGTGCGCACGTCGAACAGGTTATTTCGCTCCAGCGGCGCGCCGCGACCAATCTCGCGTACTGGCTCGAGTACGGTCGCTATGTCCCTCCACGCCTCGTTCGTGGGATGACGAAGGCGGCCAGGGTGATTGTCCCTCGTTCGAGGTCGGTGCGGAACACGATCGAAACGTTCGCACTCGGTCAACGTTCGGTTTCGGTCGACCGATCTCACTTCATTGACTAACCCGTGTCGAACGGGCTGTTGTCTGAGGCCTCGGAGCAGTCAGGATCGTCGACGAACAGTTTCAGACGCCTCCGCGCAACTCACGAACGGCGTCGACGAATCGATATCTGGAGCGTCTTCGACGGCGAACTCCGCGAGCGCGTCGAGGGCGAGTGACTAACTGACTCGGCAACGAAAAGACCGTCACGAGCGATAACCCACTCAACAACCTCGACCGCCGCATTCTGCATCTGTTGCAGATAGACGCTCGCGGAGCCTCCGACACGAACATCGCGGAGGAGACGGACGTAACCGGGACGACCATCCACAACCGAATCGAGCAACTGGAGGAGAAGGGCATTATCACCGGCTACAATCCGGAAATCGACTACGAGCAGGCGGGGTATCCGATGCAAGTGTTGTTCATCTGCTCGACGGACCTCTCCCGCCGGTCGGAGATGGCGGAGAAAGCTCTCGAAGTTCGGGGTGTCGTCAACGTCCGGGAGATGCTGTCCGGCGAGGAGAACCTCCACATCGAGGTCGTCGCCGAATCGACATCCGAGATTGAGGAGAGTACCGACCAGTTAGACGAGCTCGGCCTGCGAATCGTGAGTAGCAACATTCTGGCAGAAGAACACATTCAGCCGTGGAACCACTTCCATCAGGAGTTCGCCGGCGAGGACGCCGATGCGCCCGAGGAGATCGGTTCGTCCGAAGAATAGCCGCTCGCCGAACTGACGGCAGTAGTTGGAGTATCGAACTCATCCCCGCGCTCTCCAGTTTCCTGACCTTCCCTTCTTGGAGAAGTCAAGCAAACGCCCGACTTCGCCCGATATTATCAATTGTGTAGAATTATATTAAAAAAGACATCAAGTCGGTTCGGCCCAAACGGCAGGTAATGGCGCAAACGCCCACAGCGAGTTTGGACGAGACATTCGACGCGTTGACACATTCTCATCGACGCTACGTGTTGTACTACCTGCGAACGCACTCCGGGGCAGCCACCATCGATACCCTCTCAGCGATGCTCGCCAACGAACTAGAAGGTCCATCCGCGACGCCTGGTACCGACACGACCGAACACATTGAGGTCGACCTCCATCACACGCACCTCCCGAAACTCGTCGATGCTGGCCTCATCACGTTCGCCCGAGATAGGCAATCGATTGAACTCGACGGCATAAATGGTCACGACCAGTTCATCGACCAAGCGGCACGTGTCGACGGCTATGTACCGCCCACCGCGGGCGATTAAGAACAGTGTCTCGATCACATCCATACCGTCCGCGACGCCGAACGAGAGCGATACTATGACCAAAACTCACGACGACGAAATCGTTCACCGGGAATTGAACACTGACAGAGAGGAGCCGGCTGTTGCGGTAGCGGAAATTGTGGCTGAGCTTGAAGGAAAGCACGCAGACGAATTGACAACGACGTACGCCTGCATCGACGGGATGATCTCGGAGTTGTATTCGAATCCGCCGTCACCAGAGGCAGATGACGGTCGAATTCACGTACAGCGGCTACCGCATTACCATCGAACAGAGCGGCACCGCGGAGTTCGTCAAAGTTACGTAACCGCTGTCGGCCGAATCCCAGACCACGGTAGTGTATCCACGCTCGATTGAACGAGGCCATCGGTCAACTCACACCTTCGGCGACCGGCTGTTTCATTCTCTGCTGTGTCTGAAGAACAGGATTTCAATAGGGCCTAGAGATTGTATCCGACGAATCGCATGACCGCACCGACCCCCTGTGATGAATCAGACCAAACTCTCTCGTAGAGCGGGTTCTTTATAAACAATCGTACGCCGTCTGTTGGATTCGGAGCGTGCAAGAGATCAGTGCACCAGTCGGCGTCGACGACGGCCGCCTACTCGCCGATATCATCGAACGACACGATATCCACCACAGAGAGCGACTCGGTACGAGAGAGCAACAACGACATAAACACGACCTGCGTACCGATCGATAAGCGATTGGCACTCTACCACCTGATCGCTTTGGAAAACAAACTGAGGGTGTACCACCATCTCTGTTCAGGCCAGTCTGATATCGGTCAGACAGAAGGACTCACCGCTACGAATACATGACTACTAACTGTTATTTATGTGGCCGAGAGGTTCAATCACCCACATTGGAGACTGTTGATGAACGGTCATTCTGTTCGAGCGGGTGCCACGATGTGTACACGACGCTCGGAGATGCCGATTCTCCCGGTGTAACCCGTACATCAACTGAGAACGAGGTCGACCAAGAGGAAGACGCGGCTCCTCCCGATCAGCATCGTTCTCGGACGTTCCTCCGGATCGACGGCATGTATTCCGCGACGTGCGAGGCGTATCTCGAATCGCTCGCCGAGGATCGAGAGGGGGTGCTCGATGCTGAGGCGAGTTACGTCACGGAGACGATCCGAGTTGAACACGACCCAGACACTGTTTCGAAGGAATCGCTGCGTGACGTGTTGAGCACGCTTGGGTACACGGCATACCTCCGTGAAGATGCCTCATCAGATGGGGCTGAGGCTGGTGGCACGACGCGCCGCGCACGGGAGATGGGCGGCATTCGCAAGCGTCGAGACGACCAGCTTTTGGGAATGCGATACTCGGTTGGGTTCCTCTTCGGTGCGTTTCTGCTCGTGCCGTACGTCGCAATTCTGTATCCCGCGCACCTCGCGTCGATATTCGACTGGCAAGCGCTCGAAATATTTGAGGGCGCGTTCCAGCTGGACAGTCAGGGAGCGTTCGTCTTCCTCCGGCTGTATTTCGTGATGACCGGGATCATTCTCGTCTTCACCGGTCTCCCGGTGCTGCGTGGCGCATATATTAGTCTCAAAATGCGGCGCCCGAATACCGACCTGTTGGTCGCGATCACCGCGGTTAGCGCGTACGCGTACAGTACGGCCGCCGTCGTCCTCGGGCAAAATGACATTTTCTACGATCTCGCAATCGTCGTCACGGCCGCGGTCACCGCGATGGTGTTCTACGAGTCGTCGATCAAACAGCGTGCACTTAATCGCCTGACCGAGCTCACGATATCACAGGTTGAGCACGCACGGACGTACGACTCCGACGGAAAGACGCAGGAGGTTCGCGTTGCGGATCTCACTTCGGGCGATATTGTACTCGTTCGACAGGGCGAACGAGTGCCGGTTGACGGAGAACTGGTCGAAGACAGCTGTACCGTCGACGAAGCGATCGTCACGGGCGAGTCGCTTCCGGTGCTAAAACGCGCCGGCGACGAGATCATTGGGGGATCGATCGTCACTGACGGCGCGGCCTTGGTTCGTGTCGGCCCGGACGTGACGAGTAGTATCGATCGGATAACGACCGCCGTCTGGGACCTTCAGAGCGCGACTCACGGTGTCCAACGCCACGCCGACCAACTCGCGTCGTACGCGGTGCTTCTCGTGGTCGGAGCCGCCGTTGCGATCGGCGGTGCTGGTGTGATCGCGTTCGGCATGGGCATCCCGGACGCGGTCCTCCTCGCGCTATTGATTCTCCTCGCCGGATCGCCGTGGGCTCTCGGACTCGCGACGCCGCTCTCGGTAGCGAAGAGCCTCGAAAGTGCGCTCCGTCGAGGGATCATTATCTTCGACGAGACAGTCTTCGAGCGTCTCAGAGACGTCGACATCGTCGTCTTCGACAAGACGGGGACCCTCACGACCGGAGAGATGGAGGTGATCGAAGCGGACGCGCCTGCGGACCTCCTTGACGCCGTCGCAGCGCTCGAACAACGGGCGTCACACCCCGCTGCAAACGCCATCACGACGGCTTTCGCTGACGAGAATGCGCCCCGCGGTCTCGACGATCAGTCGGACTCAGAGGGTAACGGCAACCACACGGAGAACACCCACCGGGTAACCAAGTTCACGAATCACCGGTCCGGTATCGAGGGGACGATCGACGGAACCTCGTATCTCGTCGGAAATCTCGATCTCTTCGCGGAACGAGGATGGACCGTGGACGACGATATCCGGTCCCGCGTCGCCGACGCTCGGGGCTTCGGTCAGCTCCCGGTGATCGTCGGTCGCGACGGGACAACAGAGGGACTGATCGTTGTGGGCGATGAGCCTCGGGACGGCTGGGACGACACGATCTCTCGGCTCGGTGCGCGAGACGCGGATATCGTTGTCCTGACTGGCGACGACGAGGAAGCGACGGACTTCTTCAAGCAGCACGAGGACGTGACGCACGTCTTCGCGACGGTCCCGCCGGAAGGAAAGACGGCGACGATCCGGCGACTCAAATCAGATGGTCAGGTCGCGATGGTCGGGGACGGCACCAACGACGCTCCGGCGCTCGCGGCCGCCGACCTCGGCATTTCGCTGGGCGGCGGCACGGCGTTAGCTGCCGACGCCGCCGATCTCGCGATCGTCGACAACGACATTCGCTCCGTCGAAACCGCCTTCGACCTTGCGGGTGCGGCTCGTCGTCGCGTGAAACAGAACAACCTCCTCGCGTTCTCCTACAACGGAATCGCGCTCTTGGCATTGGCCGTCGGGTTCTTCAATCCGCTGTCAGCAGCCATCGCAGTCATTGCCGGCGGCGGTCTCGTCGCTGTGAACGCTCGGCGGAAGTTGCTCCGGTAGTACGTCACGAGACCCAAACCGAGAACAGGGTTGAGTCGCTCTGGTGAAGTCCTCAAAAAGCGATCACTGCTCAAATTATGCTCGTCCTTGGTGAGACAGCAGCCACGCGGCTGGCTCGAAACATCGGCTGAAATTGTACGTGCCGTTGCCGAGCAAGCCTCGCTTATCGCGTCTCAGAATGGAGATCTATCTTTGACCGACTGGAACGCGAGTCGCCCAAGCAACTGGGCGGGACCACGCTTCGGCAGGTCGCGGGTGATGTTCAACGTACTCGGCGGCTCGCTCCCCCCAATTCCCAGTTCCCAGTCCGTCTCCAACTCGAAGCGGTCGATAGCGGTCTCGACGCGGTCGCGCACTGCGTCGGCGTCCATCGTCTTCACGTTGCCATCATGCATCAGCACGTCGCCGTCGACGATAACGACCCCCACGTCAGCGGGCGTCGCGTTATTAACGACCTGTGCCGGAATGTTGGTCAACGGCGTGAACTTGGGTTGTTCGACGTCGAGCAGGATAATGTCGGCTCGCTTGCCGGGTTCGAGACTGCCGATTTCGTCGCCGACGCCGACAGAGCCGGCGACGATCGCGCCAGCGACAAGCGGGGCGATCGCGTCAGCGTTCTGTGCGAAGCCGCGTTCGTGGGACAGGCCAGCGGCGGCGACGGCGGTCGCGCCGATGCCCTTCACGAAGGTGCGGCGCCCCACACGAGAGCCAGACCGAGCAGGAGCATCGTCAGCGCCCACGCGATCCCGAGCAGCAGGGCGGTCAGAGGCGTTACAGCTAGTCGGTGTGTCATGGTTTGAACTCATAAGATGAGGTTCGAGGGAGGGTTACCGAACAGCGACGCCCCAGGCGACGACTGTCGCGAGGAAGGCGACGATCGGGCCGAGGTTACTGCTCGTGTTGATCAGGTCGGCGAGCTGGGGAACATACTGGTAGCCGGCGATGATGATCGGGCCGAGGGCGATCGCGACCTGTTCCCACTGCTCGTACGATTCGAACTGTTTGGTCTCACTACTCGCGAAGGCGATCGCGTACGCGGCCAGCGAGATGAACGTGGCGTGTTCCGCGGTGAGCGTGTAGTCGATCCACGTCAGCATCACCTCGGAAATCCCCCCGAACTGGTAGAGTCCGGCGAGGATGAACACGACCGACAGCAGCGCGGGAAGCGTCCGCAGGTGGGTGTAGTCCGAGAGCGCGTCGCCCATCGAGTTCGAGTAGGACGACGCCATCAGTCACCACCCGGGAACGCGACCATCGTCGGGTTGTAGTCGTGCGTCGAGCCGTCGTCGCGTTCCAGCGTCACCTCATCGGTGTCCATCGCGACCCAGATCTGTTCACCGACCTCGATGCTGTCGGACGCAGCTGCGCGCTTCACCTCGTCTTTCGCGAAGTACCGCACGACTCCGCGACTTTCGTCCTTGATCTTCAGACGGTACCAGGGCCCGTACTCTCCTTCCCCTTCGGTGAGATCGAGAACGAGTCCCTCCAGCACGTCGCCGGGACCGAGTTCAACGGTCGGCACGTCGCTGTCGGGGTCTTCGCTTTCAAACTGTTCGTAACCGTCAGGCGGCGTCGGTCTTTCAGTCGACATCTCCAACTGTTAGTGGAAGAAGGAGTACCGTATAGTATCAGCCTAGGCTCGGTGAAAGTATTTGGACAGCAGCCACTATCCTAATTCATCAACCACTATCTTGTTTTATACAAAATAAAGAACTACAGATCGGGAAGGTAGGTTGAAGCAGAAATTAGATCACCTGAGGCAATAAATACACAAATCAATACATAATTCGAGGATCATTTCTGATTTCAACAATAATGAAGAGAGCAATGGTACTCAAATTCTTCAGAGTCTAAGTATTGAGTGAATACCCTATATTTTGCGTAAGTAAAAGTATGTGTAAGTGCTGAGGTGAGATCTTCGAGCTGATTGAGTGTATTAACGACCTCTTCAAAACTCATTTCTTTTTCTATACTAGGGTCTGAATCATTCCTGTCATAAATTACAACATTATTCTCATCAACGTCTATTTTCATACTAGAATGCGCATGACCGTGACGAATCTGAGGTTCGATTGCTAATCTTAGGAATGAACAATCTGTCCCAGATAATTTCTCTCTGATTTTACCCAAACTGGTTAACTCATTTCTATTTATTTCTGGGTCGATTGACACCAATAGATCCTTCAAAAGTGGTTTGATACTTTCTGATATAGAAGCATATTCACCTGCTATTTCTCTCATTCCCATTTCTGGACCCATCTCACCAAGGTGTGACTCACCGTCCAAACCCAGCAGCTCGATGGTCGGTCCATCTACATTAATATCATCCTCAGCTACTCTACGGGCCCTTTCGCGATGGTGCTTGATATTTGAGCCTACCTGTTCTCCGGAATGAATTAGATCGTTCTCACAGTAACGCAGCCACCGATTTATGCCTAAATCTGGTGGAGTCGACATATATCTTGAGTTGAATACTTTTAATATCGCCTTCACGTAGCTGCTATATCTCAAAGTATTATTGGCATTTTCTTTGTATTCCTCTGTCAATTCGCCAATTTGACTTGTTCGTTTGTTTGCGATAACTCTCGCTACATATGTGTTATTTACAATATAATCTGCGTGATTATTACTAAAATTACAATCGATTATACACTCTACGCCTTCTATTGGATCGAATCCCTCCGGCATTCCCGCAGACTCGTTATTCACCCGTTTTACAGCCTTCTCGTATGGATTATCATTGGTTGTCTCAAACAGTTCCAGATTCTTTGAAAACGACTCCTTATTCCCTACCGGATATTCTCTCACATCAACATATTTGTACTTTCCATTCTCATTTATTTCAACCATAAAATACAATATATCTAAAAATTCTTGATCACTACCGCCCACCTTCAGATCACCGTCGTCCGTGTTGAAAATACAATAGCCGCTTGTATCGTCAATATTGAGGTCAACAACCTCGTAGTCCTCTCCAAAATACAGATACTTGAACTGTTTATGCGGCGGTAGATCCCCGTTTGGATTACTAGACATTAATTCGTAAAGTACCAGTAGTCCAAGAGAATATCAAACTTAACTTGTTACTGAATCGGCTGGCATGAGTTTCAGAATCATGGTGGCACGATCATCTCTCACTCGGGTGAACCATACACCGGCGTCGCTCATCTCGCCCTGACGAGGGATTGGAGACTTGGTAGTCCTCAACAATCGTTACTTCCCGAACGAGTCGAGAGGGTGCTGCCTGAACGCCACAAAATAGTCACTTTCTGTATAATTTGACGGTCAGTCTCGGCTGCTCCCACGAAGTAGATCGAGGAAGTTCCAATTCACCGCTTTGGACAGACGATGTTACCCGGATTTCGACGGTATCTGCCGAAAGCTGTCGCTCACCGCCAACTGACAGGCCGTGGGCTGACCCCGGTCAGCCCGCGGCCGTTGCCTGTGATGCTGGCACTCCAACCCCGTTCGCTTTGATCTTCCACCGGCGGCGTAACTCCTCTTCCAGCTCATGACGAATCCAGTCACAGAACGTCTTGAACGTGAACTCCTCGGGCAGGTCGCGCCCGCCCCGCCGTGGGCGGGCGACGACCGCCCACCGTAGCACCAGCCACAGGTTCTCCAGCAATGCCGCGACCAACATGATGGCAAACCGCACGACGGGATCACGCGTCGTCGTGATCCCGCGTGCTTGCCGAAGTAAGCGATAGGTCGTTTCGATGCCTGAACGCTTCCTGTAGCGGTGTTCGACCTGCTTCGCTGAGCGATCAGTAACGCCACACGCCACGTAGCCACGAACGACCTCGCCGTGCTTGCCTCGATCTCCGTTCTGGTAGGAGACAGCGACCGCGAGCGGGAAGCGCAGTTCCCGCTCGCTGTCCTTGTACATGCGATAGGTCGTCATGTACGACTTGTGAGTTTCGAGTTTGTCCTTCATGCGCTCGCCCTTCTTGGGCACGTGAACGACCGTTGGGGCGATATCACGAGCGCGGCGGATGACGCGCTCGTTGTAGAATCCGCTGTCGGCAAGCAAGAGATCGATCTCGAAGGGATAGTTTTCGACGCGGGCGAGCACGCGCTCGACCGCGTCAGCCTCATCTTCGTCACTGCGGACGTAAGTCATCGCCAGCGTCACCGGCTTCCCGTTCGAGACGACGTACGCCGTGCAGTAGCGGTGGCAGGTCGTAGTCCCGTCCTTAGGAGCCATCGAACAGAGTTCGCCTTTCTCAGCATGGTGCTCGCCGTGGTAGGGATTGTCGATGAAGTCGATGGAGACGGTTCTCGACCGGTCAGGGTCGAAAATCGTCATGGCGAGCCGTGCGAGCAGAAGGTTGGCAACGACCTCAAGCCACTGACGGTTGAGTGTGTGGAGCCACCTCAAGACAGTGTCGTCACACGGCGTTCCCTCGGTATCGTTGCAGGTGTCCCAAATCGAGTTCTGGTTAGTGCAGGCTCAGTACTTCACAAAGCCGCTTAGTTAGAACGTCTGCTTGCTGAAGGTGTGTCTAAAACCAAACAAGCAGACGGTGAGATCCACGAGGACCAGCTTCTTAACTTTCTCGTCAACCGCCTTGACGAGGAAGTTTCGCTCTCGTTAGCCAATAACGCTGAAATCACTGCTGAAGACATCTATGAGGTCCTCGTCGGCGCTTGCGCCGACGGGACCTCTGTCTCTACGCTCTGTGCGTCGAGCCAGAACTCACCCGCTGGGAACACGGTCCTCTACCATCTTCGGACGAAGTTCGAGCCGGAACGGCTCGAACGAGTCGCTAACACGCTCCTGCGAAAGGATCTCGATGAATTGCTCCCCGAACAGGTGGAGGTCTGCGCAGACCTCCACCTGCGGCCCTACTACGGTGACGAAGACGACACAGACGGCCTCTATCACTCGGTAGCGAAGCGTGGAACCACTGCGTTCCACGCCTATGCCACACTCTACGCGCGTGTGAAGAACAAACGCTACACGCTGGCGGTACGCCGTCTCAAAGACGGCGATACCGCAAGTAGTGTCCTCGCTGAGTTCTTCGGTGTCCTCGACGGCCTTGACGCCGGGGTCAAGGCCGTCTACCTTGATCGCGGATTCTACGACAGTAAGTGTCTCACGCTGCTTCAGGCGCACAATTACGCGTACGTGATCCCGATCATCCGGTGGGGTGAGGCGATTCAGCAAGAGCTCTCGGAAGGATGGAGTCGCGTCATTCAGCATGATCTGACGGGGAAACTCGACGGTCACAGCTGGACCGTCGATTTTCCCGTCTACATCGACTGTACGTACCTAAATGGGAAGTATGACGAGAACGGTGTGGCGCGTCACGGCTACGCCGCTGACGCGCCGTTCATCGACTCACCACGGGACGCTCGATACCACTACTCGAAACGCTTCGGTATCGAGTCAAGCTATCGCTTGTTTGAGCAAGCGATAGCGACAACGACAACGCGAGATCCAACGGTACGGCTGCTGTACGTGGTGGTGAGTCTCCTCTTACAGAACGTCTGGCGGTACCTTCACTACGAGTATGTGGCGACGCCCCGCCGAGGCGGGCGTCGCCTCTGGTGGTGGCCGTACAAGGAGTTCGTCAATATGATTCGACGAGCTGCGTGGACGGCCCTCGCGGTGCGTCGGGCCGTCCCCGCGAATCGGCCACCTGACGACCGATTCCACCGCTAACCACCGACCGAGCAAGCCAGCGGAGTGAGTGGCGACGCTGTCGCGTCGGCGGCTGACCGCCGCCGACAGCGACAGCTCTCCGTCGATCCGTCCGTAATTCTCTCGTCGAGACCGTCAGTACAACCGCTTCGACACAGAACTCAGGCCGCAGAAACAGCTAGCCGAGGATGCTTTGTGAGGTACTGAGGCTAGGATGACGACGAGCCAGATGTCGCCGGGGTCGAGGGGGCTCCCCTCGACACCCGGCAACGGGAGTGGCGTAATGACCTCTTCCGCTACGTCTTTGACATCCGACGCCGAAAGGTACTCGTCTGGATCAGGTATGGTGAACACATCCAGATCCAGACACTTTCTTGTGGTTAATTTAGCGATTCAATTCAGCTGATTACGCTGCTTGGGAAGTACCGACAATAAGGAAACGTTCGACAACTCTAGGATCGGTTATACCATCCTCGACAAATCTGGCGGCGATCATTTTCTGGTTGTGACTCGCAACTTCAGTCCGAGCATCGCGGTATATCTCTCCCTCACTGAGGTCGTTTCCAAGCCGAGTGTTTTGGATAATGTTCTTAATCGGTGATTCTAGAGACACCATGTCGACACCACCACCTCCGGGCTGGTGTTCGTTGCCGTCGGCGTCGACGATCGCTTTCAGCTCGTAGCCGAACTGTGGTTCACGTCGGCGTCGATCGACGGACTCGAACTCGGGTTGTTCGGTTCCGTTCAGTATCTCGCCGACGAACTCCTTGTACGACGGGTCGATGTTCAGATGCGCCAGGAGTGAGGGGAGCGATACGTCTCGACCATGAACGTCGAGGTAGTCGAGAACACGCTCGCGGATGAGCGCTTTTCGAGGGGACTCACCATAAGACCACGCGCTATCGGCGCTCGGCCACCTGTCGGCAAGCGATCGACCCGGCTCAGTCTCCGGCGGCGAGGTCACCGCGTCAGCTGCCCATCGAAGATCGTCGTCGAGCGCGGTCTCTCGTTCAGGCGGCCCATCGAGACGGTCTTGTTCGATAGTCCAGGGCGACCCGCAGCACGAGCAAACCACGTCGGCACCGTGGCCGTCGTCCCATCGGACGCGCTCGCCGTGCGAGTCGACTTGTCCCGATTCTCAGTACCTCACAAAGCATCCTCGGCTAGCTGTTTCTGCGGCCTGAGTTCTGTGTCGAAGCGGTTGTACTGACGGTCTCGACGAGAGAATTACGGACGGATCGACGGAGAGCTGTCGCTGTCGGCGGCGGTCAGCCGCCGACGCGACAGCGTCGCCACTCACTCCGCTGGCTTGCTCGGTCGGTGGTTAGCGGTGGAATCGGTCGTCAGGTGGCCGATTCGCGGGGACGGCCCGACGCACCGCGAGGGCCGTCCACGCAGCTCGTCGAATCATATTGACGAACTCCTTGTACGGCCACCACCAGAGGCGACGCCCGCCTCGGCGGGGCGTCGCCACATACTCGTAGTGAAGGTACCGCCAGACGTTCTGTAAGAGGAGACTCACCACCACGTACAGCAGCCGTACCGTTGGATCTCGTGTTGTCGTTGTCGCTATCGCTTGCTCAAACAAGCGATAGCTTGACTCGATACCGAAGCGTTTCGAGTAGTGGTATCGAGCGTCCCGTGGTGAGTCGATGAACGGCGCGTCAGCGGCGTAGCCGTGACGCGCCACACCGTTCTCGTCATACTTCCCATTTAGGTACGTACAGTCGATGTAGACGGGAAAATCGACGGTCCAGCTGTGACCGTCGAGTTTCCCCGTCAGATCATGCTGAATGACGCGACTCCATCCTTCCGAGAGCTCTTGCTGAATCGCCTCACCCCACCGGATGATCGGGATCACGTACGCGTAATTGTGCGCCTGAAGCAGCGTGAGACACTTACTGTCGTAGAATCCGCGATCAAGGTAGACGGCCTTGACCCCGGCGTCAAGGCCGTCGAGGACACCGAAGAACTCAGCGAGGACACTACTTGCGGTATCGCCGTCTTTGAGACGGCGTACCGCCAGCGTGTAGCGTTTGTTCTTCACACGCGCGTAGAGTGTGGCATAGGCGTGGAACGCAGTGGTTCCACGCTTCGCTACCGAGTGATAGAGGCCGTCTGTGTCGTCTTCGTCACCGTAGTAGGGCCGCAGGTGGAGGTCTGCGCAGACCTCCACCTGTTCGGGGAGCAATTCATCGAGATCCTTTCGCAGGAGCGTGTTAGCGACTCGTTCGAGCCGTTCCGGCTCGAACTTCGTCCGAAGATGGTAGAGGACCGTGTTCCCAGCGGGTGAGTTCTGGCTCGACGCACAGAGCGTAGAGACAGAGGTCCCGTCGGCGCAAGCGCCGACGAGGACCTCATAGATGTCTTCAGCAGTGATTTCAGCGTTATTGGCTAACGAGAGCGAAACTTCCTCGTCAAGGCGGTTGACGAGAAAGTTAAGAAGCTGGTCCTCGTGGATCTCACCGTCTGCTTGTTTGGTTTTAGACACACCTTCAGCAAGCAGACGTTCTAACTAAGCGGCTTTGTGAAGTACTGATTCTTCGTTTTCCGCGCGCTGTTCGCACCGATCAGCGCGGATCGCCTGATTCACGGTTTGGGACCGAGAGGTTCGTCTCCGAGCTGCCGACCAGTAGACGGCACCCCATGCGATATACTCGATCGGCTTGTCGAGCAGGTCCTCGGTGTAGCCACCCATGTACGCCGCGAGGTAGGATCCAAGGTTCCCGACGTCTGCGTTCATCGAGATGCAGCCGTTGTCTTCGTGGAGATAGTCGTCGATCGCGTCGTAGTTGTGCGCCGACCAGCCGGCCGGGTCACACACTTCGAGGTGTTTGTCGATCACTCGCTCGAACTCGGAAGCGACGGGTCGGAGATCGTCGAAGCGACCGCCGTCGAAGTAGACGCCAACGTGAATATGAGTGTAACAGGCATTGAGGCCGGCGTCTTCGTCGGATTTCGAGGCGGCTCCCATTCCGTGCGGTTCCGCTTGGAGCCAGTAGCCCCACTGGTCGGGGTCGAGGTCGAGGTGATACTCCATCACGTTGCGGAGGGTATCGCGAACGCCGCCGTAGCTGAAGGCGTCGTGAATCGCGTCCATCTGGTCGCCCGGGGGTCACGAAGGGTATCCCCCATGCCGACGCTGGTGCTCCGTTACCCGGGGTGATCTGTGCAGGTTTGACCTTCTACCGGACCTGCCGTCGTCGATTCGGAGGCTGACCGTTTATATGGCCTCACAGTGCCGCCAAGGCGATCAGGTTCCCGGCGACGACCAGACCCAGTTGGATGGGCAACGGGATTTGGGTCCGCAGTGTTTCGCTGCAACGCGCAATGCCGACGAAGCTGACGGTAGCGAGGCCCACGAGCGCCCCGCTGAGTGGACTGAGCATGAGTGAGAGTAGGACTGTCAAATTAAACAGTATCGCCCCCAGCACGCAGTCCGGCGCCGATTCGTTGTCCAGGAGCGTCAAGAGCGGGATTCGTGCTGAATGTCTCCGGGCCGCTACCTACTTCGCACTCCGACGCGTATTGGCTCTTGCAAATCGACCGAAGGCGTCGGGTGAAAGCAGTTGCGTGTTCAACTCAATCGTCAGGATAGCGAGGGTATTTATAAGCATCCCTACGCCGTCTATTGGATTCGAAACGAGCCGCGAAGGAATGGGCGCTGCAGGATTTGAACCCGCGACAGCTTGGTCCGAAGCCAAGCACTCTATCCAGACTGAGCTAAGCGCCCGTACGCCTCGATACTTCGGTGAGGATGTTAAGTCCCGCGATTTGAAATCGGTTCGAACCGTATCGAGTCGACGGCAGCGATTCCCGCGCCACGGGCGATCAAAAAGAATATTATCGGGACCGGGCATGGTTTCCGTAGTAGATGTGTCCTGGTCGCACGGCGTCACAGCCGAACGAGTGGCGCGAGCCGGTCTCGTCGTCGCTGAGGTACGTCCATGTATGACCTGAGGCCACACTTCGACGAGGAGGTCGAACCCGGAACAAACCTCCTTCTCACTGGACCCCCGCTCACCGGCAAGCGGTCGCTCATGATGGACGTGTTGGCGGCCGGGACCGAGCGCGGCGACGGCGCGATCGTCGTCACCACGAAGGACGGCGCCGAGCGCGTCCTGAAAGACTACCAGAAGCGGACCGCCTACGAGGGGAAGCCGGTCGCCGTCGTCGACTGCGTCACTCGACAGCAGGGCGTCAACGACGTCCGCGAGTCCGACCGGATCAAGTACGCCTCCTCGCCCGTGGACATGACGGGCATCGGGATCAAGCTCTCGGAGTTCCTGCAGGCGTTCGGCGATCGGGGGATCGAGCAAAACCGCGTGATGGTCCATTCGCTGTCCACGCTGTTGATGTACTCGGATCTCCAGACCGTGTTCCGATTCCTCCACGTGTTCACGGGACGGATCCAGAGCGTGAACGGCCTCGGGCTGTTCAGTATCGACTCGACCTCTCACGACGAGCAGGCGATGAACACGCTCAAACAACTCTTCGACGGCGTCATCACGGTTCCCGAGGACGAGGAGCCGAAAATTCGGCTGGCTTGAGATCGCCGGCTGGCCTGAGCCGTCGGGCGTTTTAATCCGCGTGACCGCGTACGCACGGCTATGCCTATCACCGACGACGAGGGACTCGACCGACTGCTCGACGCCGACACCGTCGCCGTGATCGGCTGTTCGACGACGCCCGGGAAGGCCGCCCACGACGTGCCGGCGTACCTCCAGCGACACGGGTACCGCGTGATTCCGGTGAACCCCTTCGCCGACGAGGTGCTCGGCGAGCCGGCGTACGACGAACTCGCCGACGTGGAGGCCGACGTGGACCTCGTGAACGTGTTCCGCCCGAGCGAGGAGATCCCGGAGATCCTCGGCGCGGTTCGCGAGCGACACGCGGAGCGCGGTGACGCGGGCGCGGCGTGGATCCAACTGGGGATCAGCCACGACGAGGCGGCCGCGGACGCGGAGTCAGACGGGATCGAGGTCGTTCAGGACCGCTGTATGAAGGTCGAACACAAGCGGCTACGCGGGTAGTCGGCCTCGGTTATCCCGCCTCTCCGACCTCTGCCTCTTCTCGCCTCTCCCGCGGGACCTACCCTACCCTTCCCACTCCTCGAAGGACCGGTACACGCCCTTCGAGAGGTACCGCTCCGAGGAGTCCGGAAACGCGGTGGCGACCGTGTCGTACGGGGCGTCTATCTCGCCGTCGCGAATCGCCCGAGCGACTCGCTTGGCCGCGATCGCGTTCGCGGCCGCGGAGGAGGCGACGAGCTGTCCCTCCTCGGCCGCGAGCCGCCCCATCTCCTCGTGGACCTCACGGTCGGGGACGGCCTGGATGTCGTCGACGAGGGCCGGGTCGAACAGCTCGTTGGTGTCGATGTCGTGGGTGCCGATCCCCTCCGTCTTGTACTCCTCGTGGGCGACCTCCTCGCCGAGGAACTCGCGGTACGCGGAGCCGGCGGGCTCCACGGCGACGACGTAGGTATCGGGGTCGCGCTCGCGGAAGTAGCGAGCCATCCCCATCAGCGTCCCGCCGGTGCCGCAGCCGGCGACCACGGCGCCCACCTCCCCGTCGAGCGCCTCGTCGATCTCGGGGGCGGTCGTCTCGTAGTGGGCCTCGGCGTTGAGCGGGTTCGAGAACTGCTGGGGGACGACCGCGTCGTCGAGCTCGTCGGCGATCTCGTGGGCACGGTCGATGGCGAACCCCATTCCGTCCTCGCTCGGGGTGTTGACCACCTCCGCGCCGAGCGCGCGCATGAGCTGCTGTTTCTCCACCGAGAATCGCTCTGGAACGACGAACACCGCGTTCAGCCCTAACTGCTTGGCCGCGACCGCGAGCCCGATCCCGGTGTTGCCCGCGGTCGGCTCGACGACGGTGCCACCCTCCCCCACGTCGCCGCGTTCGAGCATGCGTTCGAGCATGTACTTCCCGATGCGGTCCTTGATGCTCGCACCGGGGTTGAACGACTCCAACTTCGCGTACACCGGCACCGCGTCCGGGGAGTCGTGTACCCGAACGAGCGGCGTCTCCCCGATCGTCTCCAACACCGACGACAGGGGCTCCCGATGGGTCGTCATGTTGCCGCAATCGTTGCCGGCTCCTTTGTGTGTTTCCATGGCTGCGTCGGCCTCCCCTTGTCGCCGTTTGCGGTGATTATTGCCGGGACTCTCGACGCGTCGTTTCCGAATTCGTCGTCGGGTGCCGGGGATCGAACAAACTTATGCCCCTCGTCCGGTTCCGAAGAGGTATGAGCGAGACCGATGCGCAGGCCGACGTGACGGTCGTCCTTCCGGACGGAGCAGAGCTCGACGTGCCGGCGGGGGCGACAGTCGAAGACGTTGCCTTCGAGATCGGCCCCGGGCTCGGTCGCGACACGGTCGCGGGGAAGATCGACGGCGAACTCGTCGAAAAGTACGCGACGGTCCACGACGGCGCACGGATCGAGATCGTCACGGATCAGTCCGACGAGTACCTCACGGTGTTGCGCCACTCCGCCGCCCACGTGTTCGCGCAGGCCCTCCAGCGGCTCCATCCCGAAGCGACGCTCACGATCGGCCCCCCGACCGACGAGGGGTTCTACTACGACGTGACCGACGTCGACCTCGACGAGGACGACCTCGACGCCATCGAGGAGGAGATGGACGAGATCATCGCGGCCGACTACGACATTGAGCGCGAGGTCCGGTCCCGTGAGGAGGCCAAAGAGATCTACGCCGACAACGAGTACAAACTGCAGATACTCGACGAGGAAGCCGACGACGAGGAGGTCACCTTCTACGTGCAGGACGACTGGCAGGACCTCTGTCAGGGCCCCCACGTCGAGTCGACGGGCGAGATCGGGGCGACGACCCTCTTGGAGGTCTCGGCGGCCTACTGGCGCGGTGACGAGGACAACGACACGCTGACGCGCGTGTACGGGACGGCGTTCGCCTCTGAATCGGATCTGAAAGAGCATCTCGAACTGCGCGAGGAGGCGTTAGAGCGCGACCACCGGAAGATCGGACAGGAGATGAACCTCTTCTCGATCCCGACGGTGACCGGTCCCGGCCTCCCGCTGTACCACCCGCCGGGCAAGACCGTGCTCCGTGAACTCTCGAACTTCGCGAACGAGCTCAACCGCGAGAACGGCTACGAGGAGGTCGAGACCCCGCACGTGTTCCGGACGGAGCTGTGGAAGAAGTCCGGCCACTACGAGAACTACAAAGACGACATGTTCCTCCTCGACGTCAACGACGAGGAGTACGGGCTCAAGCCGATGAACTGTCCGGGCCACGCGACCATCTTCGACCAGCAGTCGTGGTCGTACCGCGACCTGCCGCAGCGCTACTTCGAGAACGGGAAGGTGTACCGGAAAGAGCAGCGCGGCGAGCTCTCCGGGCTCTCGCGCGTCTGGTCGTTCACCATCGACGACGGGCACCTGTTCGTCCGGCCCGACCAGATCCGTCAGGAGATCGAGTCGGTCATCGAGATGATCTTCGAGGTCGTCGAGACGCTGGATCTGGACGTCGAGGTCGCGCTGGCGACCCGCCCCGACAAATCCGTCGGCGGCGACGAGATCTGGGAGTCCGCGGAAGAGCAGCTCCGCGACGTGCTCGAATCGGGCGGCTACGAGTACGACGTCGAGCCCGGCGACGGCGCCTTCTACGGCCCGAAGATCGACTTCGGCTTTGAGGACGCGCTGGGTCGCGTCTGGGACGGCCCCACCGTCCAGCTCGACTTCAACATGCCCGACCGGTTCGACCTGACCTACACGGGCGAGGACAACGAAGACCACCAGCCGGTGATGATCCACCGCGCGCTGTACGGGAGCTACGAGCGCTTCTTCATGGTGCTCATCGAGCACTTCGACGGCGACTTCCCGCTGTGGCTCGCGCCCGAACAGGTCCGCATCCTCCCCGTCTCCGACGAGACGCTCGGCTACGCCCACCGCGTGAAAAACGAACTGGAGGACGCCGGCTTCCGCGTCGAGGTCGAGGACCGCGACTGGACGGTCGGTCGCAAGATCCGCGCCGGTCACGACGACCGGCTCCCGTACATGGTCATCGTCGGCGAGGACGAGCAGGAGGCGGGCACCGTCTCGGTCCGTGACCGCTTCGAGAACCAACGCGGCGATGTCGACCTCGACGCGTTCGTCGACCACCTCGTCGCCGAGCGCGACGAGAAGCGTACTGAGCCGGAGTTCGTCGACGCGGAGTGAGCGCCCGGGAGGCCAGACTCTCCGTTCCGGCGCTCGTTTTTCGTCGTATTTTTGACGCTGCTCTGGGTAGGTTGTCATATGAGCGACGCATCTGCGCTGACCAAGCAAGAGGACGACGCACCAGACGTAGGGGAGCTGACGCCACCGGACCGGACGCTGATGGGACCGGGGCCGAGCGACGTCCATCCCCGCGTGCTCAAGGGAATGAGCACGCCGCTCGTCGGCCACCTCGACCCCTCGTTCGTCGAGATCATGGACGAGGTTCAGGAGCTGCTGCGCTACACGTTCCGGACGGACAACCAGTGGACGATTCCGGTCTCGGGAACGGGATCGGCGTCGATGGAAGCGGCCATCGGCAACCTCGTCGAGCCGGGCGACACGATGTTAGTCCCGACGAACGGCTACTTCGGCGGGCGGATGAAGTCGATGGCCGAGCGCGCGGGCGGCGAGGTTGTCGAGGTATCGGCGCCGTGGGGCGAACCCCTCGACCCGGTCGATGTTGAGCGCGCGTTCGACGAACACCAGCCGGACGTGTTCGGGTTCGTTCACGCGGAGACCTCGACCGGGGTCCTCCAGCCGAACGTCCCCGAACTGACCGACATCGCGCACGACCACGACGCGCTCGTGATCGCCGACTCCGTCACCTCGCTGGGCGGCGTCGAGCTGCGCGTCGACGAGTGGGACATCGACGTGGCCTACTCCGGCCCGCAGAAGTGCCTCTCGTGTCCGCCCGGTGCGAGCCCGCTCACGCTCAACGACCGCGCGATGGACAAGGTGCTCGGCCGCGAGGAGCGGCCCCGCTCGTGGTACCTCGACCTCTCGCTTTTGGAGGGGTACTGGGGCGACGACCGCTCGTACCATCACACTGCGCCGATCTCCAACGTGTACGCGCTTCGCGAGGCGCTCCGCCTCGTCGCCGAGGAGGGGATCGAAGCGCGCTGGGCGCGCCATCGCGCCGTCGCCGGCGATCTGAAGGCGGGTCTTCAGGATCTGGGCCTCGAGATGAACGCCCCCGACGAGTACTGGCTCCCGAGCCTGAACGCGGTGCGAGTCCCTGACGGGATCGACGACGGCGCCGTCATCGACCACCTCCTCGAGGAGTACGATCTGGAGATCGCGTCCGGACTGGGCGATCTGGAGGGCGATATCTGGCGGATCGGCTGTATGGGCTACTCGGCCCGCCCGAAAAACGTCGAGTACGTCCTCGCGGCGCTGGAGGACGCGCTGGGCCAGCAGGGGTTCTAAGGGGTCGGGAACGACCCAAGCGCGATCGCTGGCCGACCGCCGAGAGATTTTTGTGTGTGCATCTCTCCCCTCGGTAGGGGTATGAACGATCTACGAACCGGATTGAGCTACGGGGACGTGCTGCTCGTCCCGCAGCGATCGCCGGTCGACAGTCGGAGCGATGTGGATCTCTCGACGCGGCTCACGCCGAGCGTCGAACTAGCGTCGCCGCTCGTCTCGGCGGCGATGGACACCGTCACGGAGGCGGAACTGGCGATCGAACTCGCGCGCGCCGGCGGGATGGGTGTGCTTCACCGCTTCCTCACTGTCGACGAGCAGGCGACGCAGGTTGAACAGGTAGCCGCGACCGGCTCGCCGGTCGCCGCCGCGGTGGGAATCAACGAGGACTACATTGCTCGGAGCGCCGCACTAGCCGCGGCCGGCGTGGACGCGCTCGTCGTCGACGTCGCGCACGGACACCTCGAACGGACTATCACGGCGGTCGAGACCATCGCCGACGAGTTCCCGGACGTCGATATCGTCGCGGGCAACGTCGCGACGCCCGCGGGCGTCGAAGATCTTGCGGCCGCCGGCGCCGACTGCGTGAAGGTCGGCATCGGCCCGGGCTCGCACTGTACCACGCGGAAGGTCGCCGGGGCGGGCGTCCCGCAGCTCACCGCCGTCGACGACTGCGCGACCGCGGCCGAGGAACTGGACGTGACGATCTGTGCCGACGGCGGGATCCGCACCTCCGGCGATGCGGTGAAGGCGCTGATGGCGGGTGCCGACACCGTGATGCTCGGGAGCCTCTTTGCCGGCACCGAAGAGGCGCCCGGCGCGGTCGTCAAGGTCGACGGGACGCAGTACAAGCGGTCGCGCGGGATGGCGACGACCGCCGCCGCCGAGGACCGCGACGACAAGGGGGCAGATGTGGGCGCCGACGAGGGCGTCGAGGCGTTGACGCCGTATAAGGGGCCGGTGGCGATCGTCGCCGAGGAGTTCTGTCAGGGGATTCGCTCGGGGCTGTCGTACTGTGGCGGCCACACGATCGAACGCGCTCGCGACCGGGCAGAATTCATCCGCGTCGCACCCGGCGCGAAGGAGCGCGAGGGGTTCCACACCGACGACGACTGGGAGGGGATCAGCGTGGACAGCGAGACGAAGCGAGTCTCCGACTCGGACGGCGAAACGGCGGCCGAAAGCGGCGACTGACTACAGAGCGGGAGCCGAAAGGCGGATTCGCCTCGACGACAGGCCCGCGGCTGCGAGCGTGTGACTGTGTGTCGATCCCACGGGGCGCTTTTGACGCCGTCAGGACACCCTCTGCGCATGCCTGACGCCTTCGGACGCGCGATCCGCGATCATCACCGTGGTGACCGGACTACCCCTCTCCGACAGGGCGACGGCGAGGAGACGCGTGAACACCCGATCGGGGCGTTCTACTTCGACGCGTTCGACGCCGAGAGCAACGCGGGTTCGTGGCTCACATCGCGGCTTTCGGGCCCGCTCGTCGACCTCGGAGCGGGGGCGGGCCGGCACGCGCTGCGGTTTCAAGGGCGGTTCGAGACAGTTGCGGTCGAGACCAGCCCAGCACTCGTCGAGGCGATGCGCGACCGCGGCGTCGTGGATGTCCGCGAGGGCGACATGTTCGCCCTCCGAGACGCGTTCGAGCGGGATCGGTTCGCGTCGGCGCTCGCGATCGGCACGCAGATCGGACTGGCGGGCTCGATGCGAGGGCTCTCGGCATTTCTCGGCGACCTCGCGTTCGTGACGACGCCCGGCGCGACGGCCGTGATCGATTCTTACGACCCGGATCACCCCGGAGCCGCTGACCTCCTCGGGTACCGCGAGGACCCGACGCCGGGGCTCGCGCATCGCGTCATGTGGTTCGCGTACGACGGGGAGACGGACCCGACGCTCCATTTCAGGCTGTTCGCCCCCGACCGGCTCCGCGAAGCGGCGATCGGGACGGGATGGGAGGTCGAGGCGGTGGACCGCGAGGGGACCGGAGACGGGCCCCACTACCGGGCCGCGCTCCGGAAGCGGTAGGGGTGCGGAGCGGGCTCCGGATCGAGGGATCGCCCGCCCTACCACGCCGTCAGCGCCGCGCGGCCGTGGTCGTGCGCGAGGATCGCGAGGAACGCGAGGACGCCGGTGATCGCGAACGCGCCGCCGACGTAGAAGACGGACGCCATGTTCACCTCGATCATCAGCCAGCCGGCGATGAGCGGTCCCGCCACCGAGCCCGGCCGCCAGACGAGTTCGCGGATGCCGAAGCTGGAGGCGACCCCGCCGTCGTCGGTCCCCTCGTCCGCGAACAGCGCCATACTGGCCGGCTCACGGAAGGAGTCGGCGATACCGAGCAGTCCCGAGAAGGCGACGAGCGGCAGGTACGCGGCCGGCAGTTCGCCCAGAATCGGGAGCGTCACCCCGGCTCCGAGCGCGGTTCCGATGACGGCCGAGAACGGGATCGCCATCGCGATCAGCCCGTAGGCGCCGCCGCCGGCGAAGACGAACAGGGACCGACCGTAGTCGTCCGAGAGACGACCGGTGAACAGCTGGCCGACCATGTTGGTCGCCTTCTCGGCGGTGACGGTGACCCCGATGGCGATGCCGGTGACGCCGAGGCCGCCCGCGGCCATCTCCGTGCTGACGTAGATCGGGACCCACGTCCGCACCATCGTCACGGCGAAGGCGTACTGGGCGCGGAAGCTCGTCATCGTGAGGATCCGCCGGTTCACAGCGAGATCCGAGAAGGGGAAGCCCTCGACGCGAGTGTCGTCGTCGTCGAGGACGAGCCACGTGATGACCCACGCGGCGACCATCAGCAACGCGATGATCATGAAGATGGGATCGAAGCCGACCGCGTCGTATATCGCTCCGGCCGACAGCGACCCGACGATGGACGCTGCGAAGGAGGCGGCGTTGGCCTTGCCAATCTTGTCGGCGCGCGTCCCGACATCCGCGATCTGTCCGACCAGCGACAGCGTCATCAGCCCCGCACCGGTGACCACGAGTCCCTGCAGGGCGCGGACGAGGATGAACGAGGCGGAGGAGTCGACGAGCGGGAACAGCGCGTAGACGCCGGCACCGATCGCGAGTACGCCCAGCAGGACGGTTCGCTTGTCGAACCGGTCGCCGGCCCACGCCAGCGGCACCACGGCAACCGTCTGCGCGAGGGTGAATCCCGTGGTGTACATCCCGATGATGAGTCCGGCCGAGATAGACACGCCGAGGACCGTCGTCGCCTGCGGGTCGAGCGTGTTGATGTACGTCCCCAACAGGGTGATGAGCGTGATGAAGCCGAACCCCTCAGCGAAGCGCGTGAGATAGAGCGCCCAGAACTGCGATCGCTTTGCCCCGTTGCCTGCGTCCGCGTTGCTCACACCGGATCGGTGCGCACCGGTTCAAAAGGGGTTTCGGTTCGAAGTGTGCGCCGGATCGGATCGAGTTGGAGCCGCCGTCGGACTTATGAATCATCCGGGCGGACACATGGGCATGGGCGATCAAGCCTGCGACCGCCGGTTCTGTCCGGAGTGTGACCTCGCGGTGTCGTGTGCCGATGAGGTCTGTCCGGAGTGCGGTGCGCGGATCGAAGGCGTCGACGTCTGAGTACAGGGTGCGGATCGGGAACGTCCCGTCGAGCATCGTCTACTCATATAGCTGCGCGAGTTGCTTCGCTCGTCACGAAGTGCTCCTCGCAGAGGCAGTTCGAGGGCAATTGTAAACTACAAGAAGACGATTCTTCGCTCCGCTCGCGCTGTAACGTCTCTCCTTCAACAGAGTTCGTCGGCGCTGAGCGCATCTGCTCGCGGTCGTCGCTCCGCATCCCTCGATTTGACATCCTCCCCGCGCTGAAGCGCGAGGATTCCCACGGCACCGCACCGCTGGGTTGGGATGGTTACGGTTTGTAGCGACCACATTGGGCGGCTACTGGCTGTGCCAATCAGCCGTTACTCCTATCCCGGCATGGGATTCGGAGATACTTTTGTTGACTGCACCCGATTCCGACACAGAAGGGGTGCCTTCTGCTTGGAACCGTCGAATCCCGATATTGTCCGATTGATTGGGCGGGCAGGCCGCCTCGGTTTATCGTTAAGACAACAAGCGGCTAATTAAATCCTTGCAATGTCGGATTCATCCCCGCGCTGAAGCGCGAGGCTTTCTCCTTGATTCTCCGTAAGGCTATCTTAATCTCCCTTGAGTGTACATTACAATGACTTTCGGTCGGCTTGAGTGCCCATGTCCAGCCGCAAGGGTACCGTCATCTGGGTCTGTACTGTGGTGATCCTTGTCGTGCTAACCCTCTCAGGTATCGGTATCGGAGCCTCAACTGCTGCGGACAGCGCCGAGTTTCAGGTAGTGGATGCCGCTCTCGAGGAGGGAGACGATGTCATCGATACCAGGGACGTTGAGGCTGGACCAAACGAGATAAAAATCATCGAGTCGATCGAACCGTTCGCGGCGGGAACTCACGATTTCAGCGTTACCAACGTGTCGATAGCAACACTCATCGGCCTGGATCCTGGCTCTCCCGGTCAGGTGTCAGACTCGGATGAGGACGATGAGGAGGACGAGGAAGAGGACAATGAGGAGGACGAGGATGAGGACGAGGAAGAGGACAATGAGGAGGACGAGGATGAGGACGAGGAAGAGGACAATGAGGAGGACGAGGATGAGGACGAGGAAGAGGACAATGAGGAGGACGAGGATGAGGACGAGGAAGAGGACAATGAGGAGGACGAGGAAGAGGACAATGAGGAGGACGAGGAAGAGGACAATGAGGAGGACGAGGAAGAGGACAATGAGGAGGACGAGGAAGAGGACAATGAGGAGGACGAGGATGAGACCGACTCGGATGAAGCGGAGCTCGACCCTCCCGGTCAGCAACCCAATCCTCCCGGTCAGCAACCCAATCCTCCCGGTCAGCAACCCAATCCTCCCGGTCAGCAACCCAATCCTCCCGGTCAGCAACCCAATCCTCCCGGTCAGCAACCCAATCCTCCCGGTCAGCAACCCAATCCTCCCGGTCAGCAACCCAATCCTCCCGGTCAGCAACCCAATCCTCCCGGTCAGCAACCCAATCCTCCCGGTCAAGATCTTGATTCGGATGAGCCAGACTCTGAGGAGACCGAATCTGAGGAGGAGGAGGATGATGAGGAAGAGGACGAGGAGGAGGAGGATGATGAGGAGGAGGATGATGAGGAGGAGGATGATGAGGAGGAGGATGATGAGGAGGAGGATGAGGACGAGGAGGATGAGGACGAGGAGGACGAGGATGAGGAAGAGGACGAGGAGACTGACTCTGAGGAGACGGAGTCCGACTCTAGTACAGAGACGGGCTCTCCAGAGACGGAGACCGACTCCAGCGATACGGAAACAGACACTACCGAGACTGAGACAAACTCTTCCAGCACTGAGCCTGAATCGAGTCCGGAGACCGACTCTCCCGGGACAGATCCCGACTCGAACGGAAACACCAACTCCGATGGCGGAGGCGGGCCGTCCGGATCTTCTGGATCCTCGGGGTCCACTGATTCGTCAGGCTCATCCCGCTCGTCAGGCTCGGCCACGGCGGGCGACGAGGAGCCGACCGTGGTTCGGTCGGAGTCGAACGAGTCGATCACCGTCGAGATCGACGGCGCAACCGGCGAGCGCTACGATATCGCAGTGAACCTCGCTGGCCCGTCGAACTCGGATCCCGCCGTGTCGGTGACCTCGGTCGCGGTGGATCCGGCCGGTGACCGAGCGGCGTTCGAAACGACGATCGGGCGGCCGACGGCCGAGCCGAGCGGTCGCGATCCCGTCCCCCACGGAGTAGCGTTAGGGCACATTGAGTTCGATTCGACGCTCGATGCGGACGGCACGAGCGCGGCGACGCTCCAATTCGACATCGACGAGGAGACGATTCCGGGTGGGCTGGGGCCAGAGAACGTTGCAGTGCTTCGGTACGCCGACGGCGCGTGGACGACGGAGAACGTCGGCCACGACGTTGAGGGGGACACCCACACGGTGACACTCTCGTACGCGACGCCCGTGGCCGTCGTCGCGCTCGAACCCGGACGCGTCGAGGTCGTCGAGAGTGTCGTGCCGGCGGATCAGGTTCGGGTGGGCCACGAGACGGCGCTCCGGGCAACGGTCGAGAACCCCGGTGACCGCCCGACAACCCGAAACCTCACTGTCAGTATGAATGGCGAGTCCGTTGCCGAACGGGAGGTGGCACTCGACCCCGGTGAGAATGCGACCGTCCAGATCAGGTTCCGACCACGCGAGAGCGGAACGGTGTCGCTCGAGGGGAACGAGGTCGGCGCGATCACGCTGTTCGATGACGACGATGGCGCGACGTCGACTGACGCCGAAACAAACGAGGACATTCCCGGATTTGGCGTGATCGTCGCGGTGCTCGCGCTCCTCGTGACAGCGTTCGGTGCCCGGGTTCGACGGTCGTGACTACCGCTGCGGCTCTGTTGAACCCATCAGCAACTGAAGAGTTTGAAGACAGGTGACTGAGAGAAGGGTACGCGAGAGCGACTGTTGGTTCCGCTATCTGTCCGAATTTCGTCGAAACAAGACCGCGAGAGAGATTGTTACCCCCGGAAACGTAATTGCCCACAAGGCGGCGATCCAAATCAACGGGTGGTAGTAGATTTGAAGTGCGAGGAACGGGAGGAGGAGGCCATTTGCAATCATGAACCATCGAACGGTTCGTTCGATACCCTTGCCGGTGAACGCAAACGCTGCAAACAGCGTAGCGAGACTCATGAAACTGTAGCCGAGGATGTCAACGGAATACAGGAACGAATCGAAGGGAACGAACAGGAACGGCTGGAGTGAGATACTATCCACATCTCCCTGAAGCAGGCGGGGCACGACGAACGTGAGTTGGACGTAGTAGTTGATGCTGATCAACACGGCATAGATGGTTGCAAATACGAGACCGATGTGGCTCCAAATCTTTCGTTCCTCGGACGTGTTGTAGTGGACGCTGACCATCAGGATCGCGAACGCTGTTCCGAGGAACAACGACGGGGTGAGCAGTACGATGAGACCGAACGGGGTGCTGGAACTCTCCGGGCCGCCAGCCGACCCTAAGAGTCCAAGCCATTCGCCGACCTGTGCTACGATGTAGGTGACGCTGAACAGGGTAGCGAAGATCGCTGCCCAAAAACCAATCCTACGGACTGTTCTTGAACTTGAGTCGATATTCTCCATAACAGTCGATGAGATGCGGTATATCTGAATATAGTTGGCTGGTGATTGTCGATTCTGTGGAGTCACAGTTGCTAGCTACGCGCCCTGTATGCAGCACGGATCCGAATCCGATGATGTATGAGGTGACTGAGATCGACTACTGGCCCTAATGCGTAGGTAGAGGTAGTTCAGCCGCTAACAGTCTGACTTGGTATCCGTCCTTCAAAAAGCGGGCCGGGCGCGATTTGAACACGCGACCGACGGATTAAGAGTCCGTCGCTCTCCCTAACTGAGCTACCGGCCCTCATCCAATCGTATCCGTGTCGACGTAAAAGGCCTTTTCATTCGACGGCGAGCGACTCGTGTTGCTCGACCGAAAAATCGGTGGAAGGAACCGTGGAACCCGTGATCGTGGCGGCAGTCCCCGTGGGAAACCATTATCTCGAGGCGATCGACAACCGACGCTCGCTCACGGGGGTTGCGCTCGTCGCTGCCGCAGTGTGCTGTCGGTGCCCGGAATGGTGCTGCTCCCGGTCAGCGCCGGGTTCGGGATCGCGGGCGTCGACATCGCGCTCTACTCGGTCACGAACGAGCTCGTTGCTCGCGTCGTCGGCGCAGCGATGCTCGTCGTCGGTCTCGTCCGGAACCGGCGGCGCGCGGACGGCGGGACGGCTGACCCGACGACTGCAGAGGAGTCGCCCGACGCCGTGACGCAGTAAGGTCGCGCTCACCGTCCGCCCCGATCGGCGTTCGTCTCTCCCGATTCACTTCTCGCTCGGTTCCCTTCTCCCGTCCCGCGAGGAGAGCGCACTCGTTAAGTGTCGTCCCGCGGAAATCACGGGCAATGAGTAGTGGGGTATCCGGATCGGCGAGAACGCGATACGCGATCCTCGGTTGCGGGAGCGTCGGGCACGCCGTCGCGGAGGACCTGACCGGCCGCGGCAAGGACGTGCTCATCCTCGATCGCGACGAGAGCCGGGTCGAGGCGCTCCGCGACCAAGACCTCAACGCCCGCGTGCAGGATATCGCCGACCCGGACGTGGTCGAGGCGATCGACGACCGGGACATCGTGTTGATCTTGGCGAGTGACGTCGAGGCGAACAAGGCGGCCGTCTCGGCGGTGCGCGACACCGGTGGCGACCACTACGTCGTCGTCCGCGCCTCGGACCCCGTCAGCGAAGACGAACTGCGCGAGCGCGGCGCCGACGTGGTGATAAACCCCTCGACGGTGATCGCCGACAGCGCGCTCCAGTCACTGGAGACCGGCGAGCTGGAGTACATGGCGCGTCAGCTCGCGGAGATTATCGAGGACGGGGATGGGCGGATGGCGATCTTGACCCACGACAACCCGGAGCCGGACTCAATCGCGTCGGCGACCGCGCTGCAGGCCATCGCCGGCGCGTTCGGCGTCGAGGCGGACATCCTCTACACCGGAGACGTCGGCCACCAGGAGAACCGCGCGTTCGTCAACCTCCTTGGGATCGACCTAGTGGCCCGCTCGGAGGCACCCGACCTCTCGGAGTACGGGACGGTCGCTGCAGTCGACCTCGCAAAGTCGGCCGAGGACAGCTTCGACTTCGAGACCGATATCGACATTTATCTCGATCACCTCGAAGCCGACGTCCCCTTCGACGCCCGGTTCGTCGACGTACGGACCAACGTCTCCTCGACCTCGACGATCCTCACGAAGTACCTCCAAGAGTTCGACCAGTCGCCGACGGAGGCGGTTGCGACCGCCCTCCTCTACGGGATCCGCGCCGAGACGCTCGACTTCAAGCGGGACACGACACCCGCGGACCTGACCGCCGCCGCGTATCTCCACCCGTTCGCGAACCACGACACGCTCGAACAGGTGGAGTCGCCGTCGATGAGCCCCGAGACGCTGGACGTACTCGCGGAGGCGATCCAGAACCGCGAGGTACAGGGGAGCCACCTGTTCTCGACGGCCGGGTTCATCCGCGATCGTGAGGCGCTCGCGCAGGCGGCCCAACATCTCCTCAACTTAGAGGGGATCACGACGACCGCCGTCTTGGGAATCGCTGACGACACGATCTACCTCGCGGCTCGCTCGAAGGATATCCGGCTGAATATCGGTAACGTCCTCGACGAGGCATTTTCCGAGATGGGCGACGCCGCCGGTCACTCAACACAGGGCTCGTTAGAGATTCCGCTCGGCATCTTTACCGGGATCGAGTCGAGCGGCGACAACCGAGACACCCTGCTCAACCTCACCGAGGAGGCCGTCCGCCGAAAGCTGTTCGACGCG
This sequence comes from Halorubrum lacusprofundi ATCC 49239, assembly GCF_000022205.1. Taxonomy (NCBI): domain Archaea; kingdom Methanobacteriati; phylum Methanobacteriota; class Halobacteria; order Halobacteriales; family Haloferacaceae; genus Halorubrum; species Halorubrum lacusprofundi. Next base: position 1,793,042 of record NC_012029.1, read on the forward strand.
CTCGGCGTCGAGGGCGGGAGCGAGAGCGGGAACACCTCGTGAGACCGCCAGAGCGATTTTCTTCTTCCGGTCCGTAACGGGAGCCGACTGCGGTTCCCACTATGTACGTCCCCGAGGACCCGCCCGAAACCTGTCCCGCCTGTGGCGATCCGTACGCGTCGGTGTCGCGACACGATGGTGGGTTCGTCGTCAACCTCCTCGACAACGAGCGGTATCGACGAGTGTGCTTCTATCCGGTCAACGCGGACGCCAATGCGAACGCCGACGCGGACATCGACGCTGACGCCGCATTCGACTGTTTCCACCACACGCATCGGCAGACCGGTAGCTCTGCGGGGGAGTAGCGGACGAGAAAACCGGCGCCGATCCTGCGAGCGACGACCGGGCTTAGAAGTCGTCGCCTTCGGTGATCGAGGTGTGCGAGCCGATCAGCGCGCCGGACAGGTCCACTCCCTCCAGCGTGGCGCCCTCGTCGATCACGGAGTTGCGGATCTCCGAGTCAGTGATCGTTACGTTCGGGAAGACGACGGCGCGTTCGAGCGTCGAGTCGGTGACGGTGGCGCCCGACATGACGTGGACCACGTCGCCGAGATCGGAGTTCTCGACGATCGCGTCGTCGGCAACGAGCGTTCCACCGTCGAGCGCGTACTCCACCGCGTCGAGGTAGCTGTCGGCGGTGCCGATGTCGAACCACGCGCCGTCGAAGGTGTACGCGTGGACCGCGCCGCGCTTCTGGAGCCACTGGAGGAACCACCCCGGCTCGTCGGGGTTGTTGCCGTCTTCAAGGTACGTCGAGAGGTCGGGCAGCGTCTCCGCGGGGAACGCGTAACACGCGATGGAGACGAGCGTCGTCTTCGGGTCGTCGGGCTTCTCCTGGAAGTCGATGACCTCGTCGCCGTCGAGATCGACGAGCCCGTAGGACTTGGCGCGCTCGCGGTCCCCCACGTCGTAGGCGGCCAGCGTCGGCGTTCCCTTACTCTCGAAGAAGTCGGCGAAGTCGCTCAGATCGAAGCTGATCATGTTGTCGCCGGCGACGACGATGAGATCGTCGTCGACGTTCTCGCGCTCGACCAGCTGGGCGAGCGCCCCGACGACGCCGAACTTCTCGTCTTCCTCGACGGTCTCCTCGACCGAGAGGGTGGGCTTCTTGAACGGGCTATCGGTGAGATAGTCGGCGAACGCGTCGGCGAAGCGCTCGTTCGTCGAGACGAACACCTCGTCGATGCGGTCATCAGCCTCGAAATCCTCGAAGATCTCGTCGATGACGGTGTTCTCGCCGACCGGGAGGAACATCTTCGGTCGGGTCTCGGTGATCGGCCAGAGTCTCGTCGCGTAACCCCCAGCGAGTACGACAGCTTTCATATCCCGCCCGTCTCACCCCGGTGGCATACTTCTTTTGCTCTTGTCAACAGTCAAAAATCCGGGCGGGAGGGCGGTCGCGGTGATCTCGGATGGCGGATGCGGTCCTACTCGCTCAGTCGGTCGGTGTCGATGGTGACGCCGGGCGGCGTGACGACGAGGAAGCCGCGGAAATGCATCAGCTCGCCGCCCATATCCTTGACCTCGCGTGCGAACCCCGCGGCGAGTTCGTTGAGGTCGCCGTCGACGGACAACACGAGGGTGTTGCCGTAGTCGATGCTGCGGACCCACTCGTCGGGGTCGGTCGTCCCGTCGAGGACGCCGAGGACGACATCGCCGGCGGCCGCGAACGCCTCGTCCATCTGCTCTTCGGCGTCGCGCAGGTCGAGGTCCCAGTCGCTCATACCACAGGGTTGCGAGGCGGCGGCAAAAACGTTCGGACGCGAGAGTTCGCTGCCAGTCGCGGAGCCATTAAGTGCGCGCCGACCCCAGCAGGCGTCATGGAACGCACGCGGCGGTCCCTGCTCGCAGGTACGATGTCGATCGGCGTCGTCGGCGCGGCGGGGTGTCTCGGCGGTGGAAGCGATGGGAACGACGGGGGAAATGACGGCGGGAACGACGGCTCCGACAGCAGCGGTGTCGACCTCGATCTTGGCCAGTACGATTGCGATCTGACCGAACCGGAGAACCCGGACCTCGACTACCGGCCGGTCATCGTCGACCCGGAGGCCGACGTCGTCGTGCAGGCGTTCGAGGACTTCACCTGCGGTCACTGCGCCACCTACAAGCTGGAGCACTTCCCGACGATCCGCGAGGAGTACATCGATCCCGGCGAGGTGCGCTACGAACACTGGGACTTCCCGATCCCCGTCAACGAGACGTGGGCAGTCCCCGTCGCCAGCGCGGCTCGCGGGGTCGGCGCGCGGCAGGGCGCCGAGGCGTTCTTCTCGTTCGCCTCGACGGCCTACGAGTCACAAGGGAACTACAGCGGGGAGGCGATCGGTGCCGCCGCGGAGGCCGCTGGCGCGGATCCCTGCGCCGCCATCGCCGACGCGCAGTTCTCGGCCTACGAGGAGGCGTCGATGAGCGACCGGAGCGAAGGCGAGTCGATGGGCCTCGCGGGGACGCCGACAATCTTCGTGAACGGCGAGGCGGTCGCCGATTACCAGGCGGAGACGATCGCGGCGGCGATCGACGAGGCGCTGTAGCACGGTTGCGCCGCCTCGTGTTTCGACACTCCCGAGCGTCGGTCTTTTGAGCGTTCGGCACGTTTTATAAGTAGATGACGGAGGACGACCATGGCGAGCGGCGACGGCTGGGCGCCGTCGTGCTCGCCGTGTTGATCTCGCAGGTACTCTTGTACCCCGGGGTTCCGAACCTGGTGGTCGCGCTCGGGGCGCCCGCGGGTATCGACGCCGGGATGTGGTTCCTCGTCGCGGAGTTCGGTGCGTTCGTTACTTTCGCGGTCGTCTGGGGCGCCGCGAGCGACGCGCTCGGTCGACGGGCACCGCTGATCGTCGCCGGCGCGCTCGGAGGCGCGGCCTCGTACATCGCGCTCGCCGCAGTCCCCGAGTTCGAATTCGGCTTCCGGGCGGCGCTCGCGGTCCGGGTCGTCGGCGGCGCGCTCACCATCGGCGCCTTCTCGCTGGCGATCACTTCGCTGATGGACCTCCGCGGCGGCAACGGGCGCAACATGGGAACCGCCGGGGTCGCTATCGGGCTTGGCGCGGCGGTCGGCTCGGTCGTCGGCGGTGCGCTCGCCGACCTGAACGCCTTTTACCCCGTCTATGCCGGCGCCGCGGTGCTCGCGGGGGCAGGGCTACTCGCGGCTACCGTCGACGACAAGGTCGTCACCGATCGGCCGGCCGACGCGAGCGGCGCCCAGAACGACGTGGGCTTCCGCGACGTGCTCGCTCAGGCGCGGACGACCCACGGGCTCTTCGTCCCACTCGCGTTCGGTTTCGTCGACCGACTCACGGCCGGGTTCTTCGCGCTCGTCGGAGTTTACTACTTCCAGGACCCCGAGACGTTCGGCCTCTCGGCGGGGGCGGCGGGAGCGACGCTCGCGCTCTTCTTCGTCCCCTTCGCGGTGCTGCAGGCCCCGTTCGGCTCGCTTTCGGACCGAGTGGGGCGCTTCCTCCCCGTCGTGCTCGGGTCGATCGCGTACGGGATCGTCACTATCGGCGTCGGTGTGGCGCCGGTCTACCCCGTCGCCGCCGCACTCATGGTGCTTGTCGGTGTCTGCGGCGCGCTGATGGCGCCGGCGACGATGGCGCTCGTCACGGATCTGGTCGAGCCCGAGGCCCGCGGCGCGGCGATGGGACTGTTCAACGTGTTCGGCTCGCTCGGGTTCCTCGCCGGCTTCCTCATCGGCGGGAGCGCCACCGATCTGTTCGGCTACACGCCCGCGTTCCTCGCGGTCGGCGGGCTCGAACTCGCCATCGCGCTGGCGCTGTTCCCGGCCGTGAGATCGATCGCGCCGGGCGACGGTCTCCTCGGACTCGGCGGCGGGACTGGGCGGTCGCCCTCGGAGTGACTCTCCCTCCACCCGACATGAGATGGTGCGGCCGCCCGAGTCGAGCCCTTTTAAGGCGCCCGTCCCTTCCGTACGGACGACAGATGGACATCCTCGTGGTGGGCGCGGGCGAGATCGGCCGCTGGATCGCCGACACCGTGTTGGCCGACGAGTCGCCGATCGACGCGACCGTGGCGTTCACGGACCGCGATCCCGCAGTCGCTGACGACGCGGCCGCCGGACGTGACGCAGAGGCGATCCCGGTCGATAGCGACACCACCCACGACGCGGTGTGTCTCGCGGTGCCGATGTCGGCGGTCCCAGCCGCCGTCGAGGCATACGCGTCCCGCGCAGAGCGGGCGATCCTCGACGTCTCCGGAGAGATGACCGACGCGATCGCGGCGATGCGCGAACACGCGCCGGACCGCGAGCGCGCGAGCTACCACCCGCTGTTCGCGCCGCCGCGCGTCCCCGGCAACGTCGCCGCGGTCGTCGACGAGGGCGGCCCGGTCGTCGAGGAGATTACCGCCGCGATCGAGGCCGGCGGCAACGAGGTGTTCGAGACGACGCCCGCTGAACACGACGAGGCGATGGAGACGGTGCAGGCCGGCGCACACGCGGCCGTGCTCGCGTGGCGGCTCGCGGGCGACGACGTGCGCGAGGAGTTCCACACTCCCGTCTCGGCCGCGCTCGACGAGGTCGCCGACACCGTTACCGAGGGGTCGCCCGAGGTGTACGCCGAGATCCAGCGCGCCTTCGACGGTGCCGACGACGTGGCCGCGGCGGCCCGCGAGATCGCCGATTCCGACTCGGAGGCGTTCGCGGCCCTCTACGAGCGCGCCCGCGGCGACCGCGAGGGACGGGAGCGACACGAGTGACGCGACCGCAACCGACGACGCCACGACTGCGACCGACGACACCACGACCGCAACCGACGACGCCGCGACTGAGACGAGAACCAACATGATAGACAGAGAGGCCGTCCGGAACAACGCCAACTACCTGCGCAACGTCAGACCGATCGACCCCGAGGAGATCGCGGAGTACATCGAGGGAAGCCCCCACCCGGCGGTCGTCCGCGAGACCCTCCGCGAGGAGGCGTTCGACCTCCGGCTCCGCGAGCGCGAGGACGGCGCTTTCGAGCCCGTTTCCGAGGAGCCCGTCCCGGCGCCCGGCTGGGCGCCGACGGCACTGCCCGAGAACTACTCGTTCGCCTTAGAAGACCTGCTCGTCCGCGAGTTCGGCGCGAACTGGCACCGCGAGGAGTCGGGAGACAAACTGCGCGAGGCGGTGCGTCGGCTGAAGGACGACTACCTCTACGGCAACGACGTGGCGTACGACCGGGTCGCGGCGCTCGGCTACGCGATCTACCACCTGCCCGCCTACTACGCGACGATCGGCTACGTCCTCGACGACCTCACCGAGAACGGGCTGCTCGACCGGACCCTCCGCGTCCTCGACGTGGGTGCGGGTGTCGGCGGTCCCGCGCTCGGACTCCACGACTACCTCCCCGATGACGCCGTCGTCGACTACCACGCCGTCGAGCCGAGCGCAGCCGCCGACGTGCTCGACCGGATGCTCGACGAGACGGGGCGGAACTTCCGGCCGACGATCCACGAGGAGACGGCGGAGTCCTTCTTTGGGATCGACGGCGGGGCAAAAAGCGGTGACAACGACCCCGACGAGTTCGATCTGGTCGTGTTCGGGAACGTCCTCTCGGAGCTGGACGACCCGGTCGCAGTCGTCGAGGCGGCGCTCGGGCGGCTCGCGGACGACGGGAGCGTCGTCGCGTTCGCGCCCGCCGACCGCAACACCGCCATGGGACTCCGAGAGGTGGAGCGCGCGGTCGCGACCCCCGAGACCGGCGTCGAGACGTACTCGCCCACGCTCCGGCTCTGGCCGGACGCGACCCCCTCGGACGGTGGGTGGTCATTCGACGTGGCCGACGACCTCGATATCCCGCCGTTCCAGCGCCGGCTCGACGAGACCGCCGAGCGCGGCTCGACTGACGAGCCGGGCGAGTTCGTCAACGTCGACGTCCAGTTTGCGTACGCGATTCTCCGCCCGGACGGAAAACGACGGGTGGACGTGCAGGCGAACGACGGTCGCTGTGCGCGCATGGCCGACTCGGAGGAGCACGTCACCGACCGTGTGAACTACCTCGCCGTGAAGCTGAGTCACGACCTCAGCGACGGCGACAACGCCCTCTACCGCGTCGGTGACGGCTCGCAGACGGTGGATCACTACCTCGTCTGCACACGCGAGACCGTCCTCAACGACGACCTTCGAACCGCCGACTACGGCTCGGTCGTCTTCGTCGAGAACGGGCTCGTGCTCTGGAACGACGACGAGGGCGCGTACAACGTGGTCGTCGACGACGAGACGGTCGTCGATCTGGTTGCGCCCTGAGGGGGCCGCGAACATCACCGGGACGGCCACACTGCAACGAGGAAGCGGACGACGAGCAGTGCTGGACCGCCGGGAAGGTCGACTTGGAGGACAGAGGGCATTTAAATCCTGTTCAGACAACAGGAACAAAAAGATTGCTTCGAACGCGCACGTTGTGGTCTCACCTCTACTGCTAATTCGGGCTGTACCAATGTGCATACTTATAAGCACTATATCATTCAAAGGCAAGCAATGACGCTTGAGCTTACGGAGATGTTTATCCAAGTCGTCGGGACATCCCCGGTGATACAGGCACTCGCTGGGGGTATCATCATTGCCCTAATGAATCTCTTCGGTGCGTCGCTCATTCTCGTCTGGCGAGATCCGTCTGAACGGGCCCTCAATGGTCTGCTTGGATTCGCGGCCGGTGTAATGCTCGCAGCAGCCTTTACCAGCCTCATAATCCCTGGTATCGAAGAGTATTCTGGAGGGAACCCGGTTCCGACGCTTATCGGTGTGGGGATCGGCGCACTATTTCTCGATCGGGCGGACGCACTGGTTCCCCACGCACACTATCTTCTGACTGGCGCTCGTCGAACGGACGCAGCGAAACCGAAGGAGACGCTCCCAGTCACTGACCAGCGGTTGGCCGGCGTCGTCCTGTTCATTTTAGCCATCACGCTGCATAACATCCCTGAAGGGTTAGCCGTTGGTGTCGGGTTCGGCGCAGCCGGGGGAAATCCGGCACAGCTCGGAAGCGCGCTGTCGTTGATGGTTGCGATCGGTCTCCAAAATATTCCTGAGGGATTGGCTGTGTCTGTGGCAGCGGTAAACGCCGGCCTCGACCGTCGGCTGTACGCTGCAATCGCCGGTATCCGGGCCGGAGCCGTCGAGATCCCATTAGCGGTGCTGGGGGCTGTCGCCGTGGCGACAATCGAGCCGCTATTGCCATACGCAATGGGGTTCGCCGCTGGGGCGATGTTGTTCGTCATCTCTGACGAAATCATCCCTGAGACCCACAGGAGTGGGTACGAACGCACAGCGACGCTCGGACTCATGGCGGGCGTCATCATTATGCTGTACTTGGATATCGCGTTAGCTAGTTGATCGCTCCTTCTGGGGCTGCTTGTGCTGAACTCTACCTTGTGTCGGAGACGCCAACTGTGTCAGATAGCGGGTGTTTCAGCCGACCGGTTCGATCAGCTCCGGCGCGTCGACGGCGGGAGAGTTCACCCGCGTCGACACCGGGTGCGCGGTTAGCTCGTCGGCCGGATACGGGTCCAGTAGCGCGGCGGCCTCGTCGGGGGCACCGCGGAGCCACGTCGCCTCCTCGTCCGGTTCCAAGATCACCGCCATCCGGTGGTGGAGGTCGGCGACGAGATCGTTCGGCTCGGTCGTCACGATTGTGAACGTCTCTATGGGTCCGCCGCCGTCGTCTGAATCGTCGTCCTCGCCCGCCCCGCCGCCGAACGCTCCGAGTCCCGTCTGCGTCGTCTCCGGTTCGGGCGGCTCCCACCGCTCGTAGAGCCCCGCCATCGCGAACAGTCGATCGTCCTCGAAGGCGACGCGGTAGGGGGTTGTTCCGCCGCCGCCGCGGTTCACGTCACTGTCGGGACCGCCCCCATCGACCCACTCGTAGAACCCGTCCGCGGGGACGAGACACCGCCGCCGCTCGAAGGCGTCGGCGAAACTCCGCTTCTCGCTGACCGTCTCCGCGCGGGCGTTGATCAGGTCGAACGACTCGTCGGCCCACGAGGGGGTCAGTCCCCATTCCATCCGCGTCGCGACGGTCGGGTCCTCGTCAGCGATCACCGGGAGGTCCTGCCCGGGCGCGCAGTTGTACCTCGGCTCGACGCCCGCGAAGTCGGCGTCGAATCGGGCTTCGAGGTCGGTAGCGGGAGTAAAGAGGGTGTAGCGGCCGCACATGGATACGGTCGGTTGGGGCCAGTGATACTTAAACGCCGCTCGGGCGGAATTGGCCGCGGGACACGCCGCCGCCTCCCGTCGGGTTTTTGCCCGCGCGTCGCCGCGGTCAGGTATGCGCATCGAGAACAGCTTCATCCCGGTCGAAGGGGTCGGCGAGACGACGGAGCGTCGGATCTGGCGCGAGGGCGTCACCACGTGGGAGTCGTTCGACCCCGCCGTCGACGTCGCGGGCGTCGGCTCGACCACTGCCGACCGGATCGAGTCGTTCATCGCCGAGGCGCTGACGCACCTCGACGACGGCGACTCCGCTTACTTCGACCGCACCTTCCCCAGCGGGGAGCGCTGGCGGCTCTACGAGAACTTCCGCGAGGAGACCTGCTTTTTCGACATCGAGACGACCGGCCTCGACGAACACCGCGATCGGGTGACGACGGTGAGCTTCCACCGGGACGGGGAGACGACCACGCTCGTCGCCGGCGAGGATCTCACCGCGGAGCGGCTCCGCGAGCAGTTCGCCGACGCCAGCCTGCTCGCGACGTTCAACGGCGCCCGGTTCGATGTTCCCTTCCTCGAGACCGCCTTCGACATCGAGATCGACACGCCCCACCTCGATCTCATGTACCCCTGCAAGCGGATCGGACTCTCTGGAGGGCTGAAGCCGATCGAGAAGGAAATCGGGATCGAGCGCGACCGCCCGGACCTCTCGGGCCGGGACGCCGTCCGGCTCTGGCGCGAGTACGAACGCGGCGACGACGACGCGCTCGATACCTTGGTCTCGTACAACCGCGAGGACACGAAGAACCTCCGGACCCTCGCAGACACCGTCACCGAGACGCTCCACGAGGACGTGTTCGTCGGCGAAACTGTTGAGCGGTAGTCTCGGTCGGCATCCACTTATAAATATCCGCTTATAAACGTCTCCGGCTACGTCGCTTCCGCGTCCACGTCTGGTTCCTCGGTGTCGGGGCTCTCGACATCTGACCCTCCGGAGTCTGATTCTTCGACGCCGGACTCGTCGGAGTCCGACTCCTCGCCGTCCGCGGAGTCGTCGCCGTCGGACGTCCCGTCCTCGTCGGATAGTTCGTCGGCGTCTGTCTCGCCGATCTCGTCGGCATCGCCCTCGTCTTCGCCGGCATCATCGCTCTCAGTCTCGCCCTCACCTTCGTCGCCATCGCCGGTTTCTTGAACGAGTTTCATCTCGCCGCGAGCGCGGAGGGTGCCGTCGATCTCGGCGCCGTCGTGAACGACGAGATCGCCGGCGGAGACGTCGCCGAGCACGCGGGCGCCGGCTTCGACCGTGACGGTTCCGCCGCGAGTAGTGACGTCGCCGTGGATCGTCGTGTCCGCGCCGACTGTGATCCCCTCTCGGGCGCGCAGGGAGCCGAACACCTCGTTGCGCTCGCCGACGCGGATCGACTCCGCGCGGAGGTTGCCGTGGAGCCGACAGTCGTCGCCGACGCTCGCGGGCGTCGAAACGCGCCACGCGTCGTCGGAAATCTCGGCGCTACGCGGGACCAGCAGGGGGTCACGCACGTCTTCGCCGTCGGCGAGCGCCTCCGCCAGGTTGTCGGCCGCGTCGGTCTCGCCGAGCCGCAGGAGCTGAGAGAGGACGATGAAGTAGAAGACGAGGGTGGGGACGGGGTTGCGGATGACGATCCACCCGTTCGCCTCGAACCCCTCCTCGATCGTCACGTCGTCGCCGATGTCGAGGTCGCCGGAGACCATCAGTCGACCGGTGACGGTCACCCGCTCGCCGAGGTACGCGTCCTCGCCGACGAGGACGTTGCCGTCGACGGAACACCACGTGTCGAGCCGGCAGTCGCCCTCGGCCTCGATGTCGTTTTCGACGCTCACACGCTCGCCGAGCGCGACGTTGCGCCCGCGGAGCCCGAACTCCACGGTCGACTGGCTGCCGACGAGCACGTCGCCGTCGGTGACGAGGTCGTGCTCCTCGACGGTCGTCCCGGATGGGACGGCGAGCTCCTCTATCGGACCGCCTCCCCTCAGCGACACACCGAGAGAACTCTCTCCGTCCGTATAAACCGTGTGGGGTCGTCCGACGCTCGTCGGACGGACGCGAGCGCTTCGTTGTCGTCGCGCTCGTACCGCCAGCGCCATCGAGTGTGCGACCCGTTGCCGAACCGTCGCGGTGTCACTACCCTTTTGAGGCCGGCGCTGAAGGGTTATACATGGGATTTGGATCGTACGACGAGAGCGAGCAGAAAGACCAGGACGTAGACACCGATGACGACAACGCCGTGAATGTCCACGAAAACGACCACGACGGCGAGGTCACCATCGAGGGCGGCGCGTCGACCGACGACCTCGTCGGGCGCCTCTCGGAGATGAAAGACGACGAAGACGACGAGTAAGTCATCTGTCGTTGAACGCGGAAGCGCAGTTTTTCCGGTAGATCGCCGCCGTGTCACGCCCCTTTTACCCGGTCGCGGCCTACCCAGCCCCATGAGTACCGATCTGACGTTCACCGACGACGGCGTCGACGTCGTCTACGAGGGCACCGAGTTCGAACTTGAAAAAGACCTGATCGAGGAGGCGACGGGCAAGGGGTACCGCGACGTCACCGACCACGAAGTGTTACAGATCGTGGCCAAAGAGCCCGCCCTCGACGGCGAGCCGGTGCGGATCGGCGACGTGCTGTAGGTCGCCGTGTCCGAGCCGCGGGATCTGTGACGGATCCGAGGGGAGTGCGACCGACTCGGTGTCGATACGGTACGATTTTACGAGTCCGTAGGGTTGAGCAAGTATGAATCCGAGAGACGCCGTCTCAGCGCTCGTCGGCTCGAAGATCAGGGTCGCGCTCCTCGCGGTGCTCGTCCTCGGTGGGGCCATCGGCGGGGGCTTCGCCGCCGGGGCACTCGGCGTGCCGAGCGTCGCCGCCATCGACAACACCTTCGGCGACGTGACCAACGAGACCACGGCGATCGAAACGGATCTGGTCGTTTCGAACCCGAACCCCGCGGGATCGGGCTCGACGACGTCTCGGTGAACTACACGGTCTCGATGAACGATATCCAGATGGCGCAGGGCGGCCGGGAGGGTGTGCGCGTCGGCACCGGGAACTCCACGCTGGGACTCGAAACGCAGCTGCGGAACGAGGAGATTCCGCCGTGGTGGGTGAGCCACGTCCGCAACGGCGAGCGCACGACTCTCGACATCGATGCGACCGCGACCTCGGGCCGGCTCGGACGGAGCGTGGACTTCTCGCGGAGCCGCGAGATCCAGACGGATCTGCTCGGCGCCTTCAACTCCGACGAGACGCGACCGGTGAACGCCGACAGCCCGCTGACGAGCGATCCCGTCCTCTACGTCAACGAAACGCGGGGCGAGTGGGGGAGCGTCAGCGAGTCGGAGACGCCGATCGAGATGGCGTTTACGGTGTACAACCCGAACATCGAGCCCTACGTGGTGACGGAGATCGGCTACGACATCACGATGAACGGGGTGGAGATGGGGTCGGGCCAGACCGATGAGGGATACAGCATCCCCTCGTACAGCACCGAGACGGTCGAGTTCACGACGGCGCTCCAGAACCGACACCTCGACGACTGGTGGGTCACCCACCTCGACGAAGAGGTCCGCGGGCACCAGGTGACCGGACTCCGGATCGAGTTTTACGCCGTGATCGAGTTCCCGACCGGCGAGGAGGCCACCATTCCGCTGGATGCGCTCACCTACGAGGAGACGATCGAGACGGAAATCTTCGACGAGGGTAACGACGTGCGAAACGCCAGCGAGTCGTCGGAGGACGGGTCAGACGACGGCGGTGACGGAGACGACGGCGGCGAGACTTCGGACGGAACAACCAACGGCGGCAACACGACCGACGGCGGAAACGAAACGGACGACGGCAACACCACCGAAAACGGAACCGATGACGGGACGGAGAACGGAACCGACGACGGCGACGACGGGGTTTTGCCGTTATAATACGTCGCCCAGTGCGTCCATCGCCTCGTCGACCCGACTGATCCGTGCGTTGTGTCCCATGTGACCGATCCGCAGGATGTCGTCCGCCAGCTCTCCGAGCCCGGTCGCGACGAGCACGTCGCGCTCCTCGCGGAGCCGACGCTGCAGCTCCTCGGCCCGTCCGGGCACGTGAAACGCGGTCACCGTCGGCGAGCTTCGCTCCGGGGCCGGGTACGGCTCCAGCCCCAGTTCCGCGCCGCGCTCGCGACACCGCGTCGCGGCCGCCCGGTGTCGCTCCCGAACCGCATCGAGTCCCTCCTCTACGAGCAGCCCGAGCGCCGCGTCGAGCGCCACGACCTCGGTCGTAAGGTGGGTGTACGGGAACCCCTCTGCAGTGTCTCGCCACGGGAGGAAATTTGTGTACAGCGAATGCGGGTCCCGCTCCTCCATCGCCGCCCACGCGCGGTCGCTGATCGCGGCGGTAGTGAGCCCCGGCGGCGCGCTGAAGCACTTCTGAGAGGCGCCGAGACAGACGTCGATCCGTCCTGTCGGCACCCGGACGCCGCCGAGCGACGAGACGGCGTCGACGACGGTGAGGATCTCCTCGTCGGCCTCATCGAGGAGGTCGAGCGCGGGCCCGAGGTCGTTGAGCGTCCCTGTCGGCGTTTCGCAGTGAACCATCGTCGCGAGGTCGAACTCGCGGTCGTCGTCCGCGAGGACCGACTCCAACTCCGCGAGCGGGAGGGAGTCGTCGTAGTCTGCCGAAACCAACGTCGCCTCGCCGCCGTAGTCCGCGACGAAGTCGGCGAAACCGTCGCCGTAGAGGCCATTCGAGAGACACAGCACCTCGGTCCCGGGCTCGACCAGCGAGGCGATCGCGGCCTCGAGTCCCAGGATTCCCTCGCCGCCGGGGACGACGATGTCGCGTGTCGACGCCGCGGAATCACCCCCAGTGTCACCGTCCGAATCGACTCCGTACACCGTCGCCAGCCGGTCGGTCAATCGGTTGTAGATCCCGTGGAATGCGGGGTCCACGTCGGGGTTTATGAGTTCGCGGCTCATCGTGTCGCGGACAGAGGCGGGGACCGCGGTGGGTCCCGGCGTCATGAGCATACGCCGTCACCGGGTTCCACCGGTATAAGCGCGCCGTCGTCGATCGCTCCTGTCGACCTCCCGTCGTGGTCACGAGTAGCGTGCTTCGAACTGCCACCCTGCCGATACGTTAATAGGGTTCTGTCGCTTCGGTTGGGCCATAATGATGCTCCCAACCCACGTGCTCGGCGGGATGCTGCTCGCCGCGCCGCTGGTGCGCGTGGCCCCGGAACTAGCTCCGATCGGATTCGTTGCCGGGTTCCTCGGCGGGCTCTTCCCGGATCTGGATATGTACGTCGGCCACCGCAAGACCCTCCACTTCCCTGTGTACTACAGCGCGTTCGCGGCGCTCGCTCTCTTCGCGGCCCTGGCGGTACCGTCGGCGGCGACCGTCGGCGCCGCCCTGTTCCTTCTCGGCGCGGCCGTCCACAGCGTCGCCGACATGTACGGCGGCGGACTGGAGCTGCGGCCGTGGGAGGGGAACTCCGACCGCGCCGTGTACGACCACTACCGCGGGACCTGGATCGCCCCGCGACAGCTCGTGCGGTACGACGGCGCAGTCGAGGACCTCGCGCTGTCGATCGGGCTGTCGCTTCCCCTCCTCTACCTGCTCAACGGCCTGTTTCAGCAGGTCGTGCTCGGCACGCTCGTCGTCGCCGCCGTGTACACGATGACCCGGCGCCATCTCGCGGAGCTTGCGGCCTGGATCACCCCCTACGCTCCGGACGCCCTGTTGCCGTTCCTCCCGGACCGGTACCACGACGACGATCCGAAGCAGTAGCGACGACAACAACCAGACGCAGTAGAATAGTCAATGTTCCTCACAACCACTTGGCCGATCGCCAGCGACGGCGATCTCGGATCAATCGATCCTCGCTGGCTCACACCATGTCTGTGGTTCGTTTACACTGATCTACCTTCATCATCTGGTGGTTTGTTACTCACCGGCGGGGTCCAGCCACAGAACAAGATAACCTATACAGAAGTTATAGGTAGTGCCGCGTTCCTCATGCAGATATAGTATTGTGTACTACGCCCAAAGCTGTTATATCCCACCGACTGCTACGGACAGGTATATGACCGAAATCGGACTGCGGGAGTCGTCGAGCGCGAGCCCGTCGAGCACGGAGGGGAAGCGATGACCGGGACAGAGCTTCTGCCCGGTGCGTCGCCCACGGTGGCAGCGCTCGCCGTGCTCGGCCTGGTAGTCCTCGAAGCCGGGCTGTTGTATGCGGGATACGGGGTCCTCGAAGACCGGCTCGGTCCGGTCATCTTCAGACAGATCGCCCGGAGATAGATGTTCGGGCTACTCGGACTGACTCCTGGTCTCTTCGCGCTCTTCGTCGTCTTCGGCTTCATGGTCGGGGTGTTCTTCGGGTTCTTCGGGATGGGCGGATCGTTCCTCGTGACCCCCGCGCTGCTCATCCTCGGATACCCTGCCCCGGTCGCGATCGGGAGTTCGATGACGTTCGTGTTCGGGACCGCCGTGATTGCGACGCTGAAACACCACGACACCGGGCAGGTAGACTACCGGCTCGGCGCGCTGATGTTCGTCGGGATCGCTCTCGGGATCGAGGGCGGCAGCCGGCTGGTGTTCGGGCTGGAGGCGCTCGGTATCGCGGAGGCGGTCGTCGGGATCGCGTACATCTTCGTGCTCGCGGCCATCGGCCTCCTCTTCACGCGGAGCGCGTTGAACGGCGACGATGAGGGCGACGACGAAGCCGGCGACGGCGACGCAAGCGATGAGAGCGGAGGGTCGAACGGAGACGACGATATCCCCGCGATCGCCCAGAAAGTCCAGTCGTACAACATCCCGCCGATGATGACGCTGGCGGACGGACAGAAAGCCTCGTTGTGGACAATCTCCGGCGTCAGCGCCGGCGTGGGAGTGATTTCCGGGTTCCTCGGCGTCGGCGGCGGGTTCGTCCGGATGCCCGCGATCTATTACGTGATCGGCACCTCGCTCGCGGCCGCGGTCGGGACGAGCCTGTTCACCGGGCTACTCTCCGGGGGCGTCGGGGCGTTCACTTACGGGCGTGCCGGCGTAATCGATCTGGGGATCGTCACTGCGCTGTTGCTGGGGAGCGCGCTCGGTGCCCGGATCGGCTCCGGGGCGACTGCATATGTGAACGAGGACGATGTGACCATCTACTTCGGGATCATGCTGCTCATCGCGAGCATCGCCGTCGCGCTCGGCGAAGCGGCAGCGTGGCTCTCGATGCCCGTGCTCGACCAGATCAGCTTCGTCCTGCTCGTCGGCTCCGCGCTGTTCGTCTGCGCGACCATCCTCTACCACGGCGCCCTCGCGGTGCGGCGCGAGCGCGGCACGCCGCCGTCTGCGTGAGCGTCGCTTCCGATTCCTCGCAGTGAAGTCGTCCCCTCAGTCGAGTCCCTCGATCGCGCGCGCCGCGTCGAGCACTTCGTCGTGGAGATTCCCGTTCGAGACGACGAGCCCGGTTGAGTCGTGTCGCCAGCGGTTCCCCTCGATATCCGTCGCTTTCCCCCCGGCCTGCCGAACCATGAACACGCCGGCGACGGAGTCCCACGGGTTCGCCCGCAGGTTCGAGATGGTCCCCTCCAGTCCGCCCGCGGCGACCGTCGGCAACACGATCTGTGCGGCGCCGAACCGGCGCAGGTCGCTGAATCGCCGAACGATCGCCTCGCAGGCGGCGGCGTACTCGTCACGGGAGTCGAAGTCCCACCACAGCGTCGGGTCCACCGTGGCCCGCCGTGGATTAGACACGTCACTGACGCACATCGACTCTCCGTTGCGGTACGCGCCGTCCGTGTCGGCGGTGTACACGTCGCCCAACGCGGGCGCGACGGTGGCCGCGGCGACCGGTTCGCCGTCGACGACGGCCGCGACCGCGGTCCCCCAGACGCGGATGTCTCGGACGTAGTTGCTGGTGCCGTCGATCGGGTCGATCACCCACGCGGCGCCCGTCTCGGGGACCGTCTTGCGCTCGTCCTCCTCTTCGCCCACGATCGCGTCGTCCGGGAACGTCTCGCGGATCGACTCGATCACGGTGCGCTGGGCCGCACGGTCCGCCTCCGTCACCACGTCGTCCTCGCCTTTGGTCTCGACGTCGATGTCGCTCCGGAAGCGATCGTTCGCAACCCGCGCGCCGGCCCGCGCCGCGCGCTCGGCGACGGCGGCGCGCTCGTCTGTGTCAGCCATAGGCACGCTCCGAACGCCGAACGCGTATAAACGTCGATCCCGAGAGCGCCGGGGTCCGAATAATTAACTCAATTCCGAATCCGAGTACATTTAAGTGGGATCGCGACAGATGAGCGTGTATGCACCCAGAGGAAGCGGTCCGCCAGCTTGAATACGCTATCGACGCCTCGCTCGACGAGACCGGACAGCGCACGGCCGCCGGCTACCGCCCCACCTTCGAGCGCGTCGCCGACCACGCCGACGGGAGTGCCGTATACGCGCTCGCCGGCAAACTGGCCGACGAGGTCGTCGGGGGTGACCGGCCGACGCCGGCTGAGGCGAACGAGACCGCGGAGCGCGTGCTCGACGACCGGGCGTACACCGACGGCGGAGCGTAGGGCCGATCCCCGCCTGTTCGGCGGACGCCGTCGATCCTTTTCCTCTTAAATCCGATCGCTCGCCCAACGGCCGATCTGCCACAGGCGGACTCCCCAGTACCCAACGGGGAGGCGATCGCGACCCGCAAAATCGATGACCCGATCCCGCTCCGCCGGCTGCCGACCGAGACCGTTGATCTCGCGTGTGATGCGGTCGTCTGACGCAGTCTACAGCTCCACCCGCTCTCCCAGTTCGGGCGCGCTCGCGTCGAACCCGTCCCCGCGTAAGTCCGCCGCGAACGCCTCACAGCGATCACCGTGATTCACGAGCACCCGCGACCCCCGGTAGGACTCCAAGAACGCCTCCAACCCCCCGCGGTCGGCGTGCGCTGAGAAGTCGAACGACTCCACTCGAGCGCTGACGGGACGCACCGTCCCGTTTATCGCCAGCCGGCCGCGCTCCTGCAGCTCTCGGCCGGGCGTCCCCTCGACCTGATACCCTGTCAGCGTCACCGTGTTCGTCGGATTCGACCGAATCTCCGGGAGGTACGAGTGGACCGGACCGCCGGCGAGCATTCCGGAGGTAGTGATTATCAGCGCGTTGTCGCCGGCGATCCGTTTGCGCTGGCCGTCGCGACCGGTCACGAAGCGCGCGGCGCCCGTCGCCCGGCGGAGCGCCTCCGGATCGCGCAGGAACTCGGGATGCCGGCGGACCAGCCGCGTCACCTCGACGCCCATTCCGTCGACGTAGGGGGTCAGGTCGTTGGCCTCGGCGACGAGCATGAGCTCCTGGGTCCGCCCGATCGCGAACGCGGGCGCGACCACGGTGCCGCCCTCCCAGAGCGTCGTCCGCACGCGCTCGACCCATCGGTCCTCGACGACGCGGCGGTCCTCGTGGGTCACGTCAGCGTAGGTCGACTCGCAGATCACCACGTCCGCGTCGGGCCGATCGGTCGTGCCCGACACCAGTCGCTGGTCGTCGGTGTGGAAGTCGCCGGTGTAGAGGAGACGGGTATTACCGTCATCCACGAGTACGTGCGCCGATCCGGGGATGTGGCCGGCGTTGAACAGCGTGACCTCGTACGCGGTCCCGCCCGCCTCGACGACGAACGGCTCCGCGTAGGTGTGGCGCTCCTCGACCTCGCCGAGTCGCGCGACGTGCTCCTCCGAGAAGGGGCAGAGAGGGCTGTTGCCGTGGAGCTTCAGGGTGTCGCGCGCCAGCACTCGCGCGATCGCTGCGGTCGGCGGCGTCCAGTGGATTGTGGGGCGTCGGTCCCCTTTTAAGAGAGCCGGCACCGCGCCGACGTGGTCAAGGTGGCCGTGCGAGACCACCACCGCGTCGGGTTCGGGGTCGCGGAGGGGGTACTGCGGCGGGTCCGCGGTCAGCAGGCCGTAGTCGATGAGGAGCGCGTCGTCGACGAGGACTGCGCTCCGACCCACCTCACGGGCACCGCCGAGAAACTCGACCTCCATCGCTGGGAGCTACTTGCCCGCGGCGTTAGTGTTCGTCGGTCCCGATGTCGGCAATACGCGCCGGCGAACGCGTCGCACGCGCCGTCAGCGCCGGCGAGCTTCGGGAGACGGGCTCAGTCGAGCCGTTCCGCGGCGTCCCGCTGAACCAGCGGGTCCGCGTTCTCGGCGGGAAGGGTCACGACATCCTCGTTTGCGAGGTCGTACTCCCGCTCGTCGACTCCGAATATCGCCCCCACGTCGCGGGTGATCCTGACCGTGGCGCGGTCGGAGGAGTCGGCGGCGTCTGCAGTGTCTGCGGTCGCTTCGTCGTCGCTCTCGGCTGGGTCGTCGCTCGCGTCCGTGCCCGGTGTTCCCGGCGGGGCGGGCTCCGGCGGAACCGGTGTCGGACCGTCGCCAGCGGACGCGTCGTCAGCGGTTGCGTTACCGTCTGCTGGCGAACCGTCGGTCGCCCGTGACTCGCCGTCAGTCGTGACATCGGTCGTGGCGTCGAGGGCGTCGGCCACCTCGTCGTCCGAACTGCCCATGGCGCCCGCGAGCGCGTCGGCGCTCTCCCCGGTCCCGGGGGCTTCGTCGTCTTCGCCAGACGGCGTTTCGGCCGGGGGCTCGGGATCCGGCGCGGGCGGGGCCGAGTCTGCGGTGGCGCTCTCGTCCGTCGACGGGGGCGCGTTCGTCGCATCTCCCAGCGGTGTCGCGTCGTCCGTCGGTACGGCGTCAGTCGACGCCGGAGGTGCCTCGCCGGCGAGCACGTCGAGCACGCGGGACTTGTTCTCGCTGATCCGGTCGACGAGGTCGTCGAACAGCTGTCGTTCCTCCGTGGTCATGCCGTCGGCGTCGACCGGCATGTCCGCCGCCGCGAACGACGCGAGCTTGACGACCTTGCCGACGCGACGCTCGTACAGCGCCTCCGCAACCTCCTCGGCGGTCTCGACCTCGTCCGACATCCGCCGCACGTCGTCGTCGGAGAACGGCTTTGCGACCTGCTCGGCGCGGCGGTCGCGGGCCGCGCGCAGGTCGGCGACGTAGGCGGCCACGTCGTCGTAAAAGGAGTCCCGCAGGTGCTGGAGGCTGTCCTTGCGGCGTTCCTTCGCTTGGGCCGATCTGAGCTCGTCGAGTTTCATCGTTCGGGGGCTTTCCGCGCCTCGCCGCGGGCCATCAGGAAGACCCCCGCGAACTCGGGCACGGTGTTTCTACCGGGTTCAACTCTAACGCGCTCACCGTTTAATTCTACCGTCCGATCGACATCGGTCTCGATCCGGATCTCGCGGCCGACGAACCGGTCGGGAACGGCGTCCCGGAGCGGATCGAAGGCGTCCAGATCGTCGCGATCGATCGGCGTGACGACGAGTCCAGATCCGCCGTGAAGCGTCCTTGGAAGTCGGATGAGCCGCCGCGTGTCGGTGGTGACTGGCTCGTCGATCGGTGCGGTGTCGGTCGCGGTCACGCGCGCAGCGAGCGCGGAGACGAGGCGGCGAACG
This sequence comes from Halorubrum lacusprofundi ATCC 49239, assembly GCF_000022205.1. NCBI lineage: Archaea > Methanobacteriati > Methanobacteriota > Halobacteria > Halobacteriales > Haloferacaceae > Halorubrum > Halorubrum lacusprofundi. Next base: position 1,812,731 of record NC_012029.1, read on the forward strand.
CCGGGGCCCCCGGCCTCTACGTTGCCCTCGCGGACCGCGGTGGGGTTGCGGTCGAAGGCCCCGAGGATCGTCTCCGCACGTCCCTCGCCGATCCCGTCGAGTTCCATCAGTCGCTCGCGGGCGTCCTCGGCGTCCATCTCGCGGAGGTCGTCGGCGTACTCGATCAGGGCCTCGTGGACTCGCGCGCCCCAGCCGCCCTCGGTGCGGAGGACGCGCTTGGTCGTGCCGCGCTCGGAGACCGTCCGGATCAGGCCCTCTGTGTCGAGGTCGATCGCGCGGACGTAGTCGACGACCTCGCGGCGCGCCTCGCTGTCCAGCTCTCGCACGCTCTCGTCGCGAACGTGGACGTGGTACCCGCGTCCGCCGGAGAAGACGACGGTGAGGTCGTCGAACGAGAAGTCATCTTCGAGGAAGTCGAGGAGTCGCAGGAGCGCCTGCTTGCACTCGGCGAGCATCTCGGGGTAGGAGGTTGCGTCCGGGTCGACGCCAGGGAGGTGGTCGGCGTCGAGGTCGAAGACGAGGTCGGCGGAGCGCCACCCCTTCTGCGACATCGTCGACGCGCCGGGATCGTCGTAGCGGGCGGCCGAGAAGTACGCGTGACGGGGCGCGTTGTCCGCGAAGAACGTGTCCACGTCGCCCAGATCGTACAGCGACTGATGCCGGAGCATCGTCGTGCCCGACCCGGGGGTCCACGGGATGTGGCCCCACTCGCGGAGGTTCGCGTCCGGCGGGAGCGCCGGCGAGGCCCGGCGGTAGTAGTCGCCGAACCGACCCTTGAGGTACTCGCGCGTCCGGTCGTCCATCGTCTCATCGAGTACCGGCGGTCGACGTATCAACGTATCGTTCGCCGGCGAGCGCGCGGACCGAGCAATCGACCCGTCAGTCCGGATCGCTTTTATTGTCGCCTTCCGAGAAGCGTGATCGTATGACCTCGGGAACGGCGATCGTTCAGGTCGGGGTCGTCGTCATCGCCGTCCTCGGGCTGTGGATCGGCGCTCGCGCGCTCGTCGACGCGACCGTTCGAGTGGCGCGGCGGTTCGGCGTCGGCGAGCTCACGATCGGACTGACGATCGTCGCGATGGGGACCTCGACGCCCGAGCTCGTCGTGACGGTCGACGCGGCGCTTGCGGGGCTCGGCGAGATCGGCGTCGGCAACATCATCGGCTCTAACGCCTACAACCTCGCGTTCATCCTCGGCGCGGTGTCGCTGCTGCGGGTCATTCCCGTCGAGCGGTCGCTGGTCCACCGCGACGGCGCCGCGCTGGTGCTCTCGACGCTCGTCGGTGCCGCCGCTCTCTTCGATCGGACGGTGACCGGCGTCGAGGGCGCCCTCCTCGCGGGGCTGTTCGTCGCGTACACCGCCTACCTCGTCCGCGATGAGCGCACGGCGCGCTCGATCGACACCGAGTACGCGGACTCGCGGGTCACGGGAGCGATTCCGGACGGTCTCTCGGAGCGCGGCCGCGACGCGCTGCTGCTCGTCGGAGGGCTGGCCCTCGTCTTGGTCAGCGGGCACTTCATGGTCGAGGCGGCGTCAACGCTCGCGCGATCGGCCGGGGTCTCGGACTGGGCGATCGGCGGGACGATCGTCGCGGCGGGGACGTCGACGCCGGAACTCGCCGTGTCTCTCGTCGCGATGCGACGGGGTCACGTCGGGATGTCCGTGGGAAACGTCGTCGGGAGCAACGTGTTCAACGTGCTCGGAATTATGGGGATCGCGGCCTTCCTCCGGCCGCTCGCGGTCGGCGGCGCGGCAATCGAGACGGTCCTCTGGCTGACAGTCGTCACGGTCGTCATGGTCGTCGCGCTGTGGTCCGGACGGCGGCTCTCCCGCACTGAGGGCGCCCTCTTCGTCTGCTCCGAGGTGAGTCGGTGGACGCTGGGACTGTTGCGCATCTTCGGCTGAGCCGGGCCGCGGCGGGTGCGATCGGCGCCCTCGCGACCCCAGCCGTCGGAGAGACATCCGAACCGTTATCGGTTGTGGCGTGGACGGTATAGCCGTTGTACGATGGATACCGTCTTTCTCGCGCACGTTTCCGTCTTCGCGCTCTCGGCGCTCGCATGCTTCGCGGCCGTCCCTCGTGCTATGGACGTCGGACACCCCGAAACCCGCGAAGGGCTGGTTGGCCTCCTCCTCACGGTCGCCGTCTGGTCGAGTGGGTACGTCGGGTACCTCGTCGCGCCGGGCGAGTCGCTCAAACTGGCGTTTTACATCGTCGGATTCGTCTTCGCGCTGCTCGCGGTCGGCGCGTGGCTCTACTTCTGTGCCGCTTACACCGGCCGCTCCCCGCGTCACGCACCCTACAGGTGGCTTGTCGTCGGCGTGTTCGCGGCGATAAGTCTGCTGAAGGTCACCAACCCGCTCCACGAGCTCTACTTCACGACGGCGTGGGTCACCGAGCCGTTTCCGCACCTCGCGATCCGGCACGAGCTGCTCTACTGGGCGGTCCTCGGGCTCTCGTACGCCATCATCGCGGTCGGCTTCTTCATGTTGATCGAACAGTTCTACTACGCCGGCGCCGACAGTCGACCGCTCGTCGCGCTGATCTCCATCACGGCGATTCCGACGGTCGCGACCGTCTTCGGCGGAGAGCTGTCGTGGCTCCTCCCGTTGATGTACGAGCCGCCCGGTGTGTCGCTTTTCGCCGTCGGTACGCTGTTCGTCTACCTCCGGCGATTCGAGGCGATCCGGTTCGCGGCCGAGAGCAACGACGCGACGATTTTCCTCGATAAGTCCAGGCGAATCCGCGATTACAACCGGGCCGCGCGCCTGCTGTTCCCGTCGCTCCACGGAGCGATCGGCGAGCCCCTCGACGCCGTGCTCCCGCGACTCGCCGTCGGCAGTGATGCAGACGGAGTTATCGCGGTGGAGGGTGTGACGCTGGACGAGGACGACGCGTCGATCCAGACGCAGGAGCCGACCCGGAGCCCCCGGTTCTTCCACATCTCCCGAAACGAATTCACCACCGGCGGCGTGACATTTGGCGAGCTGCTCACGATCGATGACGTCACCGATCGGGAGCGGTACCGGATCCAGCTAGAGGAGCGGACCGAACAGCTGGAGGCGCTGAACCGGGTGGTCCGCCACGACATCCGCAACGACATGGCCGTGATCCACGGCTGGAGCGAGACCCTCCGCGACCACGTCGACAAGGAGGGACAGGATGCGCTCGACCGCGTGCTCCGGAAGTCCACGCACGTCATCGAGCTCACCGAGACGGCCCGTGACTTCGTCGATTCGCTCACCGGAGACGCTGTGCTCGAAGCGAAGCCGACCGATCTGGGGGACGTGTTGACGACCGAGATACAGGCCGCGCGGGACTCCTTCCCGAATGCGACGTTCCGCGTGCCCGCGGACCCGCCCCGGGATACCGTGCTCGCGAACGAGATGCTCGCGTCGGTGTTCCGGAACCTCCTGAACAACGCTGTCCAGCACAACGACACCGACGCCCCGGAGGTGACGGTCACCTGCGAGGAGACCGACGATCGGATCCGCGTCCGGGTCGCCGATAACGGGCCCGGCGTTCCCGACGCGGAGAAAGACGAGATATTCGGCAAAGGCGAGAAGGGTCTCGACAGCGCCGGCTCCGGGATCGGACTCTACCTCGTGTCCGTCCTGACCCGGCAGTTCGGAGGCGACGTGTGGGTCGAGGACAACGAGCCGCGCGGCGCCGTCTTCGTCGTCGAGCTCTTGAGAGCCGAGGGCAACGCGGCCGACGACCAGCCAGCGGAGTCCGTCGAATCGACGGGTTCGGCCGCGCCGCCGGATCGATGACGCTGACCGGGACAACCGTAGTCTGACGTATGAGGATGGTGGCGCCGGTTTCGGCGCAAGTCACAACCTCCTGCTCGGTGAACGAGACTGTATGTCCACGAACGCCGACGCCAGTCTCACCCTCGTCCGCAACGCCACGGTCCTCGCGACCGTGGGCGAGACGACTTTCCTCGTCGATCCGCTGTTCGCGCCGCAGGGCGCGTTGCCGCCGATCGATGACACACCGAACGACCGCGCGAACCCCCTCGTGCCGATGCCAGACGTCGACAGGTCGCACGACGCGGTGATCGTTACCCACCGCCACCCCGATCACTTCGACGACGCGGCGAAGGCGGAGTTGGATCCGGACGTCCCGCTGTTTTGCCAGCCCACCGAGGCCGACGCGTTCGTCGACGAGGGGTTCACCGACGTGCGGCCCGTCGAGGACGCGGCGTCGTTCGCGGGGGTCACCCTCCACCGGACGCCCGGCCGTCACGGCCACGGGGAACGGGCCGAGCGGATGGGACCGGTCTCCGGGTTCGTCCTCGAAGGCGACGAGACGCTGTACCTCGCCGGCGACACGGTCTGGTACGAGCCGGTCGCGGAGACACTGGCCCGGTTCGAGCCCGACGCGGTCGTCCTCAACGGCGGCGCGGCGCGGTTCAACGAGGGGGAGCCGATCACCATGGGCGTCGACGACGTCGCCGCCGTCCGCGAGGCCACCGACGCCGCGATCGCCGTGGTCCACATGGAGGCGATCAACCACTGTCTGCTCTCGCGCGAGGAGTTACGGTCGGAGACAGAGGACGTGCTGGTCCCGGAAGACGGGGAAGAGATCGAACTGTAGTCGTGCTACTGCGCCAAAAGCGTCGTTCTCGCGCCGCTCTTTGGTCGTCGGTCGTCGCGGAAAAGGTCCGGGTGCGAGAATCGAACCCGCGTCTCAGCCTCCACAAGGCTGAAGGATAGTCCACTACCCTAACCCGGACACGCGTCGATATCTATCTCGCTTTGATAAATAACCGTTACGACTCCCGGACGGGCGTGTGGTGTGGTGTCGTCTGGTAGCCGAGATCGCTAACCGACGCGTCGACCGCCCCGACGACCACGCCGCTTTTACTCCCAGCCGGCGTATCTGCGGGCAACCGTGGCGTTCACCGACAAGATCTACGTGAAGAACCACCGGCAACTCGCCTCCCAACTGGAGACGAACATCCCGAAAGGGGCCTTCGCCGGCGCGACCCTCGACATGCTGTTTACCGGCGACGGGCTCTCGAAGCTCGACTCGACGACGCAGGACCGAATCTTGGACTTCGCGGAGGACTTCCTCGACTGCGACTGTCAGGCGAACCCCTACTGCGGCTGCGCGGAGGAGAAGTTCATGCGATACGTGTTGGAGCTTCGGGCTGAGGGACTCGGCCCGCAGGCGATCGTGGACGTGATGAGCGACGACTACATGGTGTACGCGTACACCGGCGACGTGCTCTCGTTCCTCGACAACTCGGTGCGGCAGCTGGAGGCGGTCGAGACCCTCTCCGACGTCGAGGGCAACGAGGAAATGTCGGAGCGAGCGAGGCGAGCGAAGCGGGAACTGTCGGGGTGAGGAGCGTTCGTCGTCGCTGTTTGTGATGTGTGCGACGTTTTCGGAGCGTCGATCGTCCATTTATAAGTAATCGTCGCCGTCGGCGGGTCGGTGACGAGCGTCGTTGGTGTTCCGGTCGATCATTTATAACTAGTTGATCGTGGACCGACAGTGAATTCTTCCAAAGCCCCAGCCGCTCGCTTATAAGTGGTTGACAGCGGATCAGTGACGAACACTTCCAAAGCCCCAGCCGCGAGGACGGCGCACGCTCGCTGCGGCCCTCAGTCGCTCACTGCGTTCGCTCCTTGCGGTCCTTACGTCACCTGCGCCGTCCTCGCGGCTGCCCCTTTGGGTCCCACCCCCACCGCAACCACACCTCACACCTCCCCAGCCTCGTCGGTCGCCCGTCGCTTCGCTCGGGCGACCGACTCCCTCGCGCGTGCGGCTCGCGGGTCGATGGCCCGCTCGCCGGCACGCGCCACCCCACGTCTGTTTATAAGTGTCGCCGCCGAGAGCCGAGTGACTGACTTCCCACCCGCGTGGAGCGGTCGAACGGTCTAAGTGCGCTCGCACCCGAACTCGGCCAATGAGTCTTCGGCCCGCGTGGCTGACCTTCAGGCGATACGCGGCGACGACGACCGGGATGACGCTGGTGTTGTTCGCGCTCGGCGTCTACACCGCGGCGACCGGCTCGGGACTGGCGTGTCAGGCCCAGTGGCCGCTCTGCTCCGACCAGTTCATCCCCGAGATGACGATCAACCCGGACTTCATCGAGTGGTTCCACCGCGTGTGGGCGATGGTCACCGGGTTCCTCATCATCGGCGTCGCCGGCTGGACGTGGTTCGGGGATCGAGATCGCCGAACCCGTCTGGCAGCGACGCTCGCGGTCGCGATCCTTCCGCTGCAGATCACGGTCGGCGCGCTCACCGTCACCCTCGGCGGGCTCGTTCCCGGCGGGTACACGGTCTCGACGCACGCCGCCCACCTGATCGTCGCGCTGGCGATCTTCACGCTGCTCGGGTTAGCGACGATCTGGGGCGGCGGCCGCGGCTCCCCGCGACTGCTCCGGGCCGCGATCGGGGTCGCCGCGGTCGGGATCGTCGCTAGCGCGGTGTTCTCCCGGGCGGTTCCCTTCGTCACCTACTCACCGGGCGCGCAGGCGGGCTTCTACGTGACCGGACTCGCCGGCCACCTCGGGCTCGTGGCGGCCATCGCGTACGCCACGGAGGCCGTCCGAACCGGCTACGCGGGACTCGACCGCTCGACCGCGAAGACCGTTCGCCTGCTCGCCGCCGGGTCGATGGCCGCGCTGGTCGGAACCCTGCTGTTGGGCCGCGATCTGGTGTTGTACACCGCGTTCTGGCAGCGGCTCAACCTCGTCGCGCTCGGCGTCGCCGCCACGCTCGCGATCGGTGCCGCGTGGACCGTCAGAGGCCTCGGCTCGGAGGGGACGACGGCGGACCCCGTCCGCGGCGACTGACCGCGTCGACTCCGCACCGACCCACTGGCTCACCCGCTCAGCGGATCACTCGGGTGAGAACCAGCCGGAGACGGGCACGACGCCCCGTCCGACTGCGACCCCCGCACGAGGAGGAAAGGTTGAAATCAGTTCCCGTTCACCCACAGGTATGTCATACCGCACGGAGACGGACATAAGCCGTCGGACGTACCTGAAGCTGACCGGCGGGGCCAGCGCCGTCGGGCTGACCGGCGTCGCCGGCTGTCTCGGCGACGGGGGGGACAGTACCACGATCACTCCGGGCACCGCACCCGGCTTCCCGCCGTTCGAGATGCAAGAAGACGGCGAGCTGGTCGGCTTCGACATCGATCTGCTGGAGGCCGTCGTGGACGAGACTGAGTACGAACTGGGCGAGTGGGCCACCTTCGAGTTCGACTCGCTCATCCCCGCGCTCACGCAGAACGAGGAGATCGACGTGATCGCCGCCGCGATGACGATCACCGAGGACCGCCAGGAGACGATCGCCTTCTCTGACCCCTACTGGGAGTCGGATCAGGCGATCCTCGTGCGCGAAGGCGGCGACTTCCAGCCGTCGGCGTGGGAGGACTTCGAGGGCGTCAGTGTCGGCGCGCAGTCCGGGACGACCGGCGCCGATCAGGTCCAGTCGAACCTCGTCGATCCCGGGCTCGTCGCCGAGGACGACTACCGCACGTACGGAAGCTACGTCCTCGCGGTCGAGGACCTCGAAAACGAGAACATCGACGCCGTCGTCATCGACCTCCCGGTCGCGGAGACGTTCGCGGCCAACCGCGACGTAGAAATCGCGTTTATCGAAGAGACCGGCGAGCAGTTCGGGTTCGGCCTCCGGCAGGGCGAGTCGGAGTTCCAGTCGGCGCTGAACGACGGGCTCGCGACCGTCCGCGACGACGGGACGTACAGCGAGATCACGAACACCTGGTTCGGACAGGAGTAGGATGTCGGACCCGGCGACGCTCGCGCTCGCGGCGGTCGACAGCCTCGGCGCCGCGGGAGCGCCGTCGGCCGCGCCGGGCCAGCCGCTCATCGACTTCGTCTCGCGGCTCGTCGGCGAGGCCGCGGACTGGGAGTTCGTCTTCAGCAACGCCGACTACCTCGGCGTCGGCGCCCTGTTGACGATTGGGCTCACGGCCGCATCGATACTCCTCGGGTTCGTCGTTGGCTTTCCGGCCGGCGCGGTCGAGGTGTACGGCGACGGCCCCCTCAAACGGGTCGTCAGCGCGGCCGGGATCGTGCTCCGCGGGACACCGATCGTCGTGATCCTCATCGTGATGTACTTCGTCGTCGGCGTCCCGCAGATCAACCTCGGTGTCGCCTCGATCTCCTCGGCGATGACGGCCGGAATCTTGGGGCTCGGCCTACGCAGCGCCGCGTACCAGTCGCAGATCTTCCGGGCGACCTTATCGAGCGTCGACGACGGCCAGCTTGAGGCCGGGCGCTCGATCGGGCTCTCGCGATTCGAGGCGGTTCGATACGTCGTCGTTCCGCAGGCTCTGCGCCGGTCGATCCCGGGCTTTCAAAACGAGTTTACGATCGTGTTGAAAGATACGAGCATCGTATTCGCAATCGGGCTCGCGGAGCTGCTGACTCGGGGATACGACCTGTTCTCGGAGCAGACGACCGCAGTGCTCGAAGTCATCTTGTTCATCAGTGCAATCTACTTCGTCCTCACGTTCACGACGAACCGCGCGCTTGACCGCCTCGGCGACTACTACGCAATTCCGGAGGGGGAGTCGGCGTGAGTGATGACAACTTCCTTCGCGTGGCGGACGTCTCGAAGTGGTACGGCGAAGAGCAGGTGCTCCGCGATGTTTCCTTCGAGATGGACCGGGGCGATGTGACTGTCCTGATCGGTCCCTCTGGCTCCGGGAAGTCGACCATGCTGCGCTGTGTCAACCGACTTGCGGAGGCGCAGGAGGGGTCGATCCTGCTGGACGGCGAGGAGGTACTCTCACCGGATCTCGACGTCAACGATCTCCGCCGCGAGGTCGGGATGGTGTTCCAGGGGTTCAACCTGTTCGCGCACCTCACCGCGGTCGGCAACGTCGCGCTCGGCCCGCGCCGCGTGCTCGGGCTCTCGGAGACGGAGGCCCGCGACCGCGCTGAGGCCCAACTCGAACGCGTCGGGCTCGGCGAGCAGCTCGACTCCTACCCCGCGGAGCTGTCCGGGGGCCAACAGCAGCGCGTCGGCATCGCCCGCGCGCTGGCCATGGAGCCGAAGCTGATGTTATTCGACGAGCCGACGAGCGCGCTCGACCCGGAGCTCATCGGCGAGGTGTTAGAGGTGATGCACGGGCTCGTCGACGAAGGGATGACGATGCTCGTGGTCACCCACGAGATGAGCTTCGCCCGGGAAGTCGCCGACGAGATCGTGTTCCTGGACGACGGCCACGTGGTTGAACGCGGGCCGCCCGAACAGCTGTTCGATCACCCCGAGGAGGAGCGGACCGGCCGGTTCCTCGAACGGATCGCGAGTCACGACTGATGGCGAGCGCGACGAGACCCGCGACGGTCCGGGAACGCGTGGCCGACTCCGACCGCTCGGTCGGCCGACTCCTCCTCGTCACGGCCGGCGCGCTGTTCTGGGGCTGGCTCGTCGTGAGCTGGGTCAATCGGTGGCTCGGCGGAGTCATTGTGCCGATCGGCCAACCACTCGTTCCGCCGGGGGCCGTCGAGACGGCTCTCGGATCGATTCCGGGGATCGCCGCGTACGCGGCCGACGCCGCCTTCGTCGTCGAGATGACCCCCGCTCTGTCGCGCGGGACGTGGCTCACGGTCGTGATCACCGCGATGAGCCTTGTTCTCGGATTCTTCATCGCGGTTCCGCTGGCGGTAACCCGTGTGTACGGTCGGTTCTCGGCGTGGCTCTCGCTGGCGTACACGGAGCTGTTACGCGGCACTCCACTCTTGGCGCAGCTGTTCGTGCTCTACTACGGGCTCAACCTTGCGAGCTACGTGCCCGGTTCAGTCTCCGGCGTGTTCGCGCGGGACGTGGTCTGGGTGGCGATCCTCGGGTTCACGCTCAACGGGGCCGCCTATCAGGCCGAGTACATCCGAGGCGCCTTAGAGAGCGTCGAGGAGGGGCAGATCACCGCCGGCCGTGCGATCGGGCTGTCGAAGGTGGAGACGATATACTACGTCGTGCTCCCGCAGGGACTCCGGTACGCGATCCCATCGTGGACCAACGAGTTCGTCTACCTGATCAAGTACTCGTCGCTTGCGGCCTTCATCACGGTCCCCGAGCTGTACTACCGGGCCGACCAGATCGCTTCCGAGACGTTCCGCTACACGCTCATCTTCGTTGTGACTGGACTGACGTACCTCGCGTTGGTTCTCACCGCCTCGAAGCTGATGGAGCGCGTCGAGGAGAGGGTGGCAATTCCGGGGCTCGGCACCGAGAGCCAGGAGTGAGCGGCGTTATCTCCCAAAGTCCGTAACGACCTCGACGCCCCGCGCATCGTACTCGCCCATCGCGGCGAGCCGTTCTGAGACCTCCGAGAGCGCCAGCTCCTCGCTCACCAGCGCGGCGGGGTCCACGTCGGTCGCCTCGACGAGCGCGAACAGGTCGTCGTAGCTGGTCGGGGGCATCCCGCGCGAGCCGACGAACGACACCTCCCAGCGAGTCATCCAGTCGGTCGGCAGCGACACCTCACCGCGCTCCGCCTCCGTGGTCAGTCCCACCTGCACGTGGGTCCCGCGGGGGCGAACGGACCGGACCGAGTTGCGGCACGTCTCGGCGATACCGAGCGCGTCCACAGAAACGTCCGCCCCGCCGTCGGTGAGGTTTCGAACCCGGTCCGGAACCGTCTCCTCGTCGAGGTCGTTCGGATTCACAGTCTCGTCGGCCCCCAAATCGCGAGCGAGCGAGAGGGCGTCGTCGTCGACATCGACCGCGACGATCCGTGCCCCGAGCGCGTCGCCCAGTTGGACTGCCGAGAGCCCGACGCCGCCGCAACCGTGGACGGCCAGCCACTCGCCGCCGTCGAGTCCAGCCCGCTCCGCGAGGGCGTGATACGCGGTCATGTACCGGCAGCCGAGCGCGGCCGCGGCGGTCGCGTCGAGCCACGGCGGGCGCTCGACGAGGTTGTAGTCGGCGTCCGGGACGGCGACGCGCTCGGCGAACGCGCCGGGCGCCTCGGGCTCGAAGCCGAGCGCTCGCCCGTCGTCACAGACGTTCCCGTGTCCCTGCCGACAGCGCGGACAGGTGCCGTCGCCGAGCGAGAACGGAACGACGACGCGGTCGCCCGGCGCGAACCGGTCGACGGAGTCGCCGACGGTAACCACTTCGCCGGCGGGCTCGTGGCCGAGCACCTGTCCGCGGGGGACGCGATCGTCGGCCCACTCGCCGTGGCCCGCCCACGCGTGCCAGTCGCTCCGGCAGACGCCACAGGCCGTCACGCGGACCACGGCGCCGTCCGGGCCGGGTTCCGGGTCGGGAACCTCGTGGATGTCCAGCGGTTCGCCGTACTCGCGGAGGATCGCCGCGCGCATACCACCACCACGATCCGACGTCGATTAAAACTGCGTTCCGCTCTCGGCCGGCATCTGCGTTACTTGGATCCGCCGCCTTGCAGTGTCTGAGGCGCGACCCAAACACATATTGTATGTGGCATATCTGTGGAGAAAATTTGCCGGCCAACTTTGTTTTCAGCCACACACTGCTCTTTTAACGGGTTTAGAACGCATATTATGTCTCTGAATTAACTAGAATATTGGTAATAGGATTGATTTTTGAGAAAGATTTATTATTCTACAGTAAGGTGTGGCAGGTGTGACGCAGCCGATGGACCGTCGGCCGGGAGTCGCGTATCGACGACCGGACGGCGACCCGACCCAATTTACCGTCGAGGCCGCGGGTGAGTCGCGTCTCAACACCGACGCGCTGCCGCAGACTGACTGGCTCCGAGTCGTCGAACCAGACGACAGAGACCGGCTTCGCGACGCGCTCGACGGGGACGCGGTCGACGTGACGTATCGGCTCACGGTCGACGGCGAGTCCGCGTGGGTCCACGAGCGCGGCGCGCGCGACGAGAGCGGTGATATCGTCGGCTACCTCTTCTCTGCCGACGATCGGGTCGAGCGTCGTAAACAGCTCGAACAGCAGCGAGAGCGGCTAGAAGAGTTCGCTAGCGTGGTCTCTCACGACCTGCGGAATCCGCTCTCCGTCGCCGTCGGAAACATCGAACTGGCCCGGGAGTTCGACGGCGAGGAGGTCGACGAGCGGTTGGACCGCGCGCACGACGCGCTCGACTGGATGGACGACCTCATCTCGGATGTCCTCGCGCTCGCCCGCGAGGGCCGATCGGTCGAGGAGACTGCAACCACCGATCTCCGGAGTGTCGTGGATCAGGCCTGGCGGACGGTCGGCGCCCCCGAAGGCGTCGTCCTCGCCGTCGACGAGCCCCTGCCGCCCGTCGAGTGCGATCGGAGCCGGCTCCGACAGGCGTTAGAGAACCTCTTTCGGAACGCGATCGAACACGGGACGCCGGAAACGCTCTCCGTCGATCCCGTCGAACAGAACGCCGGTAGATCGACCGACAACATCGATCCCGAGACGTTCGGCGGAGGTATCTCCGAATCCGGGATCGTCGATTTCGAGAGTGCGGCCGACTCCGACCCGTTGCTCCGGGTCTTCGTGGGGCGGCTACCGAACGGATTCTACGTCGCCGACGACGGCACGGGGATCGACCCGTCAGAGCGCGACGCCGTGTTCGATCCGGGCCACTCGACCGAGAGGGACGGGACGGGATTCGGGCTCTCCATCGTCGAACGCATTGCGGAGGCCCACGGCTGGGAAGTTTCGGTCACCGAGAGCCGTACGGGCGGCGCTCGTTTCGAGTTCACCGGCGTCGACCTCGTTGACGCCGAGGAAACCGACACCGTTGGCACCGTGCCAAGCGAGTGATATTTATACCGTAACGAGCGCTGCGCCGCAGTGACTACCAGATAGTCCGTCCGTCGCTCCCGTTCACACGAAATCGCTCAGTCCTGCCTGCCCGTCGTCATCGTCGTCGTTCCCGTCGTTAGCATCGCTTCCGTCGCCGTCGGTTGTCCCGTCCGCGTCCCCGTCGTCGCCGGAACTGCTCGCTGTACCGCTCGCATTCGTCGTCTCGCCGTCCGACGCTCCGAGGTCGTCCGCTGCGTGGCGGCCGCCGGCGAAGGCGCCCTCGGCGTGGTCCTCCATCCGCTCCTCGCGGAGCGCCTGCGCGTCTTCGGCGATCGACGCCACCTTGTTCGTCGATTCGCCGGAGCCGGTGACGAAGGCGATTCCCGCCTCGTCGAGGTCGTAGGCGGCCGCCATCGCGACCGTCAGCTCGCGGGGCTTGCAGTGGTGGGTGACCGCCTCCAGAAACGGGAGCACCTCGCGACGCGCGGTTGCGACGCTGCACCCGCTCTTGGCAGCGATCTGCCCGACCACCTCGTCCGCGGTCGCGTCGGAAGGGCTCCAGAACTGCGGGCGGCCGTAGCGCGTCCACCCGCCCTTGGTCCCGTCGCGGGCGGCGGCGACGCCCGCGGCCGCGTTGTCGGTGGCGTAGCGCCAGTACGAGTAGTTCTGGGTGGCCCGGACGCGCCCCAGCCACACGTCGGCGTTCGCGAGGAAGTCGTACGCGCGCACCACCTCGCTCGGGTCGTACACGTCCAAGACGTTGTTCTCGATCCACTTCGTCAGGTCGTCGGGCGTCTCGTCGACGGCGTACGCCGACTGAAGCGCCTCCTCCGCCGATTCCTCTTTGAGGACCGCATCGAGGTACGGGAACAGCCCGAGCGCCTTGTCGCGGTCGCCGGTGACCACGTCCTCGACCGCGATCGAATCGCGCCCCTCCGTGGCGGCCTGCAGGTCGTTGATCGCGCCACGGAGGTCGCCACGGTTTCGCTCCGCGATCCGTTCGAGCGCGTCCGACTCGAACTCGATCCCCTCCTTGCGACAGATGTCGCGGAGGACGGGGACGATGGAGCGCGCGGAGACATCGCGGAACTCGATCTCCTGTGTGGCGTTCCGGAGCCCGCGCGCCATGTCGTAGTAGTCGTTGGCGATGAGGACGATGGGCTGACCCGACTCCTTGACCAGCTCCGTGATTGCGCTCGCGCCCCCGCGGTCGTAGTTGCCGTGGATGTTGTCGGCCTCATCCAGAATCACGAGCTGGCGGGAGGCCGTGTCGCCGCCGGCCGCGCCGCCGCCCGCCGCGCTCCCGCCGAGGGTGGCGTTGCGCGCGGCCCGCCCCGCGAAGCGCTCGATGACGTCGGCGGTGCGCTGATCGGAGGCGTTCAGCTCGACCGTCTCCCACCCCATGTCGTTCGCGAGCGCGTGGGCCGCGCTCGTCTTCCCGACGCCCGGGCTCCCGTGGAGGACGACGGCCTCGTGGTGATCGTCCCACGAGCGCGCCCAGTCCGCGAACGCGTCGCGGGCCTTGTCGTTGCCGCGGACCTCCGAGAGCGTGCTCGGGCGGTACTTTTCCGTCCAATCGGCCATTACCGGAGCAAGGAGCGAGCCGCGTTTAGTGATTGCGGAGCAGCGTCCGTCGCGGCCACTCGGCGATCCGGCCGTGCGCGCCTGCGACTCGGTCGTCGAGGCGCCCCGACCTGTCACCACCTTCGACCTCAGTCGGCCGCGATGACCGCCTCGTCGTCGTCAAGCGCGGGACGACCGACCAAGCGGTCGAACGAGAGCGGGCCGGACCCGAGCGTGAAGACGGCCGACGCCATTCCGAACAGCGCGACGTGGGCGAGGACGGGGTCGTCCGGGAGCCCGAACAACGTCGCCGTGAACAGCACGAACGAGAGCGCGGCCGCGCCGCGGGTGAAGAACCCGGCGATCAGCGCCAGCCCCACCGCTATTTCGGTCACACCGGCGCCGACGACCCACAGCCCCGGGTCGACGGGGACGACCGACGTGAGATCGTACTTCTCGACGACGAGCAACGCCCGGCCGGGGTCCGCGAGCTTCTCTATGAGCCCGAGGTACACGAACGTGATTCCCATTCCGACTCGGAGAATCGTCGGGACATACCGGCGTAGTGGGGCCGTTGGCGCGTCGAAAAACGACTTCAGGTGGTGGACGGGATCGATCCGACCGTAGTACGACCCCGGCGTACTCGCGACCGCCAGCAGCATGTCGTCGGCGCTCGGCCGACCGCTGCCGAGGATCACGAGCGCGACTAACACCGGGACGTACTCCATCGCGATGACGACGGCGGGGTCGGCCGCGAGGAGGACCCACGCGTACATTATTAGTCCAACTGTCGCGGCGATCCGCGTCGCGAGCCCGAAGAGGATGAAGAAACCGATCCCGATGAACAGTACTCGGAGGACCGGGCTCGATCCGGTGTCGAACGCGAGCGTCGGCGCGAAGAGGTATCCCTGAAACCCGGCGCCGACGAGGGGAAGCCCGATGGCGAGTCGCAGCATCCACGGGACGAGGTCCCCGTAGCCGACGAGCTTCTCGCGGAGGATGACCACGTCGGTGATCGTCGGTCGTACCCAGAGATACGCGGCGAGCCCGGCGATCGCGACGAGGCCGCTCCCCGCGAACACCGCGGCGTTCAGCGGCTCCGACAGCACCTCGACGGTGAACGTCACCGCGTCGATCGGGTCTCCCGTGTCTTCGGTGACGTAATCGACGTGAGCCGCGACCGGTCGCGCGACGAGCGTCGCGAACAGGGCGAGCGCGGCAACGGCGACCGGTCGGGAACGAACGGACATACTCCTTCTACGAGCCGAACGTACCTAACGGTGTTTCCTCATGGACGTTCGGGAGCGACCCTGAAACGGTCGATCCCTCCATCTGTGTATGACTGGCAGATTAGCTAGGCAGGTCTCCGCATATCAGATCGCCGTAAGGCAGCTACGCTGCCCGGTGTCACACTGTTTCCGTAAAATTCGTATGGGACCGCTGAGAGTCGAACTCAGGTCATACGGACCCCATCCGCATAGGATACCACTACCCCACGGTCCCTGTCTGCATCCGAAAAGATGAGAGTCCGGTAATTAAGGACTTCGTTTCATTCGTCGGCCACCGACCGCGACGACCTCAGACGAGGACGCGCTCCAGCGACACGACGACTCCCGACTCGGCGTCGGGGTCGCCGACCAGTCGCCCGAGACAGACCGCGGCGCCGTCAGGGGTGTGGCAGGCGACGAGCGGGGGGTCGCGATCGGTGTCGTCCCCGTCGTCTCCCTCCCCGCCTTCCGACACCGAGTCCACGTCGATGACGCCGGGGGCGTAGACGGGCGCGCCGGTGGCCACATTGCGCGCGGCGGAGGGAGCGATCGTCACCGACGGGAGATGGACCAGCGCGTCCTCGGCGGGGCGGACGACCTCGCGGAGGAACGCGTCGTCGCCCTCCTCGGCCCACGTGAGCCCGTCGACGAGGTCCTGTAAGGGGTGCAGGTCGCGGTCGTCGAACGGGTCGGTGGCGGTGCGGCGGAGATGGCCCATGTGCGCGCCGACGCCCGTCGCGAGGCCGATGTCGTGACACAGCTTCCGGATGTACGTCCCGGACTCACACCGGATCCGGAGGAGCGCCTGTCGGTCGTCGACCTCCAGCACGTCGAGATCGTAGATCGTACGGGTTCGGAGCCGGCGGGTCACCGCGCTCTTGCGCGGCGGCTTCTGGTAGATCTCCGCCTCGAATTCGGCGACCACGTCGCGGAAGTCCGCGGGAGGCGACCCGTGAAGCTCCAGCACCGAGACGTACTCCTTGCTTCCCTCCAAGAAGACCTGTGCGGCCCGGGTCGCGTCGCCGGTCAGCGTCGGGAGACAGCCGGTGACCTTGGGGTCGAGCGTCCCCGCGTGCGCGACCCCGTGGATCGGGGACCCGTCCGGATCCAGCGTCGCCAGCGTCTCGTTGATCGCGTCGCGCACCCACGCGGAGAGCTGGTGGGAGGAGGGACCGGCGGGCTTGTCGACGTTGACGACGCCGAACCGGAGCAGTTCCGGGACGGAGCGCTGGTCCGGCGGGGATCTGAGGGGGTCGACGGCGTCACCGTCGGCATCCGCGTCGGCGTCCCGCCCGGTGTCCGCCCCCGTGTTCGCATCGGTATCGTCTGAGTGTCGGGTCATGCGGGTATGGTTGGTTCGGCGGTCAGAAGTCGTAGCTCACGCCCTCGATCGGCGCCTTCCCCTCGTCGGTCGCGGGGTCGTACGCGTCGATGGTCGCGACGAGGACGTCGATGAACCGCTCCGGTCCCCATCGGGCGGTGTTGTACGCGGCGTCGTAGATCGAGAGGTCGCCGATGTCGATGTCGTAGTACTCGCGGTACCGCTTCTTCTCGGAGGCCTCGCGGCGCTCGGTCTCCGCTTTCGCGCGGTCGACGGGCTTCTCCTCTCGTTCGGCGATGCGCTCGGCGCGGGTCGACACGGGAGCGTCGAACCAGAACCGGAAGTCGGCATGGTCCGCGGAGAGCCACCCGGCGAGCCGCGACTCCAACACGAGGTCGTCGCGGGTCGTGGCGATCTCGTGGAGTCGACGGTCCAAATCTCGGTCGATCTGGGGGTCCTCCTCCGCGAACTCGTTGAACTCGACGGGCGTCATGTCGCGTTCGGCGGCCATCTCGCGGAAGATATCGCCGCCGGACACGTGATCGAGGCCAAGTCGATCGGCGAGTCCTGCAGCGTTCGTGCTCTTCCCGCTTCCCGGCGGGCCGGAGACGGTGATCAACATATCGCTACTGCGCGGGTGTCGTTCAAAACGGTTGTCGTTCGGCGCGCGGGCAGTGAAGAGCATCAGCAAGACGCCGCCGAACACGGAGCAATCTTACTGATCTCGGGTCGCCGCAGTCATCGACCAGACTGCGACTGCGCCGAGCAGAACAGCCGGGATGAGCGGTAAAGCGAGGTACGTCGCGAAAAACGAGAACCCGAGCGCCCCCGCCGCGTACGGGTATACGTAGATAATCCCGGGAATAACGAGGACGCACGTGAAAAGCACCGCCGTCAGCGCCCATCCCTTTCGCCCGAAGCCGTCGGCCTCGGGTTCGGACACCGAAACGGCCGGATCAGCGCCGTCACTCCCGCCGCCCTCGCTCGGCACGTGGACGTAGCCGCCGTCCGTGCTCTCTCTGGCGTCGCCGTCGGCTTCAGAGCTCACTATCGGGCTTTACGACCACTTTGCCAAAGCCCTCACGGTTCTCGATCATCTCGTGTGCACGCGCGGCCTCGCTCATCGGAAGTGTGTCGCGGATGTGCGGCTCGAAGGTACCGTCCCAGACGAGCTCCAGCACGTCGTCGACCTCGCCGGGGGTCGCCATCGTCGACCCGATTACGGACAGCTGGTTCCAGAAGATCCGGTTGAGCCCGGCGTCGGGATTCGGACCGGTGGTCGCGCCGCAGGTGACGAGCCGACCGCCCTTCGCCATCGACTTCAGCGAGTCGGGGTAGGTGGCTTCGCCGATGTGGTCGACGACGACATCGACGCCGCGCCGACCGGTCAGCTCGGCGATCTCGTCGGCGAAGTCGTTCGTCTCGTAGTCGATGACGTGGTCGGCGCCGCACTCCTCGGCGTGCGAGAGCTTCTCCTCGGTGGAGGCGGTCGCGAACACCTCACAGCCCGCGTGGTCGGCGATCTGCACCGCGGCGTGGCCGACGCCGCCGGAGGCACCCAAGACGAGGACCTTCTCGCCGGCCTCGATGTCGGCGCGGGTCTGGAGCATCCGCCACGCGGTCTGGAAGACGAGGGAGGCGGAGCCGGCAACCTCCCAGTCAACGTTCGAGGGGACCGGGACGAGGTTCTCGGCGGGGACGGCCGCGAGTTCGGAGTGGACGCCTCGAACGTGCTCCCCAATAATGTGGAACGACGGGCAGAGCGATTCTTCACCATGTCGACAGAACTCACACTCGCCACAGGAGACGCCGGCGCTCACGGCGACGTGGTCGCCGGGCTCAAACCGCGTCACGCCCTCGCCGACTGCCTCGACGACGCCGGCCGCGTCACTGCCGGGAATGTGGGGCATCTCCAAGTCGATTCCGGGCATCCCGCGACGCGTCCAGATGTCGAGGTGGTTCAGCGCGCCCGCCTTAACGTCGACAAGGACTTCGCCGCGGTCGGGCTCGGGATCCGGGAAATCGCCGTACTCGATCACGTCGCGGTCGCCGTGGGCGTCGAACTGGACGGCCTTCATGCCCGGACCCATCCGCGGCACCCACTAAACAGTACGCCAAACGGCTCTCCCTGCTCGTTTCTGGTTGGGCCGTCGTTTCCGATCGGTGAGAACCGACGAGGCCTGCGCTCCGAGGCGTGTGACGCCTCCACAGTCTCCGGTGCTTTCGTGATGTTTAAGTACTGAAGGCGGGACCATACGGATGCACGAACTGCAGGGGCGCCGGGTCCCGAGTCCACGAGGGCGATGATACGACGCGAGTTGCGGTAGCCAAGCCTGGCCCAAGGCGCAGGGTTGCTAACTCTGTGGCGTCACTGCCTCCGGGGTTCGAATCCCCGCCGCAACGCTCGAACGGACCGAGTACCGCCGGATTCGCGCCGGTAGGACTCACCACAACCAACACATGAGCACGGAAGAATCACAGGACGACTCACCGGAGGAGGAGGAAGACCTCCAGTACTTCGTCCGGATCGGGGGCGCTGACCTCGACGGGACGAAGACGGTCGAGCGAAGCCTGTCCGAACTCGACGGCATCGGCACGCGCACGGCGCGGCTGGTCGCCGAGAAGGCCGACGTGGACCGAAACGCCACGTTCGGGCTCCTCGACGAGGATGACCTCGACGCGGTGGTTGACATCGCCGAGAACCTCGAAGACCACGTCCCGTCGTGGATGACGAACAGACAGAACGACTTCTACTCCGGAGAGACGACGCACCTCGTCGGCACCGACGTCAGCGAGAAGCGTCGCCACGACATCAACCGGATGAAGATCATCGAATCGTATAAAGGCGTTCGCCACAAGCGCGGCCAGAAGGTACGCGGCCAGCGCACGAAGTCCACGGGACGGTCCGAGGGCACCATTGGCGTCAACGTCGAGGAGATCCGCGAGGAGATGGCGGAAGAAGAAGCAGCGGGTGACGAGGAATGAGCACCGGGAAAAACACCAAGGGCTACGAGACGCCGAACCACCCGTACCAGGGCGAGCGCATCGCCGAGGAGTCCGATCTCCTCTCACGGTACGGTCTGAAGAACAAAGAGGAGTTCTGGCGCGCTCAGTCCGAGCTGCGTAGCATGCGCCGCGAGGCGCGTCGCCTGCTCGGCGAGGCCCAGGGTGACGTCGACGTCGCTCAGGAGGCCGGCGCAGAGTTCGTCGCACGGCTCCGCCGGATCGGTATCCTCGGCGACAACGACGATATCTCCGCGGTCCTCTCACTGGACGTGACCGACCTGCTCGAGCGCCGTCTCCAGACGGTCGCCTACCGACAGGGGTTCGCGTCCTCGACTCAGCAGGCCCGACAGTTCATCGTTCACGGCCACATCACCGTCGACGGCGCCCGCGTCACGCGCCCGTCGGTGAAGGTCGACGTGGACGACGAAGGCGCAATCGCCTTCGACGAGAACAGCCCGCTCGCGGACGATCTCCACCCCGAGCGCGCGGAGTCACAGGAGTAACCCACCATGAGTGAATCCGAGGACGGAAAGTGGGGCATCGCCCACGTGTACGCGTCGTTCAACAACACGCTCATCACGGTCACCGACGAGACGGGCGCCGAGACGATCGCCAAATCGTCCGGCGGCACCGTGGTGAAGCAGAACCGCGACGAGGCGTCGCCGTACGCCGCCATGCAGATGGCGGAAGTCGTCGCCGAGCGCGTCAAGGACGCCGGCTTAGAGGGCGTGCACGTTCGCGTGCGCGGTCCCGGCGGCAACCTCAACAAGTCCACCGGTCCCGGTGCGCAGGCGACGATCCGCGCGCTCTCGCGTGCGGGCGTCGAGATCGGTCGGATCGAAGACGTCACGCCCATCCCGCACGACGGGACGAAGGCGCCAAAGAACAAGCGAGTCTGACATGACGGAAGACGACTTCGACGTCCAGTACGTCGAACGGGACGATCGCAGCGCGCGGGTGCTGATCCGCGGGCTCACCCCGGCGTTCGCGAACGGCATCCGCCGCGCGATGATCGCCGACGTCCCGACGTTCTCGATAGACACCGTCAGGTTCGTCGAGAACTCCTCCGTCATGTTCGACGAGATGATCGGGCTTCGACTGGGGCTCATTCCCCTGAAGACGCCGCTCGACGACTTCGAGGTCGGCGACGAGGTCACTCTCGCGCTCGACGTCGAGGGTCCGGCGACGGCGTACTCCGGCGACATCGAGAGCGCGGACCCGCTCGTCGAGGTCGCCGACGACAATATCCCGATCATCGAGCTGAAGGAGGGACAGCGACTGGAGTTCGAGGCCGACGCAGTGCTCGACACCGGTAAGGAGCACGCCAAACATCAGGGCGGCGTCTCCGTCGGCTACCGCCACCTCCAGCGCGTCTCGGTCGAGGGCGACCTCGGCGAGTTCGACGACGACGAGCCGCGGATCCTCCGCGGGGTTATCGAGACACCCGACGGGGAAATCGAACTTACCGACGAGTTCGACAACGATCTCTCGGAGCGGTTCCCCGGGAAAGAAGTCAGCGTCGAGGATGTCCCCGGCGCGTTCGTGTTCCACATCGAGACGGACGGTTCGTTCAGCGTCGAGGAACTGCTGCTCCGCGCCATCGACTCCATCGAGGAGCGCGCGGACGAACTACAGACGAAAGTCGCGGTCTAACGTAATGACGGACCTTCAAACCACACACACGGCGCTCGCCCCTGCACGAAGCTGCGGCGCCGCATTCCGATCCGACGTGGCGTCGGATCGGCCCGGATCCGAGTCGGGTCGTCCCGACGACGGGACCGAAAGTGGTTTGAAGGGAGCCGGATTACGCAGGAGTGCACGCAGGGATAGCCAAGTCAGGCCAACGGCGCAGCGTTCAGGGCGCTGTCCTGTAGAGGTCCGCAGGTTCAAATCCTGCTCCCTGCACTCCGTTTTCACTAACTCTCCACTTCAGGAGGGACAGCTATGAGTAGCAAGACGAATCCGAAACTACAGAACCTCATCGCCGATCTGAAGTCGGTCTCGCGCGATTCCGGTGCCAACGTATGGCAGGACATCGCCGCCCGACTGGAGAAGCCACGGCGCACGCACGCTGAGGTCAACCTGGGCCGCATCGAACGGTACGCTCAGGAAGACGAGACGGTCGTCGTCCCCGGCAAGGTGCTGGGCAGCGGTGTGCTCGAAAAGAACGTCACCGTCGCCGCCGTCGACTTCTCGGGCACTGCCCGCACGAAGATCGACCAGGCCGGCGAAGCGGTGTCGCTTGAACAGTTCGTTGAACAAAATCCCGAAGAGAGCAACGTCCGGGTGATTCGATGAGTCTCGCAAAGATCGACGCGGACGTCGTCGTCGACGCCCGGGACTGCATCCTCGGTCGCGTCTCGTCGAAGGTCGCCCAGCGCGTCCTTGACGGCGAGACGGTCGCCGTCGTCAACGCCGAGCGCGCGGTCATCACCGGTAACGAGGAGGCGACGATGGAGACGTACCACACTCGCGCGGAGCTCGGCTCCGACAGCGGGCCGTACTACCCCAAGCGCCCCGACCGAATCTTCAAGCGTGCCATCCGCGGCATGCTACCGTACAAGACGGAGGACGGCCGCGAGGCACTCTCGAACGTCCGCGTCTACGTGGGCAACCCCTACGAGCGCGACGAGGACGCCGAGACCGTCGTTCTCGACGGCACCTCGCTCGACCGCCTCTCGAACATCAAATTCACGACGCTCGGGGACATCTCCGAGTCTCTGGGAGCCAACGTCACATGGTAACTAACACCTCAGGCAAGAAGAAGACGGCCGTCGCCCGCGCCACCGTGCGCGACGGCGAGGGCCGCGTTCGCATCAACTCCCAGCCAGTCGAGCTGGTCGAACCGGAGCAGGCGCGACTCAAGATGCTGGAGCCGTTCCGCATCGCGGGCGAAGAGCTCCGCGCAGACGTCGACATCGAGGTCAACGTCGAGGGCGGCGGCTTCAGCGGCCAGGCCGACGCGACGCGGACCGCCATCGCGCGCGGTCTCGTCCAGCACCTCAGCGACGCCGAGCTGCGCGACGCGTACATGAACTTCGACCGCACCCTGCTGGTCAACGACGTCCGCCAGTCCGAACCCAAGAAGTGGGGCGGACCCGGCGCGCGTGCCCGCTACCAGAAGTCCTACCGCTGAGGTGATTCAGTCATGATGATTCCCGTCCGGTGTTTCACGTGCGGCAACGTCGTGGGTGAACACTGGGAGGAGTTCAAAGAGCGCGCCCGCGAGGGCGACGAGGACCCCGGCAAGGTGCTCGACGAGCTCGGCGTTGACCGGCACTGCTGTCGCCGGATGATGGTCAGCCACCGTGACCTCGTCGACGTCGTTTCGCCGTACCAGTAATCCATGTCAGAACAGCGATACAATCGATACGAGAAGGCACGAATCCTCGGCGCGCGAGCGCTGCAGGTGTCCTACGGGGCGCCCGTGCTGATCGACACGGATCAAACGGAGCCTATCCTCGTCGCCGCCGAGGAGTACGACGCGGGGGCGCTCCCCTTCACCGTCCGGAGGGAGTCCAACTGATGACCCGAATTACCGGCATTTCGCTGCGTCGCGTGCTCGACTCGCGCGGCAACCCCACCGTCGAGGCCGACGTGCTCACCGAGTCCGGCGGCTTCGGCCGCGGGGCAGCGCCCAGCGGGGCCTCGACCGGCGAGTACGAAGCGATCGAACTCCCGGCCAACGAATCCATCGCGAAGGCCCGCGAGCACGCGGTTCCACGCCTCGAAGGCGTCTATGCGGGCGACCAGCGCGCCGTCGACAACGCACTGCGCGCCGCCGACGGGACGGATGACTTCTCCGCGATCGGCGCCAACAGCGCGGTCGCGATCTCGATGGCGGCCGCGAAGGCCGCCGCCGACGTGCTCGGTGCGCCGCTGTACCAGCACCTCGGGGGCGCGTTCCGCGGTGAGAATTTTCCGATTCCGCTCGGCAACGTCGTCGGCGGCGGAGAGCACGCCAAGGAGGCGACTCACATCCAGGAGTTCCTCGCGGCACCCGTCGGCGCACCGAGCGTCTCGGAGGCCGTCTTCGCGAACGCCGCGGTCCACGCGGCAGTCGCGGACGTGCTCGACGAGCGCGGCGTGCCGGCTGCGAAGGGCGACGAGGGCGCGTGGGCGCCCCCGATCTCGGACGCGGACGCGTTCGAGGTCGTCGACGAGGCGGTCGACCGCGTCGAGGAGGACGTGGGCTTCGAGATCCGCTTCGGCCTCGATATGGCCGCCGCCGAGCTGTACGACGACGACCAGGAGGCGTACGTCTACGGCGAGGAGACGAAGTCGACCGACGAGCAGATCGACTACGTCGCCGACCTCGTCGACGAGTACGACCTCGCGTACGTCGAGGACCCGCTCGACGAGAACGACTACGAGGCGTTCGCGGAGCTGACCGACCGGGTCGGCGACCGGACGATGATCTGCGGCGACGACCTGTTCGTCACCAACGTCGAGCGGCTCCAGGAAGGGATCGACACGGGCGCGGCCAACAGCATCCTGATCAAGCCGAACCAGATCGGGACGCTGTCGGACACGTTCGACGCTATCGAACTCGCCGCTCGCAACGGGTACGAGACGATCATTTCCCACCGCTCGGGCGAGACGGAGGACACGACCATCGCACACCTCGCCGTGGCGACCGATGCCGGGTTCATCAAGACCGGCACGGTCGGCGGCGAGCGCACCGCCAAGCTGAACGAACTGGTCCGCATCGCGGACGACGCGGTATGACGGGCTCACACCACGCATGACGGAAGACAACGACGCGGTCGAACTCGACGACGACGCGGAGACCGAGGCGGTCGACGCGGCGGTCGAGGAGGAGGCCGACACGACCGAGGAACCGACCGCCGACGCGGCTGCCGAGGAGGCACCCGCCGACGCCGAACCCGACGCGACGGAAGACGCGGGCGACGACGCCGACGAGGAGGAAGACGCCTCCCCGTTCGACGACGACGTCATGCCCGATGACGACGTCGACCTGCTGATCCCGGTCGAGGACTACCTCTCTGCCGGTGTCCACATCGGGACCCAGCAGAAGACGAAGGATATGGAGCGGTTTATCCACCGCGTCCGCGACGATGGCCTGTACGTACTCGACGTGAGTACGACGGACCAGCGGATCCGCACAGCCGCGGACTTCCTCAAGAACTACAACCCTGAGCAAATCCTCGTCACGTCCTCGCGGCAGTACGGTCGGTTCCCGGCCGAGAAGTTCGCGGACGCCATCGGCGCCCGCGCCCGCACGGGACGCTTTATCCCCGGCACGCTGACGAACCCCGACTACGCCGGCTACATCGAGCCGGATGTCGTCGTGGTCACGGACCCGATCGGGGACGCACAGGCCGTCAAGGAGGCCATCACTGTCGGCATCCCGGTCATCGCGATGTGCGACTCCAACAACCAGCTATCGAACGTCGATCTGGTTATCCCGACGAACAACAAGGGTCGACGCGCGCTGTCGGTCGTCTACTGGCTGCTCGCCAACGAGACGCTCGACCGCCGCGGCGCCGACACTGTGTTCGCCCTCGACGACTTCGAGGACGAACTGTAAGTCGGTTTTCGACGTCGAGTTCGACTTTTTGTGAACGCTCCGAGTTGTGCCCGAGCGGCGGCGCTCGTACGACCCCCAGAGCAAAAAGAGCGATCGTGGCCGCCGTTTACAGGAGATCGATCGTGAGCGGGTAGCTCCAGACCTCGCCCTCGGCCGCCTTCACCGCGGCAATGACGATGAACACCATATTGAGGAGTCCGAGCAGGGGGAGCAGCAAGATCCCGATCCCGACGATGATCAGAACACCAGCGACGATCGAGTAGATCGTAAACCAGATCTGCCAGTTTATCGCCGCGCGCGCGTTCGCCTTCACGAACTCGTCGTCGGTGACGAGAAAGACCACGAGCGGGCCGATCAGCCACGTGAACAGCGCGAGGATGTGCGTTATCGCCGCCAGGGTGGTGTTGTCATCGGATCCGCCGGCACCGACGCTTGTTGTTGTGGATGCCATGGGTACGGGATCTCGAGCCGGATATTTAGGTGTTGTCGCGGTCGGTGCTCTCCGCCTCTCTCGTCGCCGATTTCCCGTCTTCCGCCGCGGGAACGTCATGGGTCCACCGCGGCTCGATCTCCCGGTTCGCGAGCACAACCCGATCACCGGTGTCTGTGTCGATCCGGGTCTTTCGGAGTTCGATCGCAGCGACTGTCCCGGTCACGCCCTTCGCTTCGACGCGGTACCCCGGGTTGAAGTCGGGGTCGCGGAGGAGGTACACGCCCGCCACGGTATCTTCGATCATCTCGGAGAGTGCGTACGAGATACCTAACGCGATGAAGCCGACAGCGGTGCCCAGACTCGCCGCGATGTCGCCCATGCCGACGACCTTCAGGAACGTCAGTGCAACGCCGAACCAGAGGAAGATCGCCGCGAGCGTGGCGATGAGATCGCCCACGAGCTCTCGGTCACCGACGTATATCCGATCGATCGAAGACCGGACGAGCGTGAGGACGATTCGCACCGTCGCGTACGCCAACGCGAGGAAGACTAGCCCCGAGAGCAGTCGCGGTATCGCGACCGCCAGGCTCTCGATAAAGTTCGTGAGCGACCGTGTCAAAAGCGACGGGAGCGTCGTCATAGCGCGCACGACAGCGGCCGGCGGTGAAAAGGTGACGGGGTCGGAGGGCCTTGCCGTTCCACAACGACCCTCGTCCACGACGGCCCGGCAAGCGCAACGCCTGTAAGCACGCGGAGAGAGTGGATTCGTATGACCGTCTGTGAAGCGCCGGGGAAGGTGTACCTCTTCGGCGAACACGCCGTCGTCTACGGCGAACCCGCCGTGCCGGCGGCGATCGAGCGACGCGCCACGGTGACCGCCGAGCCCCGCTCAGACGACCACGTCCGCGTCGAGGCCGAGGACCTCTCGCTCAACGGGTTCACCGTCGAGTACGCCGGCGGTACCGGCGACCGGCCCGACGTGGACGTGCCGGCCCCGCTGGTCGAGGCCGCGATGGGTTACGTCGACGCCGCGGTCCGGCAGGCCCGGGACGCGGCTGACGCGCCCGACGCCGGCTTCGACATCACCGTCGAGAGCGACATCCCGCTCGGCGCCGGACTCGGATCGTCGGCCGCCGTCGTGGTCGCGGGGATCGATGCCGCGACGCGCGCGCTCGGCGAACCGCTGGACCGCCGCGAGCTGGCCGACCGCGCGTACCACGCGGAGTACGAGGTGCAGGACGGACAGGCCTCTCGGGCCGACACGTTCTGCTCGACGATGGGCGGGGCGGTCCGCATCGAGGGCGACGACTGCGAGCCGATAGAGGCGCCGAACCTTCCGTTCGTCGTCGGTTTCGACGGCGGCGCCGGCGACACCGGCGAACTCGTCGCCGGCGTCGGCGAACTCCGCGAGGAGTACGGATTCGCCGCCGACACCGTCGAGTCGATCGGCGACGTGGTGCGGACCGGCGAGAAGCTGCTCGCCGACGCCGTTTCGGAGGCCGATCCGTCGCCGGAGCTGCTCGCTGAGCTCGGGGAGCTCATGGACTTCAATCACGGGCTGCTCTCCGCGCTGGGCGTCTCCGCGCGTTCGCTCGACGCGATGGTGTGGGCCGCCCGCGATGCTGGCGCCCACGGCGCGAAGCTCACCGGCGCGGGCGGCGGCGGCTGCATCGTTGCGCTCGACGCGAGCGACGCGAGCGAGACCGCGCTCTCCTTCACGCACGGGTGCGAGGAGGCGTTCCGCGCGGAGCTCGCGACCGAGGGTGTCCGGGTGGTGGAGCCGTGAGCGCGGATCGCGGGGCGTCTGGGACGGAGCGGACAGATGACGCCTCGGCACCCCCGGTCGTGCTCAAGCTCGGCGGGAGCCTGATCACGGACAAGAACCGCCCGGAGACGCTCGACGACGCGGCGCTCGCCGCGGCCTGCGACGCGGTTGCGAGTGCGCTCGCTGACGGCGCGGTCGATCGGCTCGTCGTCGTCCACGGCGGCGGGAGCTTCGGTCACCACCACGCCAGCGAACACGGCGTCTCGACGACGGCGGGGACCGCCGACGCCGGCGCAGTGATGGACATCCACAGCGCGATGACGGAGCTGAACCGCGCCGTCCTCAACCGGCTCCACGAGCGGGACGTGCCCGCGGTGCCGGTTCACCCACTGTCGCTTTCGGCTCGCCTCGAAGGCCCCGACGGCGACCTCGACCTGCCGCTCTCCTCGACGGCGACGCTGCTCGGCGAGGGGTTCGTTCCCGTGCTCCACGGCGACGGCGTCGCGACCGCGGGGGCCGGCGTCACCGTCGTCTCCGGAGACGAGCTTGTCGTCGAGCTTGCGGTCGGGCTCGGCGCTCGACGAGTCGGGGTCTGCTCCACGGTGCCGGGCGTTCTCGACAGTGATGGCGAGGTGATCCCGTCCATCGATTCGTTCGAGGCGGTCGCCGACGCGCTCGGCGCGAGCGACGCGACCGATGTCTCGGGCGGAATGGCCGCGAAAGTGCGGGAACTATTGGCGCTTGACGCGCCGGCGCACGTGTTCGGCGCCGCGGGACTGGAGCCGTTCCTGCGCGGCGAGGATGCCGGAACGCGGATCGACTGACCGGGAAGCCGGCGGATCAGGGTCGTTCGAGGCCCGTACAGAACCCTTATTCGACCCACGACCCTCCCTCCGGACATGAACGAAGCGGACGTACGGGAGCGGCTCGTGGACGTGCGGGACCCCGACCTCGGCGACGACATCGTCTCGCTCGGGCTGGTGAACGACGTCGAGGTGGACGACGATGAGATCCGCATCTCGCTCGCGCTCGGTGCCCCGTTTTCGCCGCACGAATCGGCGATCGCCGACGATGTCCGAGCGGCGCTTGCCGACACCGGGCTCGACGTGGAGCTGTCGGCGTCGATCCCGGACGATCTGGAGCCGGACGAGCAGGTGCTCCCCGGGGTGAAGAACGTAATCGCGGTCGCCTCAGGGAAGGGCGGCGTCGGCAAGTCGACGATGGCCGTCAACATTGCGGCCGGGCTCTCGGCGCTTGGCGCGCGCGTCGGGTTGTTCGACGCCGACGTGTACGGGCCGAACGTCCCGCGGATGGTGTCGGCGGAGGAGCGCCCGCAGACCGACGGCGAGACGATCGTCCCGCCCGAGCGCTTCGGCGTGAAACTGATGAGTATGGACTTTCTCACCGGCGAGGACGACCCCGTCATCTGGCGGGGACCGATGGTCCACAAGATAATCACCCAGCTCGTCGAGGACGTGGAGTGGGGCGAGCTCGACTACCTCGTAATGGACCTGCCGCCGGGGACCGGCGACACCCAGCTCACGATCCTCCAGACGCTCCCGCTGACGGGCGCCGTGATCGTCACCACGCCGCAGGAGGTTGCGCTCGACGACGCGGTGAAGGGCCTCCGGATGTTCGGTAAACACGACACGAACGTGCTCGGGATCGCCGAGAACATGGCGGGCTTCCGGTGTCCGGACTGCGGCGGCTTCCACGAGATATTTGGCTCCGGCGGCGGGAAAGCGTTGGCGCAGGAACACGATCTTCCCTTCTTGGGCGGTGTCCCGCTCGACCCCGCGGTCCGGA
The DNA here is from genome assembly GCF_000022205.1 of Halorubrum lacusprofundi ATCC 49239. NCBI lineage: Archaea > Methanobacteriati > Methanobacteriota > Halobacteria > Halobacteriales > Haloferacaceae > Halorubrum > Halorubrum lacusprofundi. The sequence continues at coordinate 1,842,159 of NC_012029.1, forward strand.
CCGGCGGCGACGACGGCGAGCCGGTCGTCTTAGAGGAGGGTGAGACCGCGGACGCGTTCCGGGTGATCGTGGAGAACGTCGCGAACAACGCCGGAGTCGTGCGCCGTCGCGGGGTGAGCGAGGGGCGATGAGCGGGGAGCGAAGCGAGTCGGACGGCGGGGAGGGAGCGGGTAGTGAAGGCGACGAGCCTGACGCCCTCGACGCCGCCGGCATCGATCCAGTCGTACCCGAGTCGGCCGCTGACGCGGCGGACGAGGCGTTCGCCGAGGATGACGAGGTCCGCGCGTTCCTCCGCGAGATAGCCGGGGACGTGTGGGGTGACAGCTCCGAGAGCAAGCAGCTCTCGGCGATCCTCTACCGCGTGTCGGACCTCTACGACCCCGACGAGCAGACCTCTCCCGAGGAGATCTATCTGAACGTCCGGCACATCATGCGGATCAAAGCGCAGGGCGGGATCGAGCGGTAATACGGGATCGTTTCTGCCAGCAGTGTGGCGAACCACTCCAAAGCCCCACCCCGACCGCACCGCAGCCTCACACTCCCCAACCTCGCGGTTCGCGCTCTTCGAGCGCTCACCGCGTCCAGCGAGAATCGAAGATTCTCTGGCAGCCGGCGCGTAGCGCCGGCGACCTCGCACGCGTTCCTCGTGGCCGCCGATGGCGGCCACTCGGAGGCGCGCGCCACCGCAGTTTGTTTATAAACCGGTGAGTCTGATTTCGGTGTCGATCGGTGAGTCACACCGCCTCTTCTAACACTGTCTCGTCGCCGTGGCGGACTTCGACGCGTTCCGGAACGGCCGCCTCCGTGAATTCGACGGCGATATCGTAGGGATGCGTTTGGCCGATATCGGAGCACGGGCCGCCGTCCCAGTCGGGATCGTCCTGGGTGGTCAGCCGGAGCAGTAGGCGGTCGGCGTCGAGGTCGGCCTCGATCAGGTCGACGCGGTAACAGTCCCGCGAGCCGTCGAGCAGCCGTCCCCTGACGGTGACGCGCGGCGGAGGGTTACCTCGGCGCCGTCGACGGTTTCGGGAATCTCGCCCCACAGCGGGGTCGGACAGCCGGCGAGCGAAGCGGTCGAGACGGCGCCGCGGTCGCGAGGAGGGCTCTGCGGCGCATGGTGGAGAGCCGCCCGGCGGCCGAGTAAACTTTGTGACGGGTGGTATCTCACCGATCGATCGTTTCATACTGATAGCACGTCTCACGGTAACACACATGAGTGACGACCGGATTCCCGTGACCGTTCTCAGCGGGTACCTCGGCGCCGGGAAGACGACGATGGTGAACCACCTGCTCGCGAACCCCGGCGACAGGCGGATCGCCGTCATCCTGAACGACATGGGCGAGGTGAACGTCGACGCCGAGCTGGTCGCGCGAGAGAACGATGAGGAGGGGATCGTCGACCTCTCGAACGGCTGCATCTGCTGTCGGCTGCAGGACGACCTGCTGAGCGAGGCCGCGACGCTCGCGGAGTCCCGCGAGTTCGACTACCTCCTCGTGGAGTCGTCGGGCATCTCCGAGCCGATCCCGATCGCGCGGGCGTTCACGGAGGGGACCGAGGACTCCGATATCGACCCGACCGAGCGCTTCCGGCTCGACACGATGGTCACCGTCCTCGACACCTACGGCTTCTGGAAGGAGTTCGACGCCGGTGAGAACCTGCCGGGCGACGGGGAGTCGACCGAGGACCGCCCCCTCGCGGACGTGCTCGTCGAGGGGATCGAGTTCTGCGACGTGCTCGTGATGAACAAGACGGATATGGTTCCCGACGACGTGCTCGATGAGATCGAGTCGGTCGCCGAGCGGCTCGGCCCGCGGGCGAAGCGGATCCGGACGAGCTACTCCGAGGTCAACCCTGACGAGGTGCTCGACACCGGACGGTTCGACTTCGAGACGGCCACGCGGTCGCCGGGGTGGAAGCGCGAGATTGCGGAAAGCGAGGGCGAACACGGTCACGAGCCAGCAGCCGGCCAGCACGAACACGATCACGCCGAGGGCGCCGCCGCGGCCCACGGCGTCGACTCGTTCGTCTACCGCTCGGCCGACGCCCTCGATCCCGAGTCGTTCGCGAACTGGCTCCACGACTGGGACGGCGCGATTGTGCGGGCGAAGGGTGTCGCCAACGTCGCGGGGACGGACGAGGTCATCGGCGTGAGTCAGGCCGGTCCCTCGGTGCAGGCGGGACCGATCGGCGAGTGGGGGCCCGACGACGACCGCCGCACGCGACTCGTGTTCATCGGCAGCGAGATGGACGAAGCGCGGATCCGCGGAGAGCTCGACGAACTGGCGGCGTCGAACCCTGAATCGGTCGAGAACGCGGACGCGTTCCCGCTCTGAATCGGCTCGGTCGACCGGTCCGAGTCAGATTCCCAGTTCCGCCTGCAGGTCGTCCCAGTCCTCGTGGAATCCGTGGGTGGACTCCGTCTCGGCGCCGACCGCCGACTGGTAGATGTCGTCGTACTTCAGCAGCTCACCCCAGCCGTCGTGGAACGCCCAGTTGCAGTACTTACACATACGGGCTGCAACGCGCGGGACGGACATACCGGTTTCGGCGGTACAGGCGCGAGTGGGCGTCTCGAGGTCGTCGACGGGTCCGATCCTCCGCGGGCGCCGACAGAGTGAACTCCGCTCGTGACGTACGAGACCCATCAACCGCGGATCGGTCGTGGCGAGACACTCATGGTTACATACAGGCGCGGCGGACACGTTCAGAGCGGCGACGATGCGGTCGAGCGGGGCTGCGACCACTGCGGCTGGCACTGTGTCGCCGATGGGTATCCCGAGCTGATCGGGCGGTACCAGTCTCACCTCCGAGACGAACACCCGAAGGCGTGGCTCCGGACCTGACCGTCGGAGCGGGTCGAAAAAGTCGGAACAGCGAGGATGAAGGCGTAACGCGGCCACTCAGGGTTCGAGCAGGACCTTCGTGACGCCCTCCTCGCGGGCGTCGAACGCCTCGTACATCTCCGGCGCCTCGTCGAGGTTGACGCGGTGGGAGACGACCCAACTCGGGTCGGCGCGCCCCTCGATGATCATGTCGCGGAGGTAGCGGTTGTACGACTTGACGTTACACTGGCCCGTACCGCACTTGAGTCCCTTCTCGAAGAACTTCCCGAAGTCGATTCCGAGTCGCCCCTGCGCGGCCATGTCGTCCGGTGCGCCCGGGTCCTCCGGCACGTACAGGCCGGGGATACCGAGCTCGCCGGTCGGACGGACCACGCGAATGAGGCTGTTGATCACGACCGCCGGATTCTCCTTGGCTGGGTCGTACGAGTAGTCCTCGGATTCGGTGTCGACGTCCTCGGGGTCGGTCGCCTGATACCCGACCGCGTCGACGCCCTTGTCGACCATCCCGCCGTGTTCCTCGATGATCTGGTCGACCGGGTCGCCCTCGGAGAAGTCGATGGCGGTGGCGTCGCAGTTCTCCTCGGCCAGTTCCAGCCGGCTCGGGACCTGGTCGACGACGTATATCTCTGCCGCGCCCTTGATCTTCGCGCTGTACGCCGCCATCAGTCCGACCGGGCCGGCCCCGAAGATGGCCACCGACTCGCCCGGCTGGAGGTTCGCCAGTTCCGTGCCGTGCCAGCCGGTCGGGAAGATGTCCGCGAGCAGTGAGAACGCGTCCTCGTGCTCGTCGCCCTCCGGGAGTTTCAGGGCGTTGTGGTCGGCGTACGGCACGCGAAGCTTCTCCGCCTGTCCGCCCGGATACGGCCCCATGGCGACGTAGCCGTAGGCGCCGCCCGCGAAGCCGGGGTTGACGTTGGTACAGAAACCGGTGTATCCCTCTTCGCAGTTCTGACAGAACCCACAGGAGACGTTAAACGGCATCACAACCCGGTCACCTTCCTCTAGCGTCGAGACGGCCTCACCGACTTCGCTCACGATCCCCATATTCTCGTGGCCGAACACGATTCCCTCCTCGGCCGCGGTTCGCCCCTCGTACATGTGGAGGTCGGAGCCACAGATACACGACGTCGTGATGTCGATCACGACGTCGTTCGGGTGTTCGATCTCCGGGTCATCTACCTCTTCGATAGCCACGTCGTACGGGCCTTGGTATACAACAGCTCTCATGGTTCGATCCATGTAAATGATGGACGCCCAGTATTCTAAACGTTTTTACATTATATTATACTGTTAATAAATTGAGTTACAATTCAATCACACGTCTCTCGTCAGGGACGCCTCGTCGATAACGAGAACGGAGCAGACGGAATCGCCGGCTGAGTCGTCGTCCAACGCGACCGATCCGTCGAGGGCATCGACGTCACTGGAGGTGTCGACGCCGTCGCGGGTCGAGACGGAGGCGGTCCGACTTTCCGTAATGACTATCCCCGGTCCCGATGAATCGGGAGGTATGGACTGGCCACACGACCCCGATGGCGAACAGGGGAGCGAGGGCAGGCGGCAGTACGGGCACGCGGTGCTCGCGAAGAAGATCAACGAGGAGGAGGACTTCCCGCTGTCGGCCGCCGACTACGTCGAGCAGTACGGCGACCACCCGATCCGGATCGACTACGAGACGGTCGTCTCCGTCGAGGAGATCTTCGGGGGCGTCGAGAAAGAGGAATTCGGGGACTTCGTCGAGTTCCACCAGGAACTCGGGCGCGCGATGCGCGAGAACGGCTACTGGTTCTACGAGGGTGCTGAGCAGTTCGTCGACGGTAGCGCGTAAGCGGGTTCTGTTCTCTCACCGCGCGGCTTCGACTGACCTCACTCACCGGCTCTCGCCGGTTATCTCTTCTCGATTCTGGATCTCGATCCGGCCTTCGATCCGGGGGTCGATCCCGTGTTCACGGGCGTAATCTGCGAGCACCTCGTACTGGATGTCGGCCTCGTCGACCCGGTGGCGCTGCGCGAGCGTCGGGAACTCGTGGTCGGAGTGGAGCAGGTACTCCGAGACGGCGACGGTGTAGTGTGCCTCGGGGTCGATCGGCTCGCCGCCGACAGTGGCCTCCAGAAGTCGCTCGCCGTCGGCGTCCCAGACGACCCGCGCGTTCGAGACGTGGCCGTGCCACCAGTCATCCTTTCCGAAGTCCACGTCCGGCGCAGCCATCTCGCGGAGCACGTCGCGCAGCTCCGCGCCGGTGACGGACGCGAGCGCCACGGGCTCCTCGAACGGAATGAGGCTGATCAGATCGGCCTTCGTCACGTCGCCGACCCACGGGTCGCCCTGTCGGAGGCCGCCCGCGTTCGACAGCCCCACGTCGGCGTCGAGTGCCCAGCAGAACGCGTCCGCGGCGAAGTTTCCGACGCGGCACTCTCCACCGTGGACGACCTCACCGGTCCGCTCGATCGGCTCGTCGACGCGATCGACGACCTCGTCGAGGTCGGCGGCAGCCATCCGCTCTTCGAGGGCAGCTTCGAGCCCGGCGATCGGCTCGACGCCGTCAGGCTCGTGGAGGGTCGCGGTGGGGACGGCGTCCTCGCCGTCGTCCCTCTCCCCGGCGTCCCCCGCCCCGCCGAGGTCGACCTCGACGACGGTCTCGCCGTTGACTCCGGGGCGGACCAGCAGGGTGTCGGCCACGCACTCGTTGCGCGGGCTGTGGATGTGACCGCCGAGGATCACATCCACGTCCAGTTCGCGGGCGAGGTCGTCGTCGCCCGCGCCGAGGTGCGAGAGGACGACGGCGTGATCGAGGCCGTCGCCGTTCTCGGCGACCTCGGCGCGCATCTCGGCGAGCGCGTCACTCGCGGCGGCGACGGGGTCGTCGAACGTGAGGTCGGCGGCCATCGGGTTTAGAGAGTCGGTCGCGGGGTCGGTGACGCCGACGAACCCGATAGTCGTTACTTCCCGAACGAGTCGAGAGGGTGCTGCCTGAACGCCACAAAATAGTCACTTTCTGTATAATTTGACGGTCAGTCTCGGCTGCTCCCACGAAGTAGATCGAGGAAGTTCCAATTCACCGCTTTGGACAGACGATGTTACCCGGATTTCGACGGTATCTGCCGAAAGCTGTCGCTCACCGCCAACTGACAGGCCGTGGGCTGACCCCGGTCAGCCCGCGGCCGTTGCCTGTGATGCTGGCACTCCAACCCCGTTCGCTTTGATCTTCCACCGGCGGCGTAACTCCTCTTCCAGCTCATGACGAATCCAGTCACAGAACGTCTTGAACGTGAACTCCTCGGGCAGGTCGCGCCCGCCCCGCCGTGGGCGGGCGACGACCGCCCACCGTAGCACCAGCCACAGGTTCTCCAGCAATGCCGCGACCAACATGATGGCAAACCGCACGACGGGATCACGCGTCGTCGTGATCCCGCGTGCTTGCCGAAGTAAGCGATAGGTCGTTTCGATGCCTGAACGCTTCCTGTAGCGGTGTTCGACCTGCTTCGCTGAGCGATCAGTAACGCCACACGCCACGTAGCCACGAACGACCTCGCCGTGCTTGCCTCGATCTCCGTTCTGGTAGGAGACAGCGACCGCGAGCGGGAAGCGCAGTTCCCGCTCGCTGTCCTTGTACATGCGATAGGTCGTCATGTACGACTTGTGAGTTTCGAGTTTGTCCTTCATGCGCTCGCCCTTCTTGGGCACGTGAACGACCGTTGGGGCGATATCACGAGCGCGGCGGATGACGCGCTCGTTGTAGAATCCGCTGTCGGCAAGCAAGAGATCGATCTCGAAGGGATAGTTTTCGACGCGGGCGAGCACGCGCTCGACCGCGTCAGCCTCATCTTCGTCACTGCGGACGTAAGTCATCGCCAGCGTCACCGGCTTCCCGTTCGAGACGACGTACGCCGTGCAGTAGCGGTGGCAGGTCGTAGTCCCGTCCTTAGGAGCCATCGAACAGAGTTCGCCTTTCTCAGCATGGTGCTCGCCGTGGTAGGGATTGTCGATGAAGTCGATGGAGACGGTTCTCGACCGGTCAGGGTCGAAAATCGTCATGGCGAGCCGTGCGAGCAGAAGGTTGGCAACGACCTCAAGCCACTGACGGTTGAGTGTGTGGAGCCACCTCAAGACAGTGTCGTCACACGGCGTTCCCTCGGTATCGTTGCAGGTGTCCCAAATCGAGTTCTGGTTAGTGCAGGCTAGGATGACGACGAGCCAGATGTCGCCGGGGTCGAGGGGGCTCCCCTCGACACCCGGCAACGGGAGTGGCGTAATGACCTCTTCCGCTACGTCTTTGACATCCGACGCCGAAAGGTACTCGTCTGGATCAGGTATGGTGAACACATCCAGATCCAGACACTTTCTTGTGGTTAATTTAGCGATTCAATTCAGCTGATTACGCTGCTTGGGAAGTACCGATAGTTGCGCCGTCGATCCGGCGAACCGTCCACGGGACGACACCCTCGTCGCGGCCGAACGGGTCGCCGTTCTCGTCGCGGACGTTCGCGGAGACGAACGTCGCGGTCGCGTCGTCGACGAGCTCGCGAAGGGGATCCGGTCCGTAGTCGAACTCGTGGTTGCCGAACGTGTCGAGGAGGGTGTCGGTCGCGGCGTAGAAGTCGAGGACCTGCCGGCCGGTCGCGACCAGCGAGAGGACGCCCGGGGCGGTGGTGTCGCCGGTGGCGACGACGGCAGCGTCGGGGCCCGACAGCTCTCGGATCCGGCCGGCGAGGCGGGCCGCTCGCTCGGGGGCGTCGAAGACGTTCTCGATATCGGAGTAGTGAACGAGACGGACCATTCGATATGAGTGAGGAAGAGCGAGCGACGCTTAAAAAGCGCGGAGTTCGGGCAGTACTCTGGCGTCGAGACGCTGCGCAGCCGCTCGGGAGAACCGCTGCGAACGCCGTGGCTAAAGCGGGTCCTTCCCCGTGAGCCCCGCTCGCACACGCGCAGGTCATTGAAAGCGCTTTTATGGATGTCCGGACTAGGTCGCTTCACAGCCTCTGTGGGGTTGATGATGTGCCGTTCCGATAGGGACCGACCACGGGACGGACACGCGAGCCCGCACGGAGGATAGGTGAACAACATATGCCCGTTTACGTAGACTACGAAACCCCAGCCGACCTCGCCGAGCGATCGCTTGAGGCGCTCGAGGTCGCCCGAGACACCGGTACCGTGAAGAAAGGAACCAACGAGACCACGAAGGCCGTCGAGCGCGGCAACGCCGACCTCGTCATCGTCGCCGAGGACGTCTCTCCCGAAGAGATCGTGATGCACCTCCCCGAGCTTGCCGAGGAGAAGGGCATCCCGGTCGTCTTCGTCGACACGCAGGATGAAGTCGGCCACGCCGCCGGCCTCGAAGTCGGCTCGGCCGCCGCCGCCGTCATCGACGCCGGTGACGCCGACGACGACGTCGAGGATATCGGCGAGAAGGTCGCGGAGCTCCGATAACCACCCATGAGCGCAGAAGAGGGCACCGGCGACTCGACGACCGCGGAGGTCATCGAGGTCGTCGGCAAGACCGGGATGCACGGCGAGGCCATGCAGGTCAAGTGCCGCATCCAGGAAGGATCGAACCAGGGCCGGATCATCACCCGGAACGTCCTGGGCCCCGTCCGCATGGGCGACGTGCTCCAGCTCCGGGAGACCCAGCGCGATGCCGACTCCATCGGAGGGCGATAACGAATGGTTGAGACACGCACCTGCGACTACACCGGCGAAGAAATCGAGCCCGGCACGGGCACGATGTACGTGAAGACGAACGGACAGATCCTCCACTTCGTCGACTCGAAGGCGGAGAAGAACTACTTCCTCGGCCGCGAGGCGCGCGACCTCGAGTGGACCGAGGAAGGGCGCAATCAGGGTGGCGAGTAGATGAGCCACCACGACGAGCGCACTTTCGTGATGGTCAAGCCCGACGGCGTGCAGCGCGGCCTCATCGGCGAGATCGTCTCCCGCTTCGAGGAGCGCGGGCTGAAGCTCGTCGGCGGCAAGTTCATGCAGATCGACGAGGACCTCGCTCACCAGCATTACGGTGAACACGAGGGCAAGCCGTTCTTCGACGGCCTCGTCGACTTCATCACCTCCGCCCCCGTCTTCGCGATGGTGTGGGAGGGCGCAGACGCGACCCGACAGGTCCGATCGATGGTCGGCGAGACCGACCCCGCCGAGTCCGCCCCGGGCACGATCCGCGGCGACTTCGGCTTAGACCTCGGCCAGAACGTGATCCACGCGTCGGACCACGAGGACGAGGGCGCCAACGAGCGCGAGATCGACCTGTTCTTCGACGAGGAGGAACTCGTCGACTACGGCCTCGACACCGCGGCGTGGGTGTACGAGGACGAGCAGCACTGAACGGCGACGGCGCTTTTCACTTTGTTCGATGCCGCTTTTCCGTGAGCGGTAGCTATTCCGACACACCTCGTTTCCGGTGAAATCACATCTGAAATTCGGCGACTGCAGCGGGAAGCCAGCGTATTCCGAGTGATAAACCCGCCTGCAATGAGCCTCGACGCCTCAGTCGGACAGCGCAACGATCCGCCCGTCCTCGGCGACGATGAGTACCTCGGCGCTTCCGTCGCCGGTCACGTCCGCGAACAGCGGCCCCCCGTACACGACGGCGGTACCGATATTGCCGCGGGCGATCGCCTCGCCCTTCTGGTTCAGTGCGAGCACGCCTCCATCCCGATTCACCACGACCGGGCCCGGAGAGCCGTCGCCGGTCACGTCCGCGACACCGGGAGCGTTTACCCGCGTATCGCCGCCGTACTGCTGTTTCCAGACGACTTCTCCGTCGAGCAGGTCGACCGCCCAGATGCTGCCGCTCCCGCCGACGTGGACGCGACCGGGGTCTGCGTCGCCGACGGCGACGGGTAGATCCTGTAGCCCGACCTCGTAACGGGTTCCGCCGTCGGAAACGTCGATCGTCTCTAGGTTGCCGTTCGCGCCGCCGAGCGCGAGCACCGGGCCGCTGCGCGTGTCGGCCGCGCTCCAGCTCAGGGGCGTGACCGACGGGGTCGTCGTCCACCGGGCCTCGCCGGTCGCGTCGAGCAGGCTGATCGAGCGATCGCCGTCGGCCGCGGTCGCGACCGCGAGCCCGCGGGCGGTGTCGGCTCCGTCGTCCGCGCTGCCGTTAGCGTCACCGCCGAAGTCGACGGCCAGCGGCCGACGATTCACCGGCGCGTCGAGGTCTGTCTCGAACACCGTCTCGCCGGCGGCGTCGACGGCTCGGACTCGTCCGTCGGTCGTGACCGCGGCGATCTCGGCGTCGCCATCGCCGTCGAGGTCACCGATCGCTGGCCGGAGCCCGCCCGGTCCGCCGAGGTCGACGGCGAGCCGCTCGGTTCCGTCAGCCGGGTTGAGGACGATGAGCGATCCCGATTCGGTCGTGAACGCAACCACCTCGTCGCCGCCGAGTTGGCCGGCGACTAGCCCGCTCGTCGCGGGGGGATCGGTGCCGTCGTCGGCAGTATCGCTCCCGCCGACAGCCGTCTTCCACTCCACGCCGCCGCCCACGGCGGTGGCGCGTATCGTTCGATTCCCGTCCTCGACCGTCGACTGGATGACGAGCGAGTCCCCGTCCATGGTGGCGACGACCGCACCGCTGCCGTCGTCGCCGGCGACGGGCTCGGATTCCCAGACGACCTCGGCGTCGATCGTGGCGTCATCGACGCCGACGAACGCGAAGAGCGCGACGCCGACGCCGGTCGCGCCGCCGGCCAACAGGATCAGACTCGCGAACAGAACGCGGCGGTCCATTACCGATCGGTTCGGTCGGCGGCGTGATACCCCTGTCGGATGCGACGGTGGGGACCTACAGCGTGACGGCGGGAGAGACTACAGCAACGTCGCGACGCGATTTGCGTGCTCCGAGCCGACCCGATCACGGAGGGTGTCAAGGTCGCGCTCGCCGTCGACGTTCACGAGGTAGACCGCGCCGTCCGGCCCCCCGTACGCGCCGTGGAAGTCGTAGACGAAGCCGTACACCTCGGCGTCGGCCGCCTCCTCGGTCTCTCGGGCGATCGCCACCTGCTCGTGGACGTTGTACTCGACGAGGCGGTTCCGGACGCTGGGGCCGTCCTCGCCGTCCCCTTCGTCGGCGGTTTCGTCGCTGTCGCCGTCCCCGTCGAGCGCGTCGAGGCCCGCCTCGACGATCGGAACGAGGTCCTCAACGTCGGCCCTGATGCCGGGTTCTGCGGGGAGTTCGCCGGTCCGAGCTGCCGAGAGGGCGGCGCCAACCGCGCCGCACCCGGTGTGTCCGACGACTACGAGCACGTCCGTGTTGGTGTGAGCGAGCGGGTACGCGACGCTGCCGTCGAGCACGCGCTCGCCGTCGACGCGGTCGCTCACGCGGTTCCCGATGTTGCCGGCGGTAAAGAGGTACCCCGGGCGATCGACCGCCCACATGCCTTCCTGGGACACGCGGGAGTCCGAACAGCAGACCGAGACGACTGGGGGCTGCTGGCCGTCGCGCTGGGCGTCGAGGTCAGCAGCGGCGGCGGAAGCGACGTGCTCGTCGTTGCGATCGAGGAGTTCGATCAGGAGGTCTCGGCTCATACGCATCGACTCGTGCCCGAGTTTGAAAAGTGAGACGGACGGGGCGAGAATCGGAGCCGAGGCGAGGACCGGAGTCAGGGCAAGAACCGGAGCGAGGGGAGGAGAAACGGACCGTTCGAGGCCGTTCAGGCAACCAGTCCGACGATCTGTACCAGGAATCCGACGACGAAGACGGCGAGGAGGACGATCGTCGCCACCACCACCGCGGGCGAGAGCATCTCGTCGTCCTGATCGAGCACGAGCGACTCCATGTCTTTCATGCGAAACCCGTCGTCGCGACGGGGTTTGAACGCTTCGCTCGGCGGAGCGCCCGATCCGAACGGGGCGCCGATGGAGGGCGAAATCGCCGAACCGCCGCGCTCGGTGGGGCGGCTCCCGGCGGCGAGTGAGTGAGGCAACTGAGCGCTGACGACGGCCGTCGGGTCATGCGATCCTGAGCCGCCTCCGACTCGTGCCAACGTCCAACACACGAGACACGCGCACACGTATCTCCCATCACTTATACGCGTGACCGTCATACTGACTGTATGAGCGAAGAATCCGGGCGTCGGAACCTCCGAATGCCCAACGACGACGAAGTGTTCGCCGTGGTGACGGAACACCTCGGCGGAAACCACGTGCGGCTGCGCTGCGTTGACGGCAAGACGCGAATGGGCCGGATCCCCGGCCGCATGAAGTACCGGACGTGGATCAGCGAGGGCGACGTGGTCCTCGCGGAGCCGTGGGCCTGGCAAGACGAGAAGGCGAACGTCGAGTGGCGGTACGACGACGACGACGCGGACCAGCTCCGACGCGAAGGCCACATTCAGTAACGCCGCGACGCGACGCCGCAGACCGGCTCGGCGGTGTAGCGCACAAGATATTTAAAACAGAGCGAGCGACTGCGTTGGCTATTTATAAACAGCAGCGGCGATCGTGAGTCGGCTCGGTCCCCGTTCGGCCGGATCATTCTGTCGGTCCGATCGTTGTGCCGGCCGACCCGTTCCATCGACCCGATCGCTGAGTCCCGCTCTGTTATCGACTGAACTCGATCGCTGCGCCCTGTCCGAAGCCGACACAGAGGGTCGCAAGGCCGCGGTCGGCGTCGCGCTTCTGCATCTCGTGGATCAGGGTGACGGGGAGTCGCGCGCCGGAGGCGCCGAGCGGGTGGCCGATGGCGATGGCGCCGCCGTTGACGTTGTACTGCTCCTCGTCGATTCCGAGTTCGCGGCGGGAGTACTCACACTGGGAGGCGAACGCCTCGTTGAGCTCGACGAGGTCGTAGTCGTCGATGGTCCGACCGGCGCGGTCAAGCAGGCCGCGCGTCGCGGGCACCGGGCCGATCCCCATCACGGTGGGGTCGACGCCGGCGACGTTGTTCGTGCCGACCTCCGCGAGCACGTCGAGCCCGTGGTCTTCTGCGAACGCCTTGCTCGTGACGAGCGTCAGCGACGCGCCGTCCGAGATCTGCGAGGAGTTCCCCGCGGTCACCGTGCCGTCCCCCGTGAACGCCGGCGAGAGGCCGGAGAGCTTCTCGGCGGTCGTGTCCGGGCGGATCCCTTCGTCTTCGTCGATCAGGCCGTCGTCGGTCTCCACGGGGACGATCTCGTCGTCGAAGCGTCCCGACTCCGTCGCCTCGGCGGCACGCTGGTGGCTCCGGGCGGCGTACTCGTCTTGGGCCTCGCGGCTCACCTCGTACTCCTCGGCGACCTTCTCGGCGGTCATTCCCATCTGGAGCTGAAAGACGTTGTACTGCTCCGACAACTCGGGGTGGAGGTGTTCGTAGGAGTCGCCGTCCATCGGGACGCGACTCATATTCTCGACGCCGCCGGCGATGATGCAGTCGCGGTTCCCGGCCGCGATGGCGTCCGCTGCCGAGATGATCGCCTGCATCGAGGAGGCGCACCAGCGGTTGATCGAGGTCGCCGGTACCGATTCACCGAGGTCAGAGAGGAGCGCGATGACGCGGGCGACGTTGTTGTCCTGTTCGGTCCGCTGCTGGGCGACCCCCCACATCAGGTCGTCGACGTGGTCGCCGGTCAGCCCGGTCTCCGCGAGCGTGTGGTCGATGAGGCGCGTCGAAAGATCCTCGCTGCGGACGTCCGCGTAGACGCCCCCGTCGCGTCCCTGCGGCGTTCGGTAGGCTGCGGCGATAACCGGAGTGGTCTCGTCTGTCATGAACGATCACTGGCCGGTCGGGCACTTAAAACGGCGTGGAACCCGGGTGAATCTGACCGAAGTTTATCATTTATTCCGCGAGGAGGCTCTCGCCGGTCATCTCTGTGGGTCGATCGAGGCCGATCAGGTCCACGAGTGTCGGGGCGATGTCACACAGCGACCCCCCGTTTCGGATCTCGCACCCGCCGTCGTCGCTGTCGGGGGTCAAGTAGACGAACGGAACCGGGTTGAAGGTGTGAGCGGTGTGGGGGTTTTCGAGAGTCCCCATATCGTCAGCGTTGCCGTGGTCGGCCGTCACGACCGCGTGGCCGCCCGCGTCGGCGACCGCGTCGAGGAGGCGATGGAGCTGTGCGTCGACCGCCTCGACCGCCTCGACCGCGGCGTCGAAGTCGCCGGTGTGACCCACCATGTCGGGGTTGGCGTAGTTGAGGACCATCAGGTCTGGGTCCTCTTCAGTGATGATCCCGACCGCCTCGTCCGTAAGCTCCGGCGCGGACATCTCCGGCTGGAGGTCGTACGTCGGCACGTCCGGACTTTCGACGATCTCGCGCCGCTCGCCGGGGAACTCCACCTCGCGGCCGCCGTTGAGGAAGTACGTCACGTGCGGGTACTTCTCCGACTCGGCGATCCGGAGTTGGGTGAGTCCCGCCTCGGAGACGACCTCGCCGATGGTGTTCGCGGGCATCTGGGGCGGGAACGCCACCGGGAACGCGAACGTCTCGTCGTACTCGGTCATCGTGGTCATCCGGATCCCCGGCTGGTCGAGGTCGAACGTCCAGTCGGGACGCGTGTCGGTGAGCATCCGGACCAGTTGCCGGGCGCGATCGGCCCTGAAGTTGAAGAAGACGACCGCGTCGCCGTCGGCGAGGGCGGGGGCGCCGGCGACCAGCGTCGGCTCGATGAACTCGTCCGTCTCGCCGCGAGCGTGGGCCTCGGTCGCGGCCTCGACCGCCGTCTCGGCCTCGTGGAGCGCCTCGCGCTCGACGATGGCGTCGTACGCCTTCTTCGTCCGCTCCCAGTTCTCGTCGCGGTCCATCGCGTGATAGCGTCCCGTCACGGTCGCGACGTGACCGGTCCCGCGCTCGTCGGCCTTCGCCGTCACGTCCGCGAGGAATCGGTCGGCGATCTCCGGGGCGGTATCGCGGCCGTCGGTGAACGCGTGGCTCGTCGCTGGCACCCCGGCGTCGGCGGCGGCGTCGATCAGCGCGAGCAGGTGCTCGACGTCCGAGTGGACGCCGCCGTCGGAGACGAGCCCCATGAAGTGGACCCGCCCCCCGGTCGAGGCGGCGTGATCGAGCGCGCCCGCGATGGCGTCGTTATCAGACAGCGATCCCTCCGCGAGCGCGTCGGAGATCCGGGTGTACGCCTGCTTGACGACCCGTCCCGCGCCGATGTTCAGGTGGCCGACCTCGGAGTTTCCCATCTGGCCCTCCGGAAGCCCCACGCGCCGGCCGTGGACGACGAGTCGACCGTTCGCGCCGCGCTCGGTCGCGGTGTCGAACGTCGGCGTGTCGGCCGCCGCGACCGCGTCGCGTCCCGCCGGCCGACCTGAGGGGTCGACCGTCTCGCCGTCCTCACCGTCGCCCGCTCCACCGCCGAGACCCCATCCGTCGAGAATGATGAGCGCCGTTTCCATACCACTTGTTCCCGGCGGCGGGGTAACTACCCTTCGCTCCGGTCGACCATCCAGGGGCGAGAGACGAAGAAGCGGAGAGAACGACCGCCCGCGGGAGGGCGATTGGTCCGTCACAGGTGAGTCAGCCTTTTCCGTCTCCGACGCTAACCATACGTTAATGGACTCCGCGGTACTGCTTGATCTCCTTGGGAACGAGAACCGGCGACGCATCCTCCGGCTGCTCGCCACCAAGCCCTGTTACGTCACGGAGATCTCGGAGTACCTCGACGTGAGCCCGAAAGCGGTGATCGACCACCTGCGAAAGTTGGACGAGGCCGGTCTCGTCGAGTCGACCACCGACGACCAGCGCCGCAAGTACTTCCGTATCGCTCAGAGCCTCCGACTGGAGGTAAGTGTCTCTCCGTACGGCTTCGGCGCGAAGAGCGCCTATCCCGCGAAGAACAGCTTCGACATGGCGTCACGGTGTCAGCATCTTTCGATAGAGATCCCCGACGACTCCGGGTCGTCGAGCGATTTGGCCGACCTCGCCGGCGAGTACGGCCGGCTCCAGGACCTCGACCGCGAACTCTCGCTGGCCCAGCGGTGGGTACAAGGGCGCGTCGAGGACACCCTGGCGGAGATCGACGAACGTCTCGGCACCGAGTCGGACAGCCGCTTTTTCGCGGCGGTGCTCGACGCGCTGGTCGAGACCGACGGCACACCCGCGGCGGTCGCCAACGAGGTCGGCGCCCGCGAGGAGACGGTGGCGGACGCCCTCCACCAGCTCGCCGACGTGGGGGTCGTCGCCCGCGACGGCTCCGCTGACGTGGATCACTACCGCATTCGGTAGCAGTCGGCGATTGTCTCCGGAGGAGAACTGTTCCCCGGATGAACATGGATTCCCGCACGACCGGCCGCTTTCGGAACCTTTTGGCGCGCTCCCGGGAGAGGTCGGTGCGTGAGCCGAACACGGAACCTCTCGCTATTCCTTATCCTCGCCGCGGTGTGGGGATCGGCGTTCATGGCGATCAAAGCCGGGCTGACGTACTTTCCGCCGGTGTTGTTCGCCGCGCTCAGGTACGACGTTGCCGGCGTCGTCATGCTCGCGTACGCGGCGTACGTCGTCGACGATCCGATCCCGCGGGGACGCGACGAGTGGACCACCGTCGCCGTCGGCGCGACGCTGATCATCGCTGCCTACCACGCGTTCCTCTTCATCGGCGAGAGCGACCCGGCTGTGACAAGCGCGGTCGCGGCCGTGATCGTGAGCCTCTCGCCCGTTCTGACGACCGTCTTCGCGCGTGCCTTCCTCCCCTCGGAGCGGCTGACGCTGGTCGGCGTGGTGGGACTCCTCGTCGGGCTCGCGGGCGCGGTCGTGCTGGCCGCGCCGGACCCGAGCAATCTCACCGGCGGCGGCACGGTCGCGAAGCTGCTCGTCCTGCTGGCGGCCGCGTCGTTCGCGCTCGGCTCGGTGCTCACGCGGGCGTCCGACGACGACCTCCCGATCGAGACGATGGAGGCGTGGTCGATGCTGCTGGGTGCCCTCCTGATGCATCTACTGTCGCTTGCGCTCGGCGAGTCGGTCGCCGACGTGACGTGGAGCACGGAGGCAATGCTCGCGCTCGGATACCTCTCGATCGTTGCCAGCGGGCTCGGATTCCTCATCTACTTCGATCTCCTCGACCGGCTCGGTCCGATCGAGATCAACCTCGTCTCGTACGTCGCGCCGGTGTTCGCCGCGGTCTCCGGGTGGCTATTCTTGAACGAGGCGATCACATCGAACACCGTCGCCGGCTTCCTGATCATCTGCGTCGGCTTCGCGCTGGTAAAGCGGGCGGCGTTCAGAGACGCGCTCCGCGAGTACGGCGTCGTCGGGTGAGAACGCAGAGACATACGAGAGACGATAACGCGACGCACGCTCGGCGTGGTTTTTATACGCACCCGCGAGACGAGCGGGTATGTTCCCCGAGACGATCGAGACGGACCGGCTACGATTAGAACCCCGATGGCCCGAGAACGTCGATCTCGACGACTGCTACCGGATCTGCGCGTCGGATCCCGGCATCGACGAGGTCACCGAGTACGTGACGTGGGACCCCCACGAGACCAAAAAGGAGACGCTGGAGTTCCTCGAACGCGGCCGCGAACGGTGGGAGGATAACGAGGCGGCGAGCTACGTCATCCGCCCCCGTGAGGGCGAGGACGGCGCCGGCGAGATCGCCGGCTTCGGCGGCTTCAGTGTCGACTGGGAGAAACGGACCGCAGTCCTCGGCACGTGGCTCCGAAAGCGGTTCTGGGGCCGCGGCTACTCCGGTGAGCGCGCCGCGGCGCTCGTTGAAGTCGCCTTTGAGAACCTCGATCTCGATCTCGTCGCCGTTAGCCACCTCCCCGAAAACGCGCAGTCACAGCGGGCGATCGAGAAGTACGTCGACCGACTCGGCGGCCGCCGAGAGGGGTTGTTACGGAATCACATCACCGATCTCGACGGCAGCGTCCACGACGAGGTCCGGTACTCGATCTCGCAGGCGGAGTGGCGCGAGGCGACTCAGTAGTCGGAAAACAGGTGAGAACGACCGAGATGGCGATCGGGTAGCCGAACGGGTTCAGTGCTTGAGCTCACCGACCCAACAAACACTTACGACCGCCGAAACGACTCCGGGCACATGTCTGTCCCCGACCAATCGAACCGAACGCGCGGAATTGTCGGCGGTGCGGCGGCTGGCGCCGTCGCGTACGTTCTCGGCTATCTGGTCGTGTACGTGACACAGGGCGACCGGATCGCGGAGGGGCTGTCGGGAGTCAACTTCTTCACCGAGCTGTTCGGCGGCGACCCGATCTCGACGTGGCAGGCCGCCGGCTGGCTGTTCTATAACGCACACTTCGTCGACACCATGTCGCCCGGGGTGTTCGGCGGTGCGCAGTCGACGAACCTCATCATGGAGGCGGACGGCGGTTCGCTACTCTTCATCCTCCCGCCGCTCCTGCTCCTCGTCGCCGGTGTCGTCGCCGGGCGGGCTGCCGGCGCGTCCGACCCGGCCGAGGGGGCGCAGGCCGGCGCGTTCGTCCTCACCGGGTACCTCCCGCTCGCGGTGATCGGGGCGTTCCTGTTCCGGTACACCGTGGGCGACGGGAGCGTGGCGCCCGACCTCATCACCGCCGTGCTGCTCGCCGGCGCCGTCTATCCGGCCGTTTTCGGCGCGATCGGTGGAGCCGCCTCGTCGCTGCTGAGCGACTGAGTCGGCGAACGGCCACCCCGTCCCGATGGCGCGCCTCGGAGAATTCTCAGTAGTCGATGTCCTCGGGGTCGACTCGGTCGCCGTACTCCCGCACGGGATCGACGGGGCGCCCCTCGTCCGTCTCGGGCGCGACGTAGTCGATGAACGCCTCGACATCCGGCTCTCGGATGCGGACCTCGACGTTGACCTCGCCGAGCTCGTCCGGCTCACCGACCGCGAAGTTGACGACGCCCTCGAACGCCGCCTGCTTTTTCAGCGAGAAGTCGAACCCCTCGTCGGTGCTGTTCTGCAGGAACACCCGCCGGGCCGTGTCGAGGATCTCCTGTTCGTGGAGCACGTCGGAGAAGGCGTCGAGGGTGTGTCCCTCAGCGACCAGTCGGCCGTCCTCGTGGATCGGCTCCGCGTCCGGGAACACGTTCCTGATCGCGTCGGCGACCCGGTCGGTCACCTCGGTGTCGCGGACGGGGGCCTCGATGCGCACGTCGATGCTGTAGATCACGAGCCGTCACCTCCGGCGTTCGGGGTCGCGGGATCTGCGTCGGCTACCTCGTCGGCGTTCCCCTCGCCTTCCGCGACGCCGAGCACCTCCCGGACGCGTCCCCGGAACGCCGCCAGCGTCCCGGTGTTGTCGATCTCGACATCGGCCCGTTCGAGCGTTTCGCCGAGGCCGAGTTCGATCTCGCGGGCGTCGCGCTCGCGGAGGGCCTCCAGATCGGAGTCGGACTCGTCGCGGCCGCGGTCGTCGAGCCGCTCGGCGCGGATCTCGAAGGGAGCGCGGACCGCCACGAGCGTGAAGTCGTCGCCGAACGCCTCCCGGAAGCGCTCCAGTTCGACGGTCGAGCGGAGCCCGTCGACGAGCACGGTGTCGCGCTCGCCGTCGGCCGCCGCCTCCCGGATCAGCGGGAGCGTCCGGGTGGCGATCGCGTCGTCGCCCTCCTCCTCGCGGAGGGTGCCGGCCATTCGCCCGTGGTGTTCGGCCGGGTCGAGCCCGCGGCGGCGGCACTCGGCGCGGATCACGTCGCCCATGACGACGACCGGGATCCCCACCTCTTCGGCCACGTTCGCCGCCTCCCCCTTCCCGCTGCCGGGGAGGCCGACGGTTCCGATAACGTTCATTAGCGGCGAGTAGTCCCGTGTCGGACTTAGGTCTGCTGTTGGGGCGTGGGTGTCGACGTCGGCGCGAACCGTCGGCGTTTTTTATACGAGGCGGTTGAGATTGGAGTGAGGGCACATAGCTCAGCCCGGATAGAGCGTCGGACTTCTAATCCGACGGTCGTGGGTTCGAATCCCACTGTGCCCGTATCAGCGAGGAGCGCAGCGGCGAGCGAACCGGCACAGTGGGATTCGAACCCAATCAGTTGCGCGCAGCGAGCGAAGCGAGCGAGCACGTCTGATTCTGGTTCGAATCCCGTCGTGCACGTTCTTTCCTGTGGTCACTCACGGGCACGACTGTCAAGCGGGGGGGAAGGGAAAGGTCGACATTTTTAAAGACTCCAGAAAATCTGTTTCATTACCGACTGGCCGGTCGACGCGGACAAGCGAATGAATCAGCTGTTCGGCCGGACCTATTCGTGTTCGACCTCGACTGGCCCGAGCTGCTGGAGGAACTTCGCGATCGTGGTTCGGGTAGCTCCGATCATTCAAATTACTTCTAGAACAAAAACAATTGTAGTCAAAAAAGACAGTGTATATCCGATAAAAGCTACAAGGCCAGAGATGATGTACAGAATGCCATGAAAACCATATTTCTGTGTGAATGGAGGCCCAATAATGATGAAATGGTATAGTCTCTCTTTTCCCAATTCAAGATTTTTCCACGAAGTATGGACTAATTTGTTAACTATATATATGCTTCCTGCTAACACATAAAATGAGCAAAACGATATTATCCAAAATGGATCTTGCGTGAGATCTGCGAAAACAAGTAACATGGACGGCACTAGTAGAGCGAGCGCTAACAACAGTCTCTCATAGGATTTTGACATATAAAGCCCCATCTTACCTAACAAGTTTGAATTGAACTTCAGATCAGATCGAACTTTGTCGTTATACGTGGTGTTCACACCGTATTGAACATCCTCTATATCATCTCTACTAACAAGCGGAAGTCTGGTGGAATAGGACTTTTCAGCCCCAAGTAACGAATTTAATCTAGGCATTGTTAGAACATCAATTGCCCATGCAATAGAATCAAGAAGAAAAATAGCCGATAACATAATAACGAACAAACTCAACGGGGTTCCGAGATCTGCTAAATTTGCAATGTTATCTCCTAAATAAATTGGGCTCTGATTCTCAACAGATTGCAGATAATTAGTTACTCTATTGAATACGCCTTCTGAAGTGAACGTTATTATAATAGCAGATGCAGCGATCAGCAGTTGGATCAATCTTTCTGCGCGTCTTTGTGTATGAAAGTATGTTTCGATCTGTCTATCTAAGTATGAATTTAGATGATCGCCATCAATATCTTCTGTTTGAACTTGATCTTTACTCATGGGTTATATATCTGGATTGTTCGGTAACTTCTCTGCATACAGGTCACCACGCAAATACGCTAGCCTCAACGAGTATCTCATACATATTTCTATTTTTATTGTAGGAAAAACTAACGCATATTTAGCTAGCTTCCGGCAATACTGTTCAATATATTTTGTACCGGAATCTAACTGCTGGAGCTCCGACTCTGTTGCCGTCGTTGATGGAGATCCACAGAATTCTTTAGTAAGATGTTTTGGGATGCGATCGTCGAAGGTGCTGTTCGATCGAGAACTACCAAGATCCAAGGAGGCGGGAGGAAACTCGACTTCGCTGCGCCCTTCAATCCGCCGTACTCGGCGTCCCCAGATACTTCTCGTTGAGCTCGTACTCGCCGTCGTCGTTCTCGATCAGGTACTCGCCGTAGTAGGGGACGCGATTAGCCACCACTGCCTCGAACGTCTCGGCGATCTCGTCGCGGGTCATCTCCCCCATCGACCGGAGGTCATCGTTGCGGTTGAGACAGCCCTTTAAGTATCCCTCGTGGGTGACGCGGACGCGGCCGCAGTTGGCACAGAAGTTCTCGTTCTCGACGGGATCGACGATTTCGACCATGCCGCCGGTGTCGTCGTCGCTGTCCTCGCCCACGAAGTACCGCTTCCGGTCGTGCATCTCGCGACGCTCGACGCGGTCCGCCTTCTCGGCGAGCCAGTCGTGAACGCGCTCGATGTCGACGTTCCACTCCGGCTTCCCGGTCAGCTCCGGCATGTACTGGATGAGCTGGAGCTGGAGCCCCTCGTTGTCGGCGACGTGCTCGACCATCTCCTCGACGTAGCCCGCGGTGTGCGTGAACACGACCATGTTGAGCTTCACGGGGTCGAGCCCGGCGTCGACGGCGGCTTTGACCCCCTCCAGCACGCGCTCGTAGGCGCCGGATTTGGTGACCTCCGCGAAGTCGTCCGGGTCGAGCGCGTCCTGCGAGACGTTCACGCGATCGAGCCCGGCCGCCTTCAGGTCCTCGGCGCGCCCGGGGAGGAAGGTCCCGTTCGTCGTCAGCGACACCTCCATCGAGTCGGGCGTGCGCTCGACGATCTCTTCGAGGTCCTGTCGGAGCATGGGCTCGCCGCCCGTGAACTTCACCGAGTCGACGCCGTACCCCTCGACGACTTCCAGAAAGCGGACCACGTCGTCGGCGGTCATCTCGTCGTCGCTCGGCTCCATCGGCCCCCGCGTGTCGCCTAACCCCTCGTTGTGACAGTAGACGCAGTCGAAGTTACACCGGTCGGTAAGCGAGATTCGCACCCCTGTCACCTCCCGTCCGAAGTCGTCCGCGAGTGGGCCGGTCATGTCCGAACGAAGCCACCGCGTTCGCTTAAATATCCGGGTAGATCGTGAGTCCGCGTAACGTGGAGCGGTTACGTCCCGTCCGCCTCGGCCGCCTCGTCCGCCTCATCCGTCTCGTCCGCCTCGTCCGCCTCGTCCGCCTCGTTCGCCTCGCCCGCACCGGCAGCCGAACCGTCACCCGCGGACCCGGATCGCTCGGCGATCGCGACCCGGAGCCCGTCGCTGGCGACCTCGACGTCGCCGTCGAACCCCGCGTCCCGGACGCTTTGTGCCATCTCGCGCTCGCGACCCCCGGTGTGCGGGTACAGGTGCGAGAGCAGCAGCGTGTCGATATCGGTGCCCGCGAGCGACTCCCCCAGTTGCGTGGGGTTCGGGTGGTTCGACACGTCGGTCCCGTCCGGGAACGAGCAGTCGTGGACCAGCAGGTCGCTCCCGTCGGCGAACGACGCCATGCCCGCGAACGCCTCCGTGTCCCCCGAGAGCGTGAGCGGCCCGTTCGCGGGGTCGAAATCGGCGCTCGGCGGCGAGAACCGGTAGGCGAACCCGTCCATCGAGTGGCGCGTCTCGCGGGCGGTCACGTCGAACCCGGCCGCCGCGAAGGGCCGGGCCGCCGACACCTCGCGGACCGCCAGATCGATCCGCCCGTCGAGGTACTCGTGAACGTCGAGCAGCCCGTCGAGCAGCGATTTGGTTCCGGCCGGGCCGACGACCTCCAGATGCTCCTCGCCGGCGAGCCATCGGGCCTTCATCAGTGGGAGCAGCGCCGCGACGTGGTCGAGGTGGTGATGCGTCAAGAGAACGGTCGAGACTCCCTCGTAGCCGGTCTCGGTGCCGGCCAGCCGCTGGAGGACGCCGCTGCCACAGTCGACGAGGAGGGAACGGTCGCCGTCGTCGAGGAGGTAGCCCGCCTGCACGCGGTCCGGGACCGGCATCGCGCTGCCGGATCCGAGGACGGTGAGTTCCATGCCGAGTGTCCGTGCGCCCAGCCACCTAACTCGGTCGGACCACGGGGCGCGTCTCGTCCGGGCGCCGCGCGTCCGGATCGACGCCCCCGCCGCCCCCGCCGCGACTAACGCGTCGCAGTCCCCGAGATTCCCGACCTGATAATCGGGGAAGAGGGTTCATAAATCGGATCCGGATATCGCGGGCGTGAGCAGTCAGGGAACCCACCGCGACGACGAACTCGGCATCGACGACGACACGCGTGCGACCGTCGACGGCGAGGAACTGCTGAACAACCTCGAAATCAACGCCGCAGAGATCGAACGACGGAAGCGGCACAGCCGGTTTGACGAGCGGGACGCCGCGCGGCTCTCGTCGATCGCGGACGACGTCGACGCGGTCGCGGACGACATCGTCGACGAGTTCTACGACCACATCGACTCCGATCCGGAGGTCCGGGCGGTACTCGACCGGTCGTCGCTCCCCATGTCGGCGCTCGTCGCCGGCCAGCGACGGTATCTCACCGGGGTAGTGGGCGGCGACTACGGCCGAGACTACTTCGCCGACCGAGCGCGAGTGGGGCGACTCCACGACCTGCTCGGGCTCGAACCCGACGCCTACCTCGGGCAGTACGCGGTGTACTACGAGCGGCTCTTCGATGTGCTGGCGGAGCGGGCCGTCGACGGGAACGGTGAGAACAGAAACAGCGAGGGCGGAGCGACCGATGACACCGCCGAGGCGGTCGAACAGTTCCGAGATGAAGCGCTGTCGGTGCTCAAGGCGTTCCTCCTCGACCAACAGCTCGCGATCGACACGTACGTCGACTCGTACGTCACGGAGGCGGAACGCGAGGCCCGTCGCCAGCGGGAGCTCTCGCGGCGCGTCGCCGAACAGATCGGCGAGCCGGCGGCGGCGCTCCGCGAAACCACCGCGGAAGTCGCCGAGGAGAGCGACCGGATCGACGAGCTCGCCGGCCGACAGTCGGACCGGATGGACGACCTCTCGCGAGAGGCCAACGAGATGACCGCGACCGTTGAGGAGGTCGCCGCCACTGCCGACGAGGTGGCCGCGACCAGCGACGACGCCGCCGGTCTAGCTGCCGAGGGCGTCGATGCCGCCAGCGACGCGACGGAGACGATGGAAGAGGTCCGCGAGGCCACCGAGGCCGTCCGCGAGGAGATGGCCGATCTCCAGGAGCAGGTCGACGAGATCCGGGGCGTCACCGACGTGATCGGCGACGTGGCGGACCAGACGAACCTGCTCGCGCTGAACGCCTCTATCGAGGCTGCCCGTGCGGGTGAGGCCGGCTCCGGCTTCGCGGTCGTCGCCGACGAGGTGAAGTCGCTCGCGCAGGACGCCAGCGACCACGCCGCAGACATTGAGGATACGGTCGAAGAGGTGGCCGACAGCGGCGAGGCGACGCTCGACGAGCTCGAACGCGTCGCGGACCGAGTCGCGGACGGAACCGAGCAGGTCGACGAAACGGTAACGCGGTTAGAAGCGATCGAGAGCGCGGTCGTCGACGCCTCCGATGGGATCGCCGAGGTGTCGGACGCGATGGACTCACAGGCGACCTCCGTCGAGGAGGTGGCGGCCATGGTCGACGACTCGACCGAGTCGGCGGAGACGGTCGCTAACAGTGCGAGCGAGATCGCCGCCACGACGGATCGACAGCGCGAGCGCGTCGACGAGATCGCCGACTCGGCGGCGGAGCTCACGGAGTAGACCGTCAAATCAGGGCCGCGGCCCGACCACCGAACGCCTACTTGATCAGGAACACCGGCACGCTCGCGTCGTCGGCCACGCGGTCGGAGACGCTGCCGAGCGACCGGATCCGCTCGCGCGGCGACTTCCCCTCGGGGCTCATCACGATCACGTCGATCCCGTGCTCGTCGGCGTAGTCAACGATCTCGGTGTCCGGCGTTCCCTCTATCACGTGAGTCTCGACGTCGACGCCCGCCTCGGCGGCGCGATCGGCGACCGCGGCGACTGCATCCTCGCCCTGCGACTCGAGGTCGGCGACGACCTCGTCGTGAAGCTCGCCGGAACTCGCGGTGGCGATACGTCGGTCGACGACGTACAGCGCGTGGATCGTCGCGTCGTGGTCGGTCGCCAGTCGGATGGCGTGATCGAGCGCGCGGTTGACCGCCTCGCTTCCGTCGGTCGGCACCAGCAGGTCGTCGTACATGGGCGACTGTTCGATCCGGTGGCAAATAACGGTACGCCCGCTCGGTCGCTCGGTGGGAACGCGGCCGGGTGATCTAGCACCCGTGTTCGGCGGCGTGGCAACTCCTCTCGCGCAAGCGAACGGTTTTTGCATCGACCGACTGGAGGGGACGTATGGACGAGGACACCCCCCGCACGGACGGCGGGACCGAGCGCGCGGAACCGACCGAAGACGTCGCGCTCGACCCGTGGGGGTCGGCGTCGGTCGGCGACTACGCGGACCTGTTCGAGGAGTTCGGCATCGAGGCGTTCGACGACGTCGCCGAGAGCGTGGCGGACCCGCACTACCTGATGCGTCGCGGCGTCATCTTCGGGCACCGCGAGTACGACGCGGTCGCCGAGGCGATGGCCAACGACGAGCCGTTCGCCGCGCTCTCCGGGTTTATGCCCACCGGCGACCCCCACATCGGCCACAAGCTCGTGTTCGACGAGATCATCTGGCACCAACAGCAGGGCGGCGACGCGTTCGGGCTGATCGCCGATCTGGAGGCTCACTCCGCCCGCGGAATGTCGTGGGACGAGATCGACGAGCACGCGCGCAACTACCTCCTGAGTCTCCTCGCGCTCGGCTTCGACGCCGAGGAGGGAGAGCTGTACCGCCAGTCCGACAACCGCGAGGTACAGGATCTGGGGTTCGAACTCGGGTCGAAGGCGAACTTCTCGGAGTTCGAGGCGATCTACGGCTTCGACGGCGAGACCAACATCTCGCACATGCAGAGCGTGATCACCCAGACCGCGGACATCCTCTACCCGCAGCTCGTCGACGAGCCGAAACCCACCGTGATCCCGGTCGGGCCGGACCAGGACCCGCACGTCCGACTGACCCGCGACCTGGCGACCCGCGTGCGTTACTTCAAGGTGACCGAGGCGTTCGCCTCCTTCGAGCTGAACGACGACGAGCGACAGCTCGTGCGGGCCGCCTACGACGCGCTCGCGGCCGGCGACGAGAGCGACGGGGACGCCGAGGTCGACGTGCGCTGCGGGGACGCCGCCGAGTGGCTCGCCGACTACGAGCCGCCGGAAACCGACTCGGAGGCTACTGACCTCGTCGCCGCCAAGTCGACCGCCCTCGACAAGCTCCGGGCGGGCGGCAAGGAGCCGCTCCGCCCCCGCGTGCGCTTCTTCGACCGCAACGCCACCGAGGAGGCGTTCGAGGCGCTGATCGAGGCCGTCGACGGCGAGAAGCGCGTCTTCGAGGGCCACGTCGACGCGTTCGATCTCACCCGTGAGGAGGCCGAGGCGCTGGCGCGCGACGTCGAGATCGACCACGACGGATTCGGCTTCCGCCAGCCCTCCTCGATCTACCACCGATTCATGACCGGGCTCACCGGCGGGAAGATGTCCTCGTCGGTCCCGGCGAGCCACATTTCGCTTTTGGACGACCCCGAGGACGGCTACGACAAGGTCCGGGCGGCGACGACCGGGGGCCGCGACACCGCCGCCGAGCAGCGCGAACTGGGCGGCGAGGCCGACGAGTGTCCCGTTTACGAGCTGTACGCCTACCTGCTCGCGGGCGACGACGACGAGCTGACGAAGACCGTCTACTCCGAGTGCGTCAACGGCGAGCGCCTCTGTGGCGGCTGCAAGGAACAGGCCGCCGAGCTAATGTCGGAGTTCCTCGAAGACCATCAGGAGAAGCGCGCGGAGGCCGAGGAGCTCCTCGACGACCTCGACATCGACCTCGACTCCGACCGGCGCGGGACGGGCGGCGAGCACTGAAGCGGCGATCGAGCGCGACAACCGAGCGCGAGTCCCTCACAGCTCGCTTTTTAAGTACGCGCCGAGCATCCCGCCGACCGCGCTCAGCGCGACGGTGTACCCGACCGCGAGCGCCACGATCACGGCCACGAAGAGGAAGCCGCCGACCGCGATCCCGAGGTCCCCCGTAAACGGGAGGAACAGGAGTGCAATCGCTAAGAACGCGGCAACCGGGAGGGAGGCGATTCCGCCCGAGAGCGCGCCGACCCGAAGCCCGTTTTCGGTGTCGCCGCCGTCGAGGTAAGCCGCGAGTGCGCCGCCGAGGACCGGCGAGATACCGGTAAACGAGAGCCCGATCGTCGCGACTGCGCCGATAACCGCGTTGAGGAGGGTGTTGTCGGTGTTCATGCTTGGGCATCTCCCGCAGTCGAGATACATCTTGTGGGCGTCATGCACCTCGCTACGCCGCGCTCCCGCCGACGGCGACCGCCCGAGCCGATAGTTTATGACGCGGGCGGTGTCTCTCATAAGTATGACCGAGCAGGAGGCGATCCACGTCGCAGACGTCAGTGAGGGGATCGGCGGCGACGCGACGGCGGAGCCGGGCTCGCCGGTAGAGCTTCCGGTCGTCGACGTGCTCACCGGCCGATCGTTTATTACGGGAAAAAGCGGATCCGGCAAGAGCAACACGGCGTCCGTCGTCATCGAGAACCTCCTCGATAACGGCTTCCCCGTGATGATCGTGGACACGGACGGGGAGTATTACGGCCTTAAGGAAGAGTACGAAATTCTGCACGCCGGCGCCGACGACGAGTGCGACATCGTCGTCTCACCCGAACACGCCGAGAAGCTCGCCAATCTCGCCTTAGAGCAGAACGTTCCGATCATCCTCGACGTCTCGGGCTACCTCGAAGAAGACACCGCCAACGAGCTCCTCTTGGAGGTCGTTAAACAGCTGTTCGCGAAGGAGAAGCGCCTCAAGAAGCCGTTCCTGCTCGTCGTCGAGGAGTGTCACGAGTACATCCCGGAGGGCGGCGGGATGGACGAGACGGGGAAGATGCTGATCAAGGTGGGCAAGCGCGGCCGGAAACACGGCCTCGGCATCGTCGGGATCAGCCAGCGCCCGGCCGACGTCAAAAAGGACTTCATCACCCAGTGCGACTGGCTCTGCTGGCACCGGCTCACCTGGGACAACGACACGAAGGTCGTGGGACGCATCCTCGGCTCGAAGTACGCGAGCGCCGTCGAGGATCTGGGCGACGGCGAGGCCTTCCTGATGACCGACTGGGACGAGTCGATCCGCCGGATCCAGTTCCACCGCAAGCAGACGTTCGACGCGGGCGCGACGCCCGGGCTCGACGACTTCGAGCGCCCGGAGCTCAAGTCGGTCTCCAGCGATCTCGTCGGGGAGCTCCAGTCCATCTCCGACGAGGAGGAGCGTCGCGAGTCCGAGATCGCCGACCTCAAACAGGATCTCGACAAACGGGACCAGCGCATCCAGGAGCTCGAACGCGAGCTAGAGGACGCCCGCGACCTGAGCAACATGGCCGACCAGTTCGCGCAGGCGCTTCTCGGGAAGGCCGAAGCGCCGTACCGCGGCGGAAACGGCCCGTCCGTGGCCGCCGGCGGAGAGGGAACGACTGGCGACGACGGCGACCAGTCCGTGCTCAAGTCGTACGACGAGGCGGTCGCCGCGACCGAGAGAAGCGAGGACGCCGACGGAGACGCCGATGTCGACACAGACACCACCGCGGGCAACCGCGACACAGCCCCGAACGACACCGACTCCGACGCCCCGGCCGACGACTCCCCGACCGGCGAGACCCCAACCGACGACTCGAGCGACGGCGCCCCCGTCGATGACGTCGATCCGGTCACGCGCGCCGACGTGGCCGAGAGCGCGCTCCGGTTCGACGACGCGGTCGAGCTCGGCACCCGCGAGGCCGTTATCGAGGAGCTTCGGAGTCGGATCGAGGCACTTCCGGAGCTCTCACAGGGGATGCTCCGACACTACCGACGCGAGGGCGTCAGCGACCCCGTCGCCGCCCACATCGACGCCGGCGGCGACGGCGACTCCGGCCACGCGTACAGCCGTCACCGCCCCATCCGACGGGCGGGGGTCATTCGTCACGCCGGTCGAGGCCACTACGCCTACGCCGTCCCCGACCTGATCCGCGAGGCGTACGCCGACCGACTCGACGAGGAGAGCGTCCGTGAGATCGTCCGCGCGGTCGAGACCGCCTTCGTCCCGCCGGCCGAGCGGAGCTACCCGCCGGACGCCGATCCGGCCGAGGTCGGCGTCGGAAACGGGTCGGCAGAGACCGATTTGGACGGTGAGGTCGTTTCGCCCGGCGAAGGTGACGACAGCGACGGAAGCGCGTCGGAAACCGAGGCGAGTGCGGATCAGCCGACGAGCCACCTGAGCGACGCCGCACGGAAGATCGCGGAGCGCGGGCACACCGTCGACGAGTAATCGGTCGGGAAGAGAAACCGGTCGGGAAGAGAAACCGGTCGGGAAGAGAAACCGATCGCAGGAGAGACCGATCAGTACGGAACCGACAGATACTCGCTCGGCACCGCGTTCCGCGCGGTCACCTGCGGGTCGACCACTTGACTTATTTCGAGGCCGCCGACGAGACTGGAGAACAGGTACGCCTCCGTCCGGGAGAAGCCGTGTTCGTGTGCCAGTAGCCGGACGACATCGCGATTCGCGAGTTCGACGGCTTCCTCCATCGTCTCGGCGCTCGCGATCGTTTTGACTGCGTCGCCGGTGTCGACAAGAGGGCGATCGAGCGAGATCTCCGGATCCTCGATCACCGAGAGGGTCACGTCGATCTCGGTGCCGATCTCGGCGCCCGTGCCGCACATCTCGCCGTCGGCCATCGCGGCCTTCGAGTCGCCCATCGCGAGCATCGCGCCCTCCTGGAACACCGGGAAGTACGCGGTCGTCCCAGTCGTCATGTCGGTCGTGTCGAGGTTGCCGCCGTGGTCGTCCGGGGTGAGCGTCGAGACCGATCCCTCCGCGGTGGCGACCCCGATCGTCCCGATCACGGGCTCGATCGGCACGTCGATCCCCTCGAAGTCGATCTGCTCACTCGCTCCCTCGGCGTCCACTTCGGTGATCCGCGTCGCCGGGTGTTCGATCTCGGGATCGTCCTGCAGAAGGCCGAACCCGGGGGCGGTGAGAACGCGCCCTCGGTCTTCGGTGACGCGCACGTCCTCGATCTCGACCGCGAGCACGTCGCCCGGGCTCGCCCCCTCGACCGCGATCGGCCCGGTCGCGGCGTTCACCTCCTCGGGGATGGCGTCGAGGCGGTCGTCGTCGGTCTGGATCGCTCCATTCAGGCTGTCGATCGTCTCGATCGTGAGCGACTCGCCGTCGGCCGCCTCGTAGACGGGCTCCATCGTCGGCGCGAACTCGTAGACGTGACCGTCGCGAGAGGATGTCAGTGCTCGTGACATATCGACTCCAACTCGGAATCACGGAGACAAAAATCCCCCACAGGCCCTCTATCTGAGGAACACAGCGGAGTGTGCCATCTCTGTTACTGTCACTGATCTACGTACTAAATATGTTTCACGTTAGATCAACTTTACAAGTCAACATCACCCATGAGTAATAATGATTCATTCTCGGAAGCTATCCCATGTGCTTCTTCTCGTGGGTGTCGTCGTTCTCGCCGGCTGCGCGGGTGCATCTCTCGGTGACCCGATATCCGCCGATGCAACACCGAATAGCGGGTCGGATATCACAGCGGCCAACGGCTCTCTCGAAGTTCACTACATCAACGTCGGGCAATCCGTGAGTACGCTCGTTATCGAACCCGACGGCGAGACGATGCTCGTCGACACGGGCCACTACAACGACGACGGGAAATACGTACTCGAGTATCTCCGACGACACGACATCACACGGATCGACCACCTCGTGAGCTCGCACAACGACGCGGATCACATCGGTGGGAATGCGGCGATCATCGACTATTACGAGACAGAGGCTGGCGGGATCGGTGCCGTCTACGATCCGGGGCTCGCGGCGAGTACACTGACGTACGGTGAGTATCTTGATGCCGTCGAGGCACACGAGGTGACGCTGTACGAAACGCGAGAGGGCGATTCCGTCTCCTTCGGTAAGACCACCGTCGACGTGCTCGGTCCCCCGGAGCCGTATCTCGAGAACGAAGCTCGCAACGAGAACAGTATCGTTCTCAAACTCACGCACGGCGAGACGAGTTTCATGCTGTCCGGTGACGCCGAGGACGACCAAGAGGCGTATCTCGTCGACACGTACGGTGCGCGGCTCCAGTCGACGGTGCTGAAAGCGGGTCACCACGGGTCGAGCAGTTCCTCGAGCGGAGCGTTTCTCGATGCGGTTGGCCCGCGCGTTGCGGTCATCTCGAGCGCCTACGATTCGCAGTACGGGCACCCACACGAGGAGGTCCTCCAGCGTTTCACCGACCGGTCAGTGTCGACGTATTGGACGGCGACACACGGTGATATCGTCTTCGTCAGCGATGGCACGAATATCTCGGTACGAACACAGCGGGATGCGCCGACGGAACCGCAGTCGCTCCGCGACGGCGATCCAATCGAGCCCGGGACGCCTGGCGATGTCGTGGAACGGGCCCAGATCGGTAGTGGTGGAGCCGTCGCTGTTACCGACGGCGGAGACACCACGGATGACTCAGCCGGTAGCGATGACGAGACGGCCACCGATTCGAACGGGACGCTCGCGATCGCGACGATCAACGCGGACGCGGCGGGTGACGACCGCGAGACCCTCAACGACGAGTACATAGTCTTCGAGAACGAGGGGACGGAGACGCTCGATCTGTCGGGGTGGACCGTCGAGGACGAGGTCGGGAAACGCTACGCGATGCCGGACGGCGTGACACTCGCTCCCGACGAGACGCTGACACTCAGAACGGGGAGTGGAACCGACACGGAACGGGAACTCTACTGGGGCTCCGACTCGCCGATTTGGAACAACGCCGGCGACACCGTGATCGTCACAAACACTACCGGGGACCGCGTTCTTGAGGAGTCGTACGAATGACTGAGATCGATCTCGCTGACGGTGCGTACACGGCGGTTGTGGACACGGTCGAAGACGGGCTTGCGACCGTCTTCTTCGAGCGTGACGGCGATGACGTGGGCAACGCCGTCCTCGACGCCGATCGACTCCCGAGTGAGGGGCGGCATGCGGATGCGATCTTGGACGTACGGATCGAGGACGGATCGATCGCGGCCGCGACCTACGATCCCGAACGGACTTCGACCCGGGCCGACGCCGCCCAAGACCGGTTCGACCGGCTGTCTAAACGGCCGCCAAAAGACGACCCGGAGTAATCCGCCACTTCACGGGAGCCGCGTCTGATGACGTGGAGTTCACAGCTGGAGCCGAGCTCGCAAAAAGCGTGAACTGAGCATCGGCACCAATCAGCGAGGCTCCCGCTGCTCCACCTTGTTCAGGTAGCTGAAATCCACCATGGATTCTTGTGGAAAATAGGGATATTATGGATTCAAGGGAGCCGTTATCAGTCGTTACAGACTTTGAAACGCAACTGTATATAAAGAAACGACGATAGTGAATATGAGGCCCTTGTTGAATCCATCAATTGGTGATGGGTTTCAACAGCCGTGCTGCATACGCTGCGTATATCTTGGACAGTGTCAGATCAATACAATCGGCTCTCTCACAGGACGGATGACAGAACAAACATTGGAGATGGGTGCTAACTCGCGTTCGTCGCATAGAATAGCGGCCAGCCGAAGTCCCATTCGAGGGTACCTCAGTTAGTAGTCGTCGCAGACCACTGCAAGCATTTGCATATACCATGCCATTCGCAGTAGTGTGTCCCGGTGGGAATCCGATCGTCGTCTCAATTCGAGATATCGGCCCGACGCAGGAGCTGGGCGTTGACCGCGACGACTATCGTGCTCGCGGACATCAAAACAGCCCCGACGGCGGGCGAAAGCAGGACACCGATGGGTGCGAGTAGGCCAGCGGCGAGCGGGAGTGCGATGACGTTGTACCCGGCTGCCCAGACGATGTTCTCCTGCATCTTCCGGTAGCTCTTCCGACTGAGGCGGACGAGGCTGGCCACGTCCCGCGGGTCGTTCTCCACGAGGACAACGTCAGCCGACTCAACAGCCACGTCGGTACCCGACCCGATGGCAATGCCGACGTCCGCACGGGTTAACGCGGGCGCGTCGTTCACGCCGTCCCCGACCATCGCGACGAGGGTTCCGCCCTCCTGTAACTCAACAATCTTCTCGTCCTTATCCGCGGGCAACACCTCGGCGAAGTACGTGTCGATGCCGAGTTCTTCCGAGACGGCCCGGGCGACGTCTTCGGAGTCACCGGTTAACATCGCCACCTCGACACCCATCTGATGGAGTGCCTCGATAGCCTCAAAGCTCTCCTCTCGAACCACGTCCGCGAGTGCCACCGCAGCTACCGCCTCCTCTTCGCGGAGGAGGTAGACGACACCCTGTCCCCGAGAGCCAGCGCGCTCCGCGAACGCGTCGATTTCTCCCGGTATCTCGACGCCCAGGTGCCGGATCAGGTTCGGGCCACCGACGTGAACCGACTCTCGTTTGGTCTCACCCGTTCCCGAGGTGACGGCGGTCGTGTCGACTGTCGCCCGGACGCCACGGCCCTCAAGCGCCTCGAACCCAGTTGCGTCCGGGACGGTGAGGCCACGTTCTTCGACCTCGGACAGAATCGCCTCGCCAATCATATGCTCGGAGTCGGTCTCGACGGCGGCCATCAGCGTCAGCGCCTCGTTCTCGGTCAGCGTCCCGGTCGTAGTTACATCGACGATCCCCTGCTCGCCCTTCGTCAGCGTCCCGGTCTTGTCGAAGACGACCACGTCGAGGTTACGGGCCTCCTCCATCGCTATGCGATCGCGGATAAGCATCCCGTTGCTGGCCGCCATCGATGTGTTGATGGCGACGACGAGCGGCACAGCGAGTCCGAGCGCGTGCGGACAGGCGATAACCAGCACTGTCACGACGCGTTCAACCACCGGGAATCCGAACCCGACCGCAGCCGTCCACGCGACGGCGGTGACAGTCGCCACCGTGAGCGCCGCGTAGAACAGCCAGCCGGCGGCCCGATCGGCGAGCACCTGCGTCCGGGACTTACTCCGCTGGGCCTCATCGACCAGCCGCATGATGCCCGAGAGAGCAGTCGCGTCGCCGGTTGCGGTCACCCGGACGCGAAGGCTTCCGTCTCGGTTTGTCGTCCCGCCGATGACCTCGTCACCGGGCTCCTTCGAGACGGGTTTGGACTCGCCGGTGAGCATCGACTCGTTGACGTTCGACTCCCCTTCCTCGACGACGCCGTCGGCTGGCACGTTCGCCCCGGGGCGAACAAGTACGAGGTCATCCTGCTGAAGTTCGGCGACCGGAACCGTCTCCGGCTCACCACCGTCTGTGAGCCGTTCGGCGGTGTCTGGCATCAGGTCGGCGAGGTGGTCGAGTGCTCCCGATGCACGGCGGACGCTCCGCATCTCGACCCAGTGGCCGAGCAGGAAGATGACGATGAGTGTGACGAGTTCCCAGAAGAACGGCTCGCCGACCCCGAACGCCACGGCCCCGATGCTGTAGACGAACGCGACAGTAATCGCCAGCGAGATCAGTAGCATCATCCCTGGCTCCCGGTTGTGAGCCTCGACGGCCCCCATCCGGAGGAACGGTACGCCCCCGTACCCGAATACGAGGAGCCCGAAGGCGGGCGCGATGAATTCGCTCCCAGTGAAGCCTATTGCGGCGAAGCCGAGCCACGACTGTAACGTAGTGCTGTAGTAGAGGACGGGCACTGCAAGGGCGAGACACACGAAGAACCGTCGTCTGAACATCGCCTCGTGCCCCGAGTGGTCGACCATTGAACCGTGGTCGTGGTCTGCGCTGCCGTGGTCGTTCTGACTGTGGCCGGCGTGATGGTTGTAATCGGGGGATTCGGCGCGATCATCGGTTTCGTCCGTCGCGCGGCGGTCGCTTTCGGTCTCGTAGCACGCGCAGACCCGACACCCAGGGCACGCTCGATCGGTGGGGCGCTCGGCGGGGGCGTGCTGATGATGCGCCGCGTGGTCGTCGTCCATCGGCCTCACTCCGAACGATCGAGGCGTTCTCGCCGTTGTTCGAATTCCTCCTCGGAGAGGTCTCCCCGTGCATAGGTGAGGCGCAGTTCTTCGAGTGCGGCGTCCGTATCATTGCTATTGGGAGGGTTAAACACTCTATACAGGAGGTATCCTCCACCAAGAAATATCACAAGCGGAACGATCCACATCACAAGCCACATCCACGATGCGCCTGCCCCATTCCACATCCCGCCGTCCCACATGTGTCCACTACCCCACATCGTCATCATCGGCCATGCGAACACCATCATCAAAACTGGAAGGAGTATCACGATGGCGACAACGAGCACGAGGAGTCGGTCAAATCCGTCACTCTGGGCCATGCATAGCGTTGGCGGACTGGAGTGATAAGTCCAGCACATGATGGCAGTGAATTGGGAAGTGTACGCTCTGTATTCAGCAAACCTCGTCTGACAGAAAGTAAGTAGTTCTCAGAGGCTGTACTGAATACAGGGCGCGAATACAGCACGGATGGTTCTCCGAATCGGGCTAACTCAGTTCGGTGGTTACAGGGTATGAGGAACTATGGTGGTGTAGTGAGGTTTGATCGGGTCGTCTTAAGCTGTTGTGCCATAAATTCACTAACAATTAACAGTCAGTTCCCTCAGCACCCAACTGCTGTAGATGATAAATACGGAATAAACGCAGGCTGTCTCTAGTTACTCATTTTTTTGTGTTTCATTCCCGTGGCCACTGATATCACGGAAAGCGGAGAAATATAAACTACTATACCATTCCCGCTGTCTCGAAAAATGGTGCCGTCTTCGGATTAGTGTCCGTGGCCGAGCGCTTCGTTACACATCGTGTTGAGTTCCGAGATCTTCTTCGTGACGCTCTCGGGCTTGTCCTGTGGCGGCTCCTCGAGCGCAGGTTGGCCGTGAGCGTCCGGTTCTCCGACGATGATGCTACCAATCATTCCGACCGTTTCGTGGGGCGTGCAGTAGTAGTGGTAGACCCCTTCAGTCTCGAAGGTGTGTTCGAACGTTGCGCCTGCCTCCGAGAGGAGGCTGCTGTCCCACGACGCGGCTCCGTCGGGGACGAGCTGTGGTTGATCGTTGTCTGGGTGGTAGGCCGTGGCAGAGTGGCTCCCACTTTCGTTGTGGAAGGTCACCGTGCCGCCGACCTCGACTCGGGCCACGTGAGGGTCGAAGTGGTACGTCCCGTCCGTCGTGATCATGTTCACCTGTGCTGTTTCCGTCGGGGCACCAATCTCCTCATCATGATGGCTGTCTTCGCCGTGACCCTCTTCTTCGTCGTCGTGGCTCTCTTCTTCCTCGCTGTGTTCGTCCTCGGAGTCGTCGTGGCTCTCCGTCTCGTTGTGACCATCCGAGTCAGAGTGTTCTTCCGTCGATTCTGACCCGCCATCACTCTCTGCCTGGCCACCCGAACAGCCAGCGAGACCAATGGCCGCCGCGGTACCAGATAGGCTGAGCATCCGTCGCCGGGTGTACAGAGATTCGTTTGTCATGGGATCAGTCACCTTGCACTTGAGGATACGCTTGCTGGGATAATGGGCGGGTCGCTGTTTTGCGCGCGACGCAAAACGATTCCCTCTTTAAGTATCTTGGAGTATTCATGAACTATTGCGAGGAACATCCGTGTCCACACAGGAACGCTCTGACGAACTCTTGGAGCTCCTCGGCCAAGAACGAGTCCGGCAGATTCTGGCCGCGACGAGTCAGGAATCTAGGTCTGCGAAGGAACTCAGCACAGAGTGTGATGTCGCGCTCTCAACCATCTATCGCCGAGTTGAGGACATGATTACCAACGACTTGCTCGTCGAGCAGACACGGATCGAATCAGATGGGAGCCACCACAGCGTCTACGAGGCGAAGGTCGACCATCTCGACGTCGATATCGACGATGGAACCATCGACGTGAGCGTCCATGTGCGGGAGAACGCTTCCGAGCGGTTCTCGCGCATCTGGAGCGAAATCAGGGAGAGTTGACATAACCATGCACATCGAACTCGTCATCGCGAAACTCATCACGGTTGGACTGGGGCTGTTGATAACGTACAAGGCCTACAAGGGGTATCGAACGTACGGCAGCGAGCCGATGCTGTACGTCGCTATCGGGTTCCTCTTTATTAGTATCGGCTCTGTCATTGAGGGTGTCCTGTTCGATGTGGTGGGCTTGTCGATATTCCTCTCTGGAACCATCCAGACTGCTATCGTCGCATTCGGGATGCTCGTCATTCTGTACTCGCTGTACGGTCAACTGCCACAACAAGCGAACGAAGGGGAGTCTCCATGACTGGCCACTGGGAACTTGCATTGATCGCTGTTCGCGTCCTGCTCCTTGGCGTCGGTCTCGCGACCACCGCAATCAGTTTCCGGGCCTACAGGCAGCAACAGACCCGATACCTCCGCGACGCAACGCTCGGGTTTGGGTTTATTACACTCGGCGTACTCATCGAGGGATTCCTCTACCAGTTCACTGGGTTGACGCTCACTCAAGTCCACGTCGCCGAATCCGTGTGTCTCGTCTTCGGTCTCGGTATCCTTCTTCGATCGTTCCTCGATTAACTAGACAAGCGGCGGTTACGATGGGCAGGTACCGTTGATGCCAACGCACGATGAATGATTCCAACGTACTAACTACAGCTTTCGAATGAAGCACGCGATTCGTGTTCTCTACTGGACTACTGAACGCCGATCATCGATAGGCATCGATCGAGTATCAAATTCCAGCAGTACACTGCCTTGTGGACGAAATAATCGAGGATGCCCCACTCGTCGGACGGTTCCGTTTGAATTAGTGTTCGTGGCACCGACGCGTCTATACTCTCGTTCACCGATCCGGGAACGAAAGAGCAACTGCCGGAAGAAGATTTTGTAATTCGAACCGCAGTAGAGGCCCTGAAACGCCCGAATTCGGCTACCGGCTCTCTCGTTGTTCAACTTTGTTCAACTCGATCAACAGCCGGAAGATCGCTTTCACGAGGTTGGCGTCGACGTCGAACCGCTCGGCGTTTGCGCCGGCGCGCTCCATTACCTGTTCCTCCTGCCCCTCGTCGGTCGTCGGGAGGTCGCGCTCCTCCTTCACGGCCGCCACCGTGTCGGCGACGTAGGTCCGTCGGGCGATCAGTTCCACGATCTCGCGGTCGATGTCTTCGATCTCGCGTCGCAGTTCGTCGAGGCTTCGGTCCTCGGAGTTCGGTGTGTCACTCATTGGTAGGTTTGGGGTCAGTCGATAGTGTGCTCACTCGACGGCCGCACCGTCGTTTCTGGTGGTCGTTCGCCGCAGGGTTCCGGGACGGTTGCTCCACGCGTCGGCGACCGCGTCGAGGTCGGTCTCGGGGTCGTCGGGGTCCGCGACGGCGACGACGCTCGGACCGGTCCCCGACAGCGACACTCCGGTGGCGTGGGGCATCGCCTCGACCGCGGGGTCGGCGTCGAAGCCGAGCGCGGCGGAGAACGCGAGTCCGTTAACGGTCATCGCCTCGGCGTACCGGCCGTCGAGCGCGAGGTCGGCGACGAGATCCGCCATCGGCGCGACGGCCTCACAGCGGGTCACATCCGCGTCCGCGCTGTAGGCGCGCTCGGGAGGCGTCCACACGAGAACGTCCCAGTCGACGGTCTCGCGCGACCGTAGCTCGTCGGCGTCGTTGTCGGTAACGGTGACGCCGCCGAGCATCGAAGCGGTCGCGTCGTCGAACGCGCCCGTGACCGTGACGCCCGCCTCGCGGGCCGCTCGGACCCCGAGTCGGCAGGCGTCGAGGCGGGTGACGTCGACGGACGGGTCCGCATCGTCGTCTCCAACCGCCAGCCCGAGCGCGTCACAGGTCGCGAGCACGGTCGCATTGGCGGCCGCGCTGGAGCTTTTGAGTCCCGCTGCGAGGGGCACGTCGCTGTCGGTCCGGACGGTGCCGCCCTCGCCGTCGCCCCAGCGCTCGGTCGCGAGCGCGACGCAGTGCTCGATCAGGGCGGTGTCACCGTCGGGGTCCTCGGCGATCGTCCCGCGCACGCCGTCGGCGTCCGGGTTGAGCGTCACCGTCGCGCGGGTCTCGACGTCGATGCCGAAGGCGGCGCCGGTGCCCGTCGCGAGCGCGTTCAACACGGTGCCGGCGCCGAGCGCCGCTGCCCGTCCCTCCATGTACTCACGGCTCGCGAGCGCGGACAAAGAGGTAGCGATCACGGCGAGTCTCTCGGGGCGGTCGGGGGCGGCGCGGCGTGGACCGCCGGATCGGCCTCTCCCTCAGACCGGCTCCGCGCGCCGGAGCGCGGCGTCAACCTCGTACCAGTCCGGATCCGGTCGTGCGCGAGTCTCCCGACTTCGGAACGTGATCGAGGCGTCGAAGCGTCGGGTCCCGCCGGCGAATCGATCGTCGGACGAGAACCGTTCGGTGACGTAGTCGTAGCCGACCGCCTCGCGCTCGATGGAGTTCGGGCGCGTCGCGTACGCGTCGACGCGGAGTTCGACCGTACCGTACGTGAACCGTCCGGCGTTCTCGACGGTGAGCTGCGCCTCCACCGTCGTCTCATAGCCGTCGTCGGTCACGCTGAGCACGTCGACGTTCGTAACCACGAGACCGGAGCCGTCGGGGCCGACCTCATCCGGGGAGTCCCCATCGTCCGCCTGCTCGGCGGCGGACTTTTCGTCCTCCGAGAGGGATTCGCGTTCGCCGTCATCTCCGTTTTCGCTCTCGGAGTCGCTCGCGTCGTCGCTCGCAGAGGTCTCCGTCCCGTCTCCGGAGCCGCCGGCGTCCTCGCTCGACTCCACGAGACAGCCGGCGAGCAGTCCGGGAACCGCAGCGGCCAACAGTCGTCGACGGCGGAGCGAGGGCGTCATGGTCACTCCGTCACCAATCCAAGGACGCCGGTCACCGCGCCGACGACGGCAGCGACGACCGCGGTCGTGAGTATCGATCCGAACGCGTCCGCGATCCCGTGAGCCTGCGTCGCCGCCTCGCCTTGCGACGCGACGACGAGGACGACGACGACCAGCCCGTACGCCAACGCGCCGAGCCCGCCTCCGATCCCGCAGGTCGCG
The DNA here is from genome assembly GCF_000022205.1 of Halorubrum lacusprofundi ATCC 49239. Lineage (NCBI taxonomy): Archaea > Methanobacteriati > Methanobacteriota > Halobacteria > Halobacteriales > Haloferacaceae > Halorubrum > Halorubrum lacusprofundi. The sequence goes on from NC_012029.1 coordinate 1,882,377, forward strand.
GCTGCCTCTCTCGCGTCGTACGCCCGCGACCCGACGAGGAGGCCGAGGACGCCTGCGAGCAGAGGCGCAATGACCAAGGCGGCGGCGGTGATGGCGAGGTACGACTGCGCGACGAACACCGGGCCGAACCGCGCGGTCTCGCCGGTGGCCGCCGCGGCGAGCGCGGTCTCCGCCCACCCGGTGGTCGCGGCGGCGACGAGCCCGACGCCGGCGCCGACGACCGCGAACACCGCCGCCGTGAGACCGACTCCGTTTCCGTTCATCAGACGACCGCCCACCCGTTCGCCAGTTGTCCCTGCCAGCCGGTGCGTTCCTCCCACGCGTCACCCGAGAACCCGGCCGCGACCACGAACTCGCCGGCCTGCACGACGTAGCCGTACTGGACGCCGGCGTGCTCGCCGAACCCGTACCGCTCCCCCTCCGCTTCGTGGTGGTAGAGGCGGTGCCAACGGGTCGGGCCCTGATATATCGGTGCTTGGTCCTCGCCGTCTTCTCCGTCACCCTCGTCGCTTCCGCTCTCCCCGCCGCCCTCGCTTCCTCCCTCCCCCGTCGCGTCCCCGGAGAAATCGGATCCGGCCGCGGTGGCGTCGGGGTCGATCGGCGCGCGCCCTTCAGTCGAGGCGGCAGCGACCGCCTCGTCGAGCCGATCGTTCGCGGTCGACGCGTCCGGATACCGCTGCACGTACAGGGGGACGCCCTCAAGTTCGTGTGCCCACCCCTCGAACGTCCGACTCGGTCGGTTGCCGGCGGCGGGGCGGGTCGCAAACGCGACGAACAGCTCCTCGGTCCGGTCCTCGGAGCGCGGTATCGGTCCGAGGCGCGCGCGCAGTTCCTCGCGGCGGGCCGCCTCGAACGCGTTCCCGTATATCCGCGGGATCTGGTTCCGATCATGCTCCTCGTCGTCGTACGGCTCGTGCGCAAACGCCGAGAATCCACGACTCGCGAGGCCGAGTTCCACGAACGCCTCGCCGCGGACACGCCGTCGCTCGGCGTCGTCGTCCGGGAGCGGGTACAACAGGCGGTTCAAAAGCCGATTGTGGATCGGCTCGCGGGAGAACGCCTCGTCGACGTAGGTGGCGGTGCCGACGGCGGCGAAGCCGCGGCGCATCCGCGAGAGCTCCTCTAAGAAGCGGTCGACATCGCCGCGGGGGGCGAACGTCCGGAGCTTCTCGACGTGCCGCTCCGTGCGCGAGACGATCCGGAATCGGGGGTGGAACTGCGGCTCTAGCGCGTCGGCGGCGGTGTCGGCGGCCGTGCGCCCGGCTTCGTCGAGTCGGTCAGCCATCTCGACCGTCACCGCGTCGTTCTCGTCGACCGCGTCCCGCACATCGTCGATCTCGGCGACGACCTCCCGGATCGCGTCCCGATACGTCGCGACCGCCGACGGGTACTCGGTCGCGAACCACACCGCGTCGTCGACCACGTTCCGGGTCGCCGTCGCGAGCGCCTCGTTCGCGACCGGTTCGGGGTCGTCGCCGTCGACCTGCTCGTCGCCGGCGGTCTCGCCATCGCCGCCACCGTCGTCGCCGCCGTCCGCGTTCGGAGGGTCTTCCGCGGCCGCGTCGGGGTACTCGACGCCCTCGACGCCGAGACACCCGGAGAGCCCGACGACTGCGGCGGCGCCGACGCCCAACAGGCCCCGTCGCGTCCGTTGCATGAACTACCCTCCCGGCGGAGGGGCCTTAAAGGTGCCATCCCCGATTCTCGCGACTGAGGCCGGACGGCGGCGGGGGCTGTGGCGAGGGCGCCGACGGCGACCACGACGCCTCCGCCGACCACCGAGCGCGCCCCTTTTGAGGCGCGCGCACCGAACGACGTGTATGTCTGCACCTTCACGCAGCGACGTTCCCCCCACGTCGATCGGGATCGACCTCCGCGAGGAGGGCGTCGTCATCGAGTACCTCGACGGGCGAACCACCCTCTACCGCGGCGTTCCCGACGCCGTCGAGGGCTCGGTGACGGCCGGCCCGGGCAAGGAGACGCACGTGCTCGTCACCGACCCGACGGAGACGGAGGGCGTGATGACGTACGTCAACGACTACAACACCGACGACGAGATTTTGGAGGACTCCGGCGTCGGTCGCGTCATCGTCGAGGACGGCGAGCGCGACGAGGTGTTCCCCGGCGTGATCGTCGGGCGGACCGGCCAGCGCAACGAGGTGATCGCCGATCCCGAGATCGCCGGCGGTCGCGTGTTCGTCTTCGTCGAGGACGGCTGGACGGAGGGGAGCTACGAGATCGTCGAGGCGCCGGAAGACGGGCTCGACGCGCACCGGTGACCGCGATGCGGACGCTGACCCCGACGACGATGCCGATGTCGGCAGATCCACCCCGATGAGCCTCGCGAAACCTTGGCGCGACCTCGACCGCTCGACGGTCCGGAGCGCGCCGAGCCGCTACGCGCTGTACGAGCTGGGCGACGCGGAGGGGGACACGGTCGGGTTCGGGACGGGGGTCCTCCGTGACGAGTTGAAGGAGGCCCTGGCGTACCGAGACGCTGACAAGGTGCGGTGGGAGGTCGCCGACTCGACCGAGCACGCGGAGCGACTGCTCGCGGAGCACGTCGAGGAGTAGTCGGGAGGCCGCTCGGATTGCCGAGACGAGCCGCACTCACCGAGAGCGACCGACAGACGAAAGTCCCGCGGTCGCCGAGGGATCCGTATGAGCGACGAGGCGGACGCCGACGACGAGGTGCTGCGCGCGAGCGACATCGGCGGCGAGGGACCCCCGATCGAGGAGAAGCCGTACAAGATCGTCTTCGAGGCGAACAAGTGCTTCGGGGCGGGCAAGTGCGCCGAGGTCGGCGACAACTGGGTGATGGACGTGCAAAGCGGGATGGCGAAGCCGCGGTCGTACTACATCGGCGAGGACGAACTGGACGAGAACATTCGAGCCGCCGAGGTGTGTCCCGCGAAGAAGGAGCGCGGCGTGATCCACGTCGTCGACCGCCGGACCGACGAGGAGATCGCGCCGGACCCGCACGGCGACGGGACGCTCTCGGTGGACTGGTAGGGGGCAGGGCGCTCGGGGAACCCGAGCCGCGCTGGGCGCCGCCGCGGCATCCGAAAGGGGTTTGACCCCGCCGCCGGTATCCGAATCCGCGCGGGGGTGGCTGAGCCTGGCCAAAAGCGGCGGACTTAAGATCCGCTCCTGTAGAGGTTCGAGGGTTCGAATCCCTTCCCCCGCATTCCTGTCGCAGTTCGCACAGTAACACGGTTTGGCTGTCCAATACACCCTGAATCGCGTAATTCAGGATTCTCACCTAGCCGTAGGAGAACTACATATACATCGAGTACATTCCGAATGAGATATGGAACGAATCGAACGATACAAGCGAACAGTCTGGGAGCGGCATTCGAACCCAAAAAGCGGATGGAGTCGCGTACTCGTGCTCCCTGTACTCCTCTATGCGGTGTCTGATCGAAATTGGAAACTCGGAATGGCTGCCGTTGCGTTCACGCTCGTCAATCCGGTATTGTTCTCGCCTCCGGAGGATACCGATGCGTGGATGACTCGGGTCGTACTTGCCGAAGAGTGGTGGGTCGAAGAGCAAGAGCAGCGCGTCTTGGGACTCACGTATCCGAACCTTCTCAACCTTCTCAACATCCCTTTGACGGGATACGCGTTCGCTTCCGTCTACCGGAAAAAACCGGTTCGAGCGGCGCTTAGCGGGATGGGTTCAATGATACTGAAGTTCTGGTACGTTGGATCTCTCGTTCGCAGATACGATGCAGAGCAATCAGCGTGACCGTCCGAGTTCAGCACGCACCCTCACCGACAAACTGTTTCGGCGGCTTCGCCGACGCCACTACCTCGTTCTTTATAAGTGATTGTCGCGGTCGCTCACGGCTATTTAAATAGCGTATCGCCGTCGACGCTGACCCGACCGCCCTTAACAGGAGCAGTAGTAGTCGCGGTCGACGAACTCCGTCTCGAACAACTTCGCGGCCGGCGCGGGGTCGGACGGGCGGTAGATCCCCGTCGTTAGGTTCCCCTCGCGCTCGAAGTCGCCGGCGACGAGCCGCCGCCAGTCGGCGGTCGACAGCTGGTCCCAGAACACGTCGTCGCCCGCGAGCAGCGCGAGGTAGTCGCGGAGGTACACCCACCGCGTCGGCTCGACGCCCGACGACTCGTACTCGGCGTCGGTGACGGCGGCGTACGCCGCCATCGGGAGGTTCGCGCCCGCGGCGACCGGCATCCCGATCCACTTCCACGGTCGGGTGTTGACGTCGAGCAGGAGGAACTCCTCGCGCTCGTCGTCGTACACGAACTCCGCCTCGCTGATCCCGTGGTAGCCGGCGTCGTCGAGCACCGCCAGCGCGCGCGCCTCGATCGCCGGCTCGTCGGCCGTCTCCACCAGACAGGAGGTACCGAACTGCTGCGGGAATCGCACCGCGGCGTTGCCGACGACCGCGAGCGCGTCCCCGACGCCCGAGGGCGGGACGTACGACGCGAGCGAGTGGTCTCGACCGGTGGCGATGTCGACGCGTTTCTGCGCCATCACGGCGATCTCCTCCTCGCGGGCGGCCGCGACCGCGTCCGCGAACTCCTTGCGGTCGGCGACCTCCAGTACGTTGGTGCCGAACGCCTCCTCGAAGTCGCGTTTGAGCTCCGGTTTCACCACGAGCGGGAACCCGAGCGCCTCGGCGGCCTCGTCGAGGGTGGCGTCGGCGTCCGGCGTGCCCGTCGCCGCCTCCGCCGTCTCCGTGAGCCGGTACGTCTCCGGGTACGGAACGCCGAGCGTCTCGCAGGTCGCGTACAGCTCGGACTTGTTCAACACGTCGTCGAGCGTGTCGATCCCGGCGAAGGGGAGCCGGACACCCTCGGGATCCGCCCGCGCGTACGCCAGCGCCCACTCGTCCATGCAGCCGAACGCGACCGCCTCGCGGCCGATCGCGTCGACGATCGCCTCCACGTCCTCGCGGAACCCGTCGAGGTCGTCGAGCGGGTACGTCACCGCGCCCGCGAAGTCGACCGCATCCGAGGGTGGTGCGAGCCCGTCGTGGCGGAGCGCGTCGTCGTCTCCGGGGCGGTCGAGCGCGATCACGGGCACGTCGTGGGCGTCGAGCGCGCGGGCGACGCCGAGTCCGGTCACGTGTGCGTTGCTGACGAGGGCCGGCGGTCGGTCGAAGGAGGCGTCCGCGAGCGCATCGATCAGCGCCTCTGTCGAGCGAAACTGCGCTGCCATACCCGTCATGGTCGGTCCGGGTACAAAGGCGCACCAGTACCGGCCCGGCGTGCCACTACCGGTGACGCGGGCGGCCACCACTACCGATGATACGGTCTCCGACACAATCGGGACGGACCGACGAACCGCCGACTTCCCCGACGCAACGCGCTTTTACTCGTGTGTCGCCTCCGATCCGGTATGAGCGAGCGCGAGAGCAAATCCGAAGACGGAGGCGAGATCGGCGGTGACGGCGAGGGCGAGGGAGTGACCGGTGACGGCGAGGGAGTGACCGGTGACGGCGAGGGAGTGACCGGTGACGGCGAGGGAGCGATCGGCGGCGGCGGCGACCTCCCCGACCGCGTCCGCCGCGCGTTCGCGGACCACGGCTCCTTCGAGCCCGTGGACGAGGGCGTTTGGGTTGCGGAGACGACCCCCTTCGACGCCGAGGTGCGCGCCGAGCCCGCCGCGGACGGCCGGATCCACTTTGTAGTGACCGTCCGGGTGCCGACCCTCTCCGCGACGGCGGCCGACGAGGTCGCCGACGTGGTCGAGGAGGGGTGGATCGAGACGTTCGAACTCCGCGTCGTCGACGTGGGCGGAGTCACTCGCGGTGACCACGAGTTCGACCCCACTGTCGCGGTCGCCGCCGACGAGATTACGGTCGATTTCGAGCTGACTGAGATCAACGAGCGGCGCGGCGTCGACGACGCCGGGGCGCTGATCAACTTCGTCGAGGGGACCTACGTGCAGGGGGTCATCCCCGGCTACGAGTACACCGAGCCGCTCGACGGGCTGCTCTCCGCGGCGCGCCAACAGGGCAACAGCGGCGGCGGGTTCTAGGCCGATAGGGGCAAATGCCGCGAGCCCCTTGGTCAAATATGCTCGCGCTGTTCGGGTTCGTCAGCCTTCTCGCCCTCGTGGCCTTTCACACGCTGATCGCCGGGGTGGCGACCCGCTTTTTCCGGCTCCGGCTGAACACCTCGTGGGGGGCGATCGTGTACACGCTCGTGTTGACTCCGATGTTGCTCCTGATCTCGATGCTGGTGTTCACCGGCGTCCTCAACGTCGGCACTGGCATCAATCTCGGCAGCCCGACGCTCGTCGTCGGGCTGCTCGTCGCACTTCCCGTCGTGCTCGGGGCGGCGATCGACTATCTCTACGTTCCGCCTCCGGACGACGTCGAACTGCCGGACACGAACTGACGACGGCATCGAAGACGGCGACGCTGCGACCGCTTCACCTCTGCGCTCGTCGACGGACTACTCGCCCAGCAACTCCGACAGAACCTCCTCGACCCGCGCGATGACCGCCTCCGGCGACTGCGAGGCGTCGATGCGGACGAACCGGTCCGGCTCGGCGTCGATCAGTCGCTCGTAGTTTTTCCGGACCGCAGCGAGGTAGCCGTCCTGCTCGAATTTGTTCGTCCGGCCTGCGCGCTCGGCTGCCTCGCGGGCGTCCAGATCGAGGTAGATCGTCGCATCCGGCGGCCGCGAGAAGGCGGCGTGGATTCCCTTTATATACTCTAGTGGGCGGTCGATGTCGACATCGCTGGCGGCGAGCGTCGCCGCCTGATAGGCGAACCGGGAGTCGGAGTAGCGGTCGGAGATCACGAGGTCGCCGTCGGCGAGGGCGGGCTCGATCGTTCCCGAGAGGTGGTCCGCGTGGTCGGCCGTCAACAGGAATAGCTCCGCGAGCGGGTCGGCGTCGTCGGCCGCGATCGACCGGTCGACCGCCTCGCCATACCAGCTGTCGGTGGGCTCGCGGGTGAACGTCGCGTCGGGGTAGACGTCGTGGAGCGCCTCCCAGACGGTGGTCTTTCCGCTGCCGTCGAGCCCCTCCAGCGTGATCAGCATGGTCGCGCTCCGGCGCGGCAAGGAATAAACGGCGCGGGTTCCGACGAGACCCTTTTTAGTGGCTCCGCGTCGAACCGCCGGCATGGTCGACGATATCCATCACACCAGTCACATCCGTCACACCCGCCACGCCCGCGGACCGCGGAGGCACCGATGATAGATATCGCGATCTCCGCCACTCGGGTCGTCGCGGCGCTCGTGTTGGTCGTGTTGAACGGCTTCTTCGTCGCCTCCGAGTTCGCCTTCGTCCGCGTCCGCTCCACCTCGGTCGAGCAGCTGGTCGAGGAGGGGCGCCCCGGCTCGGGAGCGCTGCAGGACGTGATGGGGAGCCTCGACGACTACCTCGCGGCGACGCAGCTCGGGATCACGCTCGCCTCGCTCGGGCTCGGGTGGGTCGGCGAGCCCGCGATTGTGGCGCTGATCGAGCCGGCGCTCGGACCGCTGCTCCCCCCGAACCTCGTCCACATCGTCGCGTTCGCGATCGGGTTCAGCATCATCACGTTCCTCCACGTCGTGTTCGGTGAGCTGGCGCCGAAGACGATCGCCATCGCGCAGGCCGAGCGGGTCGCGATGATGTTGGCGCCCCCGATGAAGCTCTCCTACTACCTGTTCTCGCCCGGCATCGTCGTGTTCAACGGGGCGGCTAACGCCTTCACGCGCATGCTCGGCGTCCCGCCGGCCTCGGAGACGGACGAGACGATGAAGGAGCGCGAGATCCGCCGCGTGCTCGCGCGCTCCGGCGAGGCCGGTCACGTCGCAGACGTCGAAGTCGAGATGATCGACGCCGTCTTCGAACTCGACGACACCGTGGTCCGGGAGGCGATGGTCCCCCGACCGGACGTGACGAGCATCCCGGCCGGCGCGGACCTCGCCGCGATCCGCACGACCGTACTCGACGCGGGTCACACCCGGTACCCGGTAGTAGCGGCTGACGACGCAGACCGCGTGGTCGGCTTCGTTGACGCGAAAGACGTGTTGCGCGCGGGTGAAGCGGGTGACGAGTCGGTCACGGCTGCCGATCTCGCACGCGACCTCGTGATCGTTCCGGAGACCACGTCGCTGAGCGATCTGCTCGTGCAGTTCCGCGATGAACGCCGTCAGATGGCCGCCGTCGTCGACGAGTGGGGCGCCTTCGAGGGGATAGTCACCGTCGAAGACACGGTCGAGACGCTCGTCGGCGACCTCCGCGACGGCTTCGACGCCGCGGGCGGCGACCACGCGGTTCGGAAGACCGGGGCGGGGGCCTACGAGGCCGACGGGTCGGTCTCGCTATCCGTCGTCAACGACGCGCTCGGCACCGACTTCGACGGCGACGGGTTCGAGACGCTCGGCGGACTCGTGCTCGATCGACTCGGTCGCACCTCGGAAACCGGGGATACGATCGCGGCCGGCGACTACCTCTTCGAGGTCACGGCGGTCGACGGCGCCCGCATCTCGACAGTCCGGATCGAGGAGGTCGACGAAGGCGACGAAGTCGACGGCGAGGACGAGGTCGACGGAGCCGGTGACGGGGCCGATGACGAATCCGGCGGGGCGGACGGCGCCTGACGCCGGCCGATTATCCTGGCCTGTTCCCCGCGAGGGCGAACCGCCGCGGACCTTTTTACCGCACGCCGCGACCATAGGAGCATGTTCGATCGCATCCTGTTCCCGACCGACGGCAGCGACGGGGCGAGCGCCGCGTTCGATCACGTCCTCGATATCGCGGCCGATCACGGCGCGACCGTCCACGTTCTCAACGTCGCCGACACGACCCACGACAGCGTCACACGGATCGACGGCGAGATTGTCGACGTACTCGAACGCGAGGGCGAGGAGATCGTCGAGGCGGTCGCGGACCGCGCTGCCGACCGGGGAATCGAGACGGTGACCAAGGTGCTTCAGGGCGGCGTCGCCGAGACAATCGCCACGTACGCCGGGGAGCACGAGATGGACCTCGTCGCCATGCCGACTCGCGGTCGAACGGGATTCGACCGCCTGCTCCTCGGGAGCACCACCGAGCGCGTCGTCCGAGAATCGACGGTGCCGGTGCTCAGTATCCGACCGGACGGAGAGACGGCGCGGTACCCCTACCGGAACGTTCTCGTGCCCACCGACGGGAGCGAGCGCGCCGCCGACGCCCTCGACCGGGCGCTGACGCTCGCCAAGCGCGCGGACGCGACGGTCCACGTCCTCACCGTCGTCGACGTCGCGACCGTCGGGGGCGAGGGGTACTCGGGCGTGGACGCGCTGGTGGAGGGTGCCGAGGAGACGGTCATGGAAGCGGCGGCGACCGCCGAGGAAGCGGGTGTCGATTCGGTCGAGGCAGTCGAGGTCGGGTCGTCTGCAACGCGCGGGATCCAGTCGTACATCGACGAGAACGACATTGATCTGGTCGTCATGGGGACGCAGGGACGAACCGGAGTCAAGCGGTACCTCCTCGGGAGCGTCGCCGAGCGCACCGTCCGCACGTCTCCGGTACCGGTGTTGACGGTTTCCGACCCGGGCGACGAGGCGGGTGACGAAACGGGCGACGAAGACTGACTCGGGCATCGATCTCCCGCTTCGCGGCTCCGCCGATTCCCACTCCTCGTCATCGCGGCGTCTGACGCCGCGGTAGGTTTACGGGCGTTCCGTCCGACGTATCGTGTATGAAAGTGTTGGTAGCCGGCGGAACCGGGTTCATCGGGTCGTACCTCTGCCGCGCGCTCGCAGACGGGGGTCACGAGGTGACTGCCCTCTCCAGGTCGCCGAGCGATACCCCCGAGGGGGTCGCGTCCGCGACGGGCGACGTTACCGACTACGACTCGATCGCCAGCGCGGTCGAGGGGCAAGACGCGGTGGTGAACCTGGTCGCGCTCTCGCCGCTGTTCGAGCCGAAGGGCGGGAACGTCATGCACGACCGGATCCACCGCAAAGGCACAGAGAACCTCGTTCGGGCCGCCGAGGAGGGCGGCGCCGAGCGGTTCCTCCAGTTAAGCGCGCTCGGCGCCGACCCCGACGGCGACACCGCCTACATCCGCGCGAAGGGACAAGCCGAGGAGATCGTCCGCGAGAGCGGCCTCGGCTGGACGATCTTCCGCCCCTCCGTCGTCTTCGGCGAGGGCGGCGAGTTCGTCTCCTTTACCAAGCGGCTGAAGGGGATGTTCGCGCCGGGTCTGCCTCTGTACCCGCTTCCCGGCGGCGGGAAGACCCGCTTCCAGCCGATCCACGTCGAGGACCTCGTCTCGATGCTGGTCGCGGCGCTGGAAGAGGACGAGCACGTCGGCGAGACCTACGAGATCGGCGGTCCAGAGACGTTGACGCTCAGGCAGGTGACCGACCTCGTGTACGAGGCCGAAAAGAAGGGAGTCACGATCATTCCCCTGCCGATGCCGCTCGCCCGGATCGGGCTCACAGTCCTTGGCGCCGTCCCGGGGTTCCCGATGGGCGCTGACCAGTACCGGTCGTTGAAGTTCGACAACACGACCGCACACAACGACGTCGAGGCGTTCGGCGTCGACCCTGCCGAGCTGACCACGCTCGGAGAACACCTCGGGGTGGTGTGATGGCGGCGACGATCGAGGTGTCGCGGGCCCGATCCGGGGGACGTCGACGCCCCGCGACCTCCGACTCGACCGCTGATCAGAGCGCCAACCGGTCGATCGTGTCAACGAGCCGAATATCACGGGTAATAACAGCAACCGAAGGTTTAAATACGCGATCACGTTCTGTTCATTTCAAACGCGGAGGGAGCACACGATGAAACTTGCAATGATCGGATTCGGACAGGCGGGGGGAAAAGTCGTCGACAAATTCCTGGAGTACGACAAGCGGACGGGCTCGGAGATCGTCCGCGCGGCCGCGGCCGTCAACACGGCCAAAGCCGATCTCATGGGCCTCGAGCACATCGCTGAGAACCAGCGCGTGCTCATCGGTCAGTCCCGGGTGAAGGGCCACGGGGTCGGCGCTGACAACGAACTCGGCGCGGAGATCGCCGAGGAGGACATCGACGAGGTACAGGGCGCCATCGACTCGATCCCGGTCCACGAGGTCGACGCGTTCCTCGTCGTCTCCGGGCTCGGCGGCGGCACCGGCTCCGGGGGCGCGCCTGTGCTCGCGAAACACCTCAAGCGGATCTACACCGAGCCGGTCTACGGGCTCGGTATCCTGCCGGGTAGCGACGAGGGGGGCATTTACACCCTGAACGCGGCCCGCTCGTTCCAGACGTTCGTCCGCGAGGTGGACAACCTGATGGTGTTCGACAACGACGCCTGGCGGAAGACCGGCGAGTCCGTCCAGGGCGGCTACGAGGAGATCAACGAGGAGATCGTTCGACGGTTCGGCATCCTGTTCGGCGCCGGCGAGATCCAGCAGGGCCAGGAGGTCGCCGAGAGCGTCGTCGACTCCTCGGAGATCATCAACACGCTCTCCGGCGGCGGCGTCTCCACGGTCGGCTACGCCGAGGAGGAGGTCGAAGAGCGCACCTCGGGCGGGCTGCTCTCCCGGCTTCGCAACGACGACGGGGAAGACCAACTCGACAGCGCACACACCACGAACCGGATCACCAGCCTCGTCCGGAAGGCGGCGCTGGGCCGGCTCACGCTCCCCTGTGAGATCGAGGGAGCCGAGCGCGCCCTGCTCGTGCTTGCGGGGCCGCCGGAGTACCTCAACCGGAAAGGTATCGAGCGCGGGCGGAAGTGGCTCGAAGAGCAGACCGGCTCGATGGAGGTCCGCGGGGGGGACTACCCGTACCGCGGCGCCGGCTTCGTCGCGACCGTGATCCTGCTCGCGGGCGTCACCAACGTCCCGCGGATCAAGGAGCTCCAGCAGGTCGCCATCGAGGCGCAGGACAACCTCGACGAGATCCGCGACGAGAGCGAGGAGAACCTCGACGAACTCGTCAGCGACGACAGCGACGAACTCGAATCGCTGTTCTGAGGAGACCCTCCTGATGGAGGTCATTGTTCCGTTTTCGACAGAGCGCCCCAAGTCGCGACTCTCCGCCGTCCTCACACCCGACGAGCGCGCCGCGTTCGCGCGGACGATGCTGCAAGACGTACTCGCCGCGATCGACGCGGCCGACGGCGAGCCGCGAATATTGGCGACCGGCGCGGTCGGTATCGATCTCCCCTCCCCGGTGGAAATCGACGACCGCCCCCTGACCGACGCGGTCAACGCGGCGATCGACGCCCGTCTCGGAAACGACGGCGCAGAGCGCGTCGCGGTCGTCATGGCCGACCTCGCGCTCGCGACGCCGAACGCCCTGCGGGAGCTGTTCGCGGCCGGACGCGAGGCCGAGGTCGCGATCGCCCCCGGCCGCGGCGGCGGAACGAACGCGTTCGTCGCCGGCCACCCGGCGTTCCGGGTCGACTACCACGGTGCTTCCTACCTCGATCACCGGCGTATCGCCGACGAGATCGGCGCGGGCGTGCGGGTCGTCGACTCCCACCGGCTCGCGACCGACGTGGACGAGCCGGCCGACCTCGCGGAGCTGCTGATCCACGCCGAGGCGGACGGCGACGGCGGGAGGGCGGCGCGGTGGCTCCGCGACGCCGGCTTCGCGCTCGACACGACGGACGGGCGGGTCGGCGTCAGGCGGGAGTGAGGCCGGTTTCCCGCGGGGTCGACCTCCCGGCGACGCCCTCGGATCCGCGACCGCGATCCTTTTTGAGTCGCGACCGAGAGAGACGAACGTGTTCGCAGCCGCCGAGGAGTACGGGATCGAGATCGAGCCCGACCCCGAACGGGTCGAGCGACTGCTCTCGATCACCCCCGCCGACGTCGAGCCCGCCGACCGGCTCACCTTCGCGCGGAACGTCTTCGTCCCGCTGACGACCGCCTGCCGGTACACCTGCACGTACTGCACCTACTACGACGTGCCCGGCGAGGCGTCGTTGCTGTCTCCCGAGGAGGTCCGGCAGCGGTGTCGCGTCGGGGCCGACGCCGGCTGCACGGAGGCGCTGTTCACCTTCGGCGACGAGCCCGACGACCGGTACACAGCGGTCCACGATCAGCTCGACGAGTGGGGATACGACTCGATTCTGGAGTACCTCTACCGTGCCTGCGAGATCGCGTTAGAGGAGGGACTGCTCCCGCATTCGAACCCCGGTGATCTCACGGAGGCGGCGTTTGCGGACCTCCGCGAGGTGAACGCCTCGATGGGCGTCATGCTGGAGACGACCGCCGACGTCGACGCCCACAGCGGCGGTCGCCGGAAGACCCCGGGCCAGCGGCTCAACACGATCCGCGCCGCGGGCCGGCAGGGTGTGCCCTTCACCACCGGCATCCTCCTCGGTATCGGCGAGGACTGGCGCGACCGCGCGGAGAGCCTGCTCGCGATCCGGGAGATCCACGAGCGACACGGCCACGTCCAAGAGGTGATCGTGCAGAACGTCGTCCCGAACGAGCGATCGGACTTCGAAAAGCCCGATCTGGCGACGATGCGCCGGGTCGTCGCGATGGCGCGGGCCGCGCTCCCCCCCGAAGTGTCGGTCCAAGTGCCGCCGAACCTCTCGCCCGCGGCCGACCTCGTCGACTGCGGGATCGACGACCTCGGCGGCGTCTCCCCCGTCACCGACGACTACGTCAACCCGGACTACGCGTGGCCCGACCTCGACGGCCTCCGGACGGTCGCCGACGCGGGCGGGATGCCGCTTCGCGAGCGCCTCCCGACCTACGCCCGATTCCTCCCCGACGGGCTCAGGCCCTCGGACACGGAGCCTGCCGCGCCTCCGGCCGGCCGCGACGCGTGGATCCCGCCGGCGGTCCGCGACCGGATGCGCGCGGACGACCCGCACGGGCGACGGCTCCGTGGCGTCGCGCGTGGCGACGGCCCGCTCGCGGTCCGTGGGGATTGAGTGTGAGAGAGCACGGATAAACAACTGCGCTGCCAGTAGCTTCTTTAAATACTAATCCAAATGAGAGAGTGATGCTATCACTACAGTTCGGCGGTGTCGGGTTGAGCGCGGCCCTGACGGGGATCCTGTTCTCCGTGGCGCTGTTCCTCGTCGGATTCGTCGGCGTGCTGCTGCTGGGGAAGTTCGTGTTCGTACCGGCGGTCATGCGGGTATTGGGGTCGCGCGGGTTCGACGAGGCCGTTCGCAGTCTCGGCTCGAGCGTGGCGAACGCCGTCGTGTGGGTGGCGGCGATCGCCATCGGATTCACGATGGCCGGCTACAGCGCGTTCCTCTCGGCGTTCGCCGTCTTCGGCGGCGCCATCGCGCTCGCCGTCGGCTTCGCCGCACAGGACCTGCTCGGGAACTTCGTCGCCGGGATCTTTATCCTGAAGGACAAGCCGTTCGAGGTCGGCGACTGGATCGAGTGGGACGGGAACGCGGGCCGCGTCGAGGACATCGACCTGCGGGTCTCTCGCGTCCGAACCTTCGATAACGAGCGGATCACGGTGCCGAACGGCGACCTCGCGAACAACGCGGTCACGAATCCGGTCGCCTACGAGACGCTTCGCCAGAAGTTCGTGTTCGGCATCGGCTACGAGGACGACATCGCCGAAGCCACCGACATCATCGTCGAGAAGGCCGAGGCGCACGCGGAGATCCTCGACGACCCCGCGCCCTCGGTTCGGGTGGTCGAACTGGGCGACTCCGCCGTAGGCCTGCAGTCGCGCTGGTGGATCGGCGAGCCCGGCCGGGGGGACTTCGTCCGCGTGCGCTCCGAGTACGTCACCGACGTGAAGGAGGCGTTCGACGAGGCCGGCATCGACATGCCGTACGTCCACCGGCAGCTCACCGGTAGCGTCGAAGTCATCGAGTCGGTCGCCGACGACGAGTAACGCGAGCGTTGGTCGCGTTTTACTTTTAAACCCCAGCGGTGACGGCGAGGTCACTTATAAATGACACCCGATCTCCCGCCTACCGCGTCGCCGCCTTCCACTCCCGGAGCCCGAGCCGCTCGCCGTTCAGGTCCTCGGCGGGCGCCTCGGTGGCGGCCCAGACGAACAGCGGCGCGACGCTCTCGGGGTCGCGGGCGCGCTCCTTCCCGGTGAGGTCGGTCGCGACGAGCCCGGGGTCGACGACGCCGACGGTCGCCGAGAGGTCGGCCGCGAACCCGCGCGCGACCGCCTCGGCGGCCGCCTTCGAGACGGCGTACGCGCCCATCCCCGACCGCGACTCGTGGGCGACGCCGCCCGACGGGACGACGACTCGCGCGTCGTCGGCGAGGTGCGGGACCGCCTCCGCGATCGTCGCGAAGACGCCGCGGGCGTTGGTCCGCATCGTGTCGTCGTAGTCGGCGTAGCTCGTCTCGTCGGTCGGGCTCTCGCCCGGCCCGCCGTGGAAGACGGCCGCGTTCGCGAACACCACGTCTATCGGGCCGGCCTCTCGGGCGACCTTCTCGAAGAACCGCTCCAAGTCGAATTCGTCGCGCACGTCGACGCGGGCGCCCCACGCGGTGCCGGCGTCCTCGCTCCCGCTCTCTCCTTCGCCTTCGTCTCTGCCCCCGTCCTCGTCTCCGCTCTCGTTCAGCGCCGCGACTGTCTGATCAACCGCGTCGCCGTCGCGTCCGGAGACGGCGACGAACGCCCCCTCGTCGACGAACGCCTCGGCGACCGCCCGCCCGATCCCGCTCGTTGCGCCGGTGATCGCGACCGTGGGCTCCATATGGCGATCGGTTGGGTCGTCGCCAACTTAGGCGTACCCACTCGGGGCGCTTCTCGACCGATACGTCTCGGTCGGCACTTCCCGTCTCCACCGGCGCCGTCTCCGCAATTCCCGCCAATATCTTCTCAACCGTCTGGCCGGTATTTATACCGTCGCCGACCCTACGACCGAGCATGGACGTGGCCCCGGACATCGACGCCGTGGCCGGCGAGTCCGTCGTCGTGATCGGCGGCGGATTCGGCGGCCTCTCGACCGCCTGTTACCTCGCTGACGCCGGCGCGGATGTGACCCTCTTGGAGAAGAACGAACAGCTCGGCGGGCGCGCGAGCCGGCTGGAGGCCGACGGCTTCCGGTTCGACATGGGGCCGTCGTGGTACCTCATGCCCGACGTGTTCGAACGGTTCTTCGGCCACTTCGGACGCGAACCGTCGGAGTTCTACGAACTGGAGCGACTCGATCCCCACTACCGGGTGTTCTGGAAGGACGGCGACAAGGTCGACGTGCTCCCCGACCGCGAGGCGAACAAGGCCCTCTTCGAGGAGTACGAGCCCGGTGCGGGCGAGGCGTTCGAAGCGTATCTGGAGGAGTCCGAACGCACCTACGAGATCGGGATGGAACACTTCGTGTACGAGGACCGTCCGCGGCTCCGCGACTACGTCGACAAGGACGTGCTCCGGTACTCGTGGGGGCTCTCGCTTCTCGGCAAGATGCAGGGACACGTCGAGGACTACTTCGACCACCCGAAGCTCCAGCAGCTGATGCAGTACACCCTCGTCTTCCTCGGTGGCTCCCCGACGAACACCCCCGCGCTGTACAACCTGATGAGCCACGTCGACTACAACATGGGCGTCTACTACCCCGAAGGCGGGATCGGCGCCGTCGTCGACGGCATCGTCGAACTCGGCGAGGACCTCGGCGTCGAGTTCGTCACCGACGCCGAGGTGACGGCCATCGAGGGACGCCGCGGGGGCTTCGCGCTCGACACCGCCGACGGCGAGCGCTACCTCACGGATCTGGTCGTCTCCGACGCCGACTACGCCCACACCGAACAGGAGCTGCTCCCGAAACACAAGCGCCAGTACAGCGACGAGTACTGGGAGTCGCGGACGTACGCGCCCTCCGCGTTCCTGCTGTACCTCGGCGTCGAGGGCGACGTGCCGAACCTCGAACACCACACGCTGGTGTTGCCGACGGGGTGGAACCACCACTTCGAGCAGATATTCGACGACCCAGCGTGGCCCGATGACCCCGCTTACTACCTCTGTGCGCCCTCCGAGACCGACGACACGGTCGCGCCAGAGGGACACAGCAACCTGTTCGCCTTGGTCCCCATCGCGCCCGGGCTGGAGGACACTCCCGAACTGCGCGAAGAGTACCGCGACCTCGTGTTGGACGACATCGCCGAGAACACCGACACGGAGCTGCGCGACCGGATCGTCTTCGAGGAGACGTTCTGCGTCGACGACTTCGCGGACCGGTACAACAGCTACCAGGGAAGCGCGCTCGGGCTGGCACACACCCTGCGACAGACTTCGCTGCTTCGCCCGCCCCACCGGTCCGACGCGCTCGACGGGCTCTACTTCACGGGGTCGACGACGACCCCCGGTATCGGTGTCCCGATGTGTCTCATCAGCGGACAGCTGACCGCCGAGGAGCTGTCGAAGACGGCGTGATCGGAGCCGTGAGCGACACCGTAACCGGCCCCGATCAACGCTCGATCCCCGACCTCCTCCAGTACCTGCTAGTGCTGTCGCGGCCGCGGTTCTGGCTGTATCTCGCCGGTCCCGTCGCCGTCGGCGTCACCTACGGAATTGCCGACGTGAGCGAGCTGTTCACGCCGGTCACTGTCGGGCTTGCGGCGTACTTCCTCGTGCCGGCGAACGTCTTCCTCTACGGCGTCAACGACGCCTTCGACGCCGATATCGACGAGCTGAACCCGAAGAAAGAGGGTCGCGAGGCGCGCTGGCGGGGCGACCGACTCGTCGCACTCGCGGTGGTCGTCTCCGGCGCGCTCGGGGTCGCCGTATTCGCGATCACACCGCGAGTCGCATGGCCGTACCTCGCCGGCTTCCTGCTTCTCGGTGCCGGCTACAGCGCCCCGCCAGTGCGGTTCAAGACGACGCCGTTCCTCGACTCCGTCTCGAACGGATTGTACATCTTACCGGGTGCGGCCGCGTACGCTGCCGTGTCCGGGACGCACCCACCGATCGCGGCGCTCGCGGGCGCATGGCTCTGGGCGATGGGGATGCACACCTTCTCTGCGATCCCCGACATCGAGCCGGACCGCGCCGCCGGGATCCGGACGACGGCGACGCTTCTGGGTGAGGGGCGGACCTACGCGTACTGCGTCGCCTGTTGGGTCGCCGCCGCGGTCGCGTTCGCCGCGGTCGACATCCGGCTCGGCGTGCTGCTCGGCGTGTACCCCGTCTTCGCGGCGTGGGTCGCCCGGTCGTCGATCGCAGTCGACCGCGCGTACTGGTGGTTCCCGGCGCTGAACACCGCCGTCGGCACCCTGCTGGCGATGGGGGGACTCTGGCGCGTCTACCCCGTCACGGAGGCCCTCGCGTGAGCGACCCCGCCGAATCCGCCGCAACGTCGGGACGACTCGGCGCGCTCCGCGCCCGACTTCCCGACACGCGCCGCGAGGCGGAGCGTCTGCTCGACAGAATCGTCCGCGAGAACCGGTTTACGATTGCCGTGCTGTTCCCCCTCGTCGGTGCGATCGCACTCGTCGGCAGCGCGGAGGGGTGGGTGCCCGAGCCGCTCGCGTTTAACCCGTGGTTCGTGCTGTTCGGTGTGCTGGTGATGCGGTCGCCGCTCGTCGTCGGGGTGTTGCCCGCGCTCGACCGCCGCGCGGTCGGGTGGCTCGGGGTGCTCGTCGCGTACACCTACGCGATCGAGCTGTTCGGCGTCGCCACCGGGTGGCCCTACGGCACCTTCGAGTACACCGTGAGCCTCGGGCCGATGCTCGGCGGGGTGCCGCTGGCGCTCCCCGTCTTTTTCATTCCGCTCGTGGTGAACGCCTACCTGCTCTGTCTGCTGCTTCTCGGCCCGCGGGCGTCGAACGGGTGGCTCCGGCTCGCGACCGTGATCGCCGCGGTGGTCGCGATGGATGTGGTGCTCGACCCCGGCGCCGTCGCGCTCGGCTTTTGGAGCTTCGGCGGCGGCGCCTTCTTCGGTGTTCCCCTCTCGAACTACGCCGGCTGGGTGTTGTCGGCGACGGTCGCGGTGGTCACGCTCGACCGCGCGTTCGAACTTGGGGCGCTCGGCGATCGACTGCGCGACTGCGAATTCATGCTCGACGACATGGTGAGCTTCGTGATCCTCTGGGGCGGAATCAACCTCTGGTACGGGAATCTACTCCCCGCCGCCGTCGCGGTCGCATTCGGCGTCGGGCTCGTCCGCGCCGACCGATTCGATGCGACCCTGTTCACGCAGTGGCGGTGAGGTCGACCGACTCGCGACTCCTTATATACGCCCCACCATTCCGGTACGTATGAGCGTTTGCGTCACGGACCATCGAGCGGAGGAGACCGAATGAGCGGGCTCGCGATCGAGTACGGCACCCATGATCGGGTCCGGGAGATCGTCGATCGGCTGACCTACTGCGCCGAACACGTCAGCGTCGCGTTCGACGGCTGGGACGAGCCGCACGTCAAGGGGCCGGGGCTCTACTTCGCGGTCGTCGCCGACCGCGGCTACGGCGCGTACGCCGACCCAATGGGCGACAACCGGTGGCCCCGAAAGAGCTGTACCACGGTGTTCGACGAGGACGCGTTCGTCGACGCCGTCGAGACGGTGAGCGTCAAGCGGGACGGCGGGATCGTCGTCGCGGTCGACGGCGAGATAGAGGCACAGATGGTGCGGTTCCGCGACCTTGGCACCCGGAGCGGCGAGTCCACCCTCGTCGACGACGTGAGCTACGAGCCGTGGATGGGGTCGCGGCATATGAGCGCGATCGAGACCTCAGTCCGGCCGGAGGTCGTAGCGACCGTGACGCTGAGCGAGGAGACCGGCCGGGTGAGCGTGTTCCGCAACGGCGACGCGGAGTCGATGGAGCGCAACGAGCTCGGCGGGGTGTGGCGCGTAGAGTAGCCGGTTCGGTCTCTTTCGACGTAGTCTGTCCGTGTCGGCAGAACAGCCGGGACAAGTGTTTCGCACCGGTGGAAAAATGTAGGTGTGACAACGTAGGTAGAGGAGTGAACCTTCGCCACCCGCTCGTGGCCGTCGCTCTGACGCTCGTCTTGACGGTCCCGTGGGTCGGACTGTTCATTTCGTACGGGGGATACGGAACAGTCCACCCGGGAGAGAACGTGACGCCGCTGGCGGCGGTCGTCGTGGCAGGGGTCGCGATTCTCGGAGCAGCGTTTCTGCTCGCGTGGGCGGCCGAGACCGCGGAGAAAGACGTTCCGCAGGGATTCGCCATCGCGGTTCTCGCCGTGCTTGCGGTCGCCCCGGAGTACGCGGTCGACGCGCTGTACGCGTGGCAGGCGGGCGCCGGATCGGCCGCGGCCGGAAATCTCGCGATCGCGAACATGACCGGTGCGAACCGTATCCTCATCGGGCTCGGGTGGTCTGGTATCGCGCTGTTTACGATCTATCGCGCCAAGACCACGCGTGATTCCGCAGTCGAACGCCGCCCAGGGTTCCTCACCGACGCGGTCACGCTCAACCGCGACCTCGCGACGGAGATCACGTTCCTCCTCGCCGCCACGGCGTACGCGTTTCTGATCCCGCTGCGAGGCGGGATCGGCCCGATCGACTCCATCGTGCTGGTCGGGCTGTTCGTGCTGTACATTGCCATCGTCATCCGAGGAGACGTCGAGGAGTCAGACCGACACGTCGGCGTTCCCGCCTACTTTCAAGCGTACCCGAAAGTGCCGCGGATCGCCGTCATTCTGTTCGGCTTCCTCTTCTCGGGCGCGATCATCTTCACCGCGGTTCACCCCTTCGCAGAGGGGCTCGAACAGTTGGGGCTCCAGTACGGCATCCCGGAGTTCTTCATGATCCAGTGGCTCGCGCCGCTGGCCTCGGAGAGCCCGGAGTTGATCGTCGTCGCGTACCTCGTGAACAAAGCTCGCTCGACGGCCGGGTTCAACACGCTCATCTCCTCAAAGCTCAACCAGTGGACCCTGCTCATCGGAACGCTCGCGATCGTGTACTCGATCTCGGCCGGCGCCGTCGGCACCCTCTCGTTCGACGCCAAGCAGGCCGCGGAGATCTGGATCACCGCGGCACAGAGCTTCTTCGCCATCGCGATCATCGTGAACTTCGAGATCAACGTGCGCGAGGCGGTCGTCCTGCTCGTGCTGTTCAGTTCGCAGGTCCTCACGGAGTTCTACGTCATCCGAACGTACGCTGAGCCGGCCGCGACCGAGGTGAGCATGACGGTGTTGTACGCGTACACCGCGGTCTACGCCGTCATCGGTGTCGCGCTGTTCGTCAAGCGTCGGAAGAGCGCCAGCAAACTCGTTCGGCGTGCGATTTCGACGGCGCGGACCGCGTTGTGACGGCGCCGGTGGTATTCCTTCGGAGGGCCGATCGCCTCAGTCGTCGTCGTTGAGAACTCCCTCGGCGACGGCCATGTCGTCGACGCTCGGGTCGTCAGCGGAACGCCGCAGGACGAACCGCTTGCGAATCAGGTCCGCGAAGTAGATCACGGTTCCCAAGATGAGCAGGCTGTCGCCCGGGAGCCGCGCCCAGAACAGCGTCTGGACGAGCGGCCCCTCGTAGAACGCGAGGCTGCGCGCCGCGGCGTAGCCCTCCGTGAACGCGACCTCCAGTTGGAGGAACCCGACGGGGAGCACCGAGACGAACACCATCAGTGCGAGCCCGACGTTCCAACACCAGAACGACGCTCGGAGCCACGAGCCGTCCCAGCGCTCGGGGTCGATCGACAGCTGGAGCATGTACGCCACCATCCCGAGCGCGAGGAAGCCGAACGCGCCGAACATCGCGGCGTGGGCGTGCCCCACAGTGAGGTAGGTGCCGTGCTCGTAGTAGTTGATCAGCGGGAGGTTGATGAAGAAGCCGAGCACCCCGGCGCCGACGAAGTTCCACACCCCGCTGGCGACGATGAACATGAAGGGGAGTGTGTAGGGGAACCCGCCGGATTCGGTCATCGCTCGGTACTGCCCGATCGCCTCGTAGAGGATGAAGATCAGCGGGAGCAGCTCCAGCGTCGAGAAGATGCTCCCGATCGGGACCCAGTAGTCGGGCATCCCGATCCACCAGTAGTGGTGCGAGACGCCGATGACACCGGTCCCCATCACGAGCAGGGCCTGCAGCATCACGGCCTTCTCGGCGCTGCGCCGCGACAGGAGGTTCATCGAGACGAGCGTGAGTCCGATGATCGCGACGATGAAGAACTCGAAGGCGCCCTCGACCCACATGTGGACGACCCACCACCGCCAGAATTCCGTGACGGCCATGTTCGTCGACGGCGTGAACATGAAACCGGCGACGAACAGCAAGGTGATCGAGCCGCCCGCGTAGAGGATCATGTGCGCGAGCCCGTACACCGGCTCGCGGTCGAGCAGCGGCTTGAGCCCGCGGATCGCGAGGATCGCCCAGAGCACGAAGCCGACGAGTAGGCCGCCCTGCCACACTTTCCCGACTTCGAGGTACTCTAACCCCTCGTTACCGAGGAGCCACCACAGCTGGCCATCGAAGTAGCCGTTCGCGCCGAGCCAGATGCCGCCCATCCCGCCGACGACGACGGTCACCAGCGCGCCGAGCAGGACGTTGACGTACCGCGCCTGATTCCTCGGCTCATGGCCGGTGAGAAGCGGCGGGAGGAACAGCCCGGCGCCGAGCCACGTCGACGCGATCCAGAGTATTCCGAGATCGATGTGCCACGTCTTCGCGATCGAGAAGGGGAGCACCTGCAGGATGTGGATCCCGAAGAGTTCCTCGATCCCGAAGAATCCGGCCCGTTCGATGTAGAAGTGCGCCAGTAACCCTCCCAACAGCACCTGCGCTACGAACAGCCCGGCGGCGATCGGGATGAACCGGAGCGCCGCGCGCTGGCTCGGGAAGATGCTCACGTCGCCCGGCTCCGGCACGGCGATCCCCTCCGCCGACGGCTCCGGAAGCTTCACCGACTTGTACAGGAGGATCCCCGCCCCCGCCGCGGCGACGAGCAGCACCATGGCGATCACGCTCCACGTCATCGCAGCGCCGGTGGCGTCGTTGCCGGCGGCCGGCGAGTAAGGCCACTCGTTCGTGTAGGAGTTGCCGCCGTCGGGCCGATCGGTGTGAGAGAACCACGCCGTCCACAGTGCGAAGTCGGCGAAGTCCTCGGCCTCCTCCGTCGACTCGATCATCCCGACCGGAACGCCCCGATCGCGGTCGCCCTCGTGGTAGCGCTCGACGTACGTCTCGCGCACCTGCTCGTGGGCGTACGCTTCCGCGGCGGAGTACTGGACGGTGTCGCTCCCGTCGTGCGCGCCGTCGAGGTCGTCGCGGACCGTCTGGTCGACCGCCGCGCGCTCGGAGGAGCTGAGCGAGTCGTAGCCGGCGCCGTACTCCTCCTGCGCGTAGTACTCGCGCATGTGCTCGGTCTTCAGATCGAGCGTTTCGGCGGTGTAGTCCTCGCCGTAGTACGCGCCGTTACCGAGTATCGACCCGTGGTTCATCAGCCCGTACTGCTGGAACGCCGCCTTCCCGTCTTGCACCGTCTCCCCGGTGGCGATCGTCTCGCCGTCGGGACCGACGACCTCCTCGGGAATCGGCGGCGCCTCCTGGTACGCGAACCACGCCCCGGCGCCCATTACGACCAGATTCAACAGGAACGCCGCGACGATGACCTTCGCGATCGTCTTGCGTGTGAGTTCCATCGGGTGGTCGTACCCTCCACACGGACTATCAGTTTGGCGGCAACATGTTCGGACGGCGTTCCCAGCAACTGACAGCGCAAGTCACCGTCGCGGGCGCTACGGCCCGATGTCGACGGTGCGAACCGACGGCACGAACATGTTCGTACGGTGGCTTACCGGGAAACACCGCATACGAATGGGTATGCCAACGACCCGCGAGGCGACGACGTCAGAGTCCGCGAGCGCGTCCGAAACGACGACCGAAACCACCGTCACGGTGCGTTGCACCGGTCACGTCCGGACGGAGCTCGGGAAGTACGAGTTCGAGTACACGTTCGAGGGAGACACCCTCAGGGAGTTCCTCGACGAGCTGTTCGTAGAGTACCCGGAGCTCCAGGAGATGCTGATCGCGGAAAGCGAGGAAGAGTCGACCCACAGCGGCTGGGCGCCGACGCCGGAGGAGCTACCGGGGACGTGGACGAAGAACCCGGTCGGCGAGCAGACGATCGCGTACGCCCGGATCCTCGTGAACGGTCACTTCAACGAGAACGAGAAGGGGTTCGACACCGAGCTGGAGGAGGGCGACCGGGTCGCGCTGGTGTACCCGTTCATGTTCTGCTGTTAGCCGGGGGTGTCGGGGAGTTCGGCTCCGCTGCCGCCGTCGCTCGTTCACCGGAGGCCGACCTGCGAGAGGCCGACCTGCGAGAGACCGACCTGCGAGAGACCGACCTGCGAGAGACCGACCTGCAAGAGACCGACCTGCGAGAGACCGACTAGGCTTCGTAGCCCGCCATCTCCATCACGGAGGCGAACTGCTCTGAGTCCATCGCGCTCTCGTACACCATCCCGCCGATCATGCCGCCGGGGTAGCTGTCGCCGTTCATCGCGTGGTTCACCTTGTGACAGTGGAGCGCGTAGACACCCGGGTCGGCGTCGGCGGTGAACTCGATCGTCTTCCGCTCGGCGGGTGCGATGGGGATCACGTCCTCACGGTGCCTGGCGGCCTCGGGGATGACGCCGCCATCCTTCTCGACCACGGTGAAGCCGTGGTTGTGGTTGTGCATCGCGTGTGACTCGTAGCCGGCGTTGACGAAGTGGATCCGCACCTGATCGCCCTCCTCGACGATCAAGGGGGAGCCCTGTTCGGGGTGGAATGTGTACGGCGCGGAACGACCGTTCACGGTGAAGGCGTCGGGGTTGCGGTCGCGGTGGCTGAAGTCCACGTCGCCGCCAGCCGTCGAGGCGGACAGGCGAGTGTCCCAGTCTTTGATCGTCATGAACGCCTCCTTGTCGGGGGCTTCGTACCCCTCCGGGTCGACGCGAAGGATCCCGTACATCCCCATATCGAGATGGTTCTGCGTCTGGTAGTGGCAGTGGTAAAAGTGGGTGCCCGGCTGGTTCGCGTCAATCTCGTAGGTATACTCCTCGCCGGGCGCGACCTGCTGGCCCGTCGTCGTCGGGACGCCGTCGTCCATCCAGTCCTTGCTGAGCCCGTGGACGTGGAAGGTGTGCGGGCGGTTGTGCGCCGAGTTGTCGTAGGTGATCTCCAGTTGGGTTCCCTCGGTTACCCGGAGCAACGGGCCGGGGACGCTCGGATCCGTGTCCGGCGTCTGCCACGCCCAGACCTCGGGGAGCTCCCACGGACCGCCCTGCGTGTCCTCGCCGAGCAGCTGGTGGCGACACGGGGTCGTGGACACCGTGATCTGCCCGTCCCGCTCGTCGAGGTCGATCGTCGTTCGCGGGGACGTGTACGGGTGATCCGTCTCCACGCCCGTAGAGTCGCTTCCTGACCACTCCTCGACCTGCTGTTGGACCGTCTCGTCGGTGACCGCGTTCTCCGCGCCCTCCCCGGCATCCGCTCGCGGAGCGCCACACCCCGCGAGCCCGACGGTGCCGAGTGCGGCGGCCGCCGAGAGGAAGCCGCGTCTGGAAGCGATGCGTCGCCCGGTGTCGTCGCCGTCTCTCGTCATACCCGAACATGGACGGGACTGACATATAAGCGAGGTAGCGGATACACAAACCCTGAGAACGCCGTCGATTGACGTGAGATTTATATATCCGAAAGGCATTGCGAACGCCTCACATTCCCGCGGTCCAGATCGACGAGGCGTGTGTCTCAGGGGCGATCGGTAACTACTCTTGCGTCTCCGACTGTCCGGCTTGGGTCGGGCTGCGCCGAATCCCCCAGAGGTACCGGTAGATCGGGTACACGTACTCCTCGATCGGGCCCTGTACCCCGCGCGGACTCGAGTATACGAGCACCGGAACTCCGCTTCCCTGCGCGAGTTTGATCACGTTGTCGGGAGTGCTCCCGAAGACGCGGCGTCGGAGGCGGCGGGTCCGGGTAGCTCCGATGATGAGGATACCGCCGTTTTCGCGGGCCCGATCGACCAGCCCGTCGGCGATCGTCTGAGCGGTAGTGTTGTGGATCTGGACCGACGACGCGTTCGGGAGCCCGGAGACCGTCGCCTCCGTGTTCTCGGGGCGGCCCTCGCCGCCTTCCGGGGTGATGTTGATCACGTGGATCTCCGCGTCTCGCTCGCCCATCCGGTCGATGAGCGAGAGCAGGTCCATGTGGTGGGGTCCGCCGCCGGCCCCGATGTTGACCACGTCAAGGGCGTCCGGATCCAGCACGCCGCTCGCGAACAGCACGCCGCACGGGGCCTTGTACTCGACGTGTTCAGCGATCTCGGTGTGCTCCTCGGGGTAGCCCATCAACACGAGGTTCGACTCCTTATCCCGGGCCGTCTGGACGATGTCGAACCCGACGTCCCGACAGGTGTGTCCTTCGACCGCGTACGACACGTCGAGGTCCTCGGCCGCCAGCAGCTCCTGAATGCGCGTGATCCGGCCGCGGGTGATCTCCTCGACCGCCTCGTACGGCGTCTGTTCGGGGATCTGAGTGACCGTCAACACGTCGACGAACGGCTCGCCCTCCTGATACTCGGCCATCGCAGCCGCCAGCCGCGCGTACCGGACGGCCCGATCCGGCCGCGCAACCGGAACGAGAATACGGAACGAATCCTCGCCCGGCGTCTCGGCGGTGCCGCCGGACGCGTCGGCAGTGACGTCGGTCTCCGCGACGTCGGCTACGGTGGTGTCGGCCTCCGCGACCGCTCTTTCTGCCTCAACCTGGCTGGCCGACGTGGTGGACGGTACGACCTCCTCGTACAGCTCGTCCATGTCCGGTTTGCCGCCCCAGATCAAGTACGCCGCGAGCATCCCGACGATGAGGCAGACACCGACGACGACGCCCTTGACCGGGAGGTTGGTGATGAGCGCGACGTTCGCGATCACCCCGATGATCGGGACCAGCGGGACGCCCGGCACCCGGAACCCGCGCTCGATGTCCGGGTACCGGCGCCGGGAGTAGATGAGCGCGATGTTCACCACGGAGAGCGGCAACAGCAGGTTCAGCGTCGCGAATCCGGTGAGCGTCGTCAGCCCCAGATTCGTGAAGGTGATCGGCCCGAGCGCCGGCAGCGCCACCGTGAGATCGAACGGGATCACGCCGCCTTCCGCCGGGAAGAGTCCGATGAACACGACGATGAGGGCGACGATCACCCCCGTCGCGGAGGCCACGCTCCAGAACGGGGTGCCGTACTGCCGGTGGATCCGCGAGAACGGCCGCGGCGCCTGCCCCTGCCGGCCCATCAGCGACCCGATCCCGCTGGCCGCGAGGATGCTCGCGTTCGAGGCGCTCACCATGCTGAATATCGCGCCGGCGACGATAAGCGATCGTCCCGCGGGGCCGAGGAAGCCGGCGGCGACGCGACCCATAGCGGTCTCGCCCTCCTCGGCGATGACTTCGGCCGGGACCGGTGAGTTCACCATCGACACGATGACGAACGCGTAGAGGATCGTCACCGTGAGGATGCTCGCGGCGATCGCGAGCGGCACCGTCCGGCGGGGCTCGATGATCTCTCCGGCGCTCGCGGCGATCGCGGAGAAGCCGAAGAAGGTGATGAACGCCAGCGCGGCGATCGAGACGATCCCGACCGGGTCGCCGGTAAAGCCGGCGGCGAAATTACCGGCGGCGACGGCCGGTCCACGGAACGCGACGGCGCCGCCGATGAACGCCAGGAGGACGGCCACCTTCGCGCCCGTCACGAACAGCTGGAAGGTCCCGCTCTCCTCGGTCCCTCTGGCGTTGAGGACCCCGAGCAGCAGGGCCGCGAGCACGCCGGAGCTCCCGTGAGGGAGGACGTGGAGCGACTCCGGGAGGATGAACCGGACGACCCACTCGTCCATCGTCGCGAGGTAGAAGGCGGTCGTTCCGGTGTACCCCAAGAACAGCATCGCGCCGACGACGTACACCAGCGTGTCGTGCTCGAAAGTGCGCGAGGAGAACAGATAGCCGCCGCCGTTCTCGGAGTAGATCGACGCGAACTCGGAGTACGACGCCGCGGTCAGGCTCGCAACGATCGCCGCGAGGACGAAGGCGATCACGGCGCTGCTCCCGATCTCGGCGACCGCCGTGCCCGACAGCGAGAAGATCCCCGCCGCGATCATCGTCCCCAACCCGATCGCGAAGGCGATTTTGAAGTCGAGCGTCCGGGTGTGCTCTACCATTGTAACCCGATCCGAAATGAGACCACCAAAAACTGTTGGTCGGTTACCTGTTGCCGGGGATTTCTGTTGAATCCGAACGTGCGCGAGATTTATTGGTCTCCCCTGCGACCCCGAGGCCATGCGCATCGGTATCGTCTCCGACACCCACGACGACCTCGCCGCCGTCGAGGCGGCCGTCACGCTGTTCGAACGCGAGGGCGTCGACGCCGTCGTCCACTGCGGCGACTTCGTCGCGCCCTTCTCCGTGACCCCGTTCGACGTCGGGGGCGATTCCGACGCCGGCTTCGACTTCTACGCCGCCCGCGGCAACAACGACGGAGAGTGGGCGGTCCAGTCGACCGTCGAGTCGTTCGGCACGTACCTCGGCGAGGCGGGGACGCTCTCGTTCGGGGACGAGGAGAACGCCGTCGACATCGCCGTCACCCACGGCACGAGCGCGGTCGTCGTCGACGCCCTCGTCGACTGCGGCGACTACGACTACGTGTTCCACGGTCACACCCACGCGCACGACGCCGAGGAGCGCGACGGGACGGTGCGGGTGAATCCCGGCGGACTCCCCATCCCCGTCGACGGCGCGGACGACGCCTTCCGCGTCGCGGTCCTCGACATTGGAGCGGACGCCGGCGGGGCGAGCGGGGCCAACGCGGTGATGCACCACGTCCTCGACGCCTGACCGCTCTCGCGGCGGTGGGCGTTGATCCCGCATCCCGAGTGTTATCGCCGTCCGTGGGTCCGTACGCGCATGCGACACGTCCATGGATCCCTCCTCACGATCGACTTGACGGACCGGACGGCGTCGACGACCCCCATCGACGACTGGCTCGATCTGGGCGCTCGGATCGTCGAGTTAGAGCGTGTGTTCAACAACGCCCGCGGCTTCGATCGGTGCGACCTCGGTGGCGACGAAGGCGGCAGCAGCGGAGGGGACGGAAACGGTGCCGGCGGTTCGAGAAGCGAAAATGCGTCCGCAGACGACTAATCGCGGCAGAAGGGAGCCGACGCCTCAGTTGTCCGTGTTGGAGTCGGAGTCGCCGAGATCGGGACTCTCTGCGCCCACTTCCGAGTCGGCGTCGACGGTCTCGACTCCGCGGAACTCGAACCGCGCACCGCCCCCCTCGGCGTCGACGAGGGCGACGGTCCACCCGTGCGCGTCGGCCACCTCGGCGACGATCTTGAGGCCGAACCCCGTCCCCTCCGGGTCGGTCGAGACGCCGGCGTTGAACACCCCGTCGCGGCGGTCCCCGGAGATTCCGGGGCCATCGTCTTCGACGTAGAAGCCGTCACCGTCGGCGAGGGAGCCGACCTTGACGTGGACCGATTCGCCGGCGTGAGCGACCGCGTTGGCGAACAGGTTCTCCAGAGCCTGCCGCAGCCGACTCCGGTCGGCGCGGAGCCGGAGGTCGTCGCCGACAACGAGGTCGGCGGCAGCGGTGTCGACGCTGTCCCAGCACTCCTCCGCCAGCGTGGCGAGCGACACCGCTTCGGTCTCGTCGATGGCGGACCCCTGTCGCGCGAGGGTGAGCATATCCTCCACGAGCGCCTCCATCCGATCGAGCGAGCGGGCGACAGTGTCGATCTCGGCTAAGTCCTCGTGCTGTTCTCGAAAACGCTCGCGGATCAGGTCGAGGTTCCCCGTCGCGACGTTGAGCGGGCTCCGGAGGTCATGGGAGACGAGGCTGGCAAACTCTTCCAGCCGATCGCGCTCGCGGGCGATCTCTTGTTCCCGGACCCGGAGCTGGCGCTCCCGCTCGATCCGAACGAACACCATCGTAACGGTGGCGGCCCAGAGGCGCGCGACGGCGAGGTCGGACTCGTCGAACGCGTCCGGATCCGTGTCTCCGACGTTGATGAGTCCGTATCGGCCAAGCGGGAGGATCAGCTCGCTGCGGATCGTCGAATCCGGGTTGTGCCGCTCCGTGTCGGCGTGCGTGTCTGACACGTACACCGGATCGCCGGACTCGAACGCCTCCCACGAGATGCTCGATGCGTCGGGGCCGAACGTCGGGTGGTCGCCGACCAGATCGTCGGCCGCGTCGGTCCAGACGATCGGATCGAGGATGTCACGATCCTCGTCGTACAGCCAAATCGCCGCGATCGGGTGGCCGAGCACCTCTTCGACGTACTCGACCGCTGCCTCCGCGGCGAACTCCCGGTCGGTCGTCTTCAGCAGATCCTGTGTCGCCTCGTGGAGCGCCTCCAGCGTCCGCGTCCGGCGGTGGAGCTCGGCCTGCTCTGCGCGCTCCTCCCTGACATCGACGATCGTTGCGACCAGGTACGTCTCGCCGTCGTGTTCGAACGGGCCGAGGCTGAGCGTCACGGGCACTTCGGTCCCGTCCGCGCGTCGTGCGCACAGGTCCAGGCTCGCCGCCATCGAGCGGGGTTCGGGGTCGACGACGTAGCGGTGGAGCTCCTCGCCGGCCGCATCTCCGTGGGGATCGTACAGCAGCGTCTCGAAATGGGTCCCCTCCACCTCCATGGGCGTGTATCCGAGGATCTCCTCGACCCGCTCGTTGCCGGCCCGGACGACGCCGTCGCTGTCAACGATCACGACCGCGTCTGGAATGCCGTCGAGGGCCTCCGGGAATCGTTCCATCGCTACTCCTCGGCCGGCTCGTGGACGTGCCCGCACTCGGGACACCGGACTTCCTCGCCTCGAAGGTCCGCGGAGGAGGCGCGCACCTCGCGCATCACCTCGCTGATCCGATCTTCCGCTTCGAGCTCGTCGGCGACCGCGAGATCGACCCCCTCGACCTCCAAGAGGAACTTCGCGACCTCCGTCACCTCGTACATCATCTCGTCTAAGTCCTCGGCGGTGAAGAAGCCGGACATCGCCCCGTAGAGGAACGTCGCGCCCGCCTTCGTCACCTTCTCCTCGAAGGAGTACCGCGCCTGATTGACCGCCTGCGGCGTGTACGTGTCGGTCATAAACGGGACCAGCTCAGGGAGGTTCTCGCCGATCTTCGTCATCTCGACGCCCGTTTCGGTGCGGAAGTCAGCACAGAGCCGCGCGATCGCCCACTCCCGGGCCGTGATGTACGTCCGGTCGCGGAGGAACTCGTTGACGCGCTCGTAGCGGGCGCCGTCCATCTTCTTGAACCGCTCGTACTTGCGGACCTCGGGCGGGACCTGTTCGGCGTTCCCGTCGCCGTTGCTCGCGGCGTCCCCGGTATCGCCGTCGCTCACAGCGCTCTCGTCGCCGTCGAGGGCACCGCTCTCGTCGGCGCCCGACCGGGACTCGTTGGCCGGCTCCGACGGCTCCGACGGCTCCGCCGTAGTGTCTGTAGTCCCGTCGGCGGCGTCCGATCCCTTGTCCGACGCGGGATCGGTTGATTCGTTCATGTTGTGGGTAACCTAACCGCTGAATAAAAGGGTTGTCGGTGGGCGTCGAGACCGGGGAGGGCCGGAATCAGTCCAATATCGGAGATCCATTTTTGTACCGGGGTGCGGACGTGAGACGTATGAAGGTGCTTTGCGGAATCGGCGGCAGCGACGACTCGTTTCGCGCGCTTGACCGGACCGTCGAGCGGGCGGCGGTCGCGAACGACGACCTCACCGTCGCGGTGGTCGACAACGAGGATTCGTCGGTCGCTCCGGATGACGTGATGGAACGCGCTCAGGAGGCGGTCGATGACGCCGGGATCGATGCCGATGTCAGGCGGGTCGGGGGTGACCCCGGAAGCCGGCTCGTGGAGATCGCCGAGACAGAGGGATTTGAGGAGATCGTTCTCGGTGGAGGTCACACGAGCCCGATGGGGAAGATCACGATTGGGTCGATCGCCGAGTTTGTCCTGTTGAACGCCAAGACCTCCGTCACGCTGGTCAGATGAGCGACCGAGGATACCCCGAGGCGGTGGCCAACGAGTTCTCCACTCCCCCCACAGCGTTCACGGACCGAGAAGGACGCACCATCGAGGTCCGTCCCTACGAGAACACCGACGAGGGGTACGAGGCGCTCGTCGAGATGTACGACGCCTTCGATCCCGCCGACCGGGCACAGGGGATCCCGCCGGGCGGCGAAAAGCGCATCCGCGAGTGGCTGGACGCGATCCTCGGCGACGACTGCCTCAACGTGATCGCGTGGTGCGGCGACGAGATCGCCGGCCATGCGACGCTGGTGCCCGACGACGAGGCCTACGAGCTGGCGATCTTCGTCCATCAGGAGTACCAGCGCGCCGGTATCGGCACACACCTGATCCGCGGGCTGCTCGGCTACGGGCAGGCAGAGGGCATTCAGAAGGTGTGGCTCACCGTCGAGCGCTGGAACCGTGCGGCCGTCTCGCTGTACAAGAAGATCGGTTTCGAGACCTCCAACGCCGAGAGCTTCGAACTGGAGATGGGGCTCCGGCTGAACCCGGACGGGGACGGAGACGGAAACGCAGGTGGAGACGGAGACGAGGACGAGGACGACCAGTAGCGTCGGTGGAGATCACCTGCAGCGCCACAGAGGGTGGTCTGGGTCGTTCCGGAGAACCGTGTAGTGTTGGCCGGGATCTTCAAGCCTTTACGTGCGGCGGGCGAGCGCTCCGGTATGAGTCATCGAATCCTTCTGCTGGGGGCGCCGGGCGCCGGAAAGGGAACGCAGAGCGCGAAGCTCGCCGACGAGTACGACGTCGAGCACGTCACCACGGGCGACGCGCTCCGCGCGAACAAGGACATGGAGACCGAGTACGGGACGCCCCGATCGTTCATGGAGGCGGGGGAGCTCGTCCCGGACCCGGTCGTCAACGAGATCGTCAAGGCCGCGCTGGCGGACGCCGACGGGTTCGTGCTCGACGGCTACCCGCGCAACCTCGACCAGGCGGAGTACCTCTCGGAGATCACGGATCTCGACGCCGTGATCTTCCTCGACGTCGACGAGGAAGTGCTCGTCGACCGACTCACCGGTCGCCGTGTCTGCGACGACTGCGGCGCGAACTTTCACGTCGACTTCCAGCCGCCCGAGGAGGCGGGCGTCTGTGACGAGTGCGGCGGCGAGCTGATCCAGCGCGACGACGACACCGAGGAGACCGCCCGCGAGCGACTCGAAGTGTTCTACGAGAACACCGAACCCGTGATCGATCACTTCCGTGACGAGGGCGACCTCGTCGAGGTCGACGGCGAGGCGACGCCCGACGAGGTCTTCGAGCGCATCCGGGACGTTCTCGACGAGTAACGGTCGGGCTGTCGATCGGTCTCGCGGCGACCGCCGGACTGTCGATCAGTATTGCGGCGACCGCCGCGTCGCCAGCGATCCTGCAAGGTTCTTAACCGTCGACCGACAACCGAGCGGTAATGAGCAAGGTCGAACGGAGAGTCCGCTCGCTGGTCCGCGAGGACGGCGAGATGCGAGACGCCGTCGAGGTCATCCTCGACAGCGCCACTGACGGCGAGGTCCAGTGGATCGACGTCCGCGACGAGATCACGAGCGGCCAGTGGGGCCGGCTCATCGAAAAGGAGATCCTCGTCGACGGCGACACCGGCTTCGCGCTGGCGGACCGCGACGCCATCGCGGCGGGACTAGAGGACGACGATGACGGCGATCTGACCAGCAGCGACGTCGACACCCCCGAGACGACCACGTGGTCCAAATGGGACAAGATCGCCGGCATCGCGACGCTGGGTGCCTTCGTCGGGTACGCGGTCAACCCGGTGCGCAACGCGATTGCGGGCGCCTTCGACCTCGTGTTGGGGCCGCTCCTCAACGTCGTTCCCTTCTACGTCGTGGTCATGGTGATCGCGCTTGCGACGGGGCTGTACTCGACGCTGCTGCGCGCGGGCCTCATGGATATGGACAAGATGAGCGCGTACCAAGACCGGATGAAGGACATCCAGGACCGCCGTAAAGATGCCAAGGAGCGCGACGATCAGGAGGCACTCGACGCCATTCAAGAGGAGCAGATGGAGGCGATGGGCGACCAGCTCGGAATGTTCAAAGAGCAGTTCCGCCCGATGGTGTGGATCATGTTCCTCACGATCCCGGCGTTCCTCTGGATGTTCTGGGTAATCGGCTACCGCGGCTCCACCGCCGCGTACCCCGACGTCGCCGCTCAGGAACTTATCGTTCCGCTCGCCGGTACCGTCACGTGGGACACGGGAATCGTCGGCCCGATCCAGATGTGGATCGTCTGGTACTTCCTGTGTTCGATGGCGTTCACCCAGCTCGTCCAGAAGAGCCTCAACATCGAGATGTCGCCGTCGTCGTCGTAGCTCGCTCGCTTCGACGTTTTTCGGCTGCGCCGTCCTATTCTTCCGTGCCAACGGCTCTGTTAAATCCTCACCGAGAGAGATATTCTGAGTCCGGAGTAGTCAGTACAGACACAGCGGCGATCGATAGCGGGAGCGGGTGAATCAGATCGGTTGTTCGGTTGTTTATAAGTGAGAAGCGGTGTCGCTGTCGGCTGTTTATAAGCGATCGACATCCTCCGCGGCAGAGACCTCCAAAGTCCCAGTCGCCGACGGCGAAGCCGCCGGCTGCCCCTTTAAGCCCCACCCAGCCGCACCGCAACCACAGCCCCTCACCTCCCCAGCCTCGCGGTTCGCGCTCTCCGAGCGCTCACCGCGTCCAGCGAGAATCGAAGATTCTCTGGCAGCCGGCGCGTAGTGCCGGCGACCTCGCACGCGCTCCTTGTGGCCTGTCGGCCACTCGGAGGCGCGCGCCACCGCCCGTTTTTATAGCGACCGTCGCCGCTATTCACGTGCATTTAAATATTGTATCGCTACCGACGAACTGCAACACCTACTCCCGTAGCCGATCAAGATTCTCACCGACCCCGGGCGTACGCCTCGAACTCCTCGCCGAAGACGAGGAAGTAGCCGGTCCCGGCGACGCCGATCACGGCGGCGACGGTGAAGGCGACCTCCGGACTGACGAAGTCCCAGAGGTAGCCGCCGATCGCGGCGCTCGGGATGACGATCGTGTTTCGCAGCAGGTAGTAGGTCCCGGTGACCCGGCCGCCGGCGCCCTGTTCGGCGGGACCGACGATGAGCGCCTTATGCGAAGGGAGGCCGGCGAACCGGAGCCCGGAGAACGCGAAGACGAGGACCAGCGCCCACTGGATCGAGACGAACGGCGAGAGGAGGTCGGGACCGAAGACGAGGACGAGAGGGAACACGCCGTACACGAAAAAGCCGAGCGCGACGATCGGCTTGAGCCCGACCCGCTCGGCCAGCTTCGCCGCGGGGACCATCGTGATCAGCGCGACGACCATCTCGACGCCCAGCAGGTAGCCGAAAAAGGCCTGCGGCGAGAGGTCCACGGCGTAGGAAATCCCGCCGACCGCGACCGTCCTCTCTAGTCCCACCGAGAAGATCCGCGTGACGACGAGCACGAAGAAGACGTACACCATCCCGTTCGCGAAGCGGACGAGAGTGTCGCCGATCAGCAGCGGCCGGAGCGGGTCGGGCATCTCGCGGAGGTCCGTCCGGATCCGGGAGACGCCCTCGAACCGCCCGCCACCGACGGCGTCCCCGCTCGCGTCGTACAGGACGTGTTGCACGAGCGTCCCGACGACGCCGAAGACGACCGCCACCGCGAGCACGTACCGAAAGCTCACGGTGAACGCCGGATGGAGGTCGATGAGAATCGCCGCGAGGACGGGACCGATCAGGAGCGCGGTGCGTCGGAACGTCTCCGTGCTCGCGAACCCGGCCGCCAGCCGGGACGGGTCCGTCGCCTGCTTGACCACGGCGAAGGTCGCGCCGAGGCCGAACGACTTCCACGCCTGCGCGAGCACGAGCCCGACGAAGATCCAGATCCACGGTTCGATCGTCACGCCCGCGACCGTGACCGCCCCGACGTTCGGGGCGATCAGCCAGACGACGAAGCCGACGGTCGAAACGAGTCCGAAGGCCGTCAGCGCGTACCGCGACCCGATGCGGTCGGATATCGCGCCGCCCGGATACGGGTACACCGCGGAGATGACGTTGCCGAAGGTCCCGAACAACCCGACGACGAACCCGGACGCCCCGAGCGCCACCATGTACTCCGGGAGGAACCGGCTCGTCATCTGGAACCCGAGGCTGAACGCGAACATCGACAGCGAGACCACCAGCACGTCACGCTCTAAGGCGAAGAACTGACGGAACGTCTCTAGCGGGCCCGTTTCCTCCGGGTCGGCGATCGCTTGGTCCTTGCTCATCGTGAGGGGATCGACGCCGCGACCTTCGTGTCCGTGTGTTCCTCACGCCGGCAAATAAGTTCTCACCCGATCGCCGCCCCAAGGTTTACTCTCGGCTCGTCACAGGTACGAGCATGCACGCCGACGAGATCGATCCGCAGGCGAAGGCGGCGATCGAGCGCCAAGAGCGGTTCCCGCTGCCGCACAGCCCGTGGGGGCTGAAGCTCGCGCGGCTGCTCACGGGGCCGGCGATGTGGATTCAGAACCGCAACCCGCCCGCAGTCGGGAAGACCGTGGACGGGGCGGTCCCCGGGCCAGCGGGAGACCTCGATGTCCGGCTGTATCTACCGGACGACGACGGCCCGTTTCCCACGGTCGTGTTTTTCCACGGCGGCGGGTTCGTGCTGGGGAGCATCGAGACCCACGACTGGCTCTGCCGCCATCTCACGCGGGACAGCGGCTGTGCCGTCCTCTCGGTCGACTACCGGCTCGCGCCCGAACATCCCTTCCCCGCGGCAGTCGCGGACGCATACGCGGCGGTGGAGTGGGCGGCCGCCAACCCGGACACGATCGACGGGACCGGGAGAGTCGCGGTCGCCGGCGACTCAGCGGGCGGCGCGCTCGCCGCCGTCGCCGCGCTCATGGCTGCCGAGCGCGACGGCCCCGAGATCGCGTATCAGGCGCTGTTGTACCCCGGCGTCGGCGTCGAGGCCGATCAGCCATCTATCGAGGAGCACGCCGGTATCGTCCTCGACGAGGCGGACTTGGAGTGGTTCACGGAGTGTTACTACGACCACGAGATCCACGAGCGTAACCCGTACGCCGACCCGACGAACGCGGGCGACGTGTCCGGCGTCGCTCCCGCCACGGTCGTCACCGCCGGGTTCGACCCGCTGCGCGACGGCGGGAGAGCGTACGCCGAACAGCTGGTTCGAGACGGGGTGGCCACGCGCTACGAGAACTACGCGGACCAGGTGCACGGGTTCATGACGCTCCGCGACGTGGATCGGGCGACGGAGGCCATCGCTGACGTGGCCGACGATCTCGCCGACGCGCTCCGGGCGGATTGATGGGACAGTAACGGAGACGGCCGACCGTCTCCGGGGCGAGTGTACTTCGATTCTATTTATAAACCGCCGGCCGCGACGAACTCGCGGATCACCGCTGCCTCGGCCTTCCGCACCAGTTCGCCGGCCGTGCTCGTCGAGCAGTCGAGGGCCGCGGCGACGTCTTCGACGGCCCCGTCGCGGGGTATCTCGTAATACCCCGCCGCGACTGCCGCCTCCAACGCGTCTCGCTGCCGATCGGTGAGCCGCGACGGCGACGCCGTCCGCTCGAACTCGTGGACCTGCTCGATGGCAACGTCGCCGAGGTCGGTGAGCGCCTCGTGGAACGCGCCGAGCGCCGCCGCTTCTCCGACCGCCTCGAACCGCACGTCGCCCGTGTCCAGAAAGACGACCGGCGGGAGAAAGACCACGTGTGCGGCCGCGATCGCGTCAAGCACCGCCGGCGCGAACTCGTAGCCGTCCTGTCGGAGGAACGCGTACGTCCCGTCCCCGTCTTCGACGAGTTCCTTCTCCACGAGCGAGTCGACGACCCGAACGACCGACGCCGTCGCGTCTGCGTCCGCGTCACACCAGAACAGCGTCGTCGCGTCCGCAGTGGGACTCCACGTCAACAGCTCGGCACGGGTCACCGGCCCGGGCTCGATGACCCGACGGTGAAGCGGATGCACGAGCCGCTCCGGGTACGCCGCCGCGAACTGGACGCGTTTCATTCTCTCGCCGCGGATTTCGGGCGTCGACGATTTAAATGCCGGTTTCGGTCGCCGTCTTCCGTCGCGCAGGTGACGAGGAGTCGTTCAGAATCTCGGGGACGGAGCGAAGCAGCGTCTGGAGATGGTCTGCACCGTCGAGCACCGCTAGCCGGGCGGTCGGTAGCTCCGCCTCGAACCGTCGAACGGCAGCGATCGGGACGTTCGCGTCGTCGCCGCCGTGCCAGAACCGAACCGCCGCGTCGATCGCTTCGAAGTCGACGTTCCAATCGGCCGCGATCTGTCGGAACTCGGTGACTGCGCCGCTGCGGTTGCGGGCAAGCGCTTCGAGGAAGTCCGCCCGGACGATCTCCGCCGCGTGGTCGGACACGGCGTCGGTCGGATCGCCGGTAGTGTACTGGGCGACGACGAACGAGGGGTCGCGGCGCTGTGCCACCCACCGCTGGGCGCGGAACAGCGCGGCGAGCACCGAGGGCGCCGTCGATCCGATCCAGTTCAACACTCGCTGTGTCGTGGGACGCTCGCGAGCGTACTCCGGCGGGGTCGCGCCGGCGACCACGTCCAGTCGATCGATCCGACTCGGCAGCGCCGCCGCGGCCGCGAACGCGTACGGGGCGCCGCCCGAGAACGCGACGAGACGCGCAGTGTCGATCCCGGCGTGGTCGAGTACGGTGCGGACGACTCGCCCGCCGTCCCGTATCGATCGGTCGGACCAGGGGTCGGATCGACCGTATCCGGGACGGTCCGGTGCGAGTATACGGACATCAGTGTCCCGCGCCGTCGACTCGAACAGCTCCGCGAGCCGGCGCGAACCCGGCGTCCCGTGGAGAAACACCATCGGAGAGCCGTTTTCCGCCCCGTACTCCGCGTACGCGAGCCGTCGGTCGCCCGTTTCCTCGACCGTCGCGAACTGTACGTCGTCTCTCGTCGACGGTCGGTCCGGCGCGGGAGCGGTCTGTGTCATCATTGTGTCGAAAGACGGGGCCTCGCCGTGAGGAACTGGTGCCGGATCCATCCGGCAGTTTTTGAATAAACGAATCGATCGGTGCCACGACATCTCGCAGAACCCCAACGCTTTCGTTCAGACTCGCTGTCAGGTACGGCATGCGACGCCGTCGATTCCTCGCGAGCGGAACCGCCTTCCTCTCCGTCGCCCTCGCCGGCTGCGGCCACCCCTCCGTCATCCTCGATCTGAACGAGGCGACCGCAGACGACATCGCCGACGAGGTGTCGATGACGGCCGATCCCGGCTCGGAAGAGTACGAGCTCGTCACGTCGGCGCTCGAAAACGGGTCGGCCACCCGTCGCGGACGGTACGAGCTGTTCGAACCCACCGACACCGTTCGGGTCGACGAGGCCGTCTACGAGGTCACGGAGACGCGGATCGCGAGCAGCGAGGTGACGGTGTACGAGGTGCTCATCGATTTCGATCCGGCGGACACGACACCGGAACTGGGCGAAATCGCGTTCGACGATCTCCCGGAGGTGGACCGCGAGCGCCTCGAACCGATCGTCTCCGAGACGGACCCGCCCCAGCAGGACGGCTACGACCTCGGCGTTGGCTACGGAAGTGCCGCGGAGGTCGGCAACGAATCGGTGTTCGTGCCGGAGCGGCGGTACGACGTGCTCGTTCACGACGGAGATCGGTACCGGGTCGCAGTCGATTCGCACACCGCGTCGGAGGCCGAGTACCGGTACGAGGCGACCGAGGTGGCGCCCGACGTGGAAACGTTCGCCGACCACGTCCGAGAGCGGTACCTGTTCGTGCTCGCTGGGCTCTCGGACGCCGAGCGCGAGGTCGTCGAGGAGTCGATCGACGGCGCGTACTTCGAGGACGACGACGCCTTCCGATCGGTGATCGATCGGATCCGAGCGCACGACGGGATCCGGGTGGACGACTTCTACGGGACGTGGCTGCTGGAGTACGAGGGCGCGGAGTACCTCGCCTACGTCGAGTGGTAGCTCGTCGTGAACGACGCTCGGAACGCACCGACTTTACCCGGTGGCGGATCAATCGGAGGCCGATGAACGAGACGACGCGCGAGGCGGTTCGAACGCAAGCGCGATCGCACCGGGCACGGCTGCTTTCGGTCCTGCGCGTGCAGTACCCCGACGCGCTCGCCGACCGCGGGTATCGCCTCATTCACCCGACGACCGGAGATCCCTACGCCGGAGACCGGCGGCACCTCATCGCGACCTGCCGATCGGTCGCCAACTTCGCGGTCGGCGCGCTCGCCGACGGCCCCGACTGGTGTCTCGACGCCGCCGAGCACGGCCTGCAATTCCTCCGGGAGGCGCACCGCGCCGACGACGGGGGGTATCACCTCGTCGTCGACGCGGAGGGCGAGCCGGTGGATCGGACGCGGTCGGCGTACGGCCACGCGTTCGTTCTACTGGCGTACGCCCGCGCGGTCGACGCCGGGATCGAGGGCGCCGAGCGCGACCTCGACGCGACCCGAGAGCTGATCGACGACCGGTTCCGCGACGACCGGGGACTCCTCCGGAGCGACTGCGACGCCGACTGGACCGAGCGAGAGCCGTACCGCGGCCAGAACGCGAACATGCACGCCTGCGAGGCGTTCCTCGCCGCCTACGAGGCGACGGACGAGGCGAGATACCTCGACCGCGCGCGTCACATCGCCGAGGCGATCACGGTCGACCTCGCCGCCGAGACCGACGGTCTGCTGTGGGAGCACTACACCGCCGACTGGGAGCACGACTTCGCGTACAACGTGGACGAGCCGCGCCACCAGTTCCGGCCGCCGGGGTACCAGCCGGGCCACCACGCGGAGTGGGCGAAGCTCCTCGCGCTGCTCGACCGGTACGAGGGCGAGGAGGGTGAGGATGGAGAGAGTGAGGATCCAGCCGCGACCATCGACTGGTACACCCGCGCCCGCGAACTGTTCGACGCCGCAGTCGACCGCGGCTGGTCGGAGAACGGATTCGTGTACACCCACGCGGCCGACGGGTCGCCGATCGTCGCCGATCGATACGGGTGGGCGCTCGCGGAGGCGATCGGCGCGTCCGCGGCACTGGCCGAGCGTGCGGCGGCTCGCGGCGACGCCGACGAGGCCGATCGGCTCCGGAACTGGCATCGGCGGTTCCTCGTTCGGACCGACCTGTTCCGCGGCCCGGCGGGCGTCTGGTACGAGAAGCGCCTGCCCGCGGACGCCGACGGCGACCTCGTCGCACAGGACCCGCCCGGCGTCGAACCCGACTACCACCCGGCCGGCGCGTTCTTCGAGGGGTGGCGCTCCGCGCGGGGAGAGCTGTCTGACGGGTGAGGCGGCGCTTCCCCGCTGTGAGCTAGCGAACGTTCACGGCCAGTCGGGGTCGATCCCGACGAGGTCGGCGCTGACGCTCCAGAGCCGCTCGCGCGTCTCGGAGTCGACCGTGTCGTCCGCGGGCGTCATTTCTTCCTCGCCGACGTAGCGACCGGTTCGCTCGGCGTACTCCGGTGACGCGACGAGTCGTACGAGGCGGTCGGCCGCGGCTCGGCGCGTCGTCCCGACGCCGGGCAGGAGCCCCGCGATGCGGACCGCGAGCCGGGTTCGGAGCGCGGCGTCGCGGAACAGGTTCGTCGAGGGGACGAACCCCGGATGGAGGCAGTTCGCCGTGACT
This sequence comes from Halorubrum lacusprofundi ATCC 49239, assembly GCF_000022205.1. Classification (NCBI taxonomy): domain Archaea; kingdom Methanobacteriati; phylum Methanobacteriota; class Halobacteria; order Halobacteriales; family Haloferacaceae; genus Halorubrum; species Halorubrum lacusprofundi. The sequence goes on from NC_012029.1 coordinate 1,923,856, forward strand.
CCCGCTGCCTCCGGGATCCGATCGGCGAGTTCGAGCGTGAACGCGACGTTCGCGAGCTTCGATCGGGCGTACGCCTCCAAGGGGTCGTAGCCGTCGGCGAACTGGAGGTCGTCGAAGTCGAGCGTCGCACGCCGATGGAGGTCGGAGGCGGTGACGACGACCCGGGCGGGCGCCGAGCCGGCGAGCTGGTCGAACAGCTCGCGGGTGAGGAGGTACGGCGCGAGGTGGTTCACGGCCAGCGTGAGTTCGATCCCGTCTGCGGTCTCCGTCCGCGACCTCACCGAGAGCCCGGCGTTGTGCGCGAGAACGTCGAGCCGATCGTACGATTCGCGGAGTTCGGCGGCCAGATCGCGAACCGCCGACTGGGTCGCCAGATCGGCGCGGTGAAACCGGATCGTCCCGGCCGCCGCGTCGCTCTCGGCGGCGAGCGCCTCGCCACGCTCCCGATTCCGCCCGACTGCGGCGACGGTGGCTCCGCGTTCGGCCAGCGTCACGGCCGCACGACGGCCGATACCGCTGGTCGCGCCCGTGAGGGCGATCACGCGGTCGGAAAGGTCGTTCGATGACACGGGTTGTTCGGTGATCGCGTGCGAACGGGTTAGCGGTGTCGACGTTCAACACGCCGCGGCGAGTCGACCCTTAAAGCGTCGTCGCGATGTGGCGGTCGATCCGATCGACGAGTTTCGGGCGGAACGTCCAGAACCCGTCCCACACGTTCGGCTCGTCTTCGAGGGCGACGAGCGCGACGGAGCGGGCGGCGTCCGCTCCCGGCGGCGGGTTGAAGACGACGAACCACGATCGCCGGTACGGGGACGACCGGCCTTCGTGTACCGTCACCGGGAGCGACACCCCGGGGTCCGCGTCGCCGACTCCGTAGACGTGGACGTCGACGCCGCTGTTACCGAGGGTCTCGTACACCTCGCGGGTTCCGCGTTCGTCCTGCAGTCGGGAGAGGCGCTGGAAGGACGCACGGAGCGTCCCGCCGCCCGCCTCGGCCGCGATCCGCTCGATGACGCGGGAGACGACGATCAACAGCAGCTTCTCCTTGTTCGAGTGAGGGTAGCCGCGGAGCCGGAAGGGCACCTCGTCGAGACCGGAAAGCACGTCGGGGAGCGTGACCTCGTTGAGGTCGATCGCGCCGGTCTTGTACAGGTCGGAGTTGATGAGCAGCACCGATTCGAGCAGCTCGTCGAGCGTTGACCGAGCGATCACCTCTCCGTCCTCGACGAGGAGGACGATGTCCGTGTCGGCGTCCGGGAGGTCGCGCTCGCGGATCGCGACCGACTGGTCCTCAAGCAGGGAGTCGAGCAGGTTCCGAACCGGCTCCGGCTCGGACCGGTTGACGACCACGAGCGACCGACTTGGGGCGTCGATCTCGTCGAAGAACCCGCGAAACGACTCGGTCATCGGCGGACACCCGGCGCGGATCGCCGATCCGGCGAGACGCGATGCTCTGACGAGACGCGACGCTCTGACGAGACGCGACGCTCCGATGATACGTTCGTCGTCGCCATCGCCGTGCTCCCCATCTCTGCTCTCTTTCCGGCGGTGTGCGTCGTCGACATCGTGGATCCGTGAGTGGTTCGCGTGAAGGTGGTGGCGCCGAGTGAAATAACTCCCGCACCGGGGTCGGCCGTCACTCGCTGCCCCAGTCGCGTCGCACCGGCGTCTCACTGGCGTCGACGTTCGCCAGCAGCCACGCCGCCGCCTCGTCGAGCGCGTCTTCGTCGGTCGCAGTCACCTTCAGTCGGTTGTGCTCCGCCTCGCGGTCGGGGTAACAGCCGATGGCGACATCGAACTGTTCGCCTGCCGCCTCCAGCGCGGGGACGATGTCCGACTCCGGCTCGACGGTGTAGAGGAACCGCGACCGGCGATCGCCAGCGAACTCGTCGGCGACGGACGCGAACATCGCCTTCAGCTCCTCGGGGATCCCAGGCATGACGTAGACGCCCTCGACGACGCAGCCCGGCGCGAGTCCGGAGTCATTTAAAAGTGGGCGGCTTCCTTCCGGGACCGCGGCCTCTGCTTCGACATCCACGTTGACGTCGCTGTCGGGGAGCCGCTCGCGGATCTCGGCCAGCCGCCGCTCGACCGCCTCGCGCGTCAGGTCGGTCGGAACCAGTTCGCGATCGAATGCGTCGGCGACCGCCTCCAGCGTCACGTCGTCCGGGGTCCCACCGAGCCCGCCCGTGACGATCACGGCGTCAAATGCGTCGGCGTACGCCCGGACGCATTCCGCGATGACGGCGCGGTCGTCCGGCACGGAGAGGATCCGTTTCACGGCGACGCCGCGGTCGCTCAGCTCCGCGGCGAGCCAGTTGGCGTTCGTGTTCACCGTGTCGCCCGCGAGCAGTTCGTCGCCGACCGTGATCAGCGCGACCTCCATCGCCCGATCGTAGGGGCGGCGCACGGATGTGCGTTTCCCGTCGGACACGACGCGCGACTCGTCTCCGGAGTCCTATTGAGTGCTCCACACCGGTCTTGCGCGACTCGTATCGCTATTATAAGCGTTTACGTGAGCGATAAGCGACCGATGCGGTATGGCAACGACGACCGAGCCGGCGGACGGGAGCCCGGACCTGCTGGACGACGCGCGGGAGGCGCTCCGGACCGAGCACCGGCGCGTCGGCGACGAATACGGGGCGTTCCGCGCCTTCCTCGGGCGCGTCGCGTCCGTCCCGTCGGAGCCGATTCGGACCGACGGCGGCGCGGGACCGATCGCGGGCAGTGGCGGTTCAATCGGAGTCGCCAGGGGAGCCAGCGCGGTCGGAACCGCCGGCTCCTCCAGCGCGGGGCCGCCGGCGGGGTCGGGACTCGTCGCGGTCAGGGACGCGTACCAGGAGACAGTGATGTCCGTCCCGCACTACGAGATCGAGTACGACGACACCTACCAGCGGAGCGTCGCCGAGGAGTGCGGCCCCGAACTGGCGTACGCGCTCACTCGCGGGTCGCGGTTCCACGCCGAGTGTAAGCGATCCCTGATCGACAGAGTCGAGACCGCTATCGAGGAACGCGAGCGATTCGTCGAGACGATCCGATCGGAGACGGAGTCGGTCGAGCGGGCCGCCTCCCGACTCGCCCCGATCCAGAGTGAGGTCGCGTCGACCGCCCGGACGGATTTCACCGAGGACGGATTCGGGACGCTTGACGCCTATCGCGCCCGGGCCGAGGCGCTGATCGGCGACTGCGATCGGATCGCCACGCGCCGCCAGCGAGAACTCGCGTGCTACGAGCGCGACCTCGCGATCGACGGTGATCTCGACGTTCCCACGTACCTGTATCAGGACCTCGACGCGACGTACCCCGTCTTGGCGACGGTCGGAACCGTCGGCGACCGGCTCGACGACCTGAAGCGCCGGATCGAGCGAGCGATGGCCCACGCGAGCTGATCGGGTAGGCGAGCTAGTCGGCCGCAGCCGTCGCGTCCGCCTCAAGCCCCGACCCGCTCGGCGGTCGGAGCAGGAGCGCCGCCAGCCCCGCGGCGATCGCCAGCCCGCCCCCGAGCGCGAACGTCGGGATCCAGCCGGCCGTCGCGACGAGGTAGCCGGTCACGGTGCCGGCGAAGACCCCGCCGCCGACCTTCGCGGTGTAGAGGACCGCGTAGTTGCCGGAGGAGTTTTGCGAGCCGTAGTAGTCGGCGATCACCGACGGGAAGTAGACGAACAGCGGCGAGGAGAAGAACATCGCCGCCATCACCAGCGCGACGAACGCGACCCCGGCCTCCGCTCGCCCGGCGCCGATAAGCGCGAGCCGGAACACACCGGCGAGCACGAACGAGGCGGCCATCACCTTCTTGCGGTCGAAGCGGTCGGACGCCTCCCCGAGAATCATCCGCGAGACGCCGGCAGCGACGGGTAAGAGGGTCGCCGACGCGGTCGCGACGACCGCCGCCAGCCCGAACTGCTCGGCGAAGCGCACGACGTTGGCGATGACGATCAGGTCGGCCCCGGCCATCGCGACGAACATCGCGTACAGCAGCCAGAACTGCCACGTCGAGAGCATCTCGCGGGTCGTGTACGCGCGACCGCGGAGCGACGCCGCGAGGTTGTCGCTTCGGTCTCCGCCTTCCGCTCCGTCTCCGTCCTCCTCCAGCCCTAGCCAGTCGTCCGGCGGGTCCCGGAGGAGGTACGCGCCGACGAGCGTCACGACGAGGATGGCGACCCCGACGTTCCGCAGTACGTCGCCGTAGGCGGCGGCGGTGGCGTTCGCGCGGACGTACGGGACCACGAGCGCGCTCCCGCCCGCGAACGCCATCGTTCCGACGCCGGTGGTGAGTCCCGTCCGGTCCGGGAACCACTTGACCGCGGTGTTGACCGCGACCGTGTACACGATCCCCACGCCGATCGCGCCGAGCGAGTACAGCAGGTACAGCTGCCAGAGCGTCGTCGCGTACGCGAGTCCGACGTACCCGCCGCCGGCGAGCAGGGCGGCGAGGAACGTGAGCGCGCCCGGACCGCGGCTGTCGCGCCACTTCCCGGCGGGGAACTGCGAGAGCGACTGGAAGACGACGTAAAAGGAAAACACCGCGCCGAGCGCCGGCAGGGCGAGGTCGAGGCTCTCGGCCAGCGGCTGTTCGATCGACGACCAGACGTACTGGTAGGGGCTCACCGCCGCCATCATCCCCGCGGCGGCGACGATCTGCCACCAGCGCGAGAAGCCGAGGATCTCGGCGGCTCGCCCGGCGTAGTCGACGCCGTCGTCGGCGCCGTCGTCGACTCCGGAGTCGTCCGACTCCGAGGCGTCGTCGGGGTCAGTCGCTCCGTCACCGTCGTCAGCCATCGTCACCGTCCGTCCCGCGTCCGGTCGTGTCGTGGGTCATGGGAGTGTGGGAGACCGGTCCGTCCCGCCCACCGGACCGGCTGTTCGTGTTCGCACGCTGTCGGCACGCGGAAATAAAACGCCCCGTCGGGGAGGTTCTTGCCCCCTCGTCGGCGGGAGTTCGGCGTTCGCGTTTCCGCGTTCGCGGTCTCGGGTCGATGCCGGAGTCGCTCACCGGTTGCTGGCAGAGTTGCCCCCTCGACTAAAGTGACCCCGAGCAACCGATTAAGTGACTGCGTCCCCTCCACGTGACCGTGACACACATCGGCATCGTCGGCGCGGGAGCGGGGGCGGCGGCGGCGGCGTTCACCGTCGACGGCGCGGTCCCGGACGCGGACGTGACGGTCTTCGAGAAGTCCGGCGGGCTCTGTGGCCGCGCGGCGACCCGCCGGCACGGCGAGTTGACGTACGACTACGGCGCGAACTACCTGAAGGCCGACGACGACCGCGTGGTCGAGCTGATCACGGAGACGCTCGACAGCGAGGGGCTCGTCGATATCGCGGAACCGATCTACGTCTTCGACGCCGACGGCGAGGTCTCACCGGGCCGCGACGCGGACGAGCACAAGTGGAGCTACCGGCAGGGGCTCACGCAGATCGCGAAGCGGCTGTTCGCCCGAACCGACGCGACGGTGCACCGCCGGACGCGGATCGAGACGGTCCGCCGGGTCGGCGATCGGTGGGAGGTCGACGACGCGAGCGGCGTGACGCGGGGACCGTTCGACGCCCTCCTGTTGAATCCGCCGGCGCCACAGACCGCCGACCTCCTCCGAAGTGCGGAGTGGGACTCTCCCGTCCGCGAGGCGCTCGTCGACGCGGTCGGCGACGTGGCGTACCGCACCGTCTGGACCGCGGTCCTGCACTACCCGTTCCCGCTCGACGTGCCCTACTACGGGCTCGTCAACACCGACAAGGCGCACGCGGTCGGGTGGCTCTCCCGCGACGAGTGCAAGTCCGGCCACGTCCCCGACGGTGAGACGCTACTCATCGTGCAGGCGAACCACGAGTGGTCGGTCGAGCACTACGACGCAGACCCGGCCGAAAACGTCGCGATGCTGGCGGAACACGCCGCCGATATCGTCGGCGACGACCGACTGGCGGACCCAGCGTGGACGGATTACCAGGGGTGGCGGTACGCGCAGCCGGAGACGGGCGTCGATCGCGGCCCGCTCGACTCCGCCTGTCAAGAGGGGCTGTACCTCCTCGGCGACTGGGTCGCCGGGGAGGCCAGAGTCCACGCCGCGCTCGCGAACGGCCTCGACGTCGGCGAGCGGGTCGCAGACGGGGTCTGAATCGCGGTCGGGTGCAGAAGAGAGAAAGCGAGGTTTGTCGGGCGACAATCGGTTCGACGGGTAGTTCGACTGGTCGCGTTGTCAGCCCCGGATAAAGCGGTACTCGACGGTGCCCAGCCCGGGGAAGCTGACGCGGCCGACCGCGTCACGGTCGACGCGGCGAACGAGCGAGCGCGCCAGAATCGCGAGGGCGACGACGCCGGTCAGGACGACGAGCGAGACGACCGGGTACGAGGCCGCGAGAACGCCGAAGGCGATCAGCGCGAGGAACGCGAACGAAGCACAGATGCTGCCGTCGGGCGCGACGTTGGGTCCCGGCGAGCGACCGGCGGCTGGGGGTCCGTATTTCATTGATTGCATGGATACGCGTACATCCCCCGCCGATAAAAACCTTTCATATTGCAAATATGTTCTGAGAATAGGTGACACACCACACATAGCTAAACGGTCTAAAACGGTTGTCAATGCGGAGTAACTGTTGGCATGGTAGTCGTTCGTACACTCGTAATAGATCTATCAAATATCGCTTCACTCGGCGGGAGAGGGGACACCAGAAGCCACCGAAACACGGTGTTCAGATCGGCGATGAATCGACGGAGACCGGCGATCGGAGGATTTCTCTCGTTCGCTCGCTTCCGTCCGATCATGACCCGCACACCGGCGTCCGCCGGACGAGGGAACGCCCCCTTCTGGGCGACAGTCGCCGTCGCCGCGCTGTACCTGCCGGCATCGATCGCCGCTCGCGCGCTGGTCGATCCGGTGTACGCCGCCGGACGGCGGGGCGTGCCCCCGGCGGTCGCCGACGCGGCGGGCACCCTGCCCGCGACGCTCGTCGCCGGAGCGCTGTGGCTTCTGGTCGCCGGCGGGTTCCTGTACGCCTTCGCCGCGGAGCTCGACGCGATGCGGACCCGGACCGCGTGGTCGCCGCCGGCTAAGGGGTACCTGATCCTCGCGGCCGGCTCCCTGTTGGCGCACCCGGTCACGGGGACCCCCCTTCTGTTCCTGCTCGTCCCCGGATACACGCTTCATCGCGGACTGCGAGTCCGTTAGCGGGGCGGGATCAGCGCCCACGGCCCGTACTTTTATTCCGACGCGATTCGTGATGTAGATACGAACAGGCACTGTCAATGGCACACGAGACCCCTTCTGAACGAACGGAGACGGTCGCAACGCCGGAGCGCCGCCGAGTCATCGCCGGACTCGCGGACGGAACGGTCGAGACGGTCGCGGACCTGCAGGTCCGTGGGCGGGCGGACGAGATCGCTGCCAAACTCCGCGAGACCCACCTCCCCGCTCTGGAGGAGGCCGGGTACATCGAGTGGAACCGAGAGGAAGGGACGATCAACCCCGGGCCGAACTTCGAGGAGGCGGGCGACCACGTCGCCGACCTCCCGGATCCGGACGGCGAACCGGCCGACGACTGAGTCCGCCGGCGGGCGGTTGTCTCGCCCGGAGGGCCGTCGTGGCCGGCGAGGGCGCCGTCCTGGGTCGATTGCTCGCCCGTGACGTTTATAAACCGCGGCGGGCGAGCCCAGACATCCTATGGCCGAGCCGATTCTGAAGTGGGCCGGCGGGAAGCGGCAGCTCCTCGACGAGCTGTACGCCCGGTTCCCCGCGACGTACGGCCGTTACCACGAGCCGTTTGTCGGCGGCGGTGCGGTGTTCTTTGACCTCGAACCGACTGACGCGACGGTCAACGACGCGAATCCGCGGCTGGTGAACTTCTACGAGCGGGTGCGCGATGAGCCCGAAGCGCTGATCGAGCGGCTGGAATCGTTCGACGACCCCGACGCCGACCCGGGCCCCGCCCTCCCGTACGCCGAGGAGACCGCCCGCGATCGCGACGTGGAGAGCTACTACTACCAGCAGCGTGCGCGGTTCAACAGGCGCCCGTACGAGGGCGAATTCGATTCACTGGAGGAGGCCGCACTCCTGTTGTACCTCAATCGAACCTGCTACAACGGGCTCTACCGCGAGAACGCCGACGGCGGGTTCAACGTTCCCGTGGGCCGGTACGCGAACCCCGACTGGGTCCAGCGTGACCGGATCCGGCGAGCGAGCGACGCGCTCACGGACGCGACGATCCGGAACGACGACTTCGCGTACGTCCTCGACGCCGCGGAGCCGGGCGATCTGGTCTATTTCGATCCCCCCTACGAGCCGATGAGCGCGACCGCGAGCTTCAACGAGTACAGCGCCGAGGGGTTCGACCGCGACGACCAGCGCCGGCTGCTCGACGTGGCGGCCGAGCTCGACGAGGCCGGCGTGCGGGTCGTCCTCTCGAACAGCGGCGTGATGTACGAGCCGTACGCGGAGGCGGGCTTCTCCGTCGATATCGAGGGCGCGACCCGGGCGATCAACAGCGACGCGGGGAACCGCGACGAGGTCGACGAGATCGTCGCGACCAACGTCCCCCCGTCCGAGCGCCGCGCCGACGGACAGCGCGACCTCGCGGAGTTCTGAAGGGCGGCGTCCTCGACTGCCTGTCCGGGCGCCAGCCCGATTCGCTCGGCGGCGACCACAGAGGGCTGGCTTTTTGCCCTCCCCCGCCGACGACTCGCGTATGACCGATCTCGACATCGACCTCGTCCTCGTGTCCGTGGACGGCAGCGAGGAGTCCCACGAGGCGGTCGACTACGCGATCGCCGTCGCCGCCGAGTACGACGCGAGCGTCCACGCCTTATACGTGCTCGACGAGGACGTGGTCCGCGCGATCGACCACGGCGTGGTCGACGAGGGCGACGTGGCCGACGACACCGAGGCGTTCACCGACTCCGTGGTGCGGCGCGCCGAGGCGGCCGGCATCGCCCACAGCAACTCCATCGCCTACGGGTTCTCCACGAAGGTGAAGACGGTTCACCCCGGCAGCGTCGTCCTCGACACCGCCGAGGAGCTGGAGTCGGACTTCATCGTCGTCCCGCGCGAGCCCGTCTCCGGCGACCCCGGCGAGGTGCTCGGGAAGGCCGCCGAGTACGTCCTCCTGTACGCCAGCCAGCCCGTGCTGTCCGTGTGATGGTCGGCGATCTTCCCTTCCTTCCGGCGGGAACTACCCTCCCGCCCGCGCCGTACCTCCTCGTCGTCCTGCTCGCGACCGGCGGGGTCGTCGCCGCGCTCCGCCGGCGACGACCGCGGGTCACCGGTCGCCGCGTGCTCGCGCTCGCTCCGTGGATGGCGCTCGGCTCGGCGGCCCACGTCCTCTACGTCGTCGACGCGCTCCCGCCCCTCCTCTCACCCTTCGCCGGCTCGCCGACCGTCTATCTCACGGTGGGGTCGCTGGCGGGCGCGGCGTGGCTCGTCGCCGACGCCACCCGCCCGGACCGGGTGCCGGCGGTCCTCGCGGTCGCCGGCACGCTCCTCCTCGCCCCGGTCGTCGCGGTCGCGGTCTCGACCGGGCTCTCGCCGGAGGGCGCGCGCTGGTCAACGATCGCACTCGTGCTTACGATCCCGATCGCCGGCGCCGTCTGGGTCGGTCTGACGCGACTTCGACCCGAAACTGCGATCACCGGCGGTGTCGGCGCCCTCGCCGTGTTCGCGCACGCGCTCGACGGCGTTTCGACCGCGGTCGGGACGACCCACCTCGGATTCGGCGAACGCACGCCGGTCTCGCGGATCCTGCTTGAGATCGGCGGGCTCCCGTCGCTGCCGGTGGTCGGCGAGGGGTGGCTGTTCCTGCTCGTGAAGCTCGCGGTCGCGAGCGCCGTCGTCTGGCTCTTCGCGGGGTACATCCGGGAGACGCCCGGCGAGGGCTACCTCCTGCTCGGCTTCGTGGCCGCCGTCGGGCTCGGCCCCGCGGCTCACAACCTGCTGCTGTTCGCCGTGGCGGCGTAACGGACCGGAACCCACGGACACCGTTTCTCCCCGGCGTCACAAGACGGAGATCGCAAACGCGACGGCGACACCAGCCAATATGACTGCCTGTACGAACGGGCCGGCGAAGACACCGATCACCGCGTAGACTGACTGTCGGACGGCGACACGCGGCTCGGCGCCGTTCTCATAGAGGCTACCGAGAAACACGGTTCCACCCACTCCGACGACGAGACCGATCGGGCCCATCACGAACAGCAACACGATGCCAACCAGCGTGCCGACGGCGACGGTCCGCGTCGATGCGCCACCGAGCTTTCCGGAGAGCATTCCTGACAACAGTTCCACCGCGGAGGCCAGAAGCGAGACGAGAACGAGTGCGAGCAGGACGGTGAGGCTCGGCTCGGTGAAGCCGGTGGTGTACGTGTAGCCGATAACGGTCAGTGCTGCGAGGACGCCGCTTGGCACGAACGGGACGAACGAACTGGCGGTCCACACGACGAGCAGCACGATCGCTATTTCAGCCGCGGAGAAAACCATACAGCAGTATCGTCACGCGAGTTCAAAACGGTTCATCTCGAACGAGCTTTTCAGCGGTCGTCGCAGACGCTCGATAGCCCGACAGCTCGTCGGAAGTGATCGAAACGGGAGAGTACGAAATCGAATCGACCGTCGCGCTCAGCCTTCTTCTTCGACGACTTCCGGGTCCTCGATGGCCGACTGCAGCGAGTCGAGCCCGTTGACCCATTCGGAGACGAGCCCGTACTCCAGCTCCTCGACGAGGTCGATGTCGAGAGCCTCGCCGTCGATAATTCGAGTCCCGGCCTGCACGACGTAGCCGAGCGCGGCGTCGAGGTCGTCGTTGGCCTCGGCGTCGGCGGCCGCGTGCACGAACTCGCTCACGTCGCCCTCGACGACGCCGCCGACGACGTACTCCTCGGCCGCGTAGAAGACGGGAACGAGCGAGGTCTGGACGCCGTCGATCAGCATGACCTTGTCCTCGTCGTCGAACTCCACGTCGGCGAGCACGATGTCGCGGACGGTCCGGATCTCCTCGACGGCGCGGTCCTCGTCGATGCGCTCGTCGTCGAGCGCCGCGAGCACCTTCACGACCGCGATCGCGGCGTCGTCTTGGAGGTTCAACAGGAGCCGCGCGGAGTCCTCGTTTTCGGGGTCTAAATCCTCCTCTTCGAGCCTGTCGAGCCAGTTCTGCCAGCGTTCGTCGGTATAGAACGTTTCAACGGCGTCGTCGTCGGTCATGTACCCTACGTCGCCCGGACTACTCAAATGCCTTTCCTATCGATCGCCGAGCGAGAGGGCGTCTCACCCGCCCGATGCCGGGATTCAGGTATCACGATTGAGCGTCGACTCGGTGTCGATCTCGTACACGGCGCGGGGTGTCTCGACATGAGCGCGCCGGACCGCGTCGTCGTATCCCGCTTCCAGCAGCCAGCGGACACGGCGCGGGACTGTCTTCGGACCGAGCACCATCCCCGGCTTTTCGGGGTCGTCGACGTAGTCGGTCTCCATCAGGAAGGGCTCGCCCGACTCGGCGGCGCGTTCGAGCCGGTCCTTCTCGCTCATCACGCTCGGGGTGAGTCCCGCGAGTCGCCCCTCGGCGTAATGTTTTACCACGCGCGTGGGATCGAGTCCCACCTCCTCAGCGGCGGCGGCCAGATCGGTGAGGTCCTCGCTGGCCTCGGTGTGGAGCTGGACGGCGCAGTCGAGGGCGGCACCGAGCTCGAACGCGCGCCGCGTCACGGCGTTCGACGCCGCCCAGACCGCGTCGCTCACGTCGTAATGCGGGCGCCCCGACTTCAGCGCCAGTGCATCGCCGTCGGCGACGAACTCGCTTGCGACCTCGATCCCGCCCTGCATCAGGTCGCGGGCGTCCTCGGGCGAGAACCCCCGATCGTCGACGAGCCGACTTATCAGGCCGGGATGAACGCCGAGGACGGGCCACGCGCGCCCCGGAAGCACCTCGTTTGCGGCCGCGACCGCGTCGAGCGTCTCCTCGAAGACGGGCCGGAAGTCGGTCGGCTCGTCGGGCTCGACGCCGAGGTGCCACGACGGCTTGTTTACTACGAGCAGATGGGTCCCGCCGAGCCGGACGAAGTCCTTGACGGCGTCGACCCCGCGACCGTGACGCGGATCGAGGTGGAGATGATTGTCGAGCACCGGCGTGTCGAGGTCGTCGGTCATGTACAGAGAAGGGGCCGGACGACGCTTATAAACAACGGCCGCGGGTCTCAGAGAGCGATTCGAAAGGGATTACCCGGACCTCATAGTCACGGGGATACCGGGAACCGTGAGGATCCGCTCGTCACTCGATTTCGATCTCGGTTCGCTCACCCGAGGACCGAGTCGAGCGGTCGTAATCCGTCGTGAGATCTTCCAACACCAGTTTGAAATTGCGCTTGTTGGCCTTCCAGACGATATCAAAGGCATCACCGACGATTGGGATTGTTCCCACGGCCACATCCAAGGAGATATTCGCGATCATTCTGAGCAGCGTTGTGTAGGACACACCGAGACGGGCCGACTCAACCACGATGTACAGCGAGACTCCGCCGCTGAGTACGTCTCCTGCCCCTGGGAGAATACCGAGCACTGGATCGATACCGATACGATAGCCGATTCCCGGAACGCGGATGCCCTCATCGAGAACGTACGCCACGAGTTGTATACGCTTGACCGCTGCCCGGTCAACCGACTTCGGTAGGTGCTCTATCCGTTCGTTGAACTCGGTCAGAAACTCGCTTTTCTGTCCTCCCGTCATAGATTACGTATAGTTTCCTGCCAGATAACCTTGATGTCCCCAATAGCGGCTACGTTCCGGAGCCGTCCCCATCACCGTCGCGGCCGGTAACTTTCCGAATGCACGAGGAGCCGAAGGGGCCGAGTTCGCCGGCGTCCAGCTTCACGAAGTGGCCGGTCGTGATCGTCGTCCCGCAGCGACGGCACTCGAACTCCCCTTCGCGCTGGACCACCTGACGCTCGTAGTTCACGTACGTCCCGCCGCGCTGGACCCGAAGGCGGGCGTTCTCGCGCTCGATGACGCCGCGCTTCTCGGCGGCGTCGAGGATATCGCGGGTGAGCGAGGGGCTCGTCGTCACCGTCTCGATCCGGTCGATCGCGTCCGGCAGCGCCAGCTCCTCGTGTTCGAGATGAGCCAGCAGCTCGACGCCGAGCTCCAGCTTTTCCTCGCGCGAGGGCGGATCGCTCACGCCCGGCGAAACGACGCGGACCGTCTTAAGTCGGCCGGGAGGGAGCCGGAACAGCACCCAGAATCGGCGAGTGCGCCCCGCGATGTAGTAAGACAGTTACCACGGGGGACGCTGGAGACCGTATGGACGTACTCGAGGTCGCGGCGCGGGCGACCGGGACGGGGCCGGTGTGCGACGCGTGTCTCGGCCGGCTCGTCGCCGACCGGAGCTTCGGGCTGTCGAACGCCGAGCGCGGGTCGGCGCTGCGGACCAGTCTTGCGCTCCGCGACGACGAGGACTACGAGCCGGTCGAGACGGCAGACTGCTGGGTGTGTGAGGGGCGCTGCACCGAGTTCGACGAATGGGCCGAGCGGGCCGCCGAGGCGGTTGAGGACGTGGAGTTCGCCACCTACAACGTCGGCACCCGTCCCCCGCCGCTGATCGAGGAGAACGAGGCGCTGCTCCGCGAGGAAGCCGGGCTCGACGACGACGCGGGCGAGCCGTTCAAGTCGGAGTTCAACCGCGAAGTCGGGAAGCGGTTCGGCCGGCTCACGGAGACGGAGGTGTCGTTCGACCGCCCGGACGTGCAGTTCACGATCGACCTCGCCGAAGACGAGATCGACGCGAAGGTGAACTCCACGTTTGTGTACGGCCGGTATCGAAAACTGGAACGGGACATCCCGCAGACCGAGTGGCCCTGCCGCGAGTGCAAGGGCTCGGGGCGACAGGGCGCGGACCCCTGTGATCACTGTGGCGGCTCCGGCTACCTCTACGACGACAGCGTCGAGGAGTACACCGCGCCCGTCGTCGAGGACGTGATGGACGGCACCGAGGCGACGTTCCACGGCGCGGGCCGGGAGGACGTGGACGCCTTGATGCTCGGAACCGGGCGCCCGTTCGTGATCGAAGTCGAGGAGCCGCGCCGCCGCCGGGTCGACACCGATCGCCTGCAGGCCGACATCAACGCCTTCGCCGACGGCGCCGTGGAGGTCGAGGGGCTCCGGCTCGCGACCTACGACATGGTCGAACGCGTGAAGGAACACGACGCTGCGAAGCGCTACCGCGCCGAGGTAGCCTTCGACGCCGACGTGGACGCCGACGCCCTCGCGGCCGCGGTCGAAGAGCTTGAGGGGACGACTGTCGAGCAGTACACCCCGAACCGGGTCGACCACCGCCGGGCGAGCATCACCCGCGAGCGCGACGTGTACGAGGCGACCGCCGAACTCGACGACGCCCGCCACGCGATCGTGGAGATTCACGGCGAAGGTGGGCTCTACATCAAAGAGCTGATCTCCGGCGACGAGGGCCGGACGGAGCCGAGCCTCGCAGGCCTGCTCGGCGTCGGCGCCGAGGTCACCGCGCTCGACGTGGTCGCCGTCGAGGGCGAAGACGAGCCGTTCGAGCGCGAGGAGTTCTTCCGGGAGTGACGGTCCGGGAGTGACGGCGCCGACCTCGGGCGCGGGACCAACGGGATTTATCAGACGTACGTCTGACGATAGGGCATGAACGGGAGCGACGCCGACAACGGAGGCGGCGGAGCGACGGACTCGGGCACCGACGGGGAACCGAGTTCTGGAGAGGGGGGTACTGAAACACCGCTATCCGACGGTTCGGGCGTCGACACCGCTGGCGAGGAGCCCCCACACGTCGGCGAACCCATCATCGAACCGGCCGTGGCGGAGGCGGCCGCGGCGGCGTCGACTGCGGCCGATGCGACGCTCGAAGGGGCCGACCGCGCGACGCGCCCGGACCGCGTCTCCTCGGTCCTCGTCGCTGTCGGCCCCGGACCGCACTCGGGGGCGACCGTCGACGTGGCGCGGGAGATTGCGGACGCGACCGACGCGTGGCTCGAACTCTTCCACGTCGTCCCCTCGGACGCCGCGCTTGCGGACGGGTCGGCGGGGGCGGACAGAAGCGACGCCGAGAACGATATCGAGACCACAGAGTCCGGAGACGGCGAGCGTGACGACTACGCCACAGCCGGTGAGCGACTGCTCGACGCTGCTCGCGACCGCCTCGGTGGGTTCGACCGAGTCGATCGCTGGCTCGTCGAGGACCGGTCGGCCGCGGGTGCGATCGTCGAACAGTCCCCCTACTACGACCTCGTGGTCGTCGGCGCCCCCACGACCGGCACCGTCGGCCGATTCGTGTTCGGCTCCACGACCGACACCGTGGTCGACGACGCCGAGGTTCCCGTGGTCGTCGTCGAGGCGGACGGCTCAACTGCACTCAACGCGGAGTAGGACGTTCAGTCGGTCGGCTCCCGTTTTCTCCCCCTGTTCTCGCTGCATGCTACCAATTCTTGATCCGGCGACAGCGTTATACCGATGTACATACTTGTACATTACAACGCGAAACACTACATCGGTGTACACAATGAATATCAACGACACGGTCGAACGCGTGACGGACGGGGCGGACCTGACGGTCGACGAGGCGCGCGAGGCCGCGCGGCTCGTCTTCGAGGAGGCAACTGAGGCGCAGATCGGCGCCTTGCTCGCCGCGCTCCGCGCGAAGGGGGAGACCGAGGCGGAGATCGCGGGGTTCGCACAGGGGATGCGCGACGCCGCCCGGACGATCGAGCCCGACCGGGAGCCGCTCGTCGACACTTGCGGGACCGGCGGCGACGACTACGACACAATCAACGTCTCGACGACCGCCGCGATCGTCGCGGCGGGCGCGGGCGTCCCGATCGCCAAGCACGGCAACTACTCGGTGTCCTCCTCGTCGGGAAGCGCCGACGTGCTGGAGGTCGCGGGCGCCGACGTGGAGGCCGAGCCGCCGGCGGTCGAGGAAGCGATCGAGACCGACGGGATCGGGTTCATGCTCGCGCCCGTCTTCCACCCGGCGATGAAGGCCGTCATCGGCCCGCGCAAGGAACTCGGGATGCGGACGATCTTCAACGTGCTCGGCCCGCTTACCAACCCCGCCGGCGCCGACGCGCAGGTACTCGGCGTGTACGACCCCGACCTCGTCGGGACGATCGCGCGGTCGCTCGCGCACATGCCCGTCGAACACGCCTTGGTCGTCCACGGCGCGGGGATGGACGAGATCGGGATCCACGACGAGACGGTCGCCGCCGAGGTCGACGGCGACGAGGTGCGGGAGTTCACGATCGCACCCGAGGATCTGGGCCTCGATCGCGCCCCGATCGAGGCGGTTTCTGGCGGGACGCCAGAGGAGAACGCGGCCGACCTCCGCGGGATCGTCGACGGCTCCGTCACCGGTCCCAAGCGCGACCTCATTCTGGCGAACGCGGGCGCGGCAATCTACGTCGCCGGCGAGACCGACACGCTCGCGGCGGGCGTCGAGCGCGCGGCCGAGGCGATCGACTCCGGCGCGGCCGCGACGAAGTTCGCTGCGCTTTGTGGTGACGACGAGGCAGTCGAGGGCGACGGCGAGGCGGCCTCTACCGACTCCGCGGCCGCCTCGACGACCGCCGGCCCGGAGGACGACGACTGATGGCGCGGGTGAAGATCTGCGGGCTGACGCGGGGAGCCGACCTCCGCGCCGCGATCGACGCCGGCGCCGACGCGGTGGGCGTCATCTCCGAGGTCCCGGTCGACTCCCCCCGCGAGGTCGACCCGGCGACGGCGGCGGAGCTACTCGCGGATGTACCGCCGTTCGTCACCGCGACGCTCGTCACGATGCCCGACTCCGCCGAGCGCGCGGTCGAGCTCCTACGGACGATCTGTCCGGACGCCATCCAGCTTCACGGCGAGTGGACGCCCGACGAGATCCGGTTCATCCGCGCGGAGACGGAGCGGAAGGTGTTACTCGCGGTCGACGCCGACGACCCGGCGCGGGCCGAGGAGTTCGATCGGGTCGCCGACGCGCTCGTGATCGACTCGACCGACGACTCCGGCGCGGGCGGCACCGGCGAGACCCACGACTGGGAACGAGCCGGCGACCTCGCCGACCGACTCACCTCGCCGGTGGTCCTCGCCGGCGGACTCACGGCCGACAACGTCGCCGAAGCGGTTCGCGCCGCCGATCCGTTCGCGGTCGACGTGGCCTCGGGCGTCGAACTCACCGACGGGCGAAAGGACCACAACGCGGTGGCCCGCTTCGTGGCGAACGCGGGGCGGGAGATGGAGTTGGCATGACCGAGTCGGCGACTCCGATCGATCGCTCGAAGGCCGAGTTCGTCGACCTCGCGGCCGACGCCGAGAAGCCGGCCGTGGTCCGCGCGTCCGCGTCGCTCGACGCCGACGTGACCCCGCTGGCGGCGTACGCGACGCTGGTCGGCGAGGGTCCGTACGGGTTCCTCTTGGAGTCCGGCGAGAAGGTCGCCTCCAGCGACCCCGACGGCGCGTTCACCGCCGACGGCGACGTCGACAAACACGCCCGGTACTCGTTCGTCGGCTACGACCCCGAGGCGATCGTCTCGGTCCACCCGGACCGGACGGACGTGACTCGGCTCGGCCCGGCGGCGGAGTTCGTCGGAGACGAGTCTGACGGCGATCTGGGTCCCGACGCCGGCGACGCGATCGATCGAATCCGGGCGGCGTTCCCGGACGTGAGCCTGCGCGGCTTCCCGGATACCGACCGACAGATCCTCTCGGGCGGCTTCGTCGGCTTCCTCGCGTACGAGGCCGTCTACGACCTCTGGTTGGAGGAGGTCGGCGTCAAGCGCCCCGAGACCGAGTTCCCGGACGCCGAGTTCGCGCTGACGACCCGGACCGTCGTTTTCGACGATAAGGAGGGGACCGTCGAACTCGTTTTCACCCCGATCGTCGGCGTCGACGACGACCCCGCGACCGTCTACGACGACCTCGTCGCTGAGGCGGAGCGGGTCGGCGCCGAGCTCCGGGACGCGTCCCCGCCGACGCCCGACGGGATCCGCGTGACCGACGAGTCCGCCGACCCCCGAGAGGCGTACGAGGAGGCGGTGCGGACCGCCAAACGGCACGTCCTTGACGGCGATATTTATCAGGGCGTGATCTCGCGGAGCCGCGAGCTCCGCGGCGAGGTCGACTCGCTCGGGCTGTACGCGGCACTGCGCGAGGTGAACCCCTCGCCGTACATGTACGTGCTGCGCCACGACGACCGCAGTATCGTCGGCGCGAGCCCCGAGACGCTGGTGTCGGTGCAAGGCGACCGTATCGTCTCGAACCCGATCGCGGGCACCTGTCCCCGGGGGGAGAGCCCGGTCGAGGACCGTCGGCTCGCCGGCGAGATGCTTGCGGACGGGAAGGAGCGCGCTGAACACACGATGCTCGTCGACCTCGCGCGCAACGACGTGCGGCGCGTCTCGGAGCCGGGCTCGATCCGCGTCGAGGAGTTCATGAACGTGTTGAAGTACAGTCACGTCCAGCACATCGAGTCGACCGTGACGGGGACGCTGGCGGGCGACGCCGACGCCTTCGACGCGACGCGCGCGACGTTCCCCGCGGGCACGCTCACCGGTGCGCCGAAAGTGCGCGCGATGGAGATCATCGAGGAGTTGGAGACGACCCCGCGGGAGGCGTACGGCGGCGGCGTCGGCTACTACGCGTGGACCGGCGACGCCGACTTCGCCATCGTGATCCGGACGGCGACGCTCGACGAGTCGCCGCCGGACGCGAGCGGTCCGGACGAGACCGCGGTGACCGTCCGCGCCGGTGCCGGGCTCGTCGCCGACTCCGACCCGGCCGCCGAGTACGAGGAGACCGAACAGAAGATGGACGGCGTGTTGACCGCGATCGACCGGATCCGGGAGGGCGGTGATGGCGACTCCCTCTCCTCCGACGACACCCTCCCCGCCGGCACGGAGGTCGACGAATGAAGGTCGTCGTCGTCGACAACTTCGACTCGTTCACGTACAACCTCGTCGAGTACATCTCTGACCAGCCGCTCGACGGCGAAGAGATTGCTGTCGAGGTGTTCAAGAACACGGCGTCGCTGGTGGAGATCCGGGACGCCGATCCGGACGCGATTCTCATCAGCCCCGGTCCCGGCCACCCGAAGAACGAGCGCGACGTGGGCGTGACGATGCCGGTGTTGCGCGACCTGTCTCCAGAGATTCCCACGCTCGGCGTCTGTCTCGGTCTCGAAGCCGCCGTCTACGAGTATGGGGGGACGGTCGGCCACGCGCCAGAGCCCATCCACGGGAAGGCGTTCCCCGTCGATCACGACGGTGAGGGCGTGTTCGTCGGGCTCGATCAGGGGTTCCGCGCCGGGCGCTACCACTCGCTGGCCGCCACCGAGGTCTCCGACGACTTCTCGGTGACCGCCACCACCGACCACGAGGGCGAGGAGATCGTGATGGGGATCCGCCACCGCGACCACCCGATCGAAGCGGTGCAGTTCCACCCCGAAAGCGTGTTGACCGCGGTCGGCCACGATCTGATCCGGAACTTCCTCGCCTCCGTTTAAAAGGGGCTTCGAGGGTCAGGCCGCTGTTACTCCGCGTCGTCGGTTTCTGTGTCGTCGGTCTCCACGTCGTCTCCCTCCTTCGTCCCGTTACCTCCTATCTCTCCCTCGACGTCGTCTCCGGCCTCCTCCGCGTCCTCCACGCCCCGTCCCGCGAGCCCGACGAGGTGGCCGATCTCGGGGAGGATCACCTCGTCGACGCCGATCCGGACCGCGTTCTCAGAGCCGGGCAGACAGAAGACGGGCGTGGCGGAGACGACCCCCGCGATCGCTCGCGAGCCGATCGTACGAGTCCCGATCTCCTCGTAGGAGAGCCGGCGGAACAGCTCGCCGAAGCCGGGGAGCGTCTTGGCGAACAGCCCTTTCACGGCCTCGGGAGTCACGTCGTCGGGCGTCACCCCCGTTCCGCCGGTGGTCACGACCGCGTCCGTGTCCTTCCGGCGCGCGAGCCGGTCGACGGTCCCCTGCACGCTGTCGTACTCGTCGGGGATCAGTTCGCGGACGACGGTCTCGTGGTCGGCGTCCTCGAACGCGGCGACGACGTGGTCGCCGGAGGGGTCCTCGTCGAGTGACCGCGAGGACGATACCGTGACGACCGCGATCGCGACCGAATCGGCGTCGTGGTCGTGGTGGTCGTGGTCGTCGTGAGTGGCGTCATGCTGGCCGTCGTGAGTGGCGTCATGCTGGCCGTTGTGATCGGACTCGTCGTGATGGTCGTGATCGTGACCGTCGCCGGCGTCGCTCATAGCCGATCGTTCGACGGGGACGGTCAAAACATCCGGCGGTATCGGCGGTCAGCGGAAGGCCGTGCGGTCAGCGATCCGGTTGCCTACGGCCAGTCGTCGCGCGACGACTTCTCGGGCGCCTCCTCCTCGTCCGGCTTGTCCGTCGCGAGGATCCACCCCGCGGCGTCGGCCGCGTCCTCGACGTGGAGGAACTCCCAGCCGGTTGCCTCGGCGAGCGCCTCGTCTTCCTCGTCGACGCCGACGAACACGTGTCGATCCGTGTCGAACTGCTGGGCGATGTTCTCTAAGCTCTCCTCGACGCCGCGCGGCCCCGAGAAGAAATCTTGGCGCACGCGGTGCTTACGGGTGAAGTTCGTGACGACGTAGGTCGGCTTCTCGCTGACGACGCCGACGTACTCCGTCCACTGCCGGGCGTTGTTGAACACGTCGTTGGGGTCCGCGAGGGCCTTCAACGCCTTCAGCTCGAACGCCAGCGTCATGTCGGTAGATCCGCCACTGTCCATGGATCGATGTTCTCGCGGCGGGCGAAAACAACTTCGCTTCTGGGCCATTCTCACCGTCTGCAAAGCGAGTGTCGGCGGTCAAGCGATCGTTGGCGGTCAACTCAGCGCGCGCGAACCTTGTAGTAATCGGTGAACTTCACCACGTCGCCGTCGTCGAGGTCCTCGGTCTCCGGTGCTGTTCGCGGCCGCCCGGCGATTTCGCTGACGGCCACCTGCGTCTCCTCGTCGAGCTCGTCGTAGTGGCGGACTCGCGCGTCCGCCGGGATCGTACCGGTGCGGCGGAGCCGCATGCGCCTGTTCGTCTCCCGAAGTGACATACGTTACCGTATAACACGGTAGATCGTGATAAATCTGTCGCCGACGCGGTGCGGACCGCAGCGAGACGCGCGATCTACCCCACGATCCATTCCGCCCGTCACCGATCCGATCGGGGGAGCGTGACCGTCACGACCGTCCCGCGGGGCGTCGCGTCGCGGACCGCCGCGTCGCCGCCCGACTGCTGGACCACCCAGTAGACGAGCCAGAGGCCGAGCCCGCTGCCGTGGTACAGGGCGTCGACGGCCTCGCCGGTCTCTAACACGTCTCGGTTCATCCCGGTTAGCCCCGGTCCGTCGTCCGTGATGGTGACCGTGACCGTATCCTCAGCCGCGGTGACCGTGATCTCGACGGTCGGCGACTCGCGGTCGTGGTGGACGATCGCGTTCCGGACCAGTTCGTCTATCGCCCAGTCGATCCATGTTGTCGCCGACGCGTGGACTGTCCCGTCCGGAGTCGACACGGTCACCGATGCCTCGGGGAACGCGTCGGCGATCTCGGCCGCGACCGCCTCGACCGCTCGTGCGACGTCGACCGGCTCGGTCTCCGGTGGATCGCTCAACACCTCGGTGATCTGGTGGACCTTCTCGCTCGTCGACAGCAGTGCCTCGGCCCGCGCGGCGATGTCGGCGGCGCCCGCTGCGACCGAGTCGACGTCTCCGGCTGCCGCACCCTCGTCCGCGGCTGCCTCACGCTCTCCCGCTGTGTCGGCTATCTGCTGCGCCCGGCCGCGGACGACGGTCATCGCGTTCCGGAGGTTGTGCTGGAGGACGCGGTCTACGACCCGAAGCTGGTGCGCGCGATTCTCGCTGTCCGTCACGTCGCGGAGGACTCCGACGACGCCGACGACGCGGTTGTCTTCCTTATCCGGCCCTTCCAGCGGGTAGTACAGCACGTCGAACATTCGTGTCCCGCGGACGGGATGCCTCCGCATCGCGCGGTACTCCACTGACTGCCCTGCGAGTGCTCGAGTCATCTGCCGCCGCACGTCCGGATAGCTGTCGTCACCGACGGCATCGGCCAGTGTGAGCCCGGTGATGTCCGCGTCGCCGATCCCGTGGTACGTCCGGTACTGCTCGTTCGCGAACAGAAACCGCTCGTCGCGGTCGACCGCGGCGATCAGATCCGTCGCGCCGTCGACTGCGCGCTCGTATAGCTCCAGGTCGGCCTCCCGTTCCTTGATCTCGGTGACGTCCCGACAGATCGCAAACGTCCCCGCGAGCGCCTCGGCGCCGTCGTAGTACGGGTACCGCCGGGTGCTGAACGTCGCGTCGCGACCGCTCCGCTCGAACGACGGCGACACCTCGTACTCGACCGGCTCCTCCGTCCGGAGCACCTCCTGTCGTCGCTCGTCGATCTCCGCGGCCGTTTCGGTGTCCATGAACGCGGTCTCGTCGTCGTCGTACAGTTCCTCGCGGGAGGTACCGGCGAACTCGCTCACCGCCTCGTTGAGCAGTTCGAACTCGCCGTCGCGGTTCTGCAACATGATGGGGTCGTCGAGCCGCTCGACGATGTCGCGGTACTGTTTCAGCTTCCCCTCGGCCGCCTTCCGCTCCGTCACGTCGGTCTGGATGGCGACGAACCGGGACACCGTCCCGGCGTCGTCGAATACGGGCGCGATCGTCTGGTGAGCGTGGTAGTGAGTCCCGTCTTTCCGGCGGTCGACGATCTCCTCTTCCCACACCTCGCCGGCGCAGAGCGTCTCCCACAGTGACACGAAGTACTCGTCGGACATCTCACCGGAGTTGAGCACCGCCGGCGTCTCCCCGATCACCTGCTCGGGCTCGTAGCCGGTGTGGCGAGTAAACGCCGGGTTGACGTACTCGATCGTCCCGTCGGTGTCGGTGACGTAGATCGCGTGTCCCGCGTGTTCGACGAGATTCCGAAACGTCCGGAACTCGCGGTCACGGTCACCGCTGCTTCGCTCGCGGAACACGCCGGTGTACACGGGTTTGCCGTCGACATCGTGTGCATGGAACCGCACCGAGAAAGTGCGCGTCTCCCCGTCGGCCGCCGCCAGCGGCACCGAAACGTCGCCCGCGTCGTCGAGCCGCGCCGGCTCGACGAGCCGATCGCGGAGCGAGGCCGCTCGTCGGTTGGTGGTCGCATCCGGGATCAGCTCCGCGAGCCGACGGTCCGCGAGAGACGCTGCGTCGCGGCCGAGGGCGTCCTCGGCGGCGGGGTTGGCGTAGACGATCGCGCCGGCATCGTCGATCGAGACGATCGGATCCCTGCTCTCCTCGACGACAGACGAGAAGAACCCGCCGTCCGGCGGCGAGGGCTCGTCGTCGTTTCCGCGAGACATATAAAAACGGGTACAGCGTCGAGGGGGAAAAACCTACTGACCGGCGCGTCGGTCGGAAGCCGGCTACTGCTGTTCGGTCGCGGCCGCGAGGTCGTCGACGGAGAAGCCGGGCTCCATCAGGAGGTCCCGCTGGTCGCTCACGTCGCGGCCCTCGCGCATGAGCTGTTTGAACGCCGACTGCGGCGAGAGGTCGCCGATGAGCACGCCGCCGACGACTTTCCCGTCTTTGAGAGCCACGCGGCGCCACTCGCCCTCGGCGGTGGTCGCCTCGATAGAGTCGTCGCCGAGCGTCGGATGGCCGAAGGAGAGGAACGGGAAGTCGAAGTGAGTGATCGAGTACGAGGAGACCCACTCGAACTCCTCGCTGCCGTACTCGAGCATGTTGCGAGCGGCGATCGTTCCCTGTTGCTTGGCCGACCCCCACGAGCCGTTCTTCGCCTGCTCGCCGAGGACCAGGTCGTTGAACGTGGTGATGTCGCCGGCCGCGAACACGTTGTCGACGTTGGTGCGCATGAACTCGTCGACGACGATGCCGTTCTCCGTCTCCAGCGACGTGTCCTCGACCAGTTCGGTGTTGAAGTTCAGGCCGATGGCGACGCCGGCGAAGTCGCACTCGTAGCGATCGCCGTTCGGGTCGACCGCGGCCTCGACGTGACCGTCTTCGTCGACCTCGAAGTGGTCGACGCCGGAGCCGAAGACGGGCTCGACGCCGCGTTCGCGCATCGCGTCGTGCATGATCTCCGCGCCTTCCTCGGAGAGCGCGTAGCGCCACCAGGAGTCGCCGCGCATCAGGTACTTCGCCTCGACGTCCTGCGCGCCGCAGATGGCCGCAAAGTCGATGCCTAAGAGTCCCGCGCCGACGATGACCGCTCGGTCCGCGTCCTCGACGCTCTGTTTGATCTTGCGGGCGTCCTGGAACGTCCAGAAGTGGTGGATTCCGTCGGCGTCGGCGTTGCCGACCGGGAGCTGCTGGGGGGTGCCGCCGACCGCGAGCAGGAGGGTGTCGTACTCGAACGTGTCTCCCTCGTGGGTGTGGATCGCGTCGTTCTCGATGTCGATGTCGACGACGACCGTGTTGAGCCGGAGGTCGACATCGTGATCGTCGTACCACGATTCCTGATGGATCGAGATCGGGGCCTCGGGGAGCTTCCCCTTCGCGTACTCTTTGATCAGGATCCGGTTGTAGAGGGACTCACCCTCGTCCGTGAGAACCGTGATCTCGGCGTCGGGCGCTTCCTCGCGGAGCGTCTCGGCCGCGGACGCACCCGCGATACCATCACCGATGATCACGTACGAATCGCTCATACGCGAGGGTTCGGATTCATGGTTAATGTGGGTTGTCATCCACGCCCGGATCCGTGCGAATACCCCGCAAAGCCGGCTCGACGGGCTGATCGACGGCTCCCGGACAGCGAGTCTCTCGGCACGAACCACTCGACGCGGAGCCAGACCTCGTCAATGGTCGGCACCCGCGGGCTCGGCGGGGAACTTCTTCTCGCCCGCTTCGATCGCCACATCCAGCCAGTTTTCCATCGGGATGAGCGGGCACTCGTACGCGTGGTTGTACGCGCACGTCGGGTTGTACGCGACGTTACAGTCTACCACCCACTCGCCGTCGACGCGGTCACGGTCGGGCTCCAAATCGAGGTACCGCCCCGCGCCGTACGTCGTCTCGCCGCTCGTCTCGTCGCGGAAGGGCACCCAGAAGCGGTCGGCGCCGTCGGTGGGGCGATACGCCTGCAGCGTTACGGTCTCGCCGTCGATTTCGAGCCGAAACTCCCCCCAGCGACGGTACGTCTGCTCGCCGTCGGCGGTCGTCTCAACGGTCACGGTCTCCTTCTCGTCGTGTTCGTGAAGCGGGACGACGAACCGGTACGCCGGGTCCGGGTCGAAGTACGCCAGTCCGGGGAAGGCGTCGCCTCGCATCGACGCCGGGAGCGGGGACCGCGCGGAGTCGCGAAAGTGCTCGTGTTTCGCCCGCCGCTGTGCCTCGATCTGTGCGGCCCAGTCGTCATCGGGGGTCGTCTCGGTCATACGTTTATATTGGGCGTTTTGTGCAATAACGATTTCGTCGGGAGAGATCGGTGCCACTGGAACACCGAGAAGCGATCGCCTCGCCACAGATTCAAGGCCGTCGCCTCCCAACGAAGCCCATGAAGATCCGGCAGAACATCCGTCACTGGGCGGCCAAAAAGGCGTTGACGACGCCGGTCGTCGGCGACGTGGCGAACGACAAGCTCGTCGACCTCCACACGAGCATCTTCCTCAACAAGGCCGACGAGGACCGGCGCGAGGAGCGACGCGCCCACCTCGACAGCTTCTTCGACGCGACGATGGATACCTACGTCGCTGCCCTAGAGGCCGGTTTCCCGGAGGCGGAGGCCCGCGAGATCACCCACGTGCAGGCCAACTTCGACTTCTTCAACCACGGGTGGACGGAGATGATGGAGATCCCGGGCGACGAGCTGGAGCCGCACTACCGCCGGTACGAGTCCTTCTTCGGCGACCACGGGATCACGATCGACGACCCGCTCGGCGAGTTCCGGCCCGCGGAGGGCATCGTCGAGGCCACCGAGACCCCCGAGAAACTTGAGACGCCGGAGTACGAGAACGCGCTGGCCGGCTTCGCCGACGACGTGTACGTCGAGACCGACGACGGGGAGACAGTCGTCGGCGGCGAGACTGAGGAGCCAGAAGAGGTCGACCCGTCCGCTGCGCCCGGACTCGACGAGGACGAGGCGAGCGCCTAACGGGATCGGGGGCAGGGAGCCGAGAGTATCCGAAACCGCCGCCCACGTTTATACGTCGGCAGCGTGATTCGCCGACATGAACCGCGGGCAATCGTTTCTCCTTCTCCTCATCGGATCGGTCGCGCTCCTCACGCTTTTCGTCATCAGACCGTTTATCGAGTACGTCATCGCCTCCGCGATCCTCGCGTACGTTCTCTTCCCGTTCCACGTGCGGCTCTCGCGGGGGCTTCAAGAGGGACTCTCCAACCGATTCCGCGAGTCGCTTGCGCGTCAGTTGGGGTACATGCTGTCCGCGCTCTTCTTGATCGTCTCGTCGATCGTCGCCGTCATCCTGCCGCTCGCGTACATCTCTTGGGTGTTCGTCCGCGACCTCACGGAGATCGCCCGGGGGAACTCCGATATCGACGTCGAGGCCATCGAGACGGAGCTTGCGGCGCTCACAGGCGAACAGATTGAAGTCGGCGAGGTTCTCACAACCGTCGGACAGGTGCTCGCCAACACGCTGTTCGGCGGACTGGGCGGGATCGTCACCACCGCGCTCCGCGCGTCGGTCGGACTCTCGCTGGCGCTATTTCTGGTTTACTACACCCTGCTCGACGGGCCGGCGTTCGTTCGGTGGCTCCGTCAGACGAGCCCGCTTCCGGCGGATGTCACGTCCGACCTCGTCGATCGGGTCGACGCGATGACCCGCGGGGTCGTGATCGGTCACATCGTCGTGGCGCTGTTGCAGGCGCTGGTCGCGGGACTCGGCCTCTGGGCGGCGGGGATCCCGAACGTCGTCTTCTGGACGTTCGTGATGGCGGTGTTGGCGCTGGTGCCGCTAGTCGGAGCGTTCTTCGTCTGGGGGCCCGCAGCGGCGTACCTCGTCGCGATCGACCAGGTGACGGCCGGAGTGTTCCTCGCGATATACGGGGTCCTCGTCATCGCGATGGTGGACAACTACGCGCGCCCGATCGTTATCGACCAGCAGGCGCACCTGAATCCGGCGGTGATCCTCCTCGGGGTGTTCGGCGGGATCTACTCCATCGGATTCACCGGACTGTTCGTCGGTCCCATCGTCATCGGGGTACTCGCGGCCACGCTGGAGACGTTCCGGGAGGATTACGACCTTATCTAACGGTGTGCGGGTCGTATCGCACATATTCGAGCGACGCGCGGAGGTCGTTTTAAATCGCTTGCGCTCGTATCTCGTTTCATGTCCACCTCCGTCGGCGCGCGTCTCCCGGACTGGCGCGACGCCCTGCTCGTCGTCGCCGCCGCGGTCGCGGTCAACCTGATCGGCGCGGTCGGCGTCCCCTTCACCGCCACCGAGAGCGCGTGGTTCGCCGGCCTCGACCTGCCCGCCTACTACCCGCCGAGTTGGGCGTTCGGCGTCGTCTGGCCGATTCTGTACGCGCTGATCGGCGCCGCAGCCGCACTCGTCTACCTCGGCGGCCGCGAGGGGCGCGAGGGACGCGCTGACGGGTCAACACGGATCGCCCGCGACGCCCGAATCGCGCTCGGGCTGTTCGGCGCCCAGCTCGCCGTCAACGTCGCGTGGTCGCCCGTCTTCTGGGGGCTCGAACGCGCGGACCTCGGGCTCGTCGTCCTCGGACTCCTGCTCCCGCTCGTCGTCGCGACGATCGTCGCGTTCGACCGGGTCGACCGCCGGGCGGCCCTCCTGCTCGTCCCGTACCTCGCGTGGGTCTGCTTCGCGACCGCGCTCAACTACGGGATCTGGGCGCTAAACTAGCGGACCGGCTACTCCTTGCGCTCTCCGCTCTCTCCGCTCTCTCCGCGCTCCCCCAGTCGCGCTGCGATGAACTCCCGTTCCGCCGGATCGAGGTCACGGTCGCCGTCGCGGAAGGCGCGCAGTCCCGCCCGGTACCGGCCTCCGCTCGCGTCGTCCCCTGCGGCCGGCTCGCCCGCCGACCGCTCCAGTACCAGCTCGGCGATCCCGGTGTTCTCGCCCGTGTACGCGAAGCCGCATTTATAAAGCGCCGCGTAGGCGAACGAATTGTTGACCGCGATCTTCACCCGGTCGTACCCGTCGGCCGCGAGTCGAGCGACCGTGCGATCGATGAGTCGCGGGCCGAGCCCCTCAGCGCGGCGCGCGACGTGGACGGTGACGTATCGGAGGCGACAGCAGTCGGGGTCGGTTCGGTCCGACGAGAAGGAGATCGCCGCGACAACGTCGTCGTCGAACTCGCTCGCCTCGACGGTCGGGGGCAGAGGCTCGTCCGGTTCCCACTCCGGGACCGCCGGCGAGCCGTCCGAGGTCCGCAACACCGCCTTGCCCGGCGCGCCGACGACGAACTTCCCGGCGTAGGCGAACGCCCGGTAGTCGAGCCGCAGCGTCGTCCCCGAGTCCGGGCCGCCGACGAGCGCGTACTCCATGGCGACCGCTACGGCTCGTCCGTATAAATGAACGGGGGCTCGCCGCGAACGCCTTTTAAGTGTCTCCGCCGCCGATCGCCACCATGTACGGCCTCGGCGACGTTCGCTTCTTCGACCGGATCGCCCCGCTGTACGACCGCGTCATGCCGCCGGCCGACGGCGAGACGCTGGCCGCGGGACTCGACCACGCGACGCGACCGATCGACCGACTGCTCGACATCGGCGGCGGCTCCGGGCGCGCGGCGGCCGCGCTGACCGGTCCCGATATCACCGTCGTCGACGCCTCGCTCGGGATGCTGGCGCGCGCTCGGGAGCACCGCGGGCTCTCGGGCGTCGCCGGCGACGCGGGGCGGCTTCCGTTCCGCGACGGATCGGTCGACGCCGCAATGGTCGTCGACGCGTTTCACCACCTGCCCGATCAGGCGGCCGCGATCGGGGAAGCTGCGCGTGTGATCGCCCCTGGCGGCGCGCTCGTGATCCGGGAGTTCGACCCGACGAACCCGCTCGGCAGAGTCCTCGTCGCGAGCGAGCACGCGATCGGGATGGAGTCGCGGTTCCGTTCCCCAGACGATCTCGCCGCCGCGCTCGCCGACGCCGGGTTCGATCCGCGGGTCGTCGACCGCGGCTTCGGCTACACGGTCGTGGGCGTGCGGGAGTGAGGGTGAGAGTCGGTGAGAAATCCGGCCTCGCAAGTCTGGCCGGTGACGGGGACGTCGACGGGGTTGTCGTCGGAGCCGACGGTAACACGAACCTCCACTAACAGGGTTATCGTGGTCCCGCCGCAACCCGCGATCGAATGGACGACAGACCCACGCGGACCTCCAGACGATCGGTATTGGCCTCGGCAGGCGCGGCGCTCGCGGCGACGGCCGGCTGTCTCGGCTCGACCGACAGCGACGACGAACAGCCGTCGGCGTACACGACGCCCGCGGCCGCCGAGTTCGACGGCGTCGTCGACAGCCAGTGGCTCGAATCGAACCTCGACGACGTGCACCTGCTCGACGCCCGCGACGAGGAGGCGTTCAGCGAGGGGCGGATCCCCGGCGCGTACCACTTCCCGGATTCCGAGATGCTGGACAGCTACGCCGAGGAGACCTCCGACGGGTTCGAGGTCTCCCCCGAGGCGATCGCGTGGACGCTCTCGGAAGCGGGGATCGAGCCCGACGACGACGTGGTGGTGTACGGCGCGGAGTCGAACCTCTGGGAGACGTACGCCATCTACACGCTCAACGCGCTCGGCCACGAGGGGCAGGTCAGCCTGCTCGACGGCGGGTTCACCGTCTGGGACGCAGCCGGCGGCGAGACCGTCTCTGAGGCCCCCGAGGCGCAGGAAGCCACCTACGAGCCCGAACTGGACACCGGCGTGGTGGCGACGCGGGAGTTCGTCGCCGACAACGTCGACGAGGACGGCGCCGCGATCCCGATCCTCGACATGCGCTCGCCCGAGGAGTACTGGGGCGTCGACGAGCGCGGCGACCTCAGCCGGTTCGGCCACGTCACCGGCGCGACCAACCTCAACTTCGTCCAGAGCATCGACGACGAGGCCGGTCGGCTCCGCTCTCCCGAGGAGTTGGAGACGCTGTGGATCGACGACGCCGGTATCTCGCCCGACGAGACGGCGGTCGCCTACTGTCAGACCGCGATCCGGGCGTCGGTCGGCTGGTTCGTCCTCGATCAGCTCGGCTGGGAGGACGTGCGCAACTACGAGGGGAGCTGGGCCGACTGGGGAACGCTCTCGGAGGATAACGGCTACTACTACACCAGCGGCGAGGACACCGGGACAGTCGTCGACACGTTCGCGTAAATGGTCTTCGTCGGCGCTGTTGGAGTCCTACCCTTCAGGTATACTGTGGAATGAGACAGGGTAACTACCCCCGATGTTTTCCTAGTCGGAATTCCAATAGTAGGGCGGATGGCTGCCTACGAAATCGGGCTACTGATCATTGGCTTTGCGATCTTGGGGGCAGCCATTCTGCCACGGTTGCTCGAACACCGCCCGCTGTCGTTTCCGATTATATACGTCACATTCGGGCTCCTCCTGTTCACGGTTATTCCTGGCACTCCATCTCTGAACCCGGTCGAGAGCTCCTACGTGACCGAGCGGCTCACCGAACTCGTCGTGATCATCTCACTTATGGGAGCCGGGTTAAAGATCGACCGCCCGTTTTCCCTCAAGACGTGGTCCGCGGCGTGGCGGCTGATTCTCATTGCACTCCCGATCACTGCTGGGGTAATGGCAGTCCTCGCGTGGGGGATCATCGGTCTGTTGCCAGCCACGGCCATCTTACTCGGGGCCGTGATCGCGCCGACCGATCCGGTGCTCGCATCAGGCGTCGGGTCGGGCGCACCGCTGACGGAACTCGAAGAAGAACAGGACCCGAGACAGCGGTGGGGGACGGTTCGATTTTCACTCACTGCGGAGGCCGGCTTCAACGACGGGTTAGCCTTTCCGCTTACGAATCTGGCTATTGCGGCAGCCGGGGCGGCGCTTGTAGAGGGAGCGTCCTGGTCATGGCTGGTTGACTGGGTTCTCGTTGATGTCCTCTATAAGATCGCGGCGGGGGTTGTCCTCGGCTATGTGATCGGAAATCTCATGGGCCGGTTTCTGTTTCGGTTACCCACGACTGAGAGTGTCGCCGAGATAATGGGGGGCGGTCAGGAGGTAATGGCAGGGATCGAAGCGCTGGCCACAACGCTGATCGCGTACAGCGTGACCGAACTCCTGGGCGGGTATGGTTTCATTGCTGTCTTCGTGGGTGCACTGACACTCAGACACTTCGAGTGGGAACACGACTACTACGTGGAGCTTCATGATTTCGCCGTCGTCGTCGAACGGCTTCTCATGGCGACGGTTCTCGTACTGTTCGGAGGGGCTATCGCCGGGGGATTGTTAGGAGCCTTAACGTGGACTGAAGCACTGATTGGGATGATCCTCCTCCTGGTAGTTCGGCCAGTGGCCGGGATTCTCAGCTTTATCGGAACGGCTGCTTCCTGGCCGGAGCGGGCCGTGATCGGGTTTTTCGGTATTCGAGGCATCGGCTCGTTCTATTACCTCTCCCACGCCTTGGCGGAGTCGTCGTTTCAGGAGATAGAGCTCCTCATCGCGGCAGAACAGCTCTGGGCTTTCGTCGGATTCGTCGTCCTAATGTCGATCATCCTGCACGGGATGAGTGCAAACCCGGTCATGAACGCCCTCAATCGACGGCAGCAGCGTCAGGAGAATTAGGAGGGGTCCGATCGATGACGGGAGTGGATGAATCGGTGCAGTTGATCGATTGCTTATAAGTGAGAGTGAGTTGTTGCTGGCGGCTGTTCATAAGTCTCTGACAGAACGGTGAACATCTCCAAAGCCCCAGCCGCGAGGAGGTCGCACGCTCGCTGTCGTTCGAAAGGCGCAAAGCGACTTTCGCGATGTCGTCAGAATCCGCCGGATTCTGACTGCTAGCCGGAAATTGAAAATTTCCGGCGACGACGAGAGCATCCGGCGTCTCGAACCACGCGCCTCACTCGGTCGCTACCACTCTCCTCGTTGCGGTGTCGCCGGCGCCCTCCTCGCGAGCCTACGGCCAGCTCGCAGGCACGCCGAGCGAGAGCAAAGCTCTCGCTTGCAGCCGGCGGCAAAGCCGCCGGCGACGCCACCGCCGTGCTATTTCTAAGCGATCGTCGCAGTCGCTCACGACCATTTAAATGCCATCCCGCTGCGGACACGAACTGTTTTGATGTCTCTCCGCGTACGTCCACTATTGAGGTGTGTTAACGTGAAACAATATGATGTGGAGTCGCCGATCGTCGACATCGCGTATCTCGCGCGGTCCGAACATCGTATCTCAACGCTCGTCGCACTGACGGAGCGCCCCCGGAGCCGCTCCGAGCTCTGCGAGTTGACCGGGGTTTCGTCTTCCACGATGCGCCGGACACTGGACGAATTCAACGACCGGCTCTGGATCCGCAAAGACGGGTATCAGTACGCGGCGACGCGACTGGGGGAGGCGATCGCATCCGGAATGGAAGACCTGATCGAGCGGGTTGAAACCGAGCGAGAGCTGCGTTCTGTCTGGCAATGGCTCCCCGACGCGATCAGCGAGTTTCCGTTCGAGACGTGGTCGGAACTGACCGTAACCGTCGCCGAACCCGATGCGCCGTATCGTCCGGTGGGACGATTCGAGTCGCTCCTCCGGGAGACGACCACCGTACGGTTCCTTCGTCCGGAAGTCGCGCTGATGGATCTGTGCTTCGACCTGCTCTACCAACTGATCGGCGAGGGCGTGGACGTGACGTTGATCGACCGTCCGGAGTGTCACCGATACTTTCTGTCGACGTATCCGGATCGTAGCTCCGAGATGATTCAACAGGACAATTTCACGGTATTAGAGCACAACGACCTGCCTTCGTACGGAACCGGGCTGCTCGATGAACGCATTACGATCAGTTGTTACGAGCGGGATAGCGGAACGGTGCACGCATTGATCGATACCGACGCGCCGGCGGTCCGCGAGTGGGCGGAGTCTCTCTACGAAAGCCACAGGGCAGATGCACGTCACGTCGAACCACAAAAGAGCGCCGAGTGAGGGTTGTAGCGACGTACGTAACGTGGTCAGACTCGATGAGCACCGAATTGCAGTTGTTGATTCGTTTGCAGTGGCTGCAAGAACGTCACGAATTGCCGAATTTTCACAAAATAGCTACAATACACGCGGCTTCGTAACTCTACTTAGCCGGGAAGAGATACAATCGCTTCTCTGACCGGGGAAGGAGACCAGACCATGACTGCCGAACGACAACTATCGCACGGTATCGACCTCGAAACACTCGACGGGTTCGCCGCACACGCCGCAGAGAATCCCCAAGCCGTCCGGCTTGGCCTCGGGGCGTCTGCGACCTACGAGGGGACAGCCGCGCACAGCCTGGCGAAAGTCGATAGCTACGAGCTTGGGGATGAGACGATCGCCCGCGAAACGCGTGAATACACGATTCCCTACGGCGCCTGGAAGGAAGTACTGGATGCGGGTGGGTGGGTCGGTGGGATCGACCGGCTCGAACCGGTAGAAGCCGCGCTGTCGGCACTGGCTGCCTGTATCAACGTCGGAATCAGCATCAACGCCGCCGCCAACGGCGTGGATATCGACCATCTCCAGACGCGTGTCCGGACCGATTTCGATCCAGCGGTTCTCTTCGGTCTCGAGGAACTCAAGGAGGCCGACTCGGTCTTCGAGAACCTCACCGCCGAGATCGAGATAGACGGCGACAATCTCGATCAGGATCTGATCGACGAATGGGCACGGCGAGCACCCGTCTACACGTTCGTCTCCCTCGCTCAGGACGTCGATATGAGCGTCAACACGCCTGCGGAGATGGTGAGCGACGACTGACTAGGAGAGTGACAAATAAGAGAACCCAATCACCCGGCCCGCCCAGCTGGTGGATCTCGCCGATTGATCCGCCGAACGAACCTTTTTTGACCGAAACCGTGAGAAAACGTATCTCCCTACGGAGGGGATTTGCAGAGCTGCTTAGTCGTGCGAGTGGCTGTGCGCGCCGTGGTCGTGGGCGGTGTCGTCGCCCTCGTCGTCGTGGGTGTGGTCCTGCCCGTCGGGGTCCGTCTCGCCGAGCACCTCCGCGCCCTCGCCGTCGATCATGTCCATATTCTTGAGGTTGTCACGCTCCTCGAAGTCCTCGACGGCCTCCATCACGTCCTGCTGCGTGATCGTCATCCGGTCTTCCGTGAGCGCACCGAGGACCGCCTCGCGCAGCACCATCCGGAGGTCCGAGCCCGTGAGCCCGGTCGTTCGGTCGGCGACCTCCTCGGGGTCGAAGTCGGCGATCTGCATCTCGCGGGTGACGACCCGGAGGATGTCCGCGCGCATGTCACGGTCCGGCTTGGGGAAGTTGACGATCTCGTCGAAGCGGCGCCACGCGGCCGCGTCGAGTTGGTCCGGGTGGTTGGTCGCGCCGATCAAGAGGACCTCGTCGCGCACGAGCGACACCTCGTCGATCGACTTGAGGAGGGTGTTGACCGCGCGCTTCAGGGCGGCGTGCTCGTCGGAGCGCCGGGTCTTCGCCACCGAGTCGAACTCGTCGATGAAGAGGATACACGGCGAGAGCCGCTTTGCGACCTCGAAGGTCTTCTCGACGTTCTTGGCCGTCTCGCCGAGGTACTGGCTCGTGATCATCGACATTTTCACCTCGACGAGCGGGATACCGAGCTCGTGCGCGAGCGCCCGCGAGACGGTTGTCTTCCCGGTCCCCGGCGGACCGACGAACAGCAGCTTCCCGATCTCGCGAAGCCCGATGCTCGCGAGGTACTCGCGGTGTTCGATCGCTTTCACGATCTTCTGTATCTCGCCCTCTTGATCGCCCGTGAGCACGAGGTCAGCGAGCGTCGTCTCGATCTCCTCGGGCGCGCGGACGTTGACGAGGTCGAGCATCTCCCCGTCCTCGTCCTCGTCGAAGTACTCCTCCAGGAGGGCGTCGATCCAGACGCGATCGGCTTGGATCGGTCGGACGCTGTCGCGCGCCTCCTCGTGGGTCACGGGCGCGTCGAGGTCGTCAGACGCCTCCAGCGCGGCGACGACCGTCGGATTGGCGGCGATTCGCTCGTCGTCGGCGTGGTCGCGATACCACTCCAGCGCCATCGCCGGCTGGGTCAGGGATATCTCGCCGGAGAATTCCGTCCGCTGGGTAAAGAGCAGGTCGGAAACGGCGTCCCACGGGTGCTCAACGCCCGTTGCGGTGCGGGTTGTCTCGCTCGTCGCCTTGAGCGGCCGCTCGACGCCGCCCGGGGCGTCGTCGGCGGCGTCATCCGACCAGAACACCTGTCGGAAGCGCGGCGGCAGGTCGTTCTCGTCGAGGTCGCGGTTCTCGGTGTAGAGGTGCGTCGTCAACACGAACTCGACGACGTCGAGCGCCGGGTCACTCATCCGCGCGAAGTAGCCGCGGGACGCGGTTAAGCGCGTCGAACCGCGGGCGCGAACGGTGGCGGCGAAGGGAGCCGACATACCGATTCACACCGATCACACGGGCGCCGTATCGAACGCTTATTAGCCCTGGTGATCGACCTATCTCGCATGAGCTCCGAGGACGCGGCCGCCACCGGTGATTCCGCCGGTCAGGCCGACGCGGACCACGAGAACGCGCTCCAGGACGTGATCGCCGTCGACCCCGAGGACGTCGAACAGGGGACGGTGAACCGGCTCGACGCCCACACCGGCGACGGGATCCGCCACCGGGCGTTCACCTGTCTCGTGTACGACACCGAGGGCCGGATCCTGCTGGCCCAGCGCGCGCCCACCAAGCGACTCTGGGACGCTCACTGGGACGGAACGGTCGCCTCCCATCCGGTCGAGGGGCAGTCGCAGAAGGACGCGACCGAACAGCGCCTTGAAGAGGAGCTGGGGATCACCCCTGAGCAGTACGACGACCTTCGGGTGACGGACAAGTTCGAGTACAAGCGCTACTACCCCAACGAGGGCGTCGAGTGGGAGGTCTGCTCGGTGCTGAAGGTGACCTTGGACGACACCTCGCTCGACCCCGACGAGGAGGAGATCGGCGGTATGCTGTGGGCCGACTACGAGCACCTCCACGAGAACCCGTCGCTGTACAGGCAGCTCCGCCTGTGCCCGTGGTTCGAGATCGCGATGCGGCGCGACTTCTCCTGAGCGAGCGGATCGACCCTCCTGAGAC
This sequence comes from Halorubrum lacusprofundi ATCC 49239, assembly GCF_000022205.1. NCBI lineage: Archaea > Methanobacteriati > Methanobacteriota > Halobacteria > Halobacteriales > Haloferacaceae > Halorubrum > Halorubrum lacusprofundi. Next base: position 1,960,008 of record NC_012029.1, read on the forward strand.
TGCAACCGAAGCGGCGACTTGAAGGCGCGCGGGCGACTTCCTCCGATATGACTGTCGTCGCCGTGCTTGCGAAGCCGCCCCGCGAGGGGCTCGTCGCGACCGGGCTCGCGGAGTCGACGCCGCTGTCGGCCGCCGAAGCCGCCGACCTGTACGAGGCGCTGTTCCGCGACGCCGTCCTCGCGGTCGACCGCTCCGGCGGTGAACTCCTCGTCAACTACCCGGTCAACGACGACCTCCCCGCCGAGTACCGCACCGACGCCGCTCCCGAGGCCGAGCTTCGAACCCTCGTCGCCGACACCCTCGGCGGCACCGAGGAGGTCCGGTTCGAGCGGCAGGTCGGATCGTCGTTCGGCGCGCGCGCTGGGAACACCGTTACCCACCTGCTCCGCGAGGAGAACGCCGACTCGGTCGCGATCGTCACCCCGCAGGCGCCGATGCTCTCGCGGACCGTGATCGACTCGGCCGCGATGAAGCTCCGGACGAACGAGGTCGTGCTCGGCCCATCCACCCGCGGACGCACCTACTACGCCGGGTTCACCGCGCCGATCGACTTCGACGGCGCCTTCGAGGCCCCGAACCTCCCGACGCTCGCGGCGCGCGGCCGCGACGCCGACCTCGACGTGGAGTTCCTGGAGTCGTCGCCGTCGATGGTCGACGGCGACGACCTCCTCGACGCCGTTCCCCTGCTTCGCGCCCGGTTCGCCGCCCAGCGCGTCGTTCCCGACTACACCGCCGCGTTCGTCCACGAGCACGGCCTCGATGTGGTCGTCGAGGACGGGGACGCGCGGATCGTCCGAGACTGACGCGGCTCGAAACCCCGATCAGCGCGCCTCGAAACCCGGAAAAGGCTCGGTCACCTACAACTGACAATGACCGATGAGAAGGAGAGCACGTTCCTCGTCACGCACGTCGAGAGCGACTCCGCGGTGCTGAAAGACGTCCACGACGGGCAGGTGCACACGCTGAGCTCGAACCCCGGGCTCACGGTCGACGATGCCTTGGAGGCGACTGTCGCACCCGATCCGCCGATGGAGGTCACGTATCAGATTGTCGAGATTATGGAGCAGCGAGCTCTCTCGATAGCGGAAAGCGAAGAGCCCCCGACGGTCCACGAGCGCGAGCTCGCGACCGAGACGGAGACCGGCGAGCTCGCCCGCGAGGAACGCGCGGGCGTCGGCGAGATCCACGTGTTGACGCCGCCCGAAGAAGACACCGCGGACGCGGTTTCGGACGTGATCGACGACCGCGAGGCGACGCTCTCGCGGGCGGCTCGGCTCGGCGTGAACCGCGTCGAGGTCCGGTCGGAGCCGGGCGTGGTCAGCGTGCGGTATATGCCCTAAGCGCGTCCCGAGACGGAAAGAGCGGTTATTCTCGGTCGCCGGTTACACACGACGGTCCCGCCGCGCTCTGGACGCGCCAGCCGCCGTCGACGTCGCCGGACCGTGTCTCGTAGTCGACCGCGGTCGCGTCGGTCACGACTGCCGTGTCGACCGCGTCACCGTCGACCTCGATCCGCTCAGCGCGGAACGGTACGTCGAGGCTGTCACCGCAACAGCCGACGTCGACGAACTCCTCGCGGGTATCCCCGACGGCGACGCGATCAAGGACCCGAGCGAAGTAGCCGCGGTAGCGGTCCGTCTCGACCTGATCGCGTCCCCAGTCGCTGAGCCCCTCCGGGTACGAGAGAACGACGCGGGTGGCGTTCGACTCCATACGCTTCGGTACGGCGTCCGGGAGCTAATCGGTTGCGGCGCGACGCGTCGCCTCGCACCTGACCGATGGTGAGAGCGGTCGTGCGTGGGAGATCCGACGGAGACGAAGTCGTAGATGAGTAAGAAGGCTTATTCGCGCCCGCGAAGGAAGCGGTATTTATGGTAGCGATCGAGGTACCGGAGGTCAACTATACCGAGTACTCGAACCGGCAGCTCGTGGCGATTCCGCTCGCGGTCCTCGTTCTCGCACTCGCGATCATCGGCGGGTGGTACCTGGTCACGGGAGCGCCGGCGAATCTCGGGTTGGAGTTCACGGGCGGCGTGGAGCTCCGGATCGCCGACGACGGCGGCGACGTAGAACAGCAGATCGAGACCGCGTTCGAGCGGCAACCCGACTCGGTCCGGTCGATCCCCGCGGACGACGTGTACGTGGTGACGTTCCGGGCGGCCGACGAGGATCCCGGCGGCCTGGCCGACGACCTGTCCGCACAGGCCGACGAGGCGGGGCTGTCCACGAGCGCGATCGATCAAGTGTCCCCCAGCTTCGCGTCCGACACGGCCCGAACCGCGGTGTTCGGCGTTGCGCTCGCCTTCCTCGGAATGAGCGTGCTCGTGTTCGCGCTGTTCCGGACGTTCGTCCCGTCGCTCGCGGTCGTCGCGTCTGCGTTCTCCGACCTGATGGTCCCCATCGCGGTGATGAATCTCCTCGGGATCCAGATGACGCTCGGAACGATCGCGGCGCTCCTGATGATCATCGGTTACAGCGTCGACTCCGACATTCTGTTGAACAACTCCGTACTGCGCCGGACCGGCGACTTCTACGAGTCGGTGAACCGTGCGATGCGGACCGGAGTGACGATGACGCTCACGTCGATGGCGGCGATGATCGTCATGGCTGTCGTCGCGGCGCTGTTCGGGGTCGATCTCCTCCGGAACATCGGAATCATCCTCTCTGTCGGGCTTTGTGCTGACCTAATGAACACGTATCTGCTGAACGTCTCGCTGCTTCGCTGGTACAAATTCGAGGGGGTGAAACAGTAATGCTCGAACCCATCAAGAACAACTGGCAAATATTGCTCTTGGTCGTCGTCGTACTCGGCGCGACGGTAGCGCTTTTCGCGCCGCAGTTCGGTCCCCAGACCGCCCCGGGCGAGAACGTCTCCGAGGCCCAACAGGGCATCACGAACCTCCAGTACGGACTCGATCTGGCGGGCGGGACGCGAGTCCGCGCACCACTCGTCGGCTACACCGCCACCGAGGTCGACTTCGGCGGTGATCAACCGGATGACGTCGCTCGCGCAATCGCAGACGAACTTGAGAACGCCTCGGCAAGCGATATCACTGCGGTGCCTGCGGAGAGCGCGGTCGATGTCACAGAGACATCAGTCACCGAAGCGCAGTTCCGGGCGGCGATGGACGCCTCGGGATACGCCTACGAGGACGTTCGCTCCGGCGTGACTCAGGAGACTCGCGATGTCGCACAGCGGGTCATCGAGGACAAGATCGACGAGACCGGGCTCTCTGGCGGAACGGTCCAGCAGGTCCAGTCGCTCACCGGCGAGTACTTCATCCTCGTCGAGGTGCCCGGAGAGAACCGAAGCAGCGTAACCAGCCTGCTCGAAGAACGCGGGACCGTCCAGATCGACATCGCGTACCCGACCGAAAACGGGACCGCTGTCGAAGAGGAGGTGCTGACGCAAGACGACTTCGCGGAGCTTGGATCGGCTGCCCAGAACGATCGGGGCACCGGCGCCTACGTGCCGGTGACGGTCCGGAACACCGCCCCGGAGGGCGAGCAGTCGCCCGCCCATAGCTTCCAGCAGGCGGTCGCGGACCGCGGGTTCGCCGCGGCGTACAACTCCAACCAGGACCGGTGCGACTACAGCGAGAACCCGGACGACGTGAGCAATCCGTGCCTCCTGCTCACCGTCGACGGCGAGGTCGTCAACTCCTTCGGGATGGACCCGGACCTCGCGGACAGCATGGCGAGCGGCTCGTGGGCCACCGATGGCGGCTTCCGGCTCACAACGGGTGAGTTCAGCGAGGCCGAGCGAATCGCCATCAATCTGCGTGCCGGCGCGCTCCCGGCCGACCTCGACATCAGCGGACAGGGGACCTCGCGGTCCATCTCGGCGGCACAGGGGGAGAACTACAAGAACTACTCGCTGGTGACCGGAATTCTCGCGGTGTTCGCGGTTGCCGGCATGGTGTTCCTCCGCTACCGCGAGCCCGCGGTGGCGCTGCCGATGATCGTCACGGCGCTCGCTGAGGTGTACGCGCTGCTCGGCTTCGCCGCGCTGTTGAGCTACCCCGTCGAGTTGGCTGTGATCGCCGGCTTCATCGCTGTCGTCGGGACGGGAGTCGACGACCTCGTGATCATCGCCGACGAGGTGATGAGCGAGGGCGAGGTCAACTCCCGAAAGGTGTTCGACTCCCGGTTCCGCCGCGCCTTCTGGGTGATCGGCGCGGCCGCGGCGACCACGATCATCGCGATGTCACCCCTGATGGTGCTGTCACTCGGGGACCTGTCCGGGTTCGCGATCTTTACCATCCTCGGGGTCCTGATCGGCGTGTTGATCACCCGCCCCGCGTACGGTGACATCTTGCGTCGCCTGCTGACGGTCCGGTGAAGATCGAAGCGTCCAGATCCAAGTAACGACCTTCCGCGCTCGTCTCGCCGAACGCGGAAGCGGTTACCCACCGCGAGCAACTTGAATACGTGATTCACGACGCACCGCACGCAATGGCTCCGGCGCGCGCCGCTCCGGAGCCACGGTCGTCGCGGGCGCGGAACCATGAGGAGGAACGGGTGTGACCGCCTACGCCGAGATCGTCGTCGTCGCGTTCGTCGCCCAGCTCGCGGTGCTGCCGGGCGAGAAGGTGCAGTTCATGATCGCCGCGCTGTCGACGCGGTACGACCCGAAAGTCGTCGTCGCCGCCGCGGGCTCGGCGTTCGCCGGCTGGACGGCGATCGAGATCGCCTTCGGCCAAGCCCTGCAGTCGGCGCTTCCCGGCGTCGTGCTCGACGCCGTGACCGCGGTGCTGTTCTTCGTCTTCGCGTACCTGCTGTACCGGTCGATGCCGAACCGGGAGTCGGGACAGATCGCCTCGGACGGTGACGGCGACCCGGAGGCGGTCGATTCGGACCCGGAGCCCAGCGACGCGACCCTCGCCGCGCTGGAGTCGGTGACGCTTCCCGGACCGCTCGACCGCTACGCCGGATCGTTCGGCGGCTTCCTGCCGATATTCGTGCTCACCGCCACCGGCGAGTTCGGCGACAAGACCCAGCTGGTGACGATCGGACTGGCCGTCCAGTACGGCGCGACCTCCGCCATCTGGCTGGGCGAGATGCTGGCGATCATCCCGATCAGCCTCGCGAACGCGTACTTCTTCCACACCTTCGCCCACCGGTTCGACATGCGGCGGGCGCACCTCGGGTCCGCGGTGCTGTTCGCCTTCTTCGGTGCCGACACCGTGCTCTCCATCGCCGCCGGATTCTCCGTCTGGGAGACGTTCATGGAGACCGTGAGCGCGGCGGCGTCTGGGCTGTTCTAGGACTTCCCGGGTTCCATTAAAACTCGTCCAACCCGGACTGCTCGGCGGCCGCCAACACGTCGTCGCAGGTCGCCCACGAGCGCCGCGCGCAGCCGGGCACGTTCCCGTGGTCGTTGACGTACGCCCGGAGGAAGTTTCGCGTCGCCGGATCGCTCGGATAGCCGCTTCCGAGCCCGTCGTACGCGGGGTAATCGGCGTCGATATCCGCCATCCGCTCGTCGCGAGCCACCTTCGCGACGACGCTCGCGGCGCCGACCATCGGGTCGTCTTCGTCGGCGCCGTGGGCGGCCGACACGTCGACTTCAGGATGTTCGGTATCGGTGGTATCGGAGTCTGGATCGGCCACGGACTCGCCGAGCCGACGGGCGAATCGCGCCTCGCTGGTGTCGCCGGCGTCGGCGACGACACGGATCGGCTCGTCGAGGTCGACGGCGACAACCCCATGCAGCGCGGCCCGAACCGCCCGTGCTTGTCCGCGCACCGTGAGCGTGTTCATGTCGGTGTCTGGACGGTCGATCTCGGCGGGTTCGACGAACGCGACGCCGACAGCGACGGCGTCGGTTGCGCGGATCTCGGCATCGATCGACTCGCGGCGCGAGGGGGCGATTCGCTTCGAGTCGTCCACATCGGCCGGGAGAGCTACCGGGTCGGCGAGCACCGCCGCGGCGACCATTGGTCCGAGTACGGGGCCCTTGCCGGCCTCGTCGACGCCGAGGTACACGCGTCGCTCCTCGTCTCGAACGGGTAAATAGGTTCAGAAAGCGGTCGGCCGCGTGTCGAACGGGACCGTTCAGTCGATGAGGACCGCGTTGACCTGTCCGGTCTGGCCGGGTCGAGAGGAGACGCGAGCGCGGCCCGCGGACGTCTCGATAATGGCGCCCTTGGTGATGATGTTTCGGCGGGCGTAGTTGACGTTCGAGGGGTTGTCGACGACGTTCTCGATCTCGGCTTCGCTGACGGCGTCGCCGTCGGCGACCTGCGCGACGTTCGTCGAGAGCGCGCGGACCTTCTTCTCGTTGCCGCGAGAGTCGATGTACTGGACTCGCGTCTCACCGACGGTCGTCTCGGCCGGCTCGCGGCCGAGCTGGTGGCGCTTCTTGTTCGAGGCGTGCTTGAGTCGGCCGCCGGTCCGCTTGCGCGTGGAGCGTCCCTGGTCTTTCATACAGGTACGAACAGCCAGCGAATACTTGAAGCGTTCGACTCGTGCCGGCGTCGAGGCCGCCGAGACCGGCGACAAGGCGGCCCGGACGCCCCGACGCGCCGCCACGCGATCGGTCAGGTGAATCGGCCTTCGAACGCCCGAATCCCCTCGTCGGTGCCGACGACGACGAGCTCGTCGTCCGGCTCGATCCGCGTGTCGGGGCCGATTTCGGTCACGGTCTCGTCGTCTCGCTCGATCGCGATGACGGTACAGCCGGTCGCCTCGCGGACGTTCGCCCGGCCGATCGTCCGTCCGGTAAGCCGCGGTACGCGGCTTCTGACGACCTCAATCTGCTGGTTGAGCGAGAGCACGTCGCGACCCTCGATGACGGTCGAGGCGGACATCCGTCCGGTGACGGTCGCAAGGGAGAGCACGTAGTCGGCGCCTGCCCGGTGCATCTTCCGGACGCTCGCGGCTTCCTCGACGCGGGCGAGCACCTGCGTGTTCGGCGCCAGATCGCGAACCACGAGTGTCGTAAACTCCGTCGTGGTGTCGTCCGGTAGCGCGAGTACGACCGTCTGTGCCGCCTCGACGCCGGCGGCGCGCAGCGTCTCCGGATCGGTCGCGTCGCCGACTACGTCGACGCCCTCGGCGTCCTCTCGGTCGACGACCGTGACGGGCAGGTCGGCGTCTGCGACCGCCTCGGCAACGGTTCGGCCGACCTGTCCGTACCCGATGACCACGGTCTCGCCCGCGCCGAACCGTCGCGTGGCGGAGTTCGTCAGCTCGACGAGCCGCTCCAGCTGATCCGACCGACCGGAGACGAGCAGGACTGTCCCGGCCGACAGCGTCGCGTTCGGCGGCGGCGCCGCGTCAAACTCGCCGTTAAACCACGCGCCGATCACGTTGACGCCGGCGCGTTCGCCGATCCTGCTCTCGGCCAGCGTCGAGCCGGCGAGCGAGCTCCCGTGCGGGACCGACACCTCCGCGAGTTGGAGGGAGTCGCCGATCGCGACCGCCTCGCCGAGGTCTGTCTGCAGCGCGGTCGTCACCTTCGCGGCGAGGCTCTCGCCGAGTAGCGACCGCGGCGAGAGGACCTCGTCAGCGCCGGCGAGCCGGTGGTACCGCTCGCGTTCCGGGTCCTCGACGACGCTGATAACGCGCACCTCCGGCGACAGCTCTTTGGCGGCGAGCACGATACTCGCGTCGACCTGGTCGGAGACATCCGTCACCAGCGCCCGCGCGTCGGGCAGGTTCGCGGCCGCCAACCCCTCCGTCGACTCCGGATCCGCGCGGATCACTGTCCGGCCCGCCTCGTAGAGACGCACCGCCCGGTCGGCGTCCGGTTCGACGATCGCGTAGGGGATCTCGTGGGAGTCGAACTCCTCGATGAGCGCCGCCGACCGCGAGGTGTCCGAACAGACGACGACGTGGCCGGACAGGTCCTCATCCAGCGACCGGGGGACGGTCGTCGAGAAGGCTTCCTCTAGGAGGGGCGTCACCACGACCGGCAGCGCGCCGATCAGAAGCACCATGCCGACGAGGTCCATCACCGCGATGAACGCGTTTAGCTGCTGGCTCTCCCACGGCGAATCTCCGCCGAATCCGGTGGTCGTGAACATCTCGATCGAGAAGCGCAGCGCCTCGATCATCGTGCGCGGATCCCCCTCGTACACCCGCATCCCGTAGCGATAGACGACCGCGGTGAAAATCAGCACGAAGAGGACGAAGGCGGAGTACCCCCCGACCCGCCGCTTCCACGAGTCCATTTCCTCCGGATACGACACCCGCACACAAAAACCGGGCGCGTTTCGCGGTGTCGCAAGCGGAAGTTTGATGCTTTAAGGTCCGCCGGTCGAACGATGACGTATGGCGCGGGACCTGTCGCGCGAGGAAGATCCACCGTCGGTCGACGACGTGCTGGACGCCCTGGCAGACGCCGATGCACGGCGGATCGTGTCTGCGCTCTCCGAGCCGAAGACGGCCAGCGACATCTCGGAGGAGTGTGACATCCCCCTGTCGACGACGTACCGGAAGCTGGAACTGCTCACCGAGGCCTCCCTGCTGTCGGAGTCGACGGACATTCGCCGCGACGGGCAACACACGACCCGTTACTCGATCTCGTTTGAGACGGTTACCGTCTCGCTCGACGAGGAGAACGACGAGGAGAACGACCGCGAGTTTGAGATCGAGTTCACGCGCCCGGATCGCACCCGGGACGAACGGCTGGCCGACCTGTGGTCGGAACTTCGGGAAGAAACATGACTACCCACATCAATCTGCTCATCATCGTCGCAAAGACCGCCATCCTGGTGCTCGGTGGCAGCATCACCTACTACGCGCTCCGGGCGTACGGTCGGACCGGCGACCCCTCGCTGCGCGCGCTCGGTATCGGCTTCGGCGTCGTCACTATCGGGGCGCTGATCGGCGGCGTCTCCCACCAGATTATCGGATCGAGTCTGGCCGTCGGGATCGCGATCGACAGCCTGCTGACGGCGGTCGGGTTCGGCGTCATCGTCTACTCGCTGACGGTCGAGTGAGGTGGGCGAGGCGACCGCGTTCCCGTCGCGCTTCCGATCCGCTATCGACGTTCGACGAAACCCGATTTCGGTAGTCTTTTGCGGCGCTCTGCCTTCGGATCGCGTCATGAGCGACGCACGCGAGGAGCTCTCCCGCCGGATCGCCGGCGAGATAACGCTCAGCGACGACCCCGGAGCGACTCTCCGAAAGTGGCGGACTGACTTCGACGTCTCCCAGACGGAGCTGGCCGACCAGCTCGATGTCTCCTCGTCGGTCGTCTCGGACTACGAGAGCGGACGCCGCGAGAGCCCGGGTATCGGCGTCGTCCGGCGGACGGTCGATGGGCTCTTGGACATCGACGAGCGACGCGGCGGCGGGCGGCTCCGACAGTACGCGCGCGTCCTCTCTGCCGGGTTCGAGAGCGACATCGTCCACGACCTCCGCGAGTACTCGACGGCAGTCCCCCTCGAAGAGTTCTACGAGGCGATGGGCGCGACGGAGATCGTGCGCGGCGAGCAGGACCACGTCAACGGCCACACCGTCATCAACTCGATCGAGGCGATCACCCGTCTCTCGAGCGAGGAGTTCTACCGGTTGTACGGCCAGTCGACGAATCGCGCGCTCGTGTTCACCAACGTCACCCGCGGCGAGTCGCCGCTGGTCGCGCTGCGGGTCGTGAGTCCGACGCCGAACGCGGTCGTGCTCCACGGGATCGAGGACGGCGACCTGTGGGACCACGCCGCCGACCTCGCCCGTGTCGACGGGTTCTCGCTGGCGATCTCGACCCGCGATCTCGACGACTGTCTGGCCGACCTGCAGGCGCTGTGAGGCGGTCGCCGCGGCTTTGAGGCAGTCGTCGCGGGCGAGTCGCCTTCGCCGGGCGATCGCACCCGGACCGCGACCCTGAAACCCCCGGCGACCCTCGCTGCGGACATGAGCGACGACTACGCCGAGCGGCTCCGCGCGAACCGCCGCGAGAAGGACGAGTTCTTCGCCGAGCACCCGCAGTCGCCGATCCCACCCGAACACCGCGAGGGGTTCGCCGGGCTCGATTACTTCGAGCCAAACCCCGACTATCGGGTCGAAGCGACGGTCACCGTTCACGACGACCCCGAACCCGTCGAGATGGAGACCACCGCGAGCAACCCGGTGCGGTACCTCCGGATCGTCACCTTCGCGTTCGAAGTTGGTGGCGACGAGCACACCCTCGCGGGCTACCGACAGGAGGGCGACGACGGCGCCATTTTCGTCCCCTTCCGCGACAAGACAACCGGTCAGCAGACGTACCACAACGGGCGGTACATGGAGTTGGAGCCGGACGGCGAACTCGCCGACGGCGACGCGGTGACGATCGACTTTAACCTCGCGTACTGCCCCTTCTGCGCGTACAGCGAGACGTTCTCCTGCCCGCTCCCGCCCGAAGAGAACTGGCTTGAGATCGTCGTCCCCGCGGGCGAGAAGACGCCCGACATCGAGTAACTGGTGGCCAGTGAGTGGCCGGCGACGGCGCCCAGACAATCACGGCCCCGCACGACACCGAATCGGTCGATCGACCGACCTCACTCCGCTGCGTTCGGCTGTCCGACGGGCTCCGGGGCGTCACCGGCTTCGATCGCTCGCCGAGTCGATTCATCGATCTCGACGAGGTGACACAGCGGATTCCCGGGGTAAACGACCGGGTTCTCTAGGAGGCCGATCAGCAGGCCGGTGAAGGGTGCTTCGACCACGACCTCGTCTTTCTTGAACGGGTTGGTGATCGTCGCGATCCGCTGGCCCTCGTGAACGAGTGAGCCGCTCTCGAAGTGGGTGTCGACGATCCCGCCGGAGTCTGCCCGGAGCCACGTCTTCTCGCCCGTACCGGCGACGATCGTCCGCCAGCCGGGCCAACGCACCGTATCGGTATCTAAGAGGCTGTACTCGGCGAAGACGGAGCGTACCCCCGCGAGCGCGTCGTCGATAAGCGGGCGCTGGAACCGGTGCGCCTCGCCCATCTCGATCGTGATCGTGGGAATCCCGTCGGCGGTCGCCTCGCCGCGGAGGGTGCCGCTCGGTCCGTCGCTGTCGATGACCACCTTCGAGCCGAAGGCCAACGCGAGGCGGTGAACGCCGTCGTCGGTCATGTCGCCGCGGACGTGGAGCATGTTCGTTCGACCGCGGGTGGAAGTGTGGAAGTCGAGCCCGAAATCACAGGGCGCGATGAAGTTCGAGTAGATCTGATTCGCCATCCGCTTCGAGCTGGTCGAGCCGGCCTTCCCGGGGAACGACCGATTCAGGTCGCGGTCGTAGACGGGGAGGTAGCGCTGTTGGGCGAGGAACCCCGGAACGTTGAGCACTGGGAGACAGACGAGGGTGCCAGCGAGCTTCGAGAGGTCCCACTCGTGGGCGACCTCGCGGACGACCTCGATACCGTTGAGCTCGTCGCCGTGGGCGGCCGCCATGAGGAACGCTGTCGGCCCGTCGCGCTCGCCGTTGACGATCGTCACGGGGATCCGAACCGGGTCGCCGAGGTACGTCTCGCTGATGCCGTAGCGGATGTTCTGCGTCTCGCCCGGCGGTACCGCGCCGCCGTTGTACGTGAACACCCGTTCGTCGCTCATGTCAGACTGGAGCACGGCGGAGAGTATATATATGGCGACCCGGCGGCCGCCGGTGGTGATCGGTCGACCTTTTACGGACGACTGCGCAGGGGGATCCATGAGTTCGGACCCGGTACGGGTGGGAGTACTGTCGCTGCACAACAGCAAGGAGACGAAGGCGATCTGCAACGCCGTCGAGGATCTGGGCCACGAGCCGGTGTGGCTCCGCGAGGAGAACGCGGCGATAAGCGTGGAAGACGGCGACGTGTCGGTGGAGCCCGCCGTCGACATCATCGCGAACCGGCTGCTGTTGTCGAACACGGATCAGCCCGCGGAGCTGCTCGGGCTGGCGACGACGTTCGAGCGCATCAGGCCGATGTTGAACGAGCCGAACGCCGTGCTCGCGTCAATCCACAAGTTCGCCACGGCGGCGACGCTCGCCGACTGGAACATCCGCGTGCCGGACGCGCTGCTCGCGCTGTCGAACGACCGGCTCAACGAGGGGCGCGAGCGCTTCGGCGAGGTCGGAGTTTATAAGACGGCGATCGGCACGCACGGCGGCGGAACGTGGAAGGTCGACCTCACCGAGCGCGTGAACCCGAAGGTGGGGAACCGGCAGGCGTTCCTCCAGAAGCTCATCGACCGCGATGACGAGGAACACCGCGACCTGCGCGTGTACATCGTCGGCGACGAGATCATCGGCTCGATGTACCGCTACGCGCCCGAGGGCGACTGGCGGACCAACGTCGCGCTCGGCGGCGCCGTCGAGGACGCGACCGACGACATGCCCGACGAAGCGGCGGAGACAGCGCTGTACTCGGCCGACGTGATGGACCTCGACTACGCCGGCGTCGACCTCGTCGAGGGGTACGACGGCTGGTACGTCCTCGAAGTGAACCCGACGGCCGGGTTTAAAGGGCTGTTCGAGGCGACCGGCACGAGCCCCGCCCCGTACATCGCGAAGCTCGCGATCGAGGCGGTCGACGGCGAGGTCGACGACGACGATGTCGAGCGCATCGCGGCGACGCTCGACGACTCGCGACCCGCCTGTGCCCCGCTCCCGAAAACGAACAGCTCCGAGCAGCCCGACATCGGGTATATCGAGGAGGTCGTCGTCACCGGCACCTCCGGGTCGACGCAGGCGCTCGCGAAGTCGGACACGGGCGCGACCCGAACCAGCATCGACACACAGCTCGCCGCCGAGATCGGCGCCGGGCCGATCAAGAGCATGACGCGCGTAAAATCCGGCAGCATGAAGGGCGGGAAGGCCCGCCCCGTCGTCGACCTCGTGATCGGTATCGGCGGGAACCAGCACACCGTCACCGCCAGCGTCGAGGACCGCGGCCACATGGACTATCTTTAATCAGCGAGAGAATCCCGCCGTTCACGGCGGGCGTGAATCGCGTCCGTTCCGTGACGCAACCGCCGCCAGTGGCACGGCCGGAACCCCCACCGAAACCGCTAAGTCGTCCGCAAACGTGTGTTTCGATAGGGTTACGCCACATCCCATTGCGAACGAGCGCGGGATGTGGGCCGCACTCCACCCATGTTTGCGGCGCGCGGGAAGCCCGGTTGATGGCCTTTGGCCGACAAGGTGTGAACCGTGCCGACACAGAACCGCGAGGTTCGACCGATTGGGTGAGAGCGGTCGGTTGAAAATCGACCGCGATGACACGCTTTCGGATGGGAGCGCCCGTGACAGCGCCACAAGACGCTCCCGGCCGAGGGTCGAAACCCGCCCCATCGACGCCGGGAGAGCCAGTCTTGAAACCGAACCGGACGACCGGGTTCCCCGCTGTGGAAGGGAAGCCCCGCCGTTTACGGCGGGCGAGGATGTCACCCGCTTCTCCTCGGCCGCGACATCCTCACCGACTACCGCGTCGACGTCCGCCGTCGTGCCGACACCGACGAGGCGGAGCGCGACGAGGCGGGCGAAATCTTGGAAGAAGAGTAGCGAGACGTCGTCGCCCGTCGAATGGCGGGCTCAGGCGGACGAGACGATGACGAGCCCCACGAACAGCAGCTCGACGCCAACAGCCGACCCGTCGATGGGGGTGTCTTCGGCTGGCAGCGCTCCGAGTCAGCCGAAGACGCCGCTTCTCGGCCGCCTCGGGAGGATCGGTCGGACATTCGGATCGCCCTTGTCGGCGCCGCACAGTAAGCGCGCGGCCCATGGAGCGGCGAAAGGGGAAGGCGAGCCCGGGCGAACACCGACGGATCGCGCCGAAGCCCGAGCGAGCGTCGGCGGTCACAGCCGGTCCAAGACACAGCGGTAGCGTCGGATCCCGAATAACGCTTTTGTACTTCCGGGTCGGACCGACGCGTATGAACAAGGGAACGGTGTCCGTGCCGGACGAGCAGTACGAGCGGCTCGCGGCGCTCGCGGCCGCCCGCGGCGTGAGCCCCGAGACGCAGCTGGCCCGACTCATCGACGACGCCTACGAGGGCCTCGATGGCGACGCGGATCCGGCCGGAACCCTCCCGCTCGGCGTCTGCGCCGATAACGAGGAAGCGGACGACGGCAGTGAGTAGCGGGCGCTCTCTGCCGATCACTTCCACTCCTGCTCACTTCCACTCCTCGGAGCGGTCGGTCGACTGCAGTTCTCCCTTCGCCTGCCGCGGACGCGTTCGGAGGGAGAGCCCGAGCACGACGATATAAAAACAGGCGACGCCAGCCAGAATGATCAGTCCCGGAATCGCGCCGACGGACGCGGTGGCAACGACGCCGCTCTCCGGCGGTGTGAACACCGTGAGGCGGACAATCCACGCCGCGATGAGGACGGTGAAGAGCGGGGTGTACACCCGTCGGAGCCGACGAGAGACCGCCTCGACGGCCGGCGTCTTGATCGTCGGCTTGCGGAGGTCGGTGCTCAGGAGCCCCCGCCAGTTCGACTGCTCGACGCCCTCGGGGTCGAGCGCGTTCGCGAACACGTTCTCCTCCAAGATCCGAACACGGGACCGCCACACGTCGTATATTCGGTACCGCCGGGCCTCGATGCTGAGGAAGACGGTGAGCATTACGAGCCCGATGAGCAGCACGTAGTGCGGGCGCGATTCGTTCGAGAACGTCCACGTGAGCAGCGACGCCGTCAGCACCACCGCCCAGTTCGTGGTTCGGTCGATGCGCGTGCGCCACGAGGCTGCCCGTCCGAGCTCCCCGCGGTAGGTGTGGGCCATAAGCGAGAGTAGCTCTGACCGGTCCCCTGCGGCTTCCGCGGCGACCTCGCGCTCCTCGCGCGATTCGGGATCGAAGTCCGCGGACGGGTCCGACATACGCTCCGTACCGCCTCCGAAGTAGTAAAACCCAGCATGGAACCGGTGCGATCCCAATAGAAGCGTCGGAGTCGGCGAAGAGTCGCGCGCTTAGGCCGGGTCTTCCTTCGTTACTTCAACCTCGACGCCGCTTGGGTCGACGCCAATTCTGGCGAACTGGGTTCGGACGTGTTCTTTCGCCGCAGACAGAGCCTGATCGCGGGTGTCGAACCCGCGCGGCATCGGTTCCTCGAACGCGACTCGGATCTCCTCGCCGTCGACAAGCAGGGCGGACCCGCCGCTTTCGACCTCGTAGAAAGAGTCGCACACCCAGACGTACGGGGCGTCCTCGTCGGGGGCGCCCTTGTAGGCGGGGGGTTCCTCACCGCGCTCGAACACCGTCCCGGTGAGCTCCGTCCCGCCGCCGCTGCCGCGAACGAGTATCATATCGCCGATACGGTCCGGAGACTCAAAAGGGGCCCGCGAGGCACCTTCGAGCTTCAAAAAGTCGGAGAGGACGCATCCCCGCTGGACGACGAGGGGGAAACGCTTTCGGGGTGGGAGGCGGTGGGTCTGCCATGACGCTGGAGGATTTCACCGAGTTCGGCGACGACGAGGGCGATGGCGGGGGAGACGCCGCCGCCGATCCTGCGACCGCTGGACGCGGCGGAACCGAGCGCGACGGCGAGGACGCAACCGACGGCGCCGACAAGAATTCGATCGACGGTGATGGCGAGGACGCAACCGACGGCGGGTTCGCCGCGTACGACGTGGAGCCGACCGGCGAGGACGTCGGGCTCGGCGTCGTCTCCGTCTCGCAGGGGCTCCGGGTCGCGGAGGACGCGGACGAGACGACGCTGAAAGCGTTCGTCACGGCGGGGAACCGCGAGGCGGTCCGGCTCGGAAAGTACCTCCTGGTCCCGTACCCGGACGGCGAGCGGCTGTTCTGCCGGATCACCGGGTTGGAGTACGCACAGGAGTTCCGGTCGGACGACGCCACCGAGATCCACGCTCGCCGGCAGATGCGTCGCGACGACTTCGCCGAGCGCGACTACAAGTTCATGGCCGAGCTGGAGCCGATGTCGGTCGTCTACGGGACCGGCGACGACATGAAACGCCGGATGACCGACCGGGTGCCGAAGCCGGGCGCAATCGTCGAGGAGGCCTCCGACGACGCCGAGATCAAGACCGGACTGAAGATTCCCGAGGACGGCGTCTTCCTCGGACACCTCTCCGTCGGCGGCGAGAAGGTGCGGACGGCGGCCGAGCCGCCCACCGTCGACTACCGCGTGAAGGACGACTACGCCGACGGCGACCCGCTCGCGTTCCGGCACACCCTCGTCGCCGGCGGGACCGGGTCGGGGAAGACCCACGCCTCCAAGAACGTCCTCCGGCAGTACCTCGATGCGGACCGCACCTACCCGACCGGCGACGGGAGGGAGTCGCGGATGGCGGTCGTCCAGTTCGATCCGCAAGACGAGTACGCGCAGATGCACGACGACAACCCGGACCTCGACGCCGATTTCGCCCGCCGGCTGGATCGGGAGGGGATCGCGTACGGCGGCCACGACGACACCGTCGCACTGGTGCCACGGGCCGCGAACGCGACGTATCCCGGCGAAGGCCACCGCGCCGAGCGCGTGGAGTTCACGATCCCCTTCTCGCTGGCGCAGGACATGCCGTGGCTCGTCGCCGGCTCCGGGCTCAACGAGAACCAGTACCCCGCCCTGTTGACCCTGCTGAACCGCTTCTTCCGCGATTACGGCGACTCGGGGACCTACAGCCAGTTCCTCTCGTACCTCGACGACCCGGCGCTGAAAGAGGAGCTCGACGAGAGCGGTCGGATCCACGAGGCGACGTTCGACGCCGTCAAGCGGCGGGTCCGCGGCGTCCCCGGCGGCGTCTTCGATCAGGACGCGAAGCCGATCACGGAGTTAGACCACACCCTCGTCCGACCGGGTGGTCTCTCCGTAGTTCCCACGTATCACCTCCCGACCTCCCGACAGAAGGAAATCGTCGTACTCGCGGTCGCGGGGCTGCTCGTCGACGACAAGCTCTCGAACGATCCGGACAGCGACCGGATCGAGGAGACCCCCCTCCTCATCGGAATGGACGAGGCGCACAACTTCCTTGCCGACGCCGACACCGTGCAGGCCCAGAAGGTCGTCCAGAAGTTTACGGAGGCGGCCAAGCAGGGACGCAAGGAGCGGCTCGGACTCTTCCTGATCACGCAGGACCCGCAAGACGTGGCCGAGTCCGTCTTCAAACAGATCAACACCAAGGTCGTCTTGAACCTCGGCGACGAGGACGCGATCTCAAGCGTCAACATCCCCTCGAACCTCGCCGGCAAGGTCCCGTACATGGAGAAGGGACAGATGGTGGTCTACTCGCCGGACAACTCTGAGCCCGTCGAGCTGATCGGGCTCTCGAAGTGCGTGACACGGCACGGGGATTGAGCGACGCATCCGGACCGGAATCGGATTGCGGTCGCGTCGGAGTCGCCGCCGCCCTTTTTACGCCGAGCGAGCGAAGCGCGCACATGGCCAAACGGATCCTCGTTGCGGTCGACGGATCGACGGAGGCACGGGACGCGCTGGCGTTCGCGGCGTCGGAATGGCCCGACGCCGAACTGACGGCGCTGCACGTTATCAACCCCGCCGACTCGGCGACGGGCGCGGATGGCGGGTTCCCGGGTGCCGCCGACCAGTGGTACGACAGCGCCAAACAGCGCGGCGAGCGGATCCTGACCGAGGCGACCGCGGCGGTCGACCGCGACATCGAGACGAGATTGGAGGTCGGTCGGCCGACAGCGACGATACTCGGCGTGGCGGGCGGCGAGAAGCGGGTCGGCGACGACGACGACCCGGGCGAGCCGTTCGACCACGTCGTGTTAGCGAGTCAGGGTCGGACCGGACTCTCCCGAGTCCTACTCGGAAGCGTCGCCGAGGGCGTGGTCCGTCGCTCCGAGGTGCCCGTCACCGTCGTTCGGTGAGGCCGCCCGAGTCGATCACTCTTCCGCGGACTCCGCCTCGGTCACCTCGCCGACGATCGTCCACCCCTCCTCGTCGGGGCCCGACCGCCCGAGTAGCACGGACTCGTAGTCGTCCGAGGTGATGAGCCGGAACTCGGCGTCGCCGTCGGCGTCGGTGCGGATCCCCTCGCCGCGGAACTCCCGCTGGAAGAACTCGGTCGAGGAGAACTCGAAGACGCCGGCGTCGTCGCCGTCGATCGCGAGCCGAACGGGCCGGGGTTGGATGTTGTGGATGCGCTTGGCGATCGGATTGAGGTCGGGCATATGGGAACGTCCACGGGATTCGGAAATAAAAGCGCCGTCCGAGCTGTCCGCATCGTTCGTGTCATTCACGCTGTCCGCATCGTTCGAGCGGAATCGACAACTGCGTCTCCCGGGTGAAACGACCGTACGAGGTTAATACGTCTTAGCGCGTTGTTACGTGGGATCATCCATGATATCTGAATCGCTCAACTACCTCCGCGACGGCGACGACGCCATCGTGACAGTGGCAATCGGCGGAGTACTGCTGCTCGCGAGCCCGCTCCTGATCCCCTCGTTCCTCGTACTCGGATACCTCATGCGCGTCATCCGGCAGACGGCCGACGGCGACGACGAGCCGCCGGTCTTCGAAGCGTGGAGTGATCTCCTCGTCGAGGGGCTGAAGGCGTTCGTCGTCACGTTCGTCTATTCGTTGCTGCCGCTCGCGATCCTCGCGGTCGCCGCCGTGTTCGGTATCGGCGCGGTCGTCGTCGGGTCCGGTGACGGCACCGGCGGCGTCCTCGGCGGCCTGATCGGCGGACTGTTGGCGCTGCTGCTCGTCGTCGTCGCACTCGCCGTCTCGCTCGCCGGCGTCTACGTGACTCCGGCCGCGCTGGCCGCGGTCGCCGATTCGGGACGCGTCGGCGACGGCTTCGCGGTCGGCACGCTCTGGGGCGTCGTCACGAAGCGGGCGTACGCTGTCGGCTGGCTCACTGCCGTCGCGGTGGTGTTCGCCGGCTCGTTAGCGATCGGCGTGTTCTCTATCGTCCCGATTCTCGGAACGATCGCCGGGGTCTTCGTCCAGTTCTACGCGATCGTCGCCGCGGCAGCCATCATCGGCTGGACGTGGACCGACGTGCGGCCGGTCGCGACGGACGTTGCGGAGCCCGACCCCGTGAATCGGCCCGCCGTGTGAGTCGTCGGGTTGGTGAGACTCATCGATATTCGGCGGCGACGAAACAGATAGCGTGAAAAAGCCGCGACTGCGAGCGGGAGCGGAAGTTACTCGTCGAGAACGTCGTCGTAGTCGCCGGCGTCGACGCGGTCGTCGAACGTCCGGGCGTCCTCGCCCTCGATGGTGACGCCGAGGGAGGCGCAGGTACCGCCGACCTCCTTGGCGGCGTTTTTCACGTCGTACGCGAGCAGGTCGGTCGACTTCTGCTCGGCGACCTTCTTCACCTGTTCGATCGACATGTCCGCGACGAAGTCCACCTGGGGCTCGCCGGAGCCGGTCTCGAAGCCGGCCTCGTCTTTGATCAGTTCGGCCGTCGGCGGGACGCCGACCTCGATCGTGAAGGAGCCGTCGTCGTCGTACTCGACGGTGACGGGCACTTCCATGCCGTCGAACGCGGCGGTCTCGTCGTTGATCTGCGCCACAACGTCCTGAACGTCTACCGGCGTCGGCCCGAGCTCGGGACCGAGCGGCGGGCCAGGGGTGGCCTGCCCGCCGGGGACGAGCGCTTCGATAGTTCCAGCCATATCCGTATGAACCCGGTGGCGACTTTTAACGGTTGTTCTTTCGGGCAGGGGGAGCCAGCGGTTCGCACACTTCCGATATCGACCGCGGTGCGGGGATCGGTTCGTGTGTCTGGACGAGTCGGCTTGAAGCGCGTTTATAAATGCACCCAGTGATGATCGCTTTGACTTATAAATCGCAGTGGCGGACGGTCGGTGACTAACCGTTGACTACGGCTCCGTGGGGGGCGACCCCTCGCCCGGGTCCGTCTCGCCCGCGGTGCGTCCGGGAAGGAACGTCCCGGTCTCTCGGCGGACGCCAACGAGGAGCGCTGCGCCCGCGGCGAGCGGGAGGATCGCGCAGGCGGCGTAGATGGGCGCGAAGCCGACCGACTCGATCAGCGGGAGCGACACCATCGGGCCGAGGCCGCCGCCGACGTCGCCGAGGACGTTGTTCGTCCCCGAGGCCCGACCCATCCGCTCGTCGGGGGTCAGGTCCGCGAGCAGGGCCATCATCGGGCCGCTCGTCCCGCCCTGTCCGGCGCCGATGAAGATGCAGGCGAGTCCGAGTGAGACCACCGATTCGGCCCGGGCGAGCAGCAGGAACCCGACGAACGAGACCACGAGGAACGTCAGCAGTATCGGCGTCCGGGAGTCACGAGTGTCCGAGATCCGCCCGCCGACGAGCATGAAGAACGCGGCCGAGAGGACCGTACCGGCCATGAACAGCCCGGAGGTCCCCTGCGGGGCGAGCCCCAACAGGGAGATGTCGTTTGCGCCGAGGAACAACACGAGCGTGGAGAACAGCGCGCCGATGTACGCGAACATCAGCCCGAAGTTGACCAGCCCGACGGTCACGGCGGGGACGGCGGTGTCGATATCCCACGGCTTGATCGAATCCCCGGAGCGATCGCCCGTGACGTGCGTCTCCGGGACGTAGCGGTATGCGACGACGCTGGCGGTGAGCGCGAACGCGGCGGCGACGGAGAAGGCGGCGATGTTGCCCGCGATCGCGGAGACGACGCCGCCAAGCACGAGCCCCGCTGGGAACCCCATCGTGATCCCGCCGCGGACGACGCCCATATTCGTCCCCCGCGAGCCGCTGTCGGAGAGGTCGGCGGCGATGGTGTAGGCCGTCGCGAACACCGCCGCGGAGCCGAACCCCCAGAGAATGCGCGCGAGCAGGAACCACGTCTCGGGCGCGACGACGATCGCGATCGGGGTGAACCACTGCTCCGCGCCGACGACCAGCGGACCGGCCGCAAACGTCGGTAGCGACGCCGCGATCGGGCGGAGCGACTCGGCGGGCGGCATCGCGAGCGCAACGACGTATCCGAGGGTGGCGACGCCCTCGACGAACAGCCCGGCGACGAACGGTTTACGCGTTCCGTACCGGTCGACTAAGGCGCCGGCGGGCGCGTTCGCGACGAGGCGCACCCACCGGTTCGCGGAGAGGATCACGCCGACCATGAACGCCGAGATGCCGAGCACCGCGCCGAGGTTCGGGAGGATTGGGAAGACGACACCGCCGCCAAAGCCGACGAAAAAGGTGCTGGCGATCACCGCGAGCAACACGGTCGGCGGCCGGTCGATCCCGAGCAGTCCCACTTCAGTCACCTCCTCTCGTCGCGACAGCGGTGGGAAGAATCATCGCCCGGCACCTCGGGCCGCCCGTCATTCGTTTTCATCCTCGTCGACCGGCGTCATTGCCGCGATTCCCGCTTCGAGCGATGGTCGCTCCACGCCCTCGGCGAGCAGCGGTTCGACGATCCGACGGAGGGTCGCCTCCGCGACGGCCCGCGTGTACGTCGGCTCGGGACGGTCGACGGCGTCGAGGGTTCCGGTTCCGGACGCGTCGCCGCCGGATGTGCCTCCGGACGCGCTACCGCCGGTCCCGTTCCGACCGGAATCGTCCGTATCCGACCGGTCACCGTTCATACCGGGACTCCCCGCTGCGTTCGCGCCCCGGCTCAGCGTGATCTGTCGCGTCCGCGCCCCGTCGAGGGTCGCGACCAGCAGCGCCGCGGTCTCCTCGACGTCGACGTCGCGGAAGACGCCCTCTTCGATGCCCGATTCGAGGATGTCGACGACGGTGCCGCGGAGCAGCCGATCACTCCGGACGAGCTGTTCGCGGATCGGCTGGTTGAACGGCCCCTGCGTGCGGAGTTCGAGGAGAGCGATGTGGAACGCCTCGCGGTCGATCGCCTCGGGCTCGAAAACGAACCACCCGATAAATCCCGAGAGCCGCTCTACCGGGGGGTCGTCCGCGTGGGCCGCGATCCGCCGCTCCGAGTCACTGATGACGTGATCGAGGAAGGCGACGAGCAGATCCTCTTTCGTGTCGTAGTGGTAATGGAGCAAGGACTTGCTCTTCGAGCACTCGTCGGCGATATCCTGCATCGTCACGTCGGCGTAGCCGTGGGCGCGGAGCGCGCGATAGACCCCGTCCATGATCTCGTCGGCCGCGCCCGGCTGCTCACTCATTGACTGACCGGTCAGTCAGCCACCAGTAAATCCCTATCGGTCGGAGAACAATCGGCCGCTACGCCGGATAACGCAGTCGCTCGGAGGCGTAGAACAGTCGAAAAGCCGATACAACCTGAACGTCGTCGCCGGAGTTACAGGCGAGTGACGTTCGTCGCGCGCGGACCCTTCTCGGCCTCCTCGATGTCGAACTCGACTTCCTGACCCTCCTCGAGGTCCGGGCCGCCGACGTCCTCCATGTGGAAGAACACGTCCTCGTCCGCGTCGTCACTCTCAATAAACCCGTAGCCGCCAGTGTCGTTGAAGAAGTCAACCTTCCCTTTCGCCATTGCACCTGTATAGTGGAACGGATCGCATAAAAGGCTTCCGCGAGGGCACAACCGTGCGAACTACCCGCACGAACGAGCCTTACAGGACATCTTATACGCACGTTACAAGAGTCCTAATCGGCTCTTCGTTCGAGTCGGAAACTGGTGACAAAAATTTAAGATGTCACCGACGGCTCCGGGTGGTGAGTCCCCGAAGACTCCGCCACGTTAGTAACTACTATACGACCCCGGTGCGGAACCGTTAGGTATGAGTCAGTCGTACAATCGAGGCCTCATCGAGGACTTCAGCCGCTGGCGGGAGTTCCAAGCGGGGATGTGGGCCTGGATCTTTCATAAGTTCACGGGGTGGGTGCTCATCGGCTACTTGTTCACTCACATCGCCGTGTTGAGTACCGCGATCCCGGCAGCCGACGGCGCGACGATGCTTTTCCAGGGATCGGAGACGGACGTGTTCACGGGGACAATCGTCAGTCTCGAAGGGCTGCTGCTGGTGCGCATCCTGGAGGTCGGCCTGCTCGCGGTCGCCGTCTTCCACATGCTCAACGGCACTCGGCTCCTCCTCGTCGACCTCGGCGTCGGGCTGGAGGCACAAGACAAGAGCTTCTACGCGTCGCTAATCCTGACCGGAGCGATCACTGTCGCGTCGATTCCGACGTTCATCGCGGGGGCGTTCTAAGATGGCAGAGCGTTACTCCTCGTTCAACTCCGGCGGTCGGATGTGGCTGCTCCAGCGCGTCACGGCGGCGTTCCTACTGATCGTGCTGGCGTTCCACTTCTTCCTGCTCCACTTCGTCCACCACGCGGACGAGGTCACGCTCGCGGCCAGCTCGGCGCGGATGGAGCAGCTGAGCTACTACTCGCTAATGGTGCTGTTCCTCGTAACGGCGACGTTCCACGGGGTCAACGGCGTATACAACGCCCTCATCAACCAGGGGCTGACCGGCACCAAACGCACGGTCGTCAAGTGGACGCTCGTAGCCGCGAGCGTCGTGCTGCTGTTCCAGGGGATTCGGACGGCGAACGCGTGGGCGGGCGGCTTCCCACTGCTCTGAACTATGAGTACGCAGACACCGACACAGACTGAGGAATCGACCGAAACCGACGCCGAGACCGAGGTGCCCTCGAAGGGCGACGAGCGTCGAGAAGAAAAGCGACGACGCGCCGCCGAGGAGCGCACGCGTCGGCAGGCCGAGGAGGCCGAGAAGGCCGCCGCCGATGAGGAGACGGTCGAGCTGAAGGTGTTCCGGTACGACCCCGAGATCGAGGGGAAACAGGAGCCCCGGTTCGACACGTTCCACGTCCCGTTCACGAAGGGGATGACCGTCCTCGACGCGCTGATGTACTCGCGGGACACGTACGACTCGTCGCTTACGTTCCGGCACTCCTGCCGGCAGGCCGTCTGCGGCTCGGACGCGATGTTCGTCAACGGCGGGCAGAAGCTGGCGTGTAAGACCCAGATAGCCGATCTCGAACAGCCGATCCGCGTCGAGCCGCTCCCGCACGCCGAGGTCGAGAAGGATCTCGTCGTCGACTTGGAGCACTTCTACGACCAGATGGAGGCCGTCGAGCCGTACTTCCAGACGAACGAGTACCCCGACGGGGAACTGGAAGAACAGCGCCAGACGCGGGAGAACCGCGAGAAGATCAAGATGTCGACCCGGTGTATCTGGTGTAGCGCGTGTATGTCTTCGTGTAACATCGCCGCCGGCGACAACGAGTACCTCGGCCCCGCCGCGATCAACAAGGCATACCGGTTCGCGATGGACGAACGCGAGGGCGAGGAGATCAAACAGAAGCGGCTGGAGATCATCGAACAGGAGCACGGCGTCTGGCGGTGCCAGACCCAGTTCTCCTGTACGGAGGTGTGTCCGAAGGACATCCCCCTCACCGAGCACATCCAGGAGCTGAAACGCGAGGCCGTCAAGAACAACCTGAAGTTCTGGTGAGCGTGGTGGACACGCTCAAGGGACTCCAAATCTAACGAGATACCATACAACAATGCACGAACACGACGTTATCGTTGTCGGCGCCGGGGGGGCGGGACTCCGGGCGGCGATCGCGGCACAGGAAGCGGGGGCCGACGTGGCCATCGTCTCGAAGCTCCACCCGGTCAGATCGCACACGGGCGCGGCCGAGGGCGGCATCAACGCGGCACTGCGCGACGCCGACTCATGGGAGGACCACGCATACGACACGATGAAGGGGTCCGACTACCTCGGTGACGCGCCGGCGGTCGAGGCCCTCTGTCGGGAGAGTCCGGAAGAGGTCATCCGGCTCGAACACTGGGGAATGCCCTTCTCCCGCGAGGACGACGGACGCGTCTCCCAGCGACCGTTCGGCGGGCTCTCCTTCCCCCGGACCACGTACGCCGGCGCGGAGACCGGCCACCAGATGCTCCACACGATGTACGAGCAGGTGGTCAAACGCGGGATCACGGTATACGACGAGTGGCACGTGATGGAACTCGCCGTCACCGACGAGGACGACCCGGCCGACCGGACCTGCCACGGCGTCGTCGCCTACGACATTCAGAGCGGCGAGATCAGCGGCTTTAGCGCCAAGAACGGTGTCATTCTCGCGACCGGCGGGATGGGACAGGTGTTCGATCACACCACGAACGCGGTCGCAAACACCGGCGACGGCGTCGCGATGGCGTACCGCGCGGGCGTCCCGATGGAAGACATGGAGTTCATCCAGTTCCATCCGACGACGCTCCCGTCGACGGGCGTCCTCATCTCCGAGGGTGTCCGCGGTGAGGGCGGTATCCTCTACAACAGTGAGGGCGAGCGCTTCATGTTCGAGCACGGCTACGCGAACAACGACGGCGAGCTCGCTTCCCGTGACGTGGTCTCCCGCGCCGAGCTGACCGAGGTCAACGAGGGGCGCGGGATCGAAGACGAGTACGTCCACCTCGACATGCGGCACTTGGGCGAGGAGCGCATTCTCGACCGGCTGGAGAACATCCTCCACCTCGCGGAAGACTTCGAGGGCGCAGACGGGCTCACGGAGCCGATGCCGGTCAAGCCCGGTCAGCACTACGCGATGGGCGGCATCGAGACGAACGAGTTCGGCGAGACCGTCATCGGCGGCCTTTACGCCGCCGGTGAGTGCGCCTGCGCGTCGGTCCACGGCGCGAACCGTCTCGGCGGCAACGCCCTGCCTGAGCTCATCGTCTTCGGGAAGCGCGCCGGGCGTCACGCGGCCGGCGAGGAGATGGGCGAGGCCGAGGTCACGACCGGCAAGGACGGCGAGTGGGAGCCCGCCGACTACGAGTTCGAGGTCGAGGTCGGCGAGACCGGCGGGCAGGATCCCGCCGCGGCCGACGGCGGCGCGGTGGCGACGGACCCCGATGGCGTGCTCGAAGCGGAAGTTGAGAGCGCCAAAGACCGCGTTGAGGAACTGCTCTCGCGGAAGGGTCGCAACCACGCCGAGACCCGCTCGAAGGTCCAGCAGACGATGACCGCGAACGTCAACGTGTTCCGCGAGGAGGGTCGGCTCGAGGAGACGCTTAGCGACCTCCACGAGGCGCGAGAGACGTACAAAGATGTCGCCGTCTCGGACCCGTCCCGGACGTTCAACACCGACCTCATCCACACGATGGAGACCCGGAACATCCTCGACATTGCCGAGGCGCTGACGATGGGCGCGCTCGCGCGACGGGAGTTCCGCGGCGCTCACTGGCGCAAAGAGCGCCAGGAGCGCGACGACGAGAACTGGCTGAAACACACGCTCGTCTCG
Organism: Halorubrum lacusprofundi ATCC 49239; assembly: GCF_000022205.1. NCBI lineage: Archaea > Methanobacteriati > Methanobacteriota > Halobacteria > Halobacteriales > Haloferacaceae > Halorubrum > Halorubrum lacusprofundi. The sequence continues at coordinate 1,986,041 of NC_012029.1, forward strand.
TGGAACGACGGCGAGCCGGAGCTGTGGTACAAGCCGACGATCCTCGAAGGAGAGAACAAGACGTACGAACCGAAGACCCGCTCGTACTGAACCGCGATTCAGACACGATCAATCCGGATCGTTCACGGTCTCCTATCCGTCGTCGGTCGAAAGCCGACAACGGTACCGCGAGCGTGACGACGACAACGCCACCGACATCGATCGCGTTCTAACGCATTTTCGGCGCGTTTGGCCTTCTATCTCCCGCTTGCTGACTTTCGACGATCGTTGAATAGGGGGTTTATTATCGTCGAAGTCAATGGATCGAACAAGATGTTAGAGACAGAGACCGCACCCACCGCGGCGCCGGCCCTGCCGCCGGAGCTGCAGTCTCCCCGCGCGAAGCTCGTGTACCTGTATCTGACGACGAACGGCGACGCGACCGTCTCGGAGATGGGCGATTCGCTGGGCATGAAGAAGCTCTCGCTGTACAGCATTCTGAAAACCCTCCGGAAGGAGGGCATGGTCGACTGCGACGGTACCACCTACGCGCTGAACTAACGGTCCGTCTCGTTCGTTCTCGTTCGTTCTCGTTCGTTCTCGTCCGTCCCCGATCCCGCCAGCGGAGCGTTTACCAGCCCGCGGGACGCAGTGCATCCGTGGACGCGAACCAGAAAGAGCTCCGGAACCCGTTCGGGATGGACACTGACTGTGAGAACTGTCCCGAGCTGTGCGGCCCCCGCGACCGGGTCGTTCACGGTTACGGCGACGTGGGTGGTGAGTTTCTCGTCGTCGGTACGCGGCCGAGTGCGACCGCCGAGGCCAACGGTATCCCCTTCACCGGTGCGGGCGCCGGGGAGCGAGTGCAGTCGATCTTCGCCGACCTCGGGTTCGTCCGGTCGGCGCCGGACGCGACGGAGCCCGACGTGCAGAACATCTTCTTTACGAACCTAACGCGGTGTCGCCACCCCAAGCGCGAGCCGACCGACCGAGAGGTCGAGACCTGCGAGCCGTTCCTCAACGCGGAGATTCGGATGATTAATCCGCAGATCATCGTCCCCGTGGGCGAGCGACCGCTCCGCGAGCTCGCGGTCGCGTACACCACCCGGCGTCCGGACTCCTTCGATATCGACGCCGAACACGCGACGACGATCCGGGGCCGCGGCTTCGAGCTGGTGCCGATGAAGGAGCCGTCAGAGATGACCGACACCGAGGCCGACGCGTTCCGGGAACACATGCGCGAGAACGTGTTGAGTCGGGATTACCGGCAGACGAAGGGACGACAGAGTCGCTGAGCGCACCCGTCTCGCGGCCGGAGAGGTAGGGAGTCAGCGCGTCAAGCGGACGAGTCGTCGAGTTCTTCTACGTCGTCAATCGAATCGCCGAGGAGGTCGGTCGTCGCGTCCTCACTGTCCGCGCCGAACGCGCAGTCAATGAGAATGTGGCCGCCCAGCGTCGCGGGCGAGATTACCTGGTCCGCGCCGGCCCGGCGGAGCTTGTTGACGTTCTCTCGCTGGGTTACCGCAGCGACGATCCGCACGTCGGGGTTGAGTTGTCTGGCGGTGAGGATCGCGAGCGCATCCCGCGCATCGTCGTTCGTTGCGACGACGACCGCCCGGGCGCCCTGAATATTCACCCGTTCGAGCGGGTCGACGTCGCTCGGGTCCGCGGTGAATACGGGCACGTCGCGTTCGCTCAGTCGCCTCGCAGCGGTCTCGTCGGTGGTCACGACCGCGTACTTGGTCCCGTCGCGGGCGTCGAGTTCTTCGAGGATCGGTTCGGTCAGGTCCCCGTAGCCGAGCACGAGGACATGGTCGTCGAGGAGGTCGATCTGTTTATCGGTCATTTTTCCAAGCGCCTTGGAGAGCTGCGCCTCGATAGCCGGGGTGAGAATAACCCCGAGCGCCACCGCGAACGCGGCGACGTTCATCACGAGCGAGGAGAGCACGAACAACTGCGCGATGTCGGCGGCCGCGCCGGCCACCGGAGTCACGTCTCCGTAGCCGACCGTGGAGGCGGTGACGACGGTGAAGTAGAACGCGTCGACGATGGTCTCGACCCCGTTGAACTGGTCGCGGAGCGCGTACGTGCCGATCGTCCCGTACGAGATTGCGGTCACGAGCGCCGCGCCCGCAGCGAGTTGGGTCGGCGACGGCGAGAACGGCCTGTCGAATCGACCGCGATTGTACGCGAGTGCGGGCATCGACACGATCGACAACGCCACCAGCGGGAACGACAGCACCGACGCCTGCATCAGCCCCTGAATCGCGGTCAGCGGGAGTAGGACCGCCGTGGAGTACCAACCGACGCGGTAGCCGTTCCGCAGCGCGAAGCTGCTCCCGAGCATCGAGAAACCGGTTATCGTCCCAGTGAACCCGACGGTCTGGCGGACGACCGCGGGCACGTACAGGGACAGCGGACCGTCGACGCCGAGCCCCCCGATCTGGGCGAGACCGGCGAGGATCGACAGTATCGCGACCGCGAACGTCAGGAGGATCGACGCCCGCACGGTCACCCAATCACGGGTCAGCTCCATGGGATTCCGTCGCCGACGGCGGACTTAAACCCCGCGAGCGAGCGACGGAACTGGCGGCGTTTCCGTCGTCGACGGCGTCACCGGCGTCGGTACTCGCGACGCCCTCTCCGTCGACACACGTTTAACTGCGCCGCCGGTTGGAGGGCGTATGTCGCTACCCGTCGAGATCGTCTTCGGGATCTACCTCGGCATCATCACCGGGATCGTTCCCGCGCTGGTGGCCGGGGTACTCGGGTTCGTCTTTAAGTACGTGACCGACGTGACCATCCCCGGGCTCGGGGTGGTCGTCCTCGCGCTCGCGATCGCCGGTATCAACGGGGGGCTGCTCGCCCTCAATGACGAAACGATCCGGTCGTCGGAGCGTGCACCGGCGATCCTCACGGCGATCATCGTTGTGTTGATGATCTCTCTGTACGCCCACGCGCAGGGGGACCGACTCGGCGCCAGCGTCCCGAAGCGGATCTCGCTCAAACAGCTCCGGAACCGAACCCTCTCGACCGACGTGATCGAGCTTGTCGGCGGCCGAGGACGAGTCTCCGTCGAGGTGACTGGCGAGGTGAACGACATGGAGGGATACCCGCCGCTGCCGACCGAGACGCGCCGGTCGATCCTCGATGGCGACTGGACGTTCCCGGCTGACCTCCCGCTCGCGGAGCTCGAAGAGCGGTTCGCGGAGCGGTTACAGACCGAACTCGATCTGGCCGACGTGACGGTCCGGATCGACGAGCAGGCGCGTGCGACGGTGGCCGCCGCGCCGCCGACGGGAGCGCTCTCGAAGCGGGTTCCGGTCGGGAAGCGTGCGGTGTCGGTATCGGCACTCGTGCCGACCGGGATCGCCCGCGGCGACGTCGTCCGCGTGGTGACACCAGACCTCGACATTGAGGGAGCCGTGCTCGCCGCCCGATCGAGCGGAAAGCCGGAAGCGGGGGCCGCCGTGGCGCCTGCTCCCGCGTCTGCTGCCAGCGACGAGCCGGAGCCCGACGACGACCTCCGGACCGACGGCGGAGAGGAGACCGTCGCCTCCCTCCCGGCGGCGACCGCACCCACGACGACCGGCGGAGAGGGGCGGGTGACGGTTGCCGTCGACCGCTCGGAGGCGACGGCGCTCCTGCGCGCCGACCGGGGGCGCGTGCTGGTGCTGTCGCGGGGAACTCGCCGCGAGTACGAGCTCACGGCGCTGTTACGGCGGACCGGCAAGCGGTTCCGGAAGGTCTCGGTCGTCGCCGGTGGGCCGTTGGACGGGCACACTATCGGCGAGGCCGAGATCCGCGAGGCGTACGACGTGGCTGTCCTCGCGGCGCGCCACGAATCGTGGACGATCGCGCCCGGCGGGTCGCAGTCGCTGTCGGCGGGCGACGATCTGTTCGTCGTCGGGAGTCGCGACGCGCTCGACCGCTTCGTGGAGGTGGCCGCGTGATTCACGCCCTCGCCGAAACGGTTGGTGCAGACGCGGCCGTGGGCGTTGTCCGCCCTGTCACCGCCGTCGTCGCCGTCGGCTTTGCGCGGCCGCGGCAGGCGGTGGTCACCCTCGCCACGTTCGCCGTCCTCGCCGTCCTCGTCGCGGGGAGTGCGGCGCTGGCCTACCGCTGGTACTTTCGCGCGGAGATCCCCGAAGGGGTGACCGGTCTGCTGGGCGTCGCCGTCGTCGCGCTGTACCTCAACACGACCTCGTTGGGATCGATTGCGGCCGGCGACAGCCCGACACTTCTGGCGCCCGAGACCGTGTTCTTCAACGTGGTATCGCTGGGCGTCGCAGTGGTGATGGCGCCCGTCGGGAGATACGTTGGCGACCGACTTGCAGTCGATGTGTTCGCACTCTCCGGAGCCAAACAGCTCGAAGGCGAGTTGAGTGGCGTCGTGCGCGCGGTGGGACGGTTCACGGCGGTGACGCTCCCGTCGGTCGGCGAGATCGGCGACATGGACACGTACGACCCCGTCTCGCCGGAGAAGAAGGCGGAACTCGCCGAGACGACCCTCCTCTTCCCGCGGAAGCTCTCGGTGGAGGACCTCCGCGAGCGGCTCGTCGCCCGGCTCAAAGAGGAGTACGGCGTGGGCTACGTCGACATCGACCTCGGCACCGACGGGACGGTCGAGTACTTCGCGGTCGGCTCCCGCGCTGCCGGACTTGGCCCGACGCTCGCCCCGGGATCGGCGGCGATCGCGGTGGCTGCGGATCCGCCGAACAACGCCACCGCCGGCGACACGGTCCAGCTGTGGCGGGACGATCCCGAGCCGAAACACGTCGCAACCGGGGAACTACGCGGGGTCGCCGCCGACGCCGTCACCGTCGCGCTCGACGAGTCGGACGCCGAACGCCTGACCGACGAGGGCGGATACCGGATCGTGACGCTCCCAGCGGAGCCGCAGGCGGACCGCGAGTTCGCCTCCCTGCTGCGGAACGCGGACGAGACGATGGCATCGGTGGCCGTCGGGGCGGGGAGCGACCTCGACGGGAGCACCGTCGGCGACGTCGACACCGTCGTCGCCGCGGTCCGGCCGGCCGAGGGTTCCGTCCAGCCGATCCCGCCGCGCGCGTACACGTTCGGTGCCGGCGACCTCGTGTACCTCGTCGGTCGCCCGGACGCGATCCGCCGGTTCGAGGCGGCTGCCGCGGGAGGAGTCCGGACGGCGTCTGCGGACGGGGGAGATAGCGGGAGCGTCGACAGCGAGATCGGTGATAGCGACACCGACAACACTGACGAGACCGACAACACCGACGAGACCGACAACACCGACAAGACCGAGGCCCCCGAAAATTCGGACCGGGCGCAACGCTCTTGAGTCGCCCGCGCGGGGATCTGCGTATGGAGTGGAAGCTGTTCGCCGACCTCGCAGAGATCGCCGGCGGGCGCGAAATCGACGTGGCGGCAGAGCCGGGCGACACGGTCGGCGACGCGCTCGACGCGCTGTTGGAGGCTCACCCGGACCTTCGCGATCGGGTGCTCGACGACGGCGAGGTCGCGAACCACATTAACGTTCTCCGGAACGGTCAGAACGTCCGCCAGAACGGCGGGATGGACACGACGCTCGAAGCCGGCGACGAGCTGGCGCTGTTCCCGCCCGTGAGCGGGGGCGCCGTCGGGCGGTAGATCGGTCGACAGATCGGTCGTTTCAAACGGTCGCGCGCCGCACCTCTCGCTATGAGCGACAGCGACGACGGGGGCGACCCGCCGCACGAGGAGTTCCACGAGGACCCGGTCGGACACACCCGCGCGACGGCCGGGATGACCGTCGGGGAGCTGGTCGAGGGGTACGGCGACGCGGGGATCGGCGCAGCGTCGGTCAACGAGGCGGGCGACGTGCTCGCAGAGATGTTCGCGAACGACGACTGCACCGTGTTCCTCTCGCTGGCGGGCGCGATGGTGCCCGCGGGGATGCGCCGGATCGTCTCCGATCTCATCCGAGACGGCTACGTCGACGCGCTGGTGACGACGGGCGCGAACCTCACCCACGACGCCATCGAGGCCATCGGCGGGAAACACCACCACGGTCGGACCCACGACCCCGAGAAGAGTCTCCGCGAGCACGACGAGGGGCTCCGCGACGAGGGCGTCGACCGCATCTACAACGTCTACCTCCCGCAGGAGCATTTCGCGGCCTTCGAGGGTCACCTGCGCGAGGAGGTGTTCCCGGCGCTCGAAGCCGATCCGGACGACGACGGAAACGGCGCCGTCGGCATCGCAGATCTCACACGCGAGCTCGGACGCGCCAACGCCGCGGTTAACGAACGCGACGACGTGGCCGAGGACGCCGGCGTCGCCGCCGCGGCCTACGAGTGCGATGTGCCCGTCTACTGTCCCGCCGTGCAGGATTCCGTGCTCGGGTTACAGGCGTGGATGTACGCCCAGACTGCCGACTTCACGCTCGACGCCTTAGACGACATGACGGAACTGACCGACCTCGCGTTCGACGCCGACGACGCCGGCTGCCTGCTTGTCGGCGGCGGCGTCCCGAAGAACTTCACGCTCCAGACGATGCTCGTCACGCCCCGCGCCTACGACTACGCCGTTCAGATCACGATGGACCCGGAGGCGACCGGCGGGCTCTCCGGTGCCACCTTAGAGGAGGCTCGGTCGTGGGGGAAACTGGAGAAGGACGCGCGCAACGCCTCCGTCTACGGCGACGCGACCGTTATGCTGCCGATGCTTATTGCTGCCGCCCGCGAGCGCGTGGAGTAGCACTCCGAAAGCGACGAATCCGTGACGGCGACGTTTACTTATAAATGCGATTCACGTTCATTCCCCTTCGACGCGCAGTCAGGGGAGCTAAACCGCTCGGGGCCGTACCGTGGCGTATATGCAGTTCTGTGACGACTGCGGCTCGATGATGGTCTCTCGCGACGGGGAGATGGTGTGTCAGAACGACGACTGCGGCGCCACCACCGAGCGCGACGAGGCGCTCGCCGCCGAGTTCGAGTCGACGACCGAGCAGACCGGCGACGAGGTGATCGAGACGGAGGAAGGCGCGAACTTCGAGGGGAAGCCGACCGCTAAGGACATCGTCTGTGACAAGTGCGGCCACGGCGAGGCGTGGTACACGATCAAACAGACCGGCGCCGCCGACGAGCCCCCGACGCGCTTTTTCAAGTGCAAGGAGTGCGGCCACCGCTGGCGCGGGTACAACTGACCGGCCCTGTTGGACTCCTGTTTTCAGTGCATTTTTGCCGGAAACAGCCGGCCGCTAAAAATCGCGTACTGACCGCTGGGAGTTCTATCACTTCAAGCCGGTCAGTGATAGACACTGTCCGAAGGGAGATTTTCGTCTCACTTGGACTCATGGGGGGGAATGTTTAACCACTGTCTCTGTCGAACTGATTGACATGGCTCGAACCCCCATCAGTGGAGGACCTTGAGCGTGGCGGGAGCTGTCTTCTGGGCGCTCGTTGCGCTGGCGACACTCACCAGCCTCGCCACGGCGTGGGCGCTCGGTGCCAACAGCAACTCGCCGCCGTTTGCCCCGGCGATCGGTGCCAACGCCATCTCCACGATGCGAGCGGCCTTCCTCATCGGCATCCTCGCTGCGCTCGGCGCGCTCACTCAGGGCGGAGCGATTTCCGAGACGGTTGGGGCGGGACTCATCAACGGCGTCCAAATAACGTCGCTGGCGGCGACGGCGGGACTGCTGACCGCGACCGGATTCATGGCCTTCGGCGTCTACACCGGCTATCCCGTCCCGGCCGCGTTTGCGACGACGGGGGCGATGGTCGGCGTCGGGCTCTCGCTCGGCGGCGACCCCGCCATCGACACCTACCGCCGCATCGCGCTCTTTTGGGCGCTCGTCCCCCCCGTTTCGGGCGGGCTCGCCTATCTCACTGCCACTATCCTCCGACGCGACGACATCCCGGAGACGATCGGCGTCCCGTTGCTTGCGGCAGTCGTCGGCGGTATCATCGCCAACGTCCAACTGGGCGTTATCCCCTCGCCGCCCGAGGCGAGCCAAAGTTCCATCGCAGAGTTCATTGCGCGACAGGTCGAGTTGCCGACGGTCGCCGATGTCGATCCCGTAGTGGTTCTCGTCACGCTCGCGGCCGCCGCGGCGTGGTTTCTGCTGATTCGCCGGCGGACCAATGCCTCGGTCGAGGGGGGCATCCGGACGTTCCTCATCGTCCTCGGGAGCGTCGTCGCCTTCTCCAGCGGCGGCAGTCAGGTCGGGTTGGCGACCGGCCCGCTTGAGAACCTCTACGGGGCCGAACTCGGACTACCCAGTATCGTCCTGCTCGCGCTCGGCGCAACCGGCATTCTCGCGGGTGCGTGGATGGGGGCGCCCAAACTGCTCCAAGCGACTTCCCGTGAGTACGCACAGTTGGGTGTCAGGCGCTCTATCGCCGCGCTGGTTCCCGGGTTCATCATCGCACAACTGGCCATCGCGCTCGGGATTCCGATCTCGTTCAACAACATCATCATCTCCGGCGTCATCGGCGGTGGGCTCGCTGGCGGCTCAGCGGGCGTGTCTCGTCGGAAGATCGGCGTTACCCTCGTATTCTGGCTCATCACGCTCGGTGCCTCTATCGGGATCGGATTCGGACTCTACAAGGTCTTTGCCGCGGTGCTCGGCGGGTGAGGTGATCTGGATCAGCGGACGACAGTCACGGTTGCTGGATGTCAACGAGGATGGCACGTCCCTTTCAGAAACCGTCTCGAAAACGACCGTCTGAGCGATGAGCAACGCGAGTGCATTGAGAACGGTAACGAGGCCGCCGAAGTCTATGGATGGTATGCCGACGAGTGTCTCGGCGAATCTGAGATGGAGGACCTCACCAGAACCGACTGACCGCCGTTTATAAACTGTCCTCTAGTCGCGGCCCGAAAAACGCCCCCACTTCCTCCCCCACATCACCTGCCCGCCCGACGAAGAAGTGGTCGGACTCGAATCCGATCGTCTCGATTCCCAACTCCTTGGCCCGCTCCACCACGGGCTCCCAGTCGGCCGTCGAGTCGCGGGTCGCGTACAGGATCCGCGTTGGCACGCTGAGATCGATAAGATCGTCGAGGACCGCAACTGCGTCCACGTCGGGGTTCAGTCGCGCGGTCGGCGCGAGCGCGCAGACCCCGGCGAGTCCGGGGCGGGACGCCGCCGTGACGAGCGCGACCGTCCCCCCGAACGAGAAGCCGAACAGCCCGACGCGCTCGTACCGCTCGACCGCCCAGCCGACCGTGTTGTCGGCGTCAGTGCTCTCGCCGTATCCTTCGTCCCAGTCACCGTAGTCGAACCGAAGGCAGTCGATCCCCCGATCGGTCAGCGCGTTGCTGACGGCGGTCAGGCGCTCGTCGCCGCGGTGGCCGCGCTGTTGGGGGTGCGGCGGGCAGGCGACGACGACCGCGTCGGCCCGGGACCCGTTCCCGGTGGCGTCGCCACCGCCGTCGCTCGCGGCGGTGTCGAGGGTGGCGCGCACGTCGCGGCCGCCGGGAATGAGAACGGTTTCGCTCACGAGTTACAAGGGGGTCGCCGCGTCAGGGAACCTGCGTCACGCGATCGACGTTGTCGAGTTCGGCGAGGTCGTCCGCGAGCGCCTCCTGATCGACGTTCGCCTCGTAGTAGAAGACGAGGTCGAAGGTGCCGTCGCGGAGGAGCTGCTGGCACTCCCAGACGAACGCCTCGTCGTCGAGGGTCAGTCCTTGGAACTGGTTCGACGAGAAGTTCGTGTCGTCGTTGCCGGCCTCGATGTACGACTCGCCCTTCCCGGCGTGATCGGCGATGACCTCGTTGATCGCGACCGTGAGCTCGTGCATCTCCAAGTCCTCCTGCCCGCCGAGCGTCGTGTGGACGATACAGCCGGCGAGTTCGATGTCGCCCGGCTCCAGTAAGGCCTTCGTCCGCGTGTAGAGGTCGGCGTCGACGGTCTCGCTCATGGCCACTCATTCCCGCTCCCGCGATAAACGGGTAACGGTTCCCAATCGCTTTCTCACGCTCTGGAACTCACCGCCGCAGAGAGACGACGACCTCGCTCGCTCCGTCGTCCGCCGAACGCCCTTCGTCCGCCCCTGCGCGCTCTTCGATCGCCACGAGCCCGTCGTCCGCGAGGTCGTCGACGAGCCCGCGCAGCCACTCTCGGCCGTGCTCGCCGTCGGGCGAATAGTCGACTCGGACGCGGGGGCCGAGATCGTCGAGCGCCAGCTCGTCGTACTCGCCGAGGAGTCGGACGATCCGACCTCGGAACTGCCGACGACTTCCCTCGAAGCTCGGCTGCTCGGGCACGTCGGGCGCGGTGAAGTCGCCGGTTTCGTAGGCGTGACACCATCTCCGCCACGGACAGCCGGCCTCGTCACACCGCGGGGTCGTCCCGCAGGCGACGCCACCGAGCTCCATGATCGCGTTGTTCCAGATACGGGACTCGCCGTCGGGCATCACGTCCGATGCGACCTGCGCGAACGCCGCGTCGTCGTCCGGGACCGCGAACGCGCGGTGGAGCACCCGCTTCACGTTGGTGTCGACGACGGCGTCGCCGTTGTCGAACGCGAACGACGCCACCGCGTTCGCGGTGTACGGGCCGACGCCCATCAGCTCCTGTAGTTCCTCGGGCGTCTCCGGGAACGTCCCGCCGTACTCCCCTTCTACCTGTCCGGCGGCCTCGTGGAGGTACTTCGCGCGGTTGTTGTAGCCGAGCGAGTGGTCGGACCAGAACGCGACCACGCCGCCGCGGTCGGCCTCGGCCAACTCCTCGGTCGTCGGCCACTCCTCGACGAAGTCCTCCCACGCGGGGACGACTCGGTCGAGCTGTGTCTGCTGGCTCATCACCTCGCTGACGAGGATCTCGTAGGGGTCCTCTGTGCGTCGCCACGGGAACTCGCGGTGGTCCGCCTCGTACCAGTCGACGAGTGCATCGCGGACCGCATCGAGATCGGCCGGCAGCTCGGGGGCGTCGCCGTCGACGCCGGCCCCCGCTACGGCGGTCGCGTCCGAGTCGGTCATTACCCTCGGTCCGGTCGGCGGCGGTTTATCGATGCTGGTCCTCGCCGGGGTGCCGGTCCGTGCCGATATCGACCGGTTCCATCGAGCGCGGGTCGCGGTCGGGACCCGGGTACTCCCCCCCGACGGCCTCCGGATACAGCCTCGCTGGCGAGAACACGGTCGCGAACGCGCGCGGCTCCCGAACGCTCACCGGCATCCGATTTCGGAGTCCGGCCGCGGCCTGCGGACCCGTAAGCGACGGATCGAGGCTCACGACCTGCATCGCTCCGCCGCGGTACGCCGACGCCAGCGCCGGGTGGTCGGCCGCGGGTTGCGCCACTGGCTCGCGCCACGCCTCGACTGCTCCGCGCCAGTCGGCCGCCAGCCCGTCGTCCGCGAGCGAGGCGACCACGGCCTCGGCGTCGTCGAGGAGCGGGTCGCTGGCGACCAAAGTCGTCCACGCGTGCGAGCGTAGCGCGTCGAGCGCCTCGCGAGCCGGCCCGCCGACGAGGAGGTCGGCTGCGAGCACATCTGCGTCGGCGACGACACGGGCCGGACTCGGATCTCGGTCGACGGGGGGAAGGTCGTCGGTGTCGGAGACGTCGGAAGCGACCTCGGTAGTGGTGCCGGAGTCGTCCCCAGACGCCGATCGACGCTCGACGAGCGCCGCGTTCACCGCCTCGGCGCTCACGTCGTACTCAGCCGCCCGCTCGAAGAGATCGGCAAACGTCGTGGTCATACAGAGGGTGTCGGCAGCCACGGGTATCGGGTTTGCGGCCGGCGGTCCTCTTGGTGAATACACACTCTGCGTTGCGACGCGGCGGCGGATCCGAGATACGCATCCAACTCGAACGGGCGTCTCTGCCCGTCGAATACGACGCCGCCTCTCGAATCACACCGTGTACTTATCTCACTGGGTACGGTATCATACTACATGAACGTCGGTGGAATCGGCCGAGAAGCGGTTATCGAAGCGTAATGACCGAGAGAACGAGCGGGACGGCGTCCGAAGAGGCGAACGAGGGCGAGAAAGCGGAGGGAGGCGAAGATACCGACGACGGCGACACGGCCGACACGATGCGCGTTCGCGCCGGTGATAGCCGGGTGAAGCTCTGGCTGCTGTTGCGTGCGAACCGGCTCGTCGTCGCGGGAGTCTTAACACTCGTCGTCTTCGTCGCGTTCGTCACCGTGGCGGCCGCGTTCTCCCCGTCTCTCGCTGAGAAGATCGGGTCGGGCGATCCGATCGATACGCTGTTCTCGACGATGATCGCGGCGATCGTCACCGGAACGACGCTCGTCGTCACAATCGGTCAGGTCGTGCTCACGCAGGAGAACGGCCCGCTCGGAGACCAGCAGGAGCGCATGAACGACACGCTCACCGTTCGAGACTCTATCGCGGAACTGACCGGCTCCCCGGTGCCCACGGACCCCGCCGCGTTCCTCGATGCGATCCTCGTCGCCGCGTCGGAGCGCAGCCGGGCCCTCCGCGAGTCGGTTCGGGAGCGCGACGGCGACCGGTCGGACCGGATCGCCATCCGAGAGGACGTCGACGACCTCGCCGCGAATATCATCGAAAACGCCGACGGCGTGCGCGACAGTCTGGACGGTGCGGAGTTCGGCTCCTTCGACGTGGTGTTCGCGGCCATCGACTTCGACTACAGCCCGAAGATCGGCCAGATCGAGCGCGTCGACGACGACCACGACGACGCGTTCACCGACGACGAGCGCGCTCTGCTCAAGGAGCTGAAGGAGTCGCTGTCGCTGTTCGGTCCCGCCCGCGAACACATCAAGACGCTGTACTTCCAGTGGACGCTGATCGACCTCTCGCGGCAGATCCTCTACGCCGCGGTGCCCGCGTTGGTCGTCGCGGGGCTCATGCTCGCGGTCGTCGACGCCGGGACGTTCCCCGGGAGCACCCGCGGGGTCGACCACGTGACGCTCGTCGTCGGGGCTGCGTTCGCGGTCACGCTCCTCCCTTTCTTGCTTTTCGTCTCCTACGTGCTCCGCGTACTCACCCTCGCGAAGCGCACGCTCGCCATCGGGCCGTTGGTGCTGCGGGACTCGAAATGAATCAGCGCTCCTGTCGACGGCTCCGTCGCCCTCCTCTCGCGGTTCCGCCTCCGGAACGCCCTTGCGTTCACCCCGATCAGTAGGACGTGAACATGAACCACCGAACGCTCGGGAACGTCGGCGAGGTCAGCGAGGTCGGCTACGGCGCGTGGCAGATCGGGAGCGACTGGGGCGACGTGACCGAGTCCGAGGCGGTCGCAGCGGTCGAGGCCGCCCGCGACGCCGGAATCGATTTCTTCGACACCGCAGATGTGTACGGCGACGGGCGCTCGGAGCGCATCCTCGGCGACGTGCTCGAAGACGACATCGACGCCGAGGAGGTGACGGTCGCCACGAAGGCCGGTCGCCGGCTCAACCCCCACGTCCCCGACGAGTATAACGAGACGAACCTCCGGCGGTTCGTGAACCGATCGCGCGAGAACCTCGGGATGGAGACGCTGGATCTGGTCCAGCTTCACTGCCCGCCGACGGATGTGTACTACCAGCCGGAGACGTTCGACGCGCTCGCGGCCCTCGCCGACGAGGGAAAGATCGCGAACTACGGCGTCAGCGTTGAACGCGTCGAGGAGGGACTGAAAGCGATCGAGTACCCTGGCGTCGAGACGGTCCAGATCATCTTCAACCCCTTCCGCCAGCGTCCCGCGAAGCTGTTCCTCGACGAGGCCGCCGCCCGCGACGTGGGCGTGATCTGTCGGGTGCCGCTCGCCTCCGGCCTCCTGACCGGCGCGCTCTCGCGGGACACCGACTTCGCCGAGGACGACCACCGCAACTACAACCGCGAGGGCGACGCGTTCGACGTGGGCGAGACGTTCGCCGGCGTCCCCTACGAGGTCGGCCTCGACGCCGCCGACGCGCTCGCCGAGCGGGTCGACGCCGTCGCCGACGACCCGACCGACGCGACCGGCAACGACCTCTCGCTCCCGCAGCTCTCGCTGCGCTGGCTCCTCGACCACGACGCCGTCTCGGCGGTCATTCCGGGGTCGACAACGCCGGAGCACATTCGGTCGAACGCGGCCGCGAGCGACCTCGTGCCGCTCGGCGAGGCCGACCGCGAGGCCGTCGCTGACGTGTACGACGAGTTCGTCCGCGAGCACGTCCACCAGCGCTGGTAGCGGCTCAGACCGGCGGCGGAACGAGTCGCTTTTCTCCCGACCCGAGTCATGTCGAGTCGATACGTGAACGACGGACTCGGTGCCGGTGGCGACGGCGAGCGCGAGGCGGCGAGCGACGACGACAGCGTCCCCGACGCCGAGCGCGAGGCGCTCCTGACGATCGCGGGCGGAGCCGTGATCACCGCCGGCGGTGTCTCCGGCCAGCGCGCGCTCACGGCCGTGACGGAGTTCGCGCTCGCTCGCGGACTCGGCCCGGCCGCCTACGGCGTGTACGCACTGGCGTGGCGGATCGCCCAGTTGCTCTCGCGGCTCGTCACGTTCGGGAGCGTGCCGGCGCTCCAGCGCTACCTCCCCGAGTACGCGGACGACCCCGACCGACAGGGGGTCGTCGCCGGGCTCGCGTACGCCACGACGCTCGGATTCGGTGCCGCCATCGCCGCCGGAATCTGGGTGGCAGCACCGCGGATCAACGCGCTCACCGTCGAGGCCCCCGCGTTCCCGCCGACGATGCGCGCGTTCGGCTTCCTCGTCGGATCGCTCGGCGTCGTGATGGTCGCGTCGGCGATCTTCCGCGCGGTCGGGTCCGCGCGCGGCGAGATCGCCTTCAACAAACTCCTCCGCCCGGGCGTCCGGCTCGTGGGCGCGCTTACGGCGCTGGCGCTCGGCTACTCGGTCGTCGGCGTCGCCGGCGGCATCGTCGTCGCGACCGCGCTGCTCGCGGCCGTCGCCGCGCCCCTCTCCGCGCGGGTGACCGGGATCGTCCCGTCGCTGCGGGGAGTCCGTGGGGAGGCGGGGCGGTTCTACAACCACGCGGCGCCGGTCGCGATGAGCAGCCTCGGGAAGGTGTTCCAGAACCGCGTTGACGTGTTGCTCGTCGGAGCGCTGTTGACGGCGACCGCCGCGGGCGTGTACAACGTCGTCCTCGTGTTGATCGCGATCGCGTGGATCCCCCTCATCGCGTTCAACCAACTGCTGCCGCCGGTCGCCTCGGATCTGTACGCCGACGATCGGATCGAAACGCTCAACGCGGTGTACACGTCGGTGACCCGTCAGATCGTCACGAGCGTGATCCCGATCCTCGCCGTGCTCGTGGTGTACGGCCGGGAGCTACTCGGGCTGTTCGGCGAGCCGTACGTCGCAGGGTACGCCCCCCTCGTCGTCTACCTCGGCGGGGTGTTCGTCGGCAGCGCGGTGGGCGCGACCGGCTGGCTCCTGATGATGACCGACCACCAGTACGCCCGGATGGCGCTCGACTGGCTGCTCGCCGTCCTCAACGTCGCCTTAACGTACGCATTCGTGGTCCGGTATGGGCTCGTCGGCGCCGCGCTCGGCACCTCGCTCGCGATCGCGGTGCAAAACGCGATTCAGGTCATCCTGTTGCGCCGCTTCGAGGGGCTGTGGCCGTTCGACCGCACCTACCTCACCCCGCTGGTGGCCGGCGGCGTGACGTTCCTCGCGATGCGAGCAATTCGGGAGGTTGCCCCCGGGCGAGCCGCGGTCGTCGTCGGGGCCGCGGGCGGGCTCGTGGTCTACGCGGGCACGCTACACGTCCTCGGCGTTGATCCCCGAGACCGGCTCGTCGCACGAGAGCTTGCGGGGCGGTACCGTGGGGCCCTCGCCGAGTGGCTCGGTCGGTAAGCTGCGCGCCAATCGGTGGTCGGCGACCGGCTACGCCTCGGAGTCGGCGAGAAGCCGATCGAGATAGCCGTCGAGCGCAGCCCGCGTCTCCGCGACCGGGAACCGCTCGTACGTTGAGAGCCGGAGGGTCCGAACGCCGGTCAGAAGCGAGACGAGGACCTCTGCTTCGGTGTCGGGATTCACGTCGGTGGCGAACGCGCCCGACTCGATACCGCGCCGGAGCACGTCGGCGATGTCAGACTTGAGGGCGTCGTCGACCACCGCGTACTGCTGCCGGAACCGCTCGTTGTGGGGCGTCTCGCTGCGAAGTTCCAACAGCGCCACCTGCACGCGGTACTCGCCCTCGTCGAGCGACTCGGGGACGAGCTGGTCGACGAGCGCACGGAGCTGCGCCTCCGGGTCGTCGATCTCGACTTCGATCTCACGTCGGAATCGATCGGTAGCGAACCCGAGGAAAGACGCGATCAGGTCGTCTTTTCCGTCGTAGTGGTAGTAGAGTAGGGACTTGCTTTTGGGGAACTCGTCGGCGATCCCCTGTATCGTGAGGTCGCTGTACCCCTGCTCGATCAGCGCTCGGTAGGTTGCGCGCATGATCTCCGCTTTGAGGGGGTCGTCCGTCTCGGTGTCAGCGTCTCCGGTGGCTCCGCTTCCGGCGACGACGACCCCGCCGTTCCCGGCGTCATCGGCGTCGACCACGTTACAGACTCACCTTGCAACACGCGTTGAGGGGGTGCATTTATCCGGTCTGGTCGCTCCCCCGTCGTTAAGACTGCGGATCGCGTCCCGGCGTCTCACCGAACTGCGTTCCGGTGTCTCCCTCCCGGAACGGCGACACTTTATGCGGACCGCATAAAGTGAGCGTATGGAAACGATCGACCGCGGGTCAGCGAGCTCGGCCCGCGTCGCGATCGTCGGCGGGATCCACGGCGACGAACCCGCCGGCGAGCGAATTGTCAGGCGACTCGCCGACGAACTCGACGAGGAGGGGAAAGGGTCAGGCGACGAGGAGGGCGGCGACGGCATCATTCGACTGATCGTCGCTAACGAGCCGGCGCTAGCAGCGGGGACGCGGTACACCGACACGGATCTGAACCGCGCGTTCCCGGGAGATACCGACAGCGACGAGTACGAGCGCGCGCTCGCGCCGCGGCTCGCAGCCGAACTGGAGGGGATGGACGCGGTACTCGCGCTCCACACCTCTCACAGCGCGCCGCCGCCCTTTGCGATCTACAGCGATCTCACACCGTCGACGCGCCGGAGCGTGACGGCGATGCCCGTCGACTACGTCGTCGATGCAAGCGGGCTCCGCGGGACGACGCTGGACTCCACCATCCCGCACACCGTCTCGATCGAGGTCGGTCGACAGGGCAGCGAGGAGGCGGTCGCGTTCGGCTACGAGGCGTGTCTGGCGTTCCTCCGGGCGCACGGCGCGATCGACGACGAACCGCCGACGTTCACCGAGAAGACGGTCGTCGCGGGCGACGAGGAGGTGCCGAAGGGAGGCGGCGAGCCCACGGTCCACTTCGCCAACTTCGAGGAGATTCCCGCAGGCTCGGTGTTCGCCGAGGACGACGTGTACATCCACCGCGTCGAGGAGGAGGGTGTGGTCCCGATTCTCGCGAGCGAAGAGGGGTACGAGGAAATATTCGGGATCTACGGCCGGGTGACAGGGACGCTGGAGCCGCCGGAGTCAGTGAGAGCGGCAGACGATTCGGAAGGAGAGGTCAGCGAAACGAAGACGGAGTAGCCCGAGTTCACTTCGCGGTCGGCGTCACGTCGCCGACAGCGTCCATCACCTGCATCGCAGCGCTCGCGGCCAGTCCGCGGGCGACCTCGTCGGTGTCGGCGTCGGCGATGCCGGCCTCCAGCTCGTCGGGGTCCGGCGTGAACCCGGCCGAGACGGGGTGACCGGCCGGTGGGTTGACGGCGACGGTCGCCTGCGGCCCGTTCGTGCCGACCGACAGCTCGGAGCCGACCGCGTAGCTGTTCGGGAGATACGATTCGGTTCGCGAGACGATTCCGGCGACCGCGCGCCGGAGGCGTCGTTCTTGATCCGGAGAGAGGTCGACGGCCGCGGGCTCGCCCGCGTTCGTCACACCCGGTGCCCCGGCATACGGGTTATTGCCGTTCATCGAAGACACGTTTGATACACGGAGCCCACTCAAAAAGGCGTCGGCGGGGGCGATCCGGGAGGGATCGATCGGAGTCTCCCCCTACAGGATCGGCTCGGACTCGCCGTACGCGGCGATGACGACTGCCGTCGTGAACCGGTCGGGGGTCGCGGCCGCCGTCTCGACGTGGACCTCACGATCCGGCAGCTCCCAGTCGCGGAGGTCGCTTCCCGCGTCGAGTCCCGCCTCGATCCGCTCGCGTACGTCGTCGGGGTCCTCGCCGGTGACCTCGTAGAAGAGGCCGGGACCCGGGCCGGTGGCCCAGCCGAGTCCGGCGGCCACGTCCGGGCGGCGGCGCGGCGCCCGCTTCGACTCGGCGTCCTCCGCGCCGGCGCGGCCGCCCTCCCGGAAGTCGACCGCGTCGTCGGGGCCGACCGTTCGGCGCGCCTCGACGACCGTGAGTTGGTTGCCGGCGGGACCGAGATCCGGCGCCGCTTCGACTGCCTCGACCGTCGCCTCCGCGGGGACGACTGAGGAGACCGCGACGAGGTTGTAGTTGTGGAGGTTCGCGTCCGCGAGCGCGGCGTCGTAGGAGGCCATCGCCGTGTCGGCGACGCCGACGCCGCCGGCGACGTGGATGGTGTTCATCGGCTGAGAGTCGACGGCGCGGGAGGTAAGGGGTTACGAACTGGGGCGCTGCCGACGACGGCACAAAAGCTGAATATAAAAGGGAGTGGTGGCGCGCGCCTCGCGGCTGGTGCTTTGGAAGCGTACCCCGTTGATCTACCGTCAGAAACCCTGCAGAACTCAAAACCGCCCGCCGATCGGAACGTCTAGTACTGGTAGTTGATGACCTGCTCTTCGGTCTTCTCGGCGTCCTGCAACTTCTCGCGCGCCTGCTCGAAGTCCGCTTGCGTGACCTCGGTGCGACCGTCGCGGATCGCGAACATCCCGGCCTCGGTCGCCAGCGAGGCGATGTCGGCGCCGCTGTATCCCTCTAGGTCGGCCGCGACCTCGCTCACGTCCGTCCCTTCGGCGACGTTCATGTCCTGCGTGTGGATCTCCAAAATGCGCGCGCGACCCTCGGCGTTCGGCTCCGGCACCTCGATGAGGCGGTCAAAGCGCCCCGGACGCAAGATCGCCTCGTCGAGCATGTCGAAGCGGTTCGTGGCGGCCATGATCCGGACCTCGCCGCGGTCGTCAAAGCCGTCCATCTCGGAGAGCAACTGCATCATCGTGCGCTGAACCTCGGCGTCGCCCGACGTCTTCGAGTCCGTCCGCTTGGCGGCGACGGCGTCAATCTCGTCGATGAAGATGACAGCGGGCTCGCGTTCGCCAGCGAGCTCGAACAGGTCACGGACGAGTCGGGCGCCCTCGCCGATGAACTTCCTGACCAGTTCGGAGCCGGCCATCTTGATGAAGGTGGCGTCGGACTCGTTGGCGACCGCCTTCGCCAGCATCGTCTTCCCAGTCCCCGGCGGGCCGTGCAGGAGGACACCGCTCGGCGGATCGACGCCGACCGCCTCGAACTGCTCGGGGTCTTCGAGCGGGTCCTCGACGGCCTCGCGGACCTCGCGGATCTGGTCGTCGATGCCGCCGATGTCGTCGTAGGTGACGTCCGGGGACTCGGTGACCTCCATCGCCTGCGCCCGGGAGTCGGTCTCGTCGTCGAGCACCTGCTGGACCGCGAAGGAATCGTTGTTCGCGACGCGGTCGCCGGGCCGGAGGTCGGACTCAAGCGTCGTGGACGCCTGCGTCAGCACCTCCTGGTTGTTGCCGTGCTGTTTGATGACTACTCCGTCATCGGTGATCTCCTCGACGGAGGCGATGTACAGCGAGGTGGTCTTCAGCACCTCGTTTTCGCGTTTCAGCCCGTCCACGTCCGACTTGAGTTCGCCGCGCCGGTCCTGCGCGTCATCAAGTCGGTCCTCGAGCTCATCGTTCACCTGCAGTATCCGCCGGTAGTGCTGGCGGATCGCCTCGAGCCGCTCCGTCTCGCTCATCTCCGGATCGAGTTCCAGACGAGGACGGTCGGGCAGTGAGGGGCTATGAGACATTCGTTGGTGCCGATTAGGAAGCGCGCGTAAATGTGCCTTTGGGTCACGGCGGTCTCCCAATTCGATCGTGCGACCGATCCGGCCGTGTGAGGCGGTCCCTCCGAGCGAACGGGAGCCGGATCGATCGTCTCGGGAGGTAGATATCACTCACGATAACTATGGGTCAACGTTTTAACCGATCACGCGTGTAACTCGCGTCATGAGCGCACGAACAGCAATCGGTCACGCCGGTCCGCGACTCCGAGCGGGTGATCGGCAGACCGCAGTCCTCCGATCATGAGTGACGCCGAGGCGCAGCCCACGGTCCTTGCGGTCGACGACGAGCCCGACCTCGCCGAGCTGTACCGGGTGTACCTCGACGCGACCTACGACGTGCGGATCGCCACCGGCGGCGAGGAAGCCCTCTCGATGATGGACGAGTCGGTCGACGTGGTCCTCTTAGATCGACGGATGCCCGAGATGTCGGGCCACGAGGTGCTCGAGGCGATCCGCGGGGAAGGGTACGACGCGCGGATCGCGATGCTGACCGCGGTCGAGCCGGATGTCGATATCGTCGACATGCCGTTCGACGACTACAAGACGAAGCCCGTTTCGAAGGAGGACCTGCTCGCGCTCGTGGAGGTACTGCTCCACCGTGCGGAGTTCGACGAGCACAGCCAGGAGTTCTTCGCGCTGGCGTCGAAGAAGGCTGCGCTGGAGGCCGCCGATACGACGAACACCGACGAGTACGAGGAGCTCATCGACCGGATGGAGGCGGTTCGGGACCGCGTCGACGACACCCTCGACCACCTCTCCGCGCGGGACGCCTTCGCCGAGATTCCCGGCGGAATTCCGTAGCGGCCTTCGAACGCACCTACTCGATCGCTAACTCCCCGTCGCCCTCCCCGCCGTCGCCACCGTCATCGTCACCGTCACCCTCCTCGTCCCACTCCAATTCGAACTCGACGCTGAGCTCGCCCGGTCCGTTGTCCGGCCCCTCGCGCTCGGCTTTCACCTCGAACGTCGGCCGTGCGGGCGGGTCCATCGTCACCGACTGCTCGCCTTTCTGCAGGGTGATCGCGTTGTCGGACTCCAGCGAGTCCGCGACGGTCCGGAGATACGCGGCGATCTCGGCGCGGCTCCGGCGGCTCTCCGACTCGAAGAGGACTTCTTCAGGCATGACCGTGAGTACGCGCGGTGAGAACATAAAATCCCCCACAGAACGAGATTGTCGGCCCGATCAGACGACAAAATCCGCCATCGCCGCCGAAGCAGTTAGAACCCGTCCTCGAAGACGAACGTCCCGTTGCGCTGGACAACCTCGCCGTCGACTTCGATGACGGAGTCCTCGCTCATGTCGACGATCATGTCGACGTGCTCGGCGGACTCGTTGACCTCGTTGCCTTCGCCGACCGTCTCCGGGTACGCGGAACCGACCGCCATGTGGACGGTGTCGCCCATCTTCTCGTCGAACAGCATGTTGTAGGTGAACCGGTCGATCTGGCGGTTCATCCCGATGCCGAGTTCCCCGAGATGCCGAGATCCCTCGTCGGTGTCGAGGATCCCCGTCAGCAGGTCCTCGTTGCGTTCGGCGGAGTGGGAGACGACCTCTCCGTCCTCGAACCGGAGCCGGACCCCCTCGATCTCGCGGCCGTAGCGATAGAGTGGTAGATCGAAGTGAACCTCGCCGTCGACGCCGTCGCGCACGGGCGCGGTGAACACTTCACCGCCGGGAAGGTTGGCCTCGCCGTAGTCGTTAAGCGTGGAGTTACCCGACAGGTCCATCGTCAGGTCGGTCTCCTCACCGGATGTGATCCGGACCTCGTCGGCGGTATCGAGGATCTCGACCATGTTCGACTGGAACTCGCGCTGTTCGTCCCAGTCGAGCGAGACGGCGTCCCACACGAAGTTCTCGTACGCCTCGGTGCTCATTCCGGCGAGCTGGGCGTGGCTCGCGGTCGGGTACTGCGTGAGACACCACGTCTTCGAGAGCCGCGTCCGCTTGACGTCCTCCATCGCCCGGTTGTAGGCCGCGTTGGTCTCCGGGTCGATGTCGGCGTCCTCGGTGGCGTTCGAGCCGCCGCGCGCGATGATGAACACGTCGGCCTCCTCGTAGAGCGCGCGTCGGTGGCTCGGCTCGGTGAAGTCGTCCGATGAGCGCTTGAAGGCGCGCTGGGCGCGCTTCGAGTAGTTGAGGTAGACGGGGTTGGCACCGCGATCCCCGCAGATCTCGTGGAGGGCGACCGCGAGGTCCTCGGCCTCCTTCGGCATCTGGATGACCACGTCGTCGCCCGACTGGATGTCGGTGGAGTGGTCGGCGATGATCTCCGCGTGTTCGCGAACGCGTGCGTCCATGTGCAGGCGTTTCGCGGCCGAGGAATTACGGCTTTTCCTTCCGGCGGCACGCGTGGGGGAGCCGGCTGTTCCGCAGTCGTGGGGGAGCCGACGACACAACGGGTTTGACGCCCCGCCTCGTACAGTCGGACATGTCCCGGCTCGCGTTCCGCGCGGCCGCAGCCGTCGTCGGCGTCGCGCTGCTCGCGGTGTATCTGGCCGCGGCCGCGTTCGTCGCCGACGCGCTGCTGTTTCTCTGGGCCACACGCCCCGACCTCCCCGTTCTCCTCGCGCTGCTCGCCGTCGTCGCGGTCGGCTCG
The DNA here is from genome assembly GCF_000022205.1 of Halorubrum lacusprofundi ATCC 49239. Classification (NCBI taxonomy): domain Archaea; kingdom Methanobacteriati; phylum Methanobacteriota; class Halobacteria; order Halobacteriales; family Haloferacaceae; genus Halorubrum; species Halorubrum lacusprofundi. Next base: position 2,008,565 of record NC_012029.1, read on the forward strand.
GCGTACCTCAGCTACTGGATCGGGACCGCACAGGTCCTCGCGAGTCTGGAGGGCGACCGACTGCCCCGCGAGCGCGCGCCCGACCTCCACCATCGGATCGACGCACTCGCGGCTCGGATGGCTGTCGACCGCCCGGCGCTGTACGTCACCGACGCCCGGGCGCCGAACGCGTTCGCGGTCGGCGGCGGATCGGGCGGCGGGGCCCTCGTGATGGACCGGTCGCTGTTCCGGATCCTCTCGGCGCGCGAGGTGGAGGCAATCGTCGCGCACGAACTGGCGCACCTCGAAACGAACGACGGGCTCGCGCTCGCGATGGCCGACGGGATCGGGCGTGCAGTCGTCGGGTTCACCACGGTGCTTGCGCTGCCGGCACTCCTTGCACTCTCTGGGCTCGCCGCCGCCTCGGCGTGGATCCGGGGGCGCCCCGGTGACCGGTCAGGTCCCTTCGCGTGGCTCCACCGCGCGCTCACGAACGGACTGTTCGCCGGCTTCGTACTCGCGACTCTCCTCGCCCGGTCGCGGTCGCGCAAGCGGGAGTTTGCGGCCGACGACCGTGCGGCTGAGGTGACCGGAGACCCCATCGCGCTTGCACGGGCGCTCCGGCGGATCGAGCGAGCCGCGGAGCCGTCGTGGCCCTTCACACCGCTGTCCACGTACAAACGGACCGAGAACCCGGCTGAGCGCTGGCTGTCGACGCACCCCTCGATCGAGGAGCGCGTCGAGCGCCTACGGCGGCGGGCGGCGGCACAGGAGTCGACCCGCCGAATCCCTATTGGGCCGTCGAGAGGGGGTCGACGCCGGTGAGTTGGTGATTGAGGGGACTACGTGCAGGAGGCCTACAGCCCGTACTGCTCCCGTGTCGCGTCGCCGAGCCCCCGCTCGTCGAGCAGGTCCAGCGGCGCCAGCATATCGAGCTGGACGACGCCGGGGAGTCGACCGATCTGGACGCCGCCGGTGAAGGTACACCGAGCGCGGATCTCGCCCTCGCTCATGTCGAGGAGTTTCCCGGCGCGGTCGAAGGCGTTCTGCGTGGCGTCGTTGACGGTGGCGCCGGAGCCGACGACCTGAATCGGGGCCATGTCGTCCTCGACGTCGACGCCGTGTTCTGCGCCGAGGTTCTGGCCGGACTCGCGCTCCGCGTCAGTGTAGGGCTTGCTGATGAAGGGCAGATCCTCCTCGTTCGGGAGCAGCACGGGACCATCGATATCGAGGCCCTCGATCACCTCTACGTCCATCGTGACGGTGCCGCTCACGTCGGTCGTGTGGAGGGAGAGCTCGCCGTCGCCCTGGTTCGCGTGGAGGTCGCCGACGTACACCCCGCCGCCGTCGATCTCGACGGGGCAGATCAGCGTGGCACCCGCACGGACCTCGGAGATGTCCATGTGGCCGTCGGTGCGCTTTTCGAGATCTGCCTCGGTCTCGACGCCGTAGTCGTGGTCGGCGCCGATGAGACTCTGGCCGAAGTCGCCCGCGTTGTGCGAATCGGGCATCGTCACCGACGGCGTCGTTCCGATGTTCCCGATGAAGGGTCGGAGGCGACCGAGCGTGCCGGGCATCCCGTCCGGCTCGTACAGCAGGATCGGGTGTTGCCGGGCGTTCTCGGGGATGTCCATCACGCGCTCGGCGTCGAGCGCGAGCTCGTGAGCGCCCTCCTTGTCGAGGGTGACGCCGACCGCGTTCTCGTGGTCGAACGCGACGGTGTACCCGTACTCGAAGCCGAACGAGGAGGCGTTAGCGCCGCACTCGGCACAGCGGATCGCGTCTTCGCCCGTGCCCTCGACGATGGAGTCGGGCCACGTCGTCCCGCACTCGGGACAGCGGTGGTCGACGAAGGGATCGTCGCCGAACGCACCCTCGCGCTCGGCCATCGAGCCCGTGCTGGTGGCCATGCTTGTCACCTCGACGTCGCGGATGTGGATCGCGATCGCGTCGCCGACCTCGGCGCCCTCGACGCGGATCGGGCGGGTCACCTCGTGGCCGCCGCGGAACGACGGCGTGACCATCGGCCCCCAGCACCCCGGCGGCGTGTACGTCTCCACCCTTCCGCCGTCAGCGACTGTGCCGGCCCACTCCTGATCGGGACCGACCAGCCCGAGCGTGTACTGGTCGACGTACAGCTCCTCTTGAACGCCTTGTTGTGACATACCACGTCGTGATTGGTGGGTCGCGGGAATAACGCTACTGCTCGCGGAAGCGTTCGATCGGTGTGGCGAGGTAGCGGGGTGGTGGGGTGTCGGGGTGACGGGGTGGCAGGGTGGCGGGTGGCGGAGTGGTGTGAGGACAGGATGACGGGCGGCAGGTGTCGGACGGCGGGCTCCCGCGATCGCTTGCGTCCGTTTATAAGCGCGTCCCGCCAAACGCTCACCCATGCAGACCCACATCGTGCCGGTCGGCTTCGATTACGACCGCATGATCGCCCCGCTCATCCGGGACCAGTTCGACGTCGACCGGGTGATCCTCTTGGAGGGGACGGTCGGCAGCGAGGCCAACGTCGAGTACTCGCGCAACATCGCGCGCAAGCTCGAACAGGACTTTCGGAACCTGCTCGGCGCCGAGACCGTTCGGGAGCAACTGGACGACGTGTACGACTACGACGCCGCCTTCGAGCGCGCCTTCGATCTGATAAATGCGGAACTCGATCGGGACGAGGGAGTCGATGATTCCGACGAGCGCGAAGTGTGGGTGAACCTCTGTTCGATGCCGCGGCCCGTCTCCTTCGCGTTCGCGACCGCGGCCCACTCGATCATGGTCGAGCGGCAGGACGACCGCGACCGCATCCACACCTACTACACCGCCCCGGAGAAGTACTTAGAGACCGAACTCGCCGAGGAGCTCCGGGCGAACCGCGACCTCCTGCGGGAGTTGGTCGAGGACGACGCGGTAGCCGACGATCGCGTCGGCGACGACCGCATCGCCGAACAGCTTGCCACCACCACCGACCTGCTCGCGGAGTTCGACGAGCGCGGCACCACCATCGGCGCGAAGCGCATCGGGGACAGCCACGTGATCGAGCTTCCGGTCGCCTCCTTCCAGAACGTCAAGCCGTTCGAGGAGCTCGTGTTGTTCACCCTCGGCGAGCACGGCGAGTTCGAGTCGGTCTCCGAACTGGCCGAGACGCTCGCCGCCGACCTCAACGAGCAGTACACCGACTCGTTCCGCTCGAAGGTGATATACAACGTCGATCGGCTCGGCCCCGGGGGCAAGGGGTACATCGAGCGCGAAGAACACGGGAAGTCCTACCGAACCACTCTCTCGCGGATCGGCGAACTGTGGGTCCGGGCGCACGCCGGCGAGGATCGGGAGTTGGCGTAGGACGTGTCGGATCTCGGAAGGGCGGTTAGCTGTTTATAAGTGGCTTCTGGCAGTGGATCGACGGCGAAGGCCTCCAAAGCCCCAACCGCTCGGCGATACGTGATCGACGACTCCGCGGTGAACAGCTTCAAAGCCCCAGCCGCGAGGACGAAGGCGGCCCCTTTGAGTCCCACCCGACCGCACAGCACCGCGGCCTCACGCCTCCCCAGCCTCGTCGCTCGCTTCGCTCGCGACTCCCTCGCGCGTGCTCCTCGGCCGCGAGGCAGCCTCGGCGGCACGCGCCACCGCGACTGATTTATCAGTGCCGTGACCGGCCCGTTTTTATTCGTGGGACGGGGAGACACACGCGATGAATCCGGCGCGGGACCCCGACGCGACAGACCGCGACGCCGCCGACCTCGACGACGACTTCGGCTTCGCCGAGCCGGCGACCGACCAGTCGTTCGAGAACGCGCTCGCGAAGGCCCGCGACGGCGACCGCCTCTCAATCGACGACGCGACCGAACTGCTCGCGACCGGCACGGACACCGAGGGGGTCGACCCCGTCCGCAAAGAGCGGGTCCTCGAACTCGCCGACCGCCGGCGCCATGAGGAGGTCGGCGACGAGATCACGTTCGTCGCCAACCTCAACAACAACGTCACGACCGCCTGCAACACGGGCTGTCTGTTCTGCAACTTCAAGGACTCGGCGCACGCCTTCGAGGCCGACAGCGACGCCGACCACGTTGGCTTCACGAAGACGCCCGCCGAGTCCCGCGCGATCGTCGAAGACGCCCTCGACATGGGCGTCTACGAGGTGTGCTCGGTGTCCGGGCTCCACCCCGCGCTCGCGCTGAACGAGGAGCACCACGAGATCCTTCAATCCTACGACGACCCGGAAAGCGAGGTGAACTACAAACCGCCCGAGGAGTACGCCACGGATCCGGGCACCTACGTCGAGCAGATCGAGGCGATGTCGGTCGGCGGGATCCACCTGCACTCGATGACGCCCGAGGAGGCGTACCACGCCGCCCGCGGCACCGACTGGGACTACGAGACGGTCTACCGCGAACTCGCTGCGGCCGGACTCGACTCCGCTCCCGGCACCGCCGCGGAGATCCTCGTCGACGAGGTCCGCGACGTGATCTGCCCCGGGAAGATCCGCACCGACGACTGGGTCGCGGCCATGGAGGGCGCGATGGCGGCCGGCCTCGATGTCACCTCAACGATGATGTACGGTCACGTCGAGACGGTCGAACACCGCGCGAAACACCTCGGAGTGATCCGCGATCTACAGGACCGCACCGGCCGGATTACGGAGTTCGTCCCCCTCTCCTTTATCCACCAGAACACGCCCCTCTACCGCCACGGCGTTGTCGACTCCGGCCCCTCTCACGACGAGGACGAACTCGTGGTGGCGGTCGCGCGCCTCTTCTTGGACAACGTCGATCACGTGCAGGCCTCGTGGGTGAAGTCGGGCGACGCGCACGGACTGAAACTGCTCAACTGCGGCGCCGACGACTTCATGGGCACCATCCTCTCCGAGGAGATCACCAAACGCGCCGGCGGCGAGTACGGGGAGTTCCGCTCGTTCGACGACTACGTCGACATGATCACGGCGATCGGCCGCACGCCGGTCGAGCGCTCGACCGACTACCGCACCCGCCGGCGGATCGATCCCGACGACAATCCTCACGGACCGCGGCTCGGTCCTCGCGCCGACGGCACGCCGATGCTCTCGGACTCGTCGTCCGGCGGGTCCGGTAAGTCTGGCGCGTCTGGCGCGTCCGACGGGGAGTCGTCGGGCGCCGACGACTGAGCGCGGAACCGCGAGAAGAAGCGACGCCTACCGCCCGAGGTCCGCGTGCGCGGAGGAGAGGTGTCTGGAGCCGAGCGCCGCGAGCAGCGAGAGCTCGCCGGCGAGCGCGCCCACCGCGATCGCCTCCGCGAGCGCGTCGCCGTTGCTCCCGGCGGGGTCGCCGCCGCCGCGGACGCCGAGGATGTCCAGCCCTGCCGCCTGCGTCGGGAGCCCCGTCCCGCCGCCGACGGTCCCGACCTCGAGGCTCGCGAGCGACACGGAGAGGTACAGGTCGCCCTCGGGCGTCGTCTCCGCGGTCGTGATCGCGTTCGCCCCCTCGACGACCTGGGCCTCGTCCTGCCCGGTCGCGAGGAACATCGCCGCGACCGCGTTGGCGACGTGGGCGTTGAAGCCGAGCCCGCCCGCCTTCGCGGAGCCGACGAGGTTCTTCCGGGTGTTGATCTCCGCGATCGACTCCGGCGTCGTGTGGAGCCGCTCCTCGACGACCTCGCGGGGAACCTCCACGTCGGCGGCCACGGAGCGTCCGCGCCCCTCGACCGCGTTGATCGCGGCCGGCTTCTTGTCCGAACAGAGGTTCCCCGAGAGCGCGACGAGCGAGGCGTCCGTTTCGGCCTCGATCTCGTCGCAGGCCTCGCGGGTCGCGATGGTGACCATGTTCATCCCCATCGCGTCTTTCGTGTCGTAGCGGAACCGCAGGTAGACGTTGTTACCGACGACGTAGGGCGTCACGTCGAGCAGCTCGCCGTGGCTCGTCGTCGACTCGGCCGCCTCTCGAAGAACCCCCTCGTTGTCGCGGACCCACGAGACGAGCGCCTCCGCCTCGGCCACGTCGGCCACGCGGAAGATCGGCGCTCGGGTCATCCCGCTCTTCGTCACGCGCGCGGTCGCCCCGCCGGCGTCGTTGACGACAGAGCAGCCGCGGTTGATGGATGCGACGAGCGCGCCCTCCGTGGTCGCCATCGGGAGGTAGCGCTCGCCCGAGAGCGCGCCGCCGTCGACCGCGACGGGGCCGGCGACGCCCATCGGCACCTGCACCGCGCCGACCATGTTCTCGATGTTCGACCCGTGGGCGTCGGCCGCGTCGAACGCGTACTCGCCGAGCGCGTCGACGTCGGCGTCAGCAGTCTCGCTAACGAGGCGACGCCGGGCGGCCGCAGCGGTGTTGGCGTCGGCGTGCGCTTCGAGTTCGTGGAAGCGAATCTCGCCCTCGCTGACGCGGTCGGCGAGCGACGCGGGTGTGGGTTCGGTCATGGCCGGGGTTCCTCGCGGCGCGCGCTAATGACTATCGGTTTTGCAGGCGCTTCGGGGGCCGCGGGCTATCCTCAGAACTTCCCGACTACCGCCCGACGATCCCGGAGAGCCGCTCGCGGAGCGACTCGCCGCCGAGCTTGAGGTAGTAGGCGTCGCCACCGTCCTCGTAGTAGTCGTCGATCCGGCGGACGACCTCGAAGCCGAGGTGTTCGTAGAAGCCGAGCGCCCCGGTGTTGGTCGTGCGGGCGTGGCAGGTGACTGATCGGTGTTCCTGGGCCACGTCGGCGATGAGGCGCTCGGCGTGACCGCGCCCCCGGTGATCGGGGTGGACAGCCAGAAAGAGGATGTAGCCGTCGCGGCGCACGGAGGCGAACGCGACGATCTCGTCGTTCTCGACCAGTAGGTGCGTCGTGGACCGACGGTAGGCGTCGACGAAGAACCCCCGCCGCTGTCGGAGGACGCCCTCCTCGGATCGGATCCGCTCTTTGAGCTCCCACGCCTCGGCGACGTGGTCGGTCTCGCCGGGCGGTTCCGTCCGCTTCTCCACGTTGACGCTCACTGCACGTGGCTAACACGCCAGCGGGATATAACTCCACCGCCACCGGGGACGGTTGCGCTCGGCGGGCGAGGGGACGCAAGTCGAGCGAACGGTCCCGAGTGCTGCGACCCAACGACGGAAAGGTTTTGTTGCGCTCGGTCGTGGGTGTGCGGTAATGGACCCGCCGCCAACGGGCCGGAAGCGGCTCCGTCACGCGTTCCTCGCTGGCGTCTCCGTCACCGCCCCCTCTGCCATCACTCTCGCGGCGCTCGGCGTGGTGTTTAACGCGGTTTATGACCACCTGCACGCATTCTCGTCGGAGATCCTCCCGGTGTTGCAACCGGTGACGCTCCCGGTCGGCCGCGAGATCGCCACCGAGATCGATATCCCTCCGAGCGATAGAGGTGACGACTGATGAGCTACACCCTCCGCGAGCACACGGCCGACATCGCGGTCGAGGCGACCGCGCCCACCCTCGCGGCGCTGTTCGAGTCGGTCGGCGACGGCCTCACCGCCGCGAGCTGCGAGACGATCGCCGAGGGCGGGGATCGGTTCGAGTTCACCGTGACCGCCGAAAGCCGCGAGGCGCTCCTCTTCGACTACCTCGACCAGCTGATCTACGAACGCGACGTGCGGCTCGTCCTCCCCGCCGATCACCGGTGTACGATCGCGGAATCTGATGATCCCGAATCTGATGACTCCGAATCGAACGACGAAGCGATGTGGACGGTCGAGGTAACGGCCCGCGGCGTCCCCCTCGACGCCGTCGCCGCCCGGGAGATCAAGGCTGTCACCTACTCCGAGATGGTCCTCGATCGTCGGGGCGGCGAGTGGTACGCGTACGTCGTTTTCGACGTGTGACGAGCGTACACGTCCGAAAAACGAATGCTCGTGGAAACCATTATCACCGAAGAGACCCTTGTTGGCACATGTCACAGTCTGGTTGGGACGACACAGATGCGGGAGCCGAAACGGGTGCGGACGGTCCTGCGGAACGGGAACCGAGCGGGACAGAAGAGCGGCAACCGGAGGCGACTGCAAGGGGGAGCCCCGAGGCGGTCGGCCGACACTGGCTTGCGGGCGCCGTAAGTGGGCTGATCGCCGGCGTGGCCATGGGTATCGTGTTGCACGGAGCGTTGGGGCTCATGCCGACGATCGGCGCCCTGATCGGCATCGAAACGGTCATCGCCGGCTGGGCGGTCCACCTGTTCAACAGCGCGGCGTTCGGGACGCTGTTCGTCGCCATCTTCGATCGCGCGTTCTTCGACGACCTGCGCACGGACGTCGGGGGCTATCTCTCGCTCGGCGTCATCCACTCGGCGCTGCTCGGCATGATCACCGGCGGACTGCTGTTGCCGGTCGCACTCGCGATCGAGGGCGCGACCTCGCTGCCGGTGCCGACGCTCCCGGTACCGGGGCTCACGGCGACCCTCGAGTTCGGCGCGGTCATCGCCGTCGCACACCTGCTGTACGGGCTCGTACTCGGGCGGATCTTCGCCGCGTTCACGCTCGTCGACGCCGAGATCGGATGGCTGCCGATCGACCCGGTCGACCGGTAGCGGTCGCGGGGATACCCGCCCGAACCTGCGCTCGCTGACGCAACGCCCTTGCCCCCCCGCGACGAACGCCGGGTATGACCACGCGCGAGTTCGACGGGATCCGACTGGAGAAAGTGCGGGAGCACGTCTGGGAGATCCCCCGCGAGGGCGACATGAACGTCCCCGCGCGGGTGCTCGCCAGCGAGAGCCTGCTAGCGGAGATCGGCGAGGACAAAACCCTCCAACAGCTAAAAAACGCCACGCACCTGCCCGGAATGGTCGAGCCCGCCCTCTGTATGCCCGACGGCCATCAGGGGTACGGGTTCCCGGTCGGCGGCGTCGGCGCGATCGACGCCCGAACCGGCTGTATCTCGCCCGGAGCGGTCGGCTATGACATAAATTGCGGCGTCAGAATGGTGAAAACTAATCTTACCTACGACGACGTGCGCGGCCGCGAGCCGGAACTCGTCAACGCGCTTTTCGAGGCGATCCCCTCCGGGCTCGGCGGCGGCGGCGTCATCGAGGGCGACGCCGACGCGATCGAGGGCGCCCTAGAACGGGGCGTCGAGTGGGCCGTCGAAGAGGGGTACGGAATCGAAAGCGACCTCGCGCGCTGTGAGGACGAGGGGCGACGGCCCGACGCCCGCCCCGAGTACGTCTCCCAGAAGGCGATGGACCGAGGACGCAACCAGATGGGGTCGCTCGGCTCGGGGAACCACTTCCTCGAGGTGCAGCGCGTCACGGACGTGTTCCGCGAGGAGGTCGCCGACGAGTACGGGCTCGAAGAAGACGGAATCGTCGTGTTGATCCACTGCGGGAGCCGCGGACTCGGCCACCAGACTTGCAACGACTACCTCCGGCAGATCGAGAAGAAACACGGCGACCTGCTCGCCGAGCTGCCCGACAAAGAGCTCGCGGCCGCGCCCGCCGGCTCCGAGCTGGCAGACGAGTACTACGGTGCGATGGGCGCGTGCATCAACTTCGCATGGGTGAACCGCCAGCTGATCACCCACCAAGCCCGCAAAACGTTCGGCGAGGTGTTCGACGCCGACCCGATCGAGGACCTCGAGATGGAACTGCTGTACGACGTGGCACACAACATCGCCAAGAAGGAGACCCACGAGGTCGGCGTCGACGCCGACGGACTGCCCGCGGTCGGCGACGAGGCGGTCGACCGTGCGGATCGGGAGCTGTACGTCCACCGCAAGGGCGCGACCCGCGCGTTCCCGGCCGGCCACGAGGACGTACCCGAAGTCTACCGCGACGTGGGCCAGCCCGTGATCATCCCCGGCAGCATGGGCGCCGGGTCGTACGTGCTCCGCGGCGGCGACGAGTCGATGGGCGTCTCCTTCGGCTCCACCGCCCACGGCGCCGGCCGGCTGATGAGCCGGACGCAGGCGAAACAGGAGTTCTGGGGCGAGGACGTGCAAGACGACCTCGAAGACGGCCAGCAGATCTACGTGAAAGCGCGGTCCGGCGCTACCATCGCCGAGGAGGCGCCGGGCGTGTACAAGGACATCGACGAGGTGATCCGCGTCAGCGACGAACTCGGCATCGGCGACAAGGTCGCGCGGACGTTCCCCGTCTGTAACATCAAGGGGTGACGGGCCGCCGACGACGATTTCCTCCGTCTCCCACTCCTTATCACCCATACCGCGCCCACTCCGCGTCGAGATGTCGAGCCACTCGCGGGACGCCGACGGGCAACGGGAGCTAACCAGACGGTCGGTCCTCGGCGGGGTCGCCGCCGCCGCGGGCGCAGCGATCACCGGAGCCGGAACGCTCGTCGCATCCAGCCGGCCAGCGGCCGCGATCGACGGTGACCCCGCGGCCTTCGAGGCGGGCGACGCTCCGACGGTCACCAGCAACGACGGACGGATCGAGTCCGTCTACCTCTCACCGACACTGAACGTGTCGTGGACCGACTTCTCCGAGCGCGTCGAGCGCGTGACGCTCACGCTCGCCGTGGGGAGCGATGCCGGCGTCGACAAGGTGTACCGGGAGACCCTCACGGCGGCCGATCCCGGGGCGACGCCCGGCGATGTCGCGTCGGTCGGCGGCTCCGATGGCGCACAGTCTGAAGCGCCGCCCGATTTCGACACGATCGACGGCAGCCTCACCGTGCGGTTCGAGCGCGCTGACGCAACTGCCCGGGGCGACGCGGTGACGAGCGAGACGCTCTCCGCGACTGATCTATCCGGCGGCGAGACGGACACGACGACGCTGGACGTAGTATTCCGCGCGGATGTCGCCGGCGGCGGCGACGAAGCGACCGTCGTGCGCACGACGACCGTCGACCTGACCGTCGAAAATCCAGCGGGCGATGCGACGGCAGGTGGATCGGTCGGGGTCGACGCCGCCTGAGAAGCGACGCCGCCTGAGAAGTGGCACCACCTGACGGAACGACGCCGACTCCCCCGCCCGGTCAGCGCTCCCGCTTCGCCTCCCGACCGAGGTGTTCTTCGACGGCCTCGACCTTCCGCGCGGCGGTCGTGTCCTCGGTCCGCTTGTCGTCGATTTTTAAGACCGTGGAGACGCGGTCGCCGTCGACGGCGTCGTGAGCGGCCGCGGCCGCCGCGAACAGCGTCTCGGCGTCGTCGGCCTCGATCACGGTTCCCATCGGGTTCGTCTCGTAGCTCACGTCGAAGTCGTCGAGCGCGGCGACGGCCTTCGCGACCTCGCCGGACATACTCCCCTCGATCACCGGTGCGACACTCAACAGCGCGATGGCGGTCATACCTGTGTGTCCGGCCTGCGAACACTTAAAAACGGAGCGCGGCGCGGCGGCCTCGTCGCTTGTCGCCGCCCGCCCCTCAGTCGAGCGCGTCCCGCAAGAAGGAAAGCTGATGACCAACTGCCGGCTCGAAGTCCTCGCCGAACGGGGAGAAGTGGTCCGCGGGCATGGTGACGACGGTCCCGCGCGACAGCGTCTCGCCCGCGTCGACGACCGCCTCGCTGTCGACGATGGCGTCGTGGGTGCCGGCCAGAAGCAGTGTCGGCGCTCGGATCTCGTCGAGCTGTTCGACCGGGCGATAGCTCGCCACCCGCAGCAGGGACCGCGCGGGCGTCTCGTTGCGCCACGTCGACTCCCGGTCGACCAGATCGAGGTACTTCCGCTTCGTCCCCGGCTCCGTGATCGCGGCCAACTCCTCGGTGGTACCAACGATCGGGACGGTCCGCCCGCGACCGACCCGGTGGCCGAGCAGGTCGCGGACGCCCGCGACCCCGGAGCGCGCGAGGTACTTCACGCCTCGGCGCCGGGCGATCGCTCGCCCGTCGAGCATCGGGACCGCGCCGATCACGGCGTCGACGTCGCGCCGCTCCGCCGCGAGCGTGAGGACGTGTGCAGCCGACAGCGACGCGCCCCAGAGGACCAGCTCGCGACCGATCGCGTCGACTCGTTGGACGCGGTCGATCGCGGCCGCGTAATCCGCGCGCTGGCCGGCGGGATCGACGACCTGCGAGTCGCCGTCTGAGGCCCCGAACTCGCGGTAATCGAAGAGGAACGCCGCGTAGCCGGCGTCGGCAAACCGCTCCGCCACCGCCGGGTAGCCGAAGCTCCGCTCCGCGCCGAGCCCCGGTGCCATCACGACGACTGGCGAGTCCTCATCGTCGCCGCCGGGGAGATACAGCGTGCCGCGACAGGTGTCGCCGTCGGCGTCGAACGCGAGCTCGCGGGTGGCGAACCGCTCGCGCGGCGGCCGGTCGAGCCGCCGCTGGGCACGGTTCACCGGGTCTCTGCGGGTCACGCTTCGTCTCCGAGTTGGGGCGGTTCATCCGTGTGTGTCAGCGTCTCCAGCACGCGCGTCGAGAACTCGGTCTCGCTGATCTCGTACGCGATCAGCTCCTCAAACCACGCCGCCTCCGCGTGCCACGTCCCGAGCACGTCTCCCGGGGAGCGGACCACGGTCCCCTCGACCCGAACGGGATCCCACGCGTCGGCCTTGGCACGGTCGATAAGCGCGTTGAGCGCGCGTCCGATCTCGCCGCGGTGCACCTCGCGGCCGGGAAACGCCGTCATGTACGTGAGCTCCAGCGGGTCGTGGCCCTCAACGGCCTCGACGCTGATCCCGTAGCTGCGGAGCGTCGGCTCCACCTCGGTCGTTCGTTCGTCGCCGGTCATACGCGATCCACGTCCGGGCGAGATAAATCGGTACCGGCGTCCGGGCGGCGGGGTCGCTCAATACGTGAGTAACGAGTCGTTCCGAAAGCCGCGGACGGGGGGAAAGGCCGCCACGATAGACGGCCGGGATCGGTTCTGTCAGAGGCACACGATTGTCCCGCGCGGCCGGCCAGTAGTACTCTGTGAAATTATATGAATTTATGGGACGGTTTCCGAACGGTGATCGGCCAAGCCGAAAACGGCTCGCTGCTCCCGATCGGCTCGTCGGATCCGGGCACCCTTTATCAGTGTCGCGTGACAGGATCCGGTATGCTCCGGGGGACGGTAACCGCATTAACGCGCTCGGCCGACGCAGCCGGCGTCCTCGTCGTCGGCGGCCTCCTGACGCTGCTGACATGGGTCGTCACCCCGATCTGGGTCGGTGGCGCGCTGCTTTTTCCCCCGCTCGTCCTGCTCGCGCCGCTGGCGCTCGCCCCCGCGTTCGTTGCTCGCGGCTACTTCGTTCGCGTCCTCACTGCCGGGATCGCAACCGGGAACGCCGACGGCGCACCACCCTTCGTCGCGTGGAACGAGCTCTACCGAAACGGCCTCAAGTCCGCGCTTTTGAGTGCCGTCCTCCTCGCGCCGCTCGTGCTTGGGGCCGCGCTCGCAGCGCTCGCGATCGGCGCTCTCGGGAACGGGCTCGTCGATCTCGCGTCCGTCGCCGAGCCGGTCCGAGCGGCCCTCGGAGGCGGGGGCGTGGCGGCCGTCGGCGCGGTCGCGGGCGGGCTCGTCGGGACGGTCGCCGCGGCGTATCTCCTCGCGTTCGCGTACGTCAGGCCGGCGGCGCTCGCGGCGTTCGCCGCGTCCGGACGCCTCCGCGACGGCCTTCACCCGCGCCGCGTCGGCCGTGTCGCTGGCTCCGGCACGTACGCCACCGCGTGGCTGGTGGCGGCCGCAACGCTGGGCGCTGGCTACACGCTGGCTGGCCCGTTCGTCCCGCTCGTAGTCGGCGTCGCGCTCGTCTTCGTCGTCCACGTCGCCGCGCACGGTCTGTACGGGCGGGGTGCGGCGACGGCGCTGGAAGTGGTCGATGCGGGCGACGAAGACGGAGTGACCGATCCGACCGCGGCGGAAGCGGTCCGCGTCGATCGATCGGACGGCCCCGAACGCCCCCCGACTCCCGAGGTGCCGCCGATGGTGCAGACGGGGCGGTCAGTTCCGCTCGGGAGGACAGGGGTCCGTGAGACAGGAGCCGGTGGGACGAGGGCTGGCAGGGCGCGCGTCGACGACTCGGTGCCCGACGGGCCCGGTGGCGCCGTTGGGGCCGACGGTGGATTCGACTGGAACGCGCCCGACGGGAAGTCGGTCGATCGGGATGGAGTCAGCCCTGACGACACCGCCAGCGGTGAGTTCGAGTGGGATGTCGACGTCGACGACCGAGAAGACAAGAATTGATACGCGGCCGGGGCGACGTTCGGGCATGCGCATCAGCGACCGGGGCTACGGCGAGGAGGGCCGGGAACGGCTCACCCTCGTCCCCGAGAACGTCGACGACCTCTGGCACCTCGCGCACGTCCTCGAACCCGGGGACCTCGTCGAGGGCGACACCACCCGCCGGATCCAGCGAAACGACGACCAGATGCGGGACACCGGCGGCCAGCGCGAACACCTCTTCGTGACGCTACAGGTCGACGAGGTGGAGTTCGCCCGGTTCGCCAACCGGCTGCGCGTGTCGGGCGTCATCGTCGGCTGCTCGCGTGAGGACCAGCTCAACGCCCACCACACGATCAACGTCGAGGAGCACGACGAGATAACGGTGGAAAAGCACTTCAAGCCGGACCAGACCGAGCGGCTGGAGGAGGCGACCGAGGCCGCCGAGAATCCCGACGTGGCCATCGCGACCGTCGAGGAGGGGGCCGCCTACGTCCACACGGTCCAGCAGTACGGCACCGAGGAGTACGCCTCGTTCACGAAGCCGACCGGGAAGGGCGACTACTCTCGGCCGCGCGAGGAGCTGTTCGCCGAACTGGGCGAGGCGCTCGCGCATCTCGACGCCGACGCGGTGATCCTCGCTGGTCCGGGGTTCACGAAGCAGGACGCGCTCGACTACATCACCGAGGAGTACCGCGATCTGGCCGATCGGATCACCACCGTCGACACCTCCGCCGCGGGCGATCGGGGCGTCCACGAGGTGCTCAAGCGCGGCGCGGTCGACGAGGTGCAGAAGGAGACCCGGATCTCCAAGGAGGCGACGCTCATCGACGACCTCACCGCCGAGATCGCGCAGGGCGCGAAGGCGACCTACGGCCCCGAGGATGTGGCCGAGGCCGCCGAGTTCGGCGCGATCGAGACCCTGCTCGTCGTCGACGACCGCCTCCGCACCGAGCGACAGGGCGAGGGCGACTGGTCGATCGACGTCAACGAGGTGATCGAGTCTGTCGAACAGCAGGGCGGCGACGTGGTCGTCTTCTCCTCGGAGTTCGCCCCCGGCGAACAGCTCTCGAACCTCGGTGGGATCGCCGCGATCTTGCGCTATCGACTGCAGTAGGGAGTACAGTTCCAGACGCCGCTTCGTCTGAAACGGCTGGTCGCTGAGAGGCTCGAAGTGATCACACGACTTCGAGAACTCAGCGTGAACACCACAGTTCAGAAATCGATGTTATCCTGCTGTTCCTGCACAAGTCGTTGACAGCCGACAACTAATGAGTCGGGGATACTGGCTGCCATCGAGTGGAGTGCGTCGAGAACCACTGCTACTTCATCGAACTGTGGGCCACGAGAGGCGACCAGCGGATCTGTCTCCCACGTAATGAAACCCATCTCCGCTAACATCGGCAGATGGGCGTGGTAGAGTTCGACACATAGCACATCTGGATCAGGCGGACAGTTAGGCATCGCGGCGCTTTCGGGTAAGGGAACCGGCTGATCCGGCGGAGCGTCCAAAAGAGAGACAAGAAGCTGACGGCGTGGTTCGGCCGAGAGCGATTTGAACACCGTATCCCAGTTCTCACTGACCTGTCCACCGTTTTCATAATTTTTCATTGTCATTTCATTGCCAGTAGTTCCTCCGTAGAGACATATAAATGTTAACGGAGTAACAACTGGGTAAACGTATTATTGGGGAGATCATGCGAATGAGTGACTATGCGCCGGCGACAGGGCGAGAGCGAAGCTCCCGCTTGCAACCGGCGCGCAGAGCCGGTGACGAGGCTTTGGCGGTGTTCGTCGTCGATCCGGCGTCAACCACTTATAAACGATCGACCAACACGGATACGAGTCTCCCGAAGCGACCCTGCCGCCAGTTCACTTCCCAGTAGTTCACTTCCCAGTAAGCGCCTCGCTCGCGGGCGCGAAGTCGATCGTCTGTCCCCGCCCGTCCTCGCTTGCTCGCTTATAAAGCATGTGCGCGGCCGCGACCGTCTCGATACCGGTCCCGCCCGAGTCGAAGACGGTCACCTCGTCGTCGCTCGTCCGGCCCGGATGCTCGCCGGCGACGACCTCGCCCAGATCGGCGGCGACGTGGTCCTCGTCGATCAGCCCCGCCTCGATCGCCGCGAGGAACGACCCGGCGTCCTGCGCCGCCCGCGCCCGGATATCGGGGACGTACGTCGCCCGCGCGATCAGCTCGGGCGGCAGCTCGTTCTTCTTCGGGTGATACTGCCCCATTGCCGTTACGTGGGTACCGGGCTCGACATCGGCGTCGTCGATCACGGGCTCGCTCGCGGTCGTCGCGGTGATCACCACGTCGGCGCCGTCAAGGGCCTCGCTCGCGCTCGCGACCGCCGACACGTCGGCGTCGAGCCGGTCGTCGAACTCCTCGGCGAACGCCTCGCGGTTCTCCGCGGTCGGGGAGAACACCCGAACGGCCTCGAAGTCGCGCACGGTCGCGGTCGTCGCGAGCTGGCCGCGGGCCTGCGCGCCGCTCCCGATCACGGCGATCTCGGTCGCGTCAGCGCGAGCGAGCGCGTCCACCGCGACCGCGCCCGCAGCACCCGTTTTAAACGGGTTCATCGACGCGCCGTCGAGTAGCGCGAGCGGCTCGCCCGACTCGGCGTCGAACAACGGCGTCATGAACCACGCGTCGCCCGCGCCGAAGCCGGCGGAGTAGGTGTACCCGCCCATCGCGCCGGTCTCCGGAAGCACCGCGGCGTAGGTGGTGAGCATTCCCGGCGGCTCGCGGTTGAGCAGTTTCGTCCGCGGCTCCGCGGGCGCGCCTTCGCCGATCTGGCGGTAGGCGTCGCGAACGACCGCGACGTAGTCGGCCGGTTCGGCGAGGTCGTCGACATCGGCGCTTGTCAGGAACAGGGTGTCGGTCATACCGACCCGGTCGGGCGCGAGGGACTAAACCGTACAGGGAATCGGGCGCGAACGAGGGGAGGAAAACGATGAGACGCAGAGACCGACGGCCTACCGGAACCGGAAGTACAGCGCGCGCCAGCCGCCGAGCACGACCGATCCGAGGACGAGCATGACCGCCGCGAACGTCAGGGCGGCGCTGCCGCGGAAGACGAAGTGGCGGAGCGCCAGCCCGACGACCGCGGCCGGGATCCACGACCGGATGGCCAGCGGAACCGACGACTTCGCGGTCTCGACCGCGCCGGCCGAGTACGCGCCGATCAGGGGCGCGACGAGGATCCACCCGATCAGGAACGGCGCGTACACTTCGAGCAGGTACAGGGGGTTCGCGGACAGGAACTCGACGGTGCTGTGGTTGAGTGCGCCGATCGTCAACAGCACGATCAGTGCGATCAGGTCGCCGATCGCGAGGGGTACGGCGTCGCGGTCGAGGCGTGTTGCGAGGAACGACGAGTCAGCCATATCAACTCGTCAGAGTCCCCCCCACTTTGTACGTACGGATTCGGTCCGTTGGCCGAAATCGGCCGGCGGCGACGAAGCCGTCAACTCCGCCGACCGCAGCAAACTCACTCGTACAGCGGGTGCTCGTCGCACAGCTCGACGACGCGCTCGCCGACCTCGTAGATCACGTCGTCGCTGTCTACGTTGTCGACGACGCGGTGGATGAGGTCGCCGACCTCCTCCATTACGTCCGCGTCGAAGCCGCGAGTGGTGACTCCGGCGGTCCCGACGCGAATCCCCGAGGGATTGAACGGCGAGCGGGTCTCGCCGGGGACCGTGTTCCCGTTAAGAACGATGTTCGCGGCCGCGAGCGCATCCGCGGCGTCGCCGCCGGGCAGGTCCGGGTGCGAGTCCCGGAGGTCGACTAACACGAGGTGGTTGTCGGTGCCGCCGGAGACGAGGGAGAACCCGTGGTCCTGCAGCGTCTCGGCGAGTACCTCGGCGTTGTCGACCACGTTCTGCGCGTACTCGTCGAACGAGGGATCGAGCGCCTCCTTGAACCCCACCGCCTTGCCGGCGATGTTGTGCATGAGCGGCCCGCCCTGCCCGCCGGGGAACACCGCCTTGTCGATGTCGTCCGCGAACTCCTCGTCGCACATCACGATCCCGCCGCGACCGGCCCGGATCGTCTTGTGCGTCGAGCCGGTGACGAAGTCGGCGACGCCGACCGGCGAGGGGTGGACGCCCGCGGCGACGAGCCCGGTGATGTGGGCGATGTCGGCGAGGTGGTAGGCGTCGACGGCGTCGGCGGCCGCCTGAATCTCCTCCCAGTCGACCGTGCGCGGATACGCGGAGTAGCCGGAGACGACGATGTCCGGCTCGAACTCCTCGGCGGCCTCGCGGAGCCCCTCGTAGTCGATGTAGCCGGTGTCGGCGTCGACCTCGTACTGCTCGACCTCGTAGATCTGCCCGGTGAAGTTCGCGGGGTGGCCGTGCGAGAGGTGGCCGCCGTGGTTCAGATCGAGCGAGAGGATCTTGTCGCCGGGATCGAGTACGGCGTAGTAGACCGCCTGGTTCGCCTGCGTTCCGGAGTGCGGCTGGACGTTGACGTGGTCGGCGCCCCACAGCTCTTTCGCGCGATCGATCGCGAGCGTCTCGACCTCGTCGGCGTACTCGCAGCCGGCGTAGTAGCGCTCGCCCGGATACCCCTCCGCGTACTTGTTCGTGAGGACGCTCCCCTGCGCCTCCAGTACCGCCTCACTGACGTGGTTCTCGCTGGCGATCATCGCGAGCGTCTGCTCCTGCCTGTCTCGCTCCCCGGCCAGCGCGTCGGCGACCTCGGGATCGACCTCCCGGACGTGCTCGTGGTCCATGTAGGAACCCCCGTTCGATCGCACATTAATCCTTGCGTCACGTCGGTGGTCCCGTATCTCACTTCGGCGACGATCGGTGCAAAGATCGAATCCGCCATTTTCGAGGGTTTCGACGGCTAAAGACACGTTGTTCACTCTCCGAATCCCGTTAATATTAAATACGCAACTGGCTTTTATCCGGAGAGATAAATGGTGTCGAATTTACTGGAGGCAGACGTCGAAAATGTCCTCGACGCGGCGTTCGCGGGGGACGATCAAGAGCTGTTCGTCGTCGACCCCTCTGCGGAGACGATAGTGTCGCTGGTCGAGGCGGCAATCGATCGCGACGACCTACCGGAGATGTCGATGCTCGTCGACGAACGGACGCTGAAGGATGTGATGGAGGACTTCCTCGTCGCGTCGAAGGCGGCCGACCTCGTCGCTGACGGTGTACTCGACCTCCGGCTGCTCGGCGAGACAGTCGACAACGCGCTGTTCGTCTCCCCGTCGCGAGTCGTCGTGCTCGTGAGCACCGACGACCGCGTCGCCGCGCTTGCCTCGGACGACGACGAGTTCGTCGCCGAGGTGTTCGAGACCCACAGCGACGCCTTCGCGGACGCCGAGACGTACGGTCTCCGAACCCCCGCGATCAGTCGCGTCCGGGAGACGATGGCAGCCGAGATCGGCGAGGCGACCCGCGAGGACTTCGACGCCGTGCTCGCCGCGATGGACTCCGCCCGTGGCGCCGACGGCGAGGTCGACGAAGTGACCGTCGCACTGCTCGTCGCCGCGAAGAACGACGTGCTCCTGTACGACATCTCGAAGTGGGGCGAGGACGTGGGGATCGCCTCGAAGGCGACGTTCTCCCGCACGAAGACCCGCCTCGAAGACCTCGGGATCATCGACACGGAGAAGGTCCCGATCGACGTCGGCCGCCCCCGCCTCCGGCTCAAGCTCGGCGACGAGCGCCTCAACGGCCTCGACGCCGCCGAGCTCGCCGCCGAAGTTGCGGAGATGATGGCCTAACCGGCCGAAGATCCGAAACCCGTTCTCGTCCGTCCCGCCCCGTTCTGTCCCGATACCGTCACCCGCGGCTTTTTTTCGGTCCTTCGCCTCGGAAGTGACATGGATATCGGACTTGTCGGTGACGGCCCCGCGGTCGAGGCCGTCTCGGCCGCGCTCGGCGACGTCGACGTGAACGTGATGCCCGTCGAAGTGGGGCTGCTCGACGGGTTCGACCTCGCGGTCGTGGTCGACACCGCCGGATCGGAGACGTTCGCCGCCGCCAACGAGCACCTGGACCGCTGGGTCGCAATCGAGGTCGGCGGACTCGGCGGCGTCCCCCTGGAGCCTGTCGACGCCGCGGTGACCGCCTTCGACGAGACCTGCTACGACTGCCTCCGGCGACGCGTCGCCAGCGGCGGAGCCGAGCCCGCCGACGCGCCGGCCGGCCGCCGGTCGGCCGTGCGCTACGCCGGCGCGCTGGCCGGGCGCCGCGTCATCCAACTGCTCGCCGGCGACCCGGTCGCCGACACGGTCGTCGAGGTACCGGGTGCCGAGCGCACCCTCCTCCCGGTTCCCGGCTGTGACTGCGGCGCCGACCCGGGCGACGCGCTGCCCCGCGAGCATCAGGAGCGATCGCTATCGGACGCGATCGACCGCGCGGAGCGGGCGGTCGATCCCCGAATTGGTCTGCTCTCGGAGGTGGGCGAACAGGAGTCGTTCCCCGTGCCGTACTACGTCGCGCGGGTCGCCGACACGACGCCCTTCTCCGACGCGCGGGCGGCCGAGTTCGGCGGCGGCGTCGACGCCGGGTGGGACGCCGCGTTCATGAAGGCGCTCGGCGAGGGGTTAGAGCGGTACGCCGCCGGAGTCTACCGCGGGGCGTCGTTCACGCGCGCGCCGGCCGCGAACGTCCCGAATCCCGTGGCGCCCGACGCGTTCGTCCGTCCCGAGAGCGCGGAGCCGTACGCCCGCGACGACCGACTTCCGTGGGTGACCGGCGAGCATCTCGGAACCGGGGAGGTCGCGAGTCTGCCGGCGGAGTTCGTCCACTTCCCGCCGCCGGAGAACCGGTATCGGCCCGCGATCACGACCGGGCTCGGCCTCGGAAACTCCGGACCGCACGCGGCGCTGTCGGGACTCTACGAGGCGATCGAGCGCGACGCGACGATGACAAGTTGGTACTCGACGGCCGACCCGCTCGGAATCGAGGTCGACGACGAGGGGTTCGCGGAACTGGAGAAACGCGCCCGCACCGAGTCGCTGTCGGTGACCCCGCTCCTCGTCACGACCGACATCGACGTGCCCGTCGTCGCGGTCGGCGTGCATCGCGAGGGCGACTGGCCCCGCTTCGCGGCGGGGTCGGGCGCCGACCTCGATCCCGCCGCCGCGGCCCGGAGCGCGCTCGCGGAGGCGCTCCAGAACTGGACCGAACTCCGGTCGATGGGTCCCGACGCGGCCGCAAAGCAGGGTGCGGCGATCGGTCGCCACGCCGACTTCCCGGCGGAGACGCGGGCGTTCTTCGACGCGGACGCGACGGTCCCCGCCGAATCGCTCGGCGAGCCGGAGCTGTCGGGAGGCGACGAGCTAGCCGCCGTCGTCGACCGCGCCGAGGCGGTCGGACTGGAGCCGTACGTCGCGCGGACGACGACCCGAGACCTCGCCGCGCTCGGCTTCGAGGCGGTCCGCGTGCTCGTTCCCGGCGCGCAGCCGCTGTTCACCGGCGACCCGTTCTTCGGCGACCGCGCCCGCGACGTGCCCCGATCGATGGGGTTCGAGCCCGACTTGGAGAAGGCGTACCACCCGTTCCCCTGAGACGGTCCAGCACGCTCCCGCGTTTGCCCCATCCCCCCGGTTTAAGCCGCTCCCAACCCCTCACTCGCCCATGGACGTACTCCCAGACGCGGACGTCGAGGCGGTGGAGGCGGTCGACGGCGTGTTCCTCACGCAGGGCGCCGCCGGCGACGAGACGAGCATCCAGCGGTTCGTCATCGACCCGGGCGCCGAAGTCCCCGAGCACGACCACCCCCACGAGCAGGTCGGCGTGATCACCGAGGGGACAATCACCTTCGTCGTCGACGGCGAGGACCGCGTGGTTGAAGCCGGAGACACGTATGTGATTCCGGGCAGCGAGCCGCACGCGGCGCGCAACGACGGCGACGAGGAAGTCGTCGGCTACGACATCTTCTCGCCGCCGCGGGCGAACCCGGACTGGCAGGAGTGAGTCGGGGGCGCGTCGTCGACGATGGATCGATGAGCGGGCGTCGGCGTAATTATTTATAAATAGATATGCGGTGGCGCGTGCCTCCGAGCGCCCTATGGGCGCGAGTAGGGAGAGACCGAAGGTCTCTCTGACAGCCGGCGGCGAAGCCGCCAGCGAGAGCACGCGCGAGGCTGGGGAGGGGTGAGGCTGCGGTTGCGGTGCGGGGCAGGGCTGGGACTCAAAGGGGTAGTCGCGAGTCGTCGCAGCTGGAGCTTTGGAAGCGGTCACCGACGATCCGTCGTTAACCGCTTATAAGCGATCGGCTGGGGATTTGAAGGCGTTCACCGTCGATCTGTAGCCAGCCATTTATAAACGATCACGCCGATCGCAACACGCCAATCCACGATCTGCATTCGGGGGCAATGCCCGCCACAGTCACGCACCCTTTATCAGTCCGTCCCGAACCACGACGCAACCATGGCACGCGTGAGCGCCGGGGCGCGGCTCCACTTCGGCTTCTGTAACCTCAGCCTCTCGCACGAGCGGCTGTACGGCGCCCTCGGGCTCGGGCTCGCGGAACCTCGCGTCGTCGTCGACGCGGAGCCAGATTCGGAGATAACCGTCGCTGTCGAGACGCCCACAACTGATTCAGCCACCCGCAACGACATCCGCGAGTACGCCACCACCGCCACCGACCTGCTCGGCGTCGATGGCGCCCAAATCACGGTCCACGAGACGCTCCCGCGCCACGCCGGACTCGGGAGCGGCACCCAGCTGGCCGCGGCGACGCTCGCAGCGGTCGCGGCCGCCCACGGGAAGGACCCCCGCGTCCGCGAGCGCGCCCCGGCGCTCGGCCGCGGCGGGCGCTCGGGCGTCGGCGTCGCGACCTTCGAGGCGGGCGGGTTCGTGCTCGACGCGGGCCACCCCACCGCACGGTTCACCACCGACCGCCCCGCCGACGGCGAGTGGACCGTGCCGCCGGTGGCCGCCCGCCACGCCGTCCCCGACGACTGGCGGTTCCTGCTCGTGCGCCCCGACGCCGACCCAGGCCGGAGCGGTGACGCCGAGGACGACGCGATGCGGACCGCGGTCGAGCGGGCGGAACCCGGGCTCGCAGACCGGATCGGCGGGATCGTCACCCGGCGCGTGCTCCCCGCGATCGCGACCGGGAACGCCGAGCGCTTCGGCGCCGCAGTCGCGGAGATCGGCCGGCTCAACGGTGCGTGGTACGCCGACGAACAGGGCGGGGTCTACCGCCCGCCGGTCGGCGACGTGGTCGCATCGCTGTCGGACGCCGCGGCCGTGTTCGGCGCCGGGCAGTCGTCGTGGGGGCCGACCGTATACGGAATCACGGACGCCGCGAACGCGACTGCGGCCGCGAGCGCGGGCGAGCGCGCCCTCGACGAGGCGGGCGTTGACGGGTCGGTCTCGGTCGTCGAGGCGGCCAACGGCGGGGCGCGGGTGACGGGGCGGGAGTGAGGCGAGCGGGGACCGCGAACGAGCAACAACACTAAGGGGAGCGGCGTTCCCATACGGGACATGCCGAGTCTTCCGTTCGGCGTCGCCCGGCTCGACTCGATCCTCGAGGGCGGGGCGCCGCCGGGGAACGTCGTGTTGCTCGCGGGCGAGTCCGGCGCCGGCGCGCGCGAGTTCCTGTACACCAGCGCGGCGATGAACGCCCTCGGACACGCCGACGCGGAGCTGTTCGACCTTTACTACGGCGACCTCCCCGCCGACGCGGCACTCCCGGATGAGGTTCACTACCTCTCTTTTACCGCCGACACGGGCGCACTCACCCGCGAGATGGGATACACGATGGCCGACGAGATCGTCGACGCCGCGATCGACGGGATCGAGTTCCGGGACCTCTCGCCGGAGTATTTCCAGCTCAGCCCGATCCCGCGCGACTGGTACGAAGACGAGACGGCGTCGATCACGGAGCTGGGCGACCGCGGCGAGTACGAGGACGTGCTCACCGCGTTCGGCGACTACCTGTCGGCACACGCCGACGACAGCCTCGTCTGTATCGACTCCGTGACCGATCTCGTCTCGATGGTCGACGACGACACCGAGTGGAGCGACGTGGCGATGGTGATGAAGGGGCTCAAGAAGGCGGCCTACGAGTGGGGCGGGCTCACCCTCGTGTTGGTGAACACCGACTCGATCACCGACCGCGAGTTCGGCGCGCTGATGGACGCGGCGGGCGGCACCCTCCAGTTCACGTGGGAGAGCGGCGGCTCGCAGCGCGCCAGAACAATGTTCGTCCGCGAGTTCCGCGGCGTGCTCTCCCGGCTGGAGTCCGAGAACATCGTCCGCTTCGAGACCGAGATCCACGAGGGCGGCTTCGACATCAGCGACGTGCGCAAGATCCGGTGAGCGGCCCCCGAGTATCGATCCGGAGAATGACGCGACAGATTACTTAAGTCTGCTCCCTAAACGGAGCGTAGATGACGAGGGACCCTCGATGAGTGACCTCGATCCGACCGACGCGGGCGACAGCGCCGCGGCGGCCGCCGAGGCTACCGACGCCGAGGTTGCGGAGGCCGCGGAAGCCGCGGTCGAGGCCGCCGCCGGTGAGGCCGACGTCGACCGCGAGGAACTCCTCAAACGCGCCATCGTCGCGCTCGCGGACTCTGAGGGGATCGACGTCCCGGACGCCGAAGAGGTGGCGGCGATCGAGTCGCGGCTCGACGACCTCGACGCCGAAGTCGACGAGAAGGTCGAGGACCTCCGAGAGCGCTTCGTGGAGCTGTACCGCGATCTGGAGTCGAAGGCGCCCGCCGACCACGCCCACGAGGAGACGGCCGAGCGGCTGGACGCGATCGCGGCCGACCTCGACGCAGTCGCCGATCGTCTCGACGAACTGGAGGCCGAGGCGGCCGCGACGGCGACCGTCGGCGAGGCGGTCGAGGAGACGATCGACGCCCTCGACAATCGGATCGCTCGCGTCGAGTCCCGGACCGACGATATCGACGAGCTGGACGCCCGGACCGAGGGGCTCGACGACCTCGAAGCCCGAGTGAACGATCTGGAGGCGCTCGACGCCCGCGTCGACGACCTCGACGAGATCGAAGAGAAGCTCTCGCGGGTCGCGAGCGCGGTCGTCAGAGTTCGCCGGCGGCTGGAGGCGGCTGAGCGCGACCGCTCCGACCGCGAACGCCTCGACGCCCTGACCGCCGCCGCGAACCGCGAGGGGATCCGAAAGGCCAACTGCACTGACTGCCGCGAAACCGTCGACATCGGGCTGTTAACGACGCCGGAGTGCCCCCACTGCGGCCGCCGGTTCGCGAAGCTAGAGCCGAACCCCGGCTTCCTCGGTACCTCGCGGCTGGTCGTCGAAGACCGCCCGGTGCTCGACGGCGACGTGAGCGAGACCCCACCCGGCGCCGCGAGCAGTGCGGGCGACGGATCGGGAGCCGAGGACGGAAGCAGCGTGAGCACCCGTGACGCCGATGGAGGCGGTCGACTGTGACCGAGGACGAGGCGGACGCGGTCGAAGACCAGACGGACACGGTCGAAGACGAGGCGGACGTGCTGTTCGACGACGAGTCGGTCGACGATACCGACGTGGTCGACGATATCGACGATCCGTTCGCCCAGTTGGACGAGGACGCGCCCGACTCTCGTTCCGCCGCGGATGCGAGTCGGGCGGGAGCAAACGACCCCTTCGATGAACTCGGCCCGGCAACGGGCGAGACCGACGCGGCCCTCGACGAGGCATTCGAGCGGATGGACGTCGGCGACCTTACGGAGGAGGACATCTGGAAATCGCTCGACGAGGACGCAGAGGGTGGGTTCGGCTCGGTCGGCGAGTTCGGCGGCGCGGTTTCGGAGACGAACACGACAGGGTCCGATCCCGGAGGGAGGGTCGGCGCCGGAGAAAGATTCGCCGACGCCGGCGTCGAGCGCGTAATCTCGAAGCGGACGTACTGCCAGCAGTGTCCACACTTCTCGGCACCGCCGGCAGTCGCTTGTGGTCACGAGGGAACGACTATCGTCGAGTCGGTCGGGTTCGACGAGTTCCGGGTTCGGAACTGTCCGATGGTCGACGACGACGACCCGACATTCGACGCGACTCGCGGAGAATAAGAACAGTACGACAATCTGACAAGAGGAGCGTCGAATTCGGACCGGGAGCGCTCACCACGAACCTCGGGGTCGCGTTCCTCCTCGGGATCACCGCGTACCTCGCGTGGGAGCGAGTCCGAGCGCGCAGCGAGGGAGTCGATCGCTTATAAACACCGATCGCGCCGTCACGGACGAGGAGACACACCGCTCCCGAACCGCGCTGCCGAGAGAGATAATTATATGCAATTAGTTTTTTCAGACCGGAGCGAGTGATCCGAATCAATGAGCGAGTACACGACGGTTTCGCTGCGCAAGGAGTTCGTCGCGGACGTCGAGGAGTACATCGAGGATGAGCCGTTTGGATCGGTCAAGGAGTTCGTGAAACACTTGGTCGTCCAAGAGATGGAGTCGGACGACGAGATCAGCGAGGGGGAGGCTCGTCGGATCGGTCAGAAACTCCGAGATCTGGGGTATATGGAGTGAGCGGGATGGCCGGGGAACGTGCCGTCGGTCTGCCCGATCGGCTCTCGCGGGCGGACCTGATCCTCGCGTGCATGCCGCTTTTGTTCGCAGCCGGCTACATCCTCGGAGCGGCGGCGTTCGACGCGTGGCCGGCCGCCACCGCGATCGCAGCGATCGCGGGCTGTCTGCCGATGATCGACGGGCTGTTCCGAAATCCGCCGTGACCGAATGAGCGGGATACGACGCGGGAGAGACGCCGGCGCGACCGTCACCGATCGATATCTACCAACCCGTCGCCCTCCGACCCGACGCCCTCCAGCCCGACAGCCTCCGCGAGCAGCGCGTGCGACGCCAGCGAATCCTCGTGATCGGGGACCGTGTGCTGAATCATCACCTCGTCGGCGCCGATCCGGTCAGCGAGCTGTTCGAGCAGTCCCTCGATCGTCTCCGGGCTCCCGGAGATCGCTCGCGGCCATTCGTCGGGATCGAGCGTCGCGGGCGTCGGCTCGGGAACGCCGCCGAGTTCCGCGATCGACTCCTCGACGGAGGGAATTGTCCCCACCACGCCGCGCTGCATCCGCTTGAAGGTCGCTTCCGCTGGCGCGCGGCGCCGCGCCGCGGCCGCGTCCGTCTCACCGGCGACCGCGTTGACCGCGACCATCCCGTACGGCTCATCGGGACCGTCTCCGAGTTCGGCGGGCTCGAACTGCTCGCGGTAGGCCGCGAAGGCGCGCTCGGCGAACCCGGGTCGGATGAACGCAGCGAAACAGAACCGGGCGCCGAGCTTGCCGGCGATCGCCGCGCTCGCCGGGCTGGAGCCGAGCACCCACGGGACCGGCGGGGCCGCACCGGAGCGCGGGACCGTCAGGTCGGCGTACGGGTGATCATCGGGGAAGGCGTCGTACAGATGGTTCACGACCGCACGGATACGTTCCTCGTGGTCCTCGTCCGGGTTCTCGACGCGTCGGTCCGTGCCGAGCGCCCGGTCTGACGCGGGCGAGCCGTTGGCCCGACCGAGGCCGGCGTCGATCCGTCCCGGCGCGAGCCCGTCGAGCGTGCCGAACGCCTCCGCGACCTTGTACGGGCTGTAGTGGTTGAGCAGGACGGCACCGGTGCCGAGCCGGATCGAGTCTGTCGCGCCCGCGAGACGACCGAGCAGGACCTCGGGAGTCGTCCCGGCCAGGTGATCGCCCATGCCGTGATGCTCGGCGACCCAGAACCGCGAGTAGCCGAGCCGCTCGGCCTGCTCCGCGGCTGTCACCGTGTTCGCGTACGCGTCGGCGGCGGTCCCGCCCGCCGGGACCGGCGAGAGATCGACGATCGAGAGATCCATACTCGCCGTCGGCGATCCCGGGCGTTAACGGTTGGGCTCCCGGCGGTCGCGTCGGGGGACCAAAGAAGCCAGAAAGTGTCAGAAAGAGGCCGGAGGGAACCCGCAAGAAACGCCGACGCGAGAGCTAGGGAAACGAGAACCGAAAGCGCCGAAAGAGAGAGCGCGCGGTCGTCAGTTGTCGCCGGACTTCGACTGCCAGGCGTAGCCGCGGCGGGAGGCCGAGTCGCCGAAGCCGCACGAGGAGCAGCGCTCCTTCTTGACGTGGTAGGATTTCTCGCCGCAGCGGCGGCACTTCACGTGAACCGTCTTGTTCTTTTTCCCTTGAGAGGGCGTTCCGGAGCCGGTCATGCTTTGATGGTGACGACGTTATCGCCGCGTATAATCGTTGTGTCTTCGATTGCGACGGCGAACTCGCCGTCGAGATCGTCGTCGACGCGATCGTCTACGTCGGTCTCGGGCTCGATGACGATGTTCATGTGCTGGTCGTAGCCGGCGAGGATGCCGTAGTAGGTCGTCCCGTCCTTCAGGTGAACCGTCACCGGCTCCTCGAGCGACGCTTCGAGCACGTCGAGGGGTCGTCCACTCATTGTCCATATCGCCGCCCGTCGCACTAATAAAAATATCGGGACGCTGAGGGAGATCGACGGTGAGCCACGGTCGGATCACGGCGCGGTTCATCGCGCCGAGTGCGCGTGGCAACAATAATTGCGTTGACAGCGCGTGACGATTCCACCGCGAGATGCATCCGCACGAGCCGTACCGGACGATCGCGGGAGACGCACTCGAACCCGGGTGTTTTTAAGACGCGCTGCTGTACTTCCGATCACCACACTCCCGCGGGACACGGTGAGCCGACGACGGCTCGGCCGTAGCGGGGCCTCAACGACGCGCGGACAAACGTAGCGCTGACGGCTCCTTGCGGGGTTTCAGTGATGGACGCCCACCACGGCGTTCGACACCACAAATCATGGAAATCGAAATTGCGACACTCGGCGGTTACGAAGAGGTCGGTCGGCAGATGACGGCGGTCCGAGCGGGCGAGGACATCGTCATCTTCGACATGGGCCTGAACCTCAGTAAGGTCCTCATCCACGACAACGTGGAGACCGAGAGCATGCACAGCCTCGACCTGATCGACATGGGCGCGATCCCGGACGACCGCGTCATGAGCGAGCTGGAGGGCGACGTCCAGGCGATCGTCCCCACCCACGGTCACCTCGACCACATCGCGGGCATCCCGAAGCTCGCGCACCGGTACGACGCACCCATCGTCGGCTCCCCGTACACGATCGAGCTGGTCAAACAGCAGATCGCCGACGAGGGGAAGTTCCAGGTCGACAACGACCTCGTGAAGATGAAGGCGGGCGGCACGATGGCCATCGGCGACTCCGAGCAGGTCGAGATGGAGTTCGTCAACGTCACTCACTCGATCATCGACGCGATCAACCCGGTCCTCCACACGCCCGAAGGCGCCGTCGTTTACGGGCTCGACAAGCGACTGGACCACACGCCCGTCATCGGCGACCCGATCGACATGGACCGGTTCCGCGAGATCGGTCGGCAGGATGAGGGCGTCCTCTGTTACATCGAGGACTGTACGAACGCCGGCAGAAAAGGCCGGACGCCCTCCGAGTCGTACGCGAAAAAACACGTCGAGGACACGCTCACCTCGATGGAGGACTACTCGGGCGGGATCGTCGCCACGACGTTCTCCTCCCACATCGCCCGCGTGAAGACCCTCGTCGAGTACGCCCGCGAGATCGGCCGCCAGCCGGTCCTACTCGGGCGCTCGATGGAGAAGTACTCCGGGACGGCCGAACGACTCGACTTCGTCGACTTCCAGGGCGATGTCGGCATGTACGGCCACCGGAAGTCGGTCGACCGCGCGTTCAAGCGCATCATGAAGGAGGGGAAGGGGAACTTCCTCCCCATCGTGACGGGCCACCAGGGCGAGCCGCGCGCAATGCTCACCCGTATGGGTCGCGGCGAGACCCCGTACGAAATCGAGAACGGCGACAAGGTCGTCTTCAGCGCGAGCATCATTCCGGAGCCGACCAACGAGGGGCAGCGCTACCAGAGCGAACAGCTTCTCCGGATGCAGGGCGCGCGCCTCTACGACGACATCCACGTCTCCGGGCATCTCCGCGAGGAGGGTCACTACGAGATGCTGGACGCGCTCCAGCCCCAGCACCTCATTCCGGCCCACCAGACGCTGAAGGGCCGTTCGCCGTACGTCGACCTCGCGACCTCGCAGGGGTACAAGCTCGGACGTGACGTGCACGTCACGCAGAACGGGAGCGTTATCCAACTCGCCGAATGACGAGCGAGACGAAGGAGGCGCGGGTGCTGGAGGCCATCCGCGAGCGGCGTGAGCTCGTCAACGCCGCTATCGACGAGGAGTTGCCGGTACAGCACCCGGAGCGGCTCTACGAGGCGACGCGGTACATCCTCGAAGCCGGCGGAAAGCGGCTCCGTCCGACGGTGACGACGCTGGCCGCGGAGGCGGTGACCGGCACCGACCCGCTGAGCGCGGACTTCCGCGAGTTCGCGGCCCTCGACGGCAACACCGTCGACGTGATGCGCGCCGCAGTCGCGATCGAGGTGATCCAGTCGTTCACGCTGATCCACGACGACATCATGGACGAGGACGACCTCCGACGGGGCGTCCCGGCCGTCCACGAGCAGTACGACATCTCGACCGCCATTCTCGCCGGCGACACGCTCTACTCGAAGGCGTTCGAGTTCATGACGGAGACCGGCTCGGACCCCGCCAACGGACTGGAGGCGATGCGGATGCTCGCGACCACCTGCACGGAGATCTGCGAGGGACAGTCGCTCGACGTCTCCTTCGAGTCGCGCGACGACATCCTTCCGGAGGAGTACCTAGAGATGGTCGAGCTGAAGACCGCCGTCCTCTACGGGGCGTCAGCCGCGACGCCCGCCGTCCTGCTCGGCGCGGACGACGAGGTCGTCGACGCCCTCTACCAGTACGGGATCGACTCGGGGCGCGCGTTCCAGATCCAAGACGACGTACTCGATCTGACGGTCGCCTCCGAAGAGCTGGGCAAACAGCGCGGCTCCGACCTCGTCGAGGGGAAGGAGACGCTGATCACCCTCCACGCCCGCCAACAGGGCGTCGACGTCGACGGGCTGGTCGACGCCGACACTCCCGCGGAGGTGACGGAAGAGGCCATCGAGGACGCGGTGGCTGCCTTAGAGGAGGTTGGCTCGATCGCGTACGCCCGCGAGACAGCCGAGGACCTGACGAGACGGTCGAAAGAACACCTCGAGATTCTCCCCGAGAGCGGGTCCCGCGAGCTGTTGGCGGATCTGGCAGACTACCTGATCGTCCGCGGCTACTGAGCGGAAACGAACACCGCTATACTTTCGGAACCACTCTCTCTGTTCGTGTCCAGGCACCGAAATATCGTTCTGTTCTTCACGCTCGCGCTGCTTTGGGGCGCCTCCTTCGTCGCCATCGAGGTCGGGCTCGACTACTACCCGCCCGTGCTGTACGCCGCCTATCGGTTCGATCTGGCGGCGCTGATTCTCGTGTCGTACGTCCTTGTGACGGAGGCCGATTCGCTCCCGCGGACCCGCGGTGATCTGGCCGCGATCGGGTTCAGCGGCGGACTCTCTGTCGCCGCTAACAACTCCCTGCTGTTCGTCGGTCAGCAGTACACGACGAGCGGGATCGCCTCGATCACCTACAGCCTCGTTCCCATCGCGACCGCGGCAGTCGCGGCCGCCTGGATCGGCGGCTCCGATCTCGACGCGCGCGGTGGGCTCGGCGTAGTGTTGGCTTTCATCGGCGTCGGGCTCGTCGCCCAGCCGGACCCCGCGAACCTCGCCGGTGGCGTCACGATCGGCGTCGGACTCATCTCGATCGGGGTAATCGCGGTCGCGGTCGGCAGCGTCGGGCTCCGCACCGTGGAGACGACCTTCTCCAACGTTGCGCTCACCGGGTGGGCGATGCTGTTCGGCGCGCTGCTGATCCACGGATTCAGCCTCGGGCTCGGCGAGCCCCAGCGGCTCCCGTCGACCGCGCTCCCGGCGCTCGGCGCGCTGCTGTTCCTCGGCGTGCTGGCCTCGGCGGTCGCGTACGTCATCTACTTCACGCTACTCGACCGTCTGGGCCCCTTCGAGATCAACCTCGTCTCGTACGTCGTCCCCGTAGTAGCGACGGTGACGGGCGCAGTCCTGCTCGCCGAACCCGTGACGGCGCTGACGATCGCCGGCTTCGCCGTCATCGTCGTGGGGTTCGGTCTCCTCAAGCGGCACGCGATCGCCGACGAGGTACCGCGGCTTCTCTCCCGGATCGGCGGGCTGTTCTAGAAACGTAGTCGAGGCGAGCGGCGTATCAGCCGTCCAGTACGTCGATGTCGTCGAGGATCTCGACCGCGTGGTTCTCGGGGGAAACGCCCTCGTAGGCGAGCGCGATCGTCCCGTCTGCGTCGATCACGTACGTGTTCCGGAACACACCGTCGAAAGTGTTACCGAACATCTGTTTTTCGCCGTACGAGTCGTAGGCGCTCGCGACCTCGCCGTCGGGGTCGGAAAGCAGCGTGAACGGCAGGTCGTACTCCTCGGCGAACGGTTCGAGGTCGCCGACGGAGTCGTCGCTGATCCCGACGACCGCGACGTCGGCGCCCTCAAAGGCGTCCCACTCGTCGCGGAAGCTACAGGCCTCGGTCGTACATCCCGGCGTGTCGGCGCGGGGGTAGAAGTAGACGACCGTGTAGCGCGCCGCGGCGGGGTCGACAGTGACGGCGTCGCCGTGCTGGTCGGACAGTGCGATCGCGGGTGCGGGATCGCCCGGTTCGAGCATACGTTCCGTGGTTTCGCCGCGGTATTAGGACATTCGGTCCGGTTCCTTTTTACCCGGCACAGTCATGCACCCGGTATCGATGGTGTGGCAACCGACGCCGTACACGGTTCCGCTGCTCGTGGCAGCGCTCGCGTCGTTCTCTTTCGCCGTGTACGCTGTCCGGAACCGGTCGCGGGGAGAGATACCGCTCGTACGGAGCTTCGTTGGTGTCACGGTCAGTAGCGGGGTCTGGTCGCTGGCGTACGCGGCGCAGCTGTCGGCGACGACGCTCGAAGCGACCCTGCTGTGGAACCGCCTCGTCTGGGTCGGAGTCGCAGCGCTCACCGTCGCCTGGCCCGTGTTCGTGTTCGTCTACGTCGACTGGACGGCGTGGATTCGACCGCGCCGCATCGCCCTGCTGTGTCTCGTCCCCGCGACCGCCGTCGGCGGCATCTTCGTCGTCGGCGCCGACCCGATTTTTTACACGTCTCCGTCGCTGTCCGATACGAACGGGTTCCTCGTGATGGAGTACCTGCCGACGCCCGCGCTCTTGGGGTTCATGACGTACGCTTACGCCGTGAACCTGTTTACCTTCGCCGTGCTCGGCTACGCCGCGCTCGCCCGCGACGGCGTGTTCCGTCGGCAGGCCGCGCTGCTGCTCGCCGCCGGTGTCGCACCGATGACCGTCGGCGTCATCGGGATCTGGGGGCTGATCGGCCCCCGGTTCGTCGACCTCACGCCGGTCACGTTCGCGGCCACCTCCGGTCTGCTCGGCTGGGTCGTATTCCGCTACCGGCTCCTCGACCTCTCGCCCATCGCTCGCGACGCGGTGTTCGCAAACCTTTCCGATGGTATCGTAGTCGTCGACGACGCCGGTCGCGTCGTCGACCTGAACCGGCCGGCTCGTCGACTGTTCCCGTCCGCGGCGATCGGCTGCGGCGTCGACGAGGCGTTCGAGCGCGCCCCGGCGGTCACGGATCTCGTGTCGCGCGACGGGACTGTCGACGGGGCCGGGTCGCGTGGCACCCCCGGAGCGGACCCGGACGACGATCTCCGGGTGACCGTCGACGGTGGGTCAGATCCCCGCTTTCTGACGGTCGCCGCCCACTCGATCGCCGGGGGCGGGTCCGGGGCCGGGGTCGAATCCGAGTTCGAGAGCCCGCCCGAATTCGGGTCCACCTCCGCGGCGGGCGGAACCGTCCTCCTGTTTCGCGATGTCACCGAGCGCGAGACGCTCCAGCGCCGTTACCGGGCGCTCATCGAGAAGTCACCGAACATCATCGCCGTCTGCGGAACCGACGGCCTGCTCCGGTACGTGAGCCCGTCGATAGAGCGTCTGCTTGGCCACTCGCCTGCGGAGATCGAGGGGCGGCCCGTGATCGACTTGGTCCACCCCGACGACCGTCGGGAGGCGCAACGCGCGTTCGAGTGCGCGTTCGAGACCGGCGAGCCGCAGGCGATCGACCACCGGATAGCCCACGCAGACGGAAACTGGCGCCAGTTCGACACGAGGGTCGAGCGCCTGTTCGAGGACACCGAAGAGGTGGTGATAACCGCCACCGATGTGACCGAGATCCGACGGTCCGAACAGCGGCTACAGGTCCTCAATCGGGTTCTCAGACACGATCTGAAGAACGACACGAACGTTATCGGCGGATACGCGAACCTCCTCCGAAACCATGTCGACGAGGAGGGCGACGACTACCTCGACATCATCGATCGGAAGGTCGAGACGCTGACACACCTCAGCGACCAAGCCCGCGAGATCGACGTCGCGCTCCACAGGGACGGCGCGCGGGCGGAGATCGACCTGTCGGAACTGGTCACGCGACTCTGCGAGTCGCTCGAGTCGTCGTTCCCGCGGGCGACGGTGACGGTGTCGACGCCCGGCGCGGCCGTGGTGTGTGCCGACGAGCTGTTGGAGTCCGCGGTCCGGAACGTGTTGGAGAACGCGGTCGTCCACAACGACGGGGACCAACCGATCGTCGAGGTGGCCGTCGATCCGGACG
Source organism: Halorubrum lacusprofundi ATCC 49239 (assembly GCF_000022205.1). Lineage (NCBI taxonomy): Archaea > Methanobacteriati > Methanobacteriota > Halobacteria > Halobacteriales > Haloferacaceae > Halorubrum > Halorubrum lacusprofundi. Next base: position 2,043,140 of record NC_012029.1, read on the forward strand.
GCGAGGGGTACCGCATCGCCGTCGCGGACAACGGCCCCGGGATCCCCGCGGTCGAGCGGAGCGTGTTCTCGGAGGCCCGCGAGACGGCGCTCGAACACGCGAGCGGGCTGGGGCTCTGGCTCGTCCACTGGATCGTCACCGAGTCCGGCGGCGAACTGGAGATCCACACGCGAGAGCCGACGGGAACGCTGATCACGATGTGGCTTCCGACGGCAAACGGAGAGGCGGCGAAGGCTAGGGAGGCGGTGGCCAATGGCGAGGCAGCGGCCGACGCCGAGGCGGCGTCGGCGAGCAGCGATCCGAGCCCCGACCCCGCGCCGTGACTCCGTGCCCTGACGCTGTGAGGGTCCGCGGCGCCCCTCCGCAACCTCTTTGCGGTCGGTCGCCGAACCCGGAGACATGAGCCACGGATCCCTAGACGACGACGCGGTCGAGAGCTACCGGGAGGCGGGTGCGGTGTTGGTCGAGGCGATGAACGAGGCCCGCGAGATGGTCGAGCCGGGGCGGACACACCTCGAGGTCGCGGAGTGGACGGAGGACTTCATCCGCGAGCAGGACGCGGGGCTCGCGTTCCCCGTCAACATCAGCGTCGATCCCGAGGCCTCTCACGCCACCCCGAGTCGCGACGACGACACCGAGTTCGGCGAGGAGATGGTGTGTCTCGACGTCGGCGTCCACGTCGACGGCTACATCGCCGACGCCGCGGTCACGGTGGACCACACGGGGACCCCCGAGCTGGTCGAGGCCGCCGAGATGGCGCTCGAGGCCGCGGTCGACGAGGCCGGGCCGGGTGTCGAGGTCGGCGTCGTCGGGCAGGCGATCGAGGACGTGATCCGCGGGTACGGCTACACGCCCGTCCTGAATCTCTCCGGACACGGCGTCGAGCGCTACGACGCGCACACGGGGCCGACGGTCCCGAACCGCGGCGTCGATCGGTCGGTCGAACTGGAGCCCGGACAGGCGGTTGCGATCGAGCCGTTCGCCACCGACGGCCGCGGGAAGGTCGGCGAGGGGACCGAGGAGGAGATTTTCGAGCGACAGGGGTCGGGGAGCGTCCGCGACCGCCGCGCGCGACAGGCCCTCGACGAGATCGAGGCGTTCGACGACCTCCCGTTCGCGGCGCGGTGGCTGGAAGGCGACCGCGTAGAGATGGCACTGCGCCGGCTGAAGCAGGCGAACGCGGTGAAGGGATACCCCGTCCTGAAGGAGGCCGACGACGCGCTCGTCAGTCAGGCGGAACACACCCTGCTCGTCACCGACGACGGCGTCGAGATCACGACCGCCGGCATCCACGACTTCGACGGCTGATGGACCGGATCTACGCGCCGTGGCGGATCGAGTGGGTCGAGCGCGACGCGGACCCCATCGAGGGCTGTCCGTTCTGCGTCCTGCCGGAGCGCGAGGACGCCCGCGACGCGCGCGTTGTCGCCCGCAGCGAGCGCAACTACGTCCTGTTGAACAACGCGCCGTACAATCCGGGGCACGCGATGGTGATCCCCCGCGAACACCGCGAGGACCCCACCGACCTCGACGACGCGACCCTGCTCGATCACGCGAAACTGAAGGCGGCGACGCTCGCAGCGATGCGCCGCGACGTGGACCCCGACGGAGTCAACACCGGGCAGAACCTCGGCGCCTCGGCGGCCGGCGGCTCGATCGACCACCTCCACACCCACGTGGTCCCGCGGTGGAACGGCGACACGAACTTCATGCCGGTGACGGGCGACACGAAGGTGATCGTGGAGGCGATCGATCGCACCTACGAACACCTCCACGCCGGGTTCGCCGCCGGCGACGACGTGGTCGATCCGGGCGACGTTGAGGCCGGTGATGCGGTCAAACTCGACTTCGACGTCTGAAGCGACGGCTCTGTTGAATCATCTGCGGGTGATAGCTTTGCACCTTCTATCGCTCAGTACAGGAGAACGATGTAACACGACAGACTGTACTCTGTCGCTCTCTGATAGAGACGGGGTGTGAGAGACAGAGCAGTAGTCCACCATCCATTCCGAAAACGGACTCATCTAACCGATTGGTCCTTGCTCAGCGATCGGTCGAAATCTTCTCAAGAGCACTACCCCATTGCTCACTGATTCCACCGATAAAGGACTCCGATAATTGACCTTGGAGACGGATCGACGTTACCTCGCTGATAGCTCACTCCCGCACGTAAACAGAAAGCGTAGTGATCGCCGATTTGTCCGCGTTAAATTCATAGACGTCGCAGAACTGGACGTCGACCGATTCCCCCTCCACGGTTCCGACTTTTCGTCCTTGGACCACGGACGCCTCCGGAACGTGGATGCGGCGGCTCACTTTGTGTTCGGACTCCTGGGGTGGCTGCTCGTCGACTTTAAATGCCAGAAAACCTTCGATTCCTTTCACGTTGCGGACGGGGTGTTCGTGTACAATATCCGGCGCGAAGGCGTCTCGTAGCAACTCTTTGTCCTCGTGATCCATACCATTCAAGTAGGAGTCGATTAGCTGGTCACGGTTGCTCTCATTCATACGATAGCAACCTCTGGAGGTGAACGGATAGCTCCTATGATCTGTCACATCAATTAGGGGTGGTCTCTTCGTCAATATTCACTGTATTTACCAAAATGATTCAGAAATAAACCGTGATTAACAGATAGTTAGCAGTCAGTACGCACCTTTCAGCGACCAGTTGTTTCAGGCAATAATGTATCTGACAAAGAGGATTTCTACAGAGCCCCTCGTTTGAAACGATTTGTCGCCGAAGCGTGCTTCTCGATCGATGTCGGGAGTGGTGAAGTCGATCGGTGGCAGCAATACCGTATGTAAACAGTCGTGAGCGACAGCGACGATCGCTTATAAACAACCGGCGCGGTGGCGTCGCCGGCGCTACGCGCCGGCTGCCAGAGAATCTTCGATTCTCGCTGGACGTGGTGAGCGCTCGAAGAGCGCGAACCGCGAGGCTGGAGAGGTGTGAGGCTGCGGTTGTGCGGCTTTGACGGTGTTCACCGCGGAGTCGTCGATCACTTATAAATAGCTCGCCGGATTCCGGCCGATTCCCCGTCTCTCCTCGGTGTGCGTCAGTACACAAGCTCGCCCGAGATGAACTTCCGGGTGCGCTCGTCGGACGGGTTCTCGAAGATCCGCTCCGTCGGGCCGACCTCCGTGATCCCGTCGTCGAGCAGGACGGCGACGCGGTCCGCGACGCGCTCCGCCTGATGCATGTCGTGGGTCGCCACGACGACGCCGATGCCCCGGGTTTGGGCCTCGTCGATCGCCTCCTCGATGACGGCCGTGTTCCGCGGGTCGAGGTCGGAGGTGGGCTCGTCCAACAGGAGCACGTCCGGGTCGTACGCCAGCGCGCGAGCGAACGACACGCGCTGGGCCTCTCCGCCCGACAGCGAGTCGGCGTGTTGAGTCGTCTTGTCGGTCAGCCCGACGACATCGAGCGACTCGCGAACCGCGTCGGGAGTCTCGGCGAGCCCCAGCGTCGCGGCGATCCGGTCGGCCCACGGGCTCCGAACCCGGAGCCCGTATTCGACGTTGCGGCCCACCGAGGCGTCGAAGAGGCTCGCCTCCTGAAAGACCATTCCGACCCGCCGCCGCAGGGCGAGTCGGTCCGACTCCTCGACGGTCCACGCGTCCGTGCCGCCGAGGTCGACGGTCCCCGCGTCGGGTTCGAGCGAGAGCGCGAGCGTCCGAAGCAGCGTCGTTTTGCCGACGCCGGAAGGACCGATGACGCCGAGGACCTCGCCGGCGTCGATCTCGATGGAGAGGTCGTCGAACACCCGCTCGCCGCCGAACGACTGCGAGACGCCGGTCGCCCGGAGCATCAGCGGTTCACCCCCCCGTCGCCGAAGTGAATGACCACGGCGTTGACGGTCAACACGAGCGCGACGAGGACCGCGCCGAGGATCATCGCCGTCTCGTACTGGCCTTGACGCGCCTCCAGTTGGATGGCAGTGGTCAGCGTCCGGGTCTTCGAAATCCCGTCCGCGCTCGTGATGTTGCCGCCGACGATGAGCACGGAGCCGACCTCGCTGACGGCCCGACCGAAGCCGGCCAAGATTGCGGTGGCGATCCCGTACCGCGCCTCCTTCAGGACGACGAGGGCCGCGTCGAGGCGCGTGCCGCCGAGCGCGCGCGCGGCGTCGCGGACGCCGTCGTCAACCCCGGAGACGGCCGCGAGGCTGATCGCCGTGATCGGCGGCGTCGCGAGTACGAACTGCGACATGATCATCGCCTCTCTGGTGAAGACGAGCTCAAGCGACCCGAGCGGTCCCTGATTCGAGACCGCGAACAGGACCAAGAGGCCGACGACCACGCTGGGAAACCCCATTCCCGTGTTGACGACGGACTTCACGACCCGCTTGCCCGGGAACTCGGAGAACCCGACTACGACGGCGACGGGAACGCTGAACAGTGTGCTCAGCGCCACGGCGGTGACGCTCACGTACAGCGAGACGTAGATGATGCTCCAGACGTAGCCGTCCCTGAACGGGAGATCGAGGAGGGGAGAGAGCAGCTGTGCGACTGGTTCGATCGGCACGCTCACTCGTCAGACGAGTCGCTACTCCAACCTTCCGGAACGTACTGCTGGAAGTCGGGATTCTCCGAGATCGCCTCGGGGAAGAACAGCTGTTCGCCGTTCATCTGGTACTCGGAGATCGCGTCTTGGGTGCTGGGGCTGGTGATCCACCCGATGTACGCCATCGCGAGGTCGTAGTTGACGTTGTCGTGGACACCGGGGTTGACCGCCATGACTCCGTAGGGATTCGCGAGGATCTCCGGGCCGTTCTCGATGGGACCCTGCACCAGAACGACGAGGTCGATCTCCGAGCGCTGCGAGATGAACGTTCCGCGGTCCGAGAGCGTGTAGGCGCCCTGCTGGGTGGCGATGTTCAGCGCTTCGCCCATCCCGCTGCCGGTCTCCTGGTACCAGTCGCCGCCGGGCTCGGTGCCGGCCGCCTCCCAGAGGTTGCGCTCCTTGGTGTGGGTGCCGGAGTTGTCCCCGCGGGAGACGAACGACGCCTCCCTATCGGCGATCGTCGTGAGCGCCTCCGTCGCCGAGCCCATCCCCTGAATCCCTGCCGGGTCGCTTTCCGGGCCGACGATGACGAAGTCGTTGAACATGAGGTCGCGGCGGTTCACGCCGTACCCGTTGCGCATGAATTCGTCTTCGAGCCCTCGGGCGTGGACCATCACCACGTCGGCGTCGCCGTCGCGAGCCGACTGTAGGGCCGCGCCCGTTCCCTGCGCGACCGCGTCGACGCTTACGCCGTACAGCTTCTCGAAGTCGGCGTGGATCGCGTCGAGCAGGCCCGTGTCGTAGGTGCTCGTCGTCGTCGTGAGCGTCAGGGTCTCCCCGGCGACGGCGGGCCGGTCGTCGTCCTCGTCGCTACTCCCCTCGCTGCCGCCGGCCCCCCCGCAGCCGGCGGTGCTCGCGACTGCGCCCGTACCGAGTGCGGCGACGAATCGCCGTCGATGTATCGTCATAGATACACCGATGGACCGATACCAAATATAGCTTCTGCACGCGAATAACCGCGATCGGTTACTGTCCCCCACGGAGCGGAATCCGGGCAGTCGCTCACCCCGGGATCGGCGTCCGATCGCGTCCGGAACGAGGAGCGTGGCTACCCGTGACCGGTTACGTCGCCGTCGCAGTCGCCGAGTTCGGTCGGGGAGGGAAAACGCCAACACCCCCCGAGCCGACGCCTTCGGTATGGACGAACGCGCGGACGGAAGCGCCGCGGACGGGAGCACAGCGGCCGGGACGGGCCGCGGCCGAGCCGCGCTCATCGAGGGCGACGCCGAGTTCGACGGTCGCGACGCCGCGCTCCTCCGAGCGGTCCACGAGGCCGGATCGGTTGCGGGTGCGGCCTCCGAGCTGGGGCGCTCACGGGCTCGCGCGCTCTTGCGGATCGAGGCGCTCGAAGGTGCCTTCGGTACCCTCGTCGAGCGACGGCGCGGGGGGTCCGGCGGAGGCGGTAGTCGGCTGACGGGGGCCGGCCGCGACCTCCTCGACCGGTACGACCGCCTGCAAGCGGTGCTGGCCGCGACAGCCAACGTCCCCGAGACGGTGCTAGACGGGACAGTCGCGCGCGTCGACGGCGAACTGGCAGAGGTGGACACCGCGGTCGGCACAGTTCGCGGGCTCCACGACGACGCCGCAGTCGGCGACGCCGTGCAGGTGCGGATCGGCGCAGACGCGGTGACGATTTATAAGGAAAGCCAGCGAGTCGATCCGGATTCGACGAGCGCCCGGAACCGCTTGCGCGGCGAGGTCGTCGAGATCGTGGCGGGCAAAACGGTGTCGACGGTTCGGGTTGAGGTGGGCGAGGTGGTCTTCCGGGTGTTGATCACGGCGGAGAGCTCGGCACGGTTGGACTTGGACGCGGGCGACGACGTGGCGATCCGGTGGAAAGCGACCGCGACGCGGGTCGTCAGCCAGTCTGCGGCGTCGGGACGCGAGTAGGAAGATCGCGGCGGAGGCGTTCGTGTCAGCGCAAGTGATTTAACTACAGAACGCCATTATAAATTATGAACGAAGCATCCGAAGCGGCAACGAACCGGACCTCGGCCGGGATGAACCTCGGCGACCTCGGACCCGCCGCGCTGGCGTCCATGGGCTCCGTCGCCCTCGCGCTGTACTTCTACTACGTTCGCGGCGACAAGCAGCGCGGCCAGTTCATCGGCCTGTGGCCGAGTACCATACTCGCCCTCGCCACCTATCTTCAACTAGAGCAGATCAAGCAAACGCTCGCGGACCACGACGACTGAGATTAGCAACGAACTGCGGCATCTTTTCGCCCGAGTACGCCGATAATCCTCGATTCACTTCCCCCAGAAGGGGTCCCGCTTCCGCTTGGTCTCCAAGTACGCCGCGAGCGCCTCGCGCTCGTCGGCCGTGATCTCCTCTTTTAACTCCTGTTCGAGGATCTTCGCGTGTTTTTCGGGGATTTCGGTCCAGAGAGTGTCGCCCTCCTCGATGTCGCGCCCGACGGTCGGGCCGTCGATGGCGATACTCACGCGCTCGCCGGCGCGCGCCTCGTCGACGTCGTCGCCCTGCTTTTGAATGCCGGAGAGCTGGCCGACGCGCTCGAACTCGTTACCCTCGAAGTATCCGACGTTGCGGTTGTTCTGAACCGTGCCGGAGATGACCTCGACGCCGACGACCGCGGGGTCGTTCTGGCGGAACGTGTGGTCGGGGAGGATGCGGAACCGCGAGGGGCGGACGACCTTGTCCAGCACCGTCTCCTGCTGGGCGCGCTGTTTCTCCTCGACGTACGTTTCGTAGTCTTCGATCAGCTGGTAGATGACCTCGTCGGTGAACAGCTTCACGTCGGCGTTCTCAAGCTCCGTCTCGGCGTTCGCGAGCAGATCGACGTTGAACCCGAGGATGGCCTTGTGCTCGTCTTGGTTCGCGGTCTCGGCCACGGCGATGTCGCGGGGCGCGATGTCGCCGACCTCAGCGCGCAGGATGGGGACCTCCGCCTCGCGGAGCGCGTTCGCCATCGCCTCTAAGGATCCGAGCGTGTCCGCCTTGACGACGACGCCGTTCTCGGCGGTTTCCACCTCGATCTCCGCGAGCTCGGCTTTCACCTCCTCGACGACCTCCTCGACCGGGCGGTCGCGGACGACCCGAACCGGCGCGCCCGCCATCGCCCGATCGAGGTCGGGCGCAGCGATCTTTACCCCGGCAGCGGCGCCGACCTCCGCCACCTTCTCGAACTTCTTCTCCGTGCGGATCTCTTCGAGGGGACGCGGCTGCAGCAGCGCCCGGATCTCGGTGACGATCGGCTCGTCTTGCCCGCCGACGACGATCTGGTCGCCGTTGCGCACCACGCCGTCGTACACGACCGTGTCGATGGTGGCGCCGAAGCCGCGCTCGTCTTTTACCTCTAGGACCGTCCCCTCGCCGGGACCTTGCACGTCGATCGCCATCTCCTCTTTCATGAACCGCTGTGAGAGACCCATCAGGACCGTGAGCAGGTCGGGGACGCCCTCGCCCGTGATCGCCGAGAGGGGGACGACGCCGATGTTCTTCTGGAAGTCCTGCACGCGCCAGTACAAGTCGGCGGAGAAGCCGGCGTCCGAGAGCTGGCCGATGATCTCGTAGAGGTTCTCGTTGAGCATCGACTCGGCGCGCTCCGACTGCGCCTCCAGGCTCCGCTGTATCGGCTGGCCGTCTTGCGGGTTCCATCCCGGCGTCGTGTCCACCTTGTTGGCGGCGACGACGAAGGGTGTCCCGGTGCGTCTGAGGATGTCGATCGCCTCCTCCGTCTGCGGCTGGAACCCGTCGTTAACGTCGACAACGAGCACCGCGATGTCGGCGAGCGCACCGCCGCGGGCG